>JAAXHJ010000089.1 GCA_012270965.1 Candidatus Palauibacter poriticola
GGTTCAGAAGCACGGCGGCGGCCTCGTGCTCGGTCATCCGCCGCCCGGCCTCTCGCGCCTGCCCGACGGCGGCCGCCGGAACCGCGATCGTGGTCGCGACCGCCAGCAGGATTCTCGTCGTTCCGTGCCGCATCGCTTCCCCCCTACCAGAAGATGTGGATGTGGTCCTTGTGGGTGTCGTCCTGTCCGAAAGCCGAAAACCGGCCCCCCGCCGCCTGCGCCGCCTTCGCGAACTCCCCATGGAGCTTGCGCGCCGCCGCCTCCTCCTCGATCGTCGCGTTCGCTCCGTCGGCCTCATCGAGGAATCCGGGAGCCCAGAAGTCGCCCGCCCTGCCATGGACGTGCGTTAGCCCCTTTGCCCCCACGAGGCTGTTGCCCTCCGGACATCGCCAATCGGACGTGATGACCGCGCCGCTCACGCCACGCGCCGCGACGTCGTTGAGCACGTTGCCGCTGCCGGAGATGTAGCTGTCCGTCAGATACCCGGTCTTGTGCCCGTGCGTCCCCGTCCCCGGCGTCATCGAATGGGTGAACATCGTGCAGGGCCACGCCGCCGGGTCGTCGTACTCGTCCGCGATCGCAATCTGGTCGTCCGTGCACGCGGGGGGTTCGGGCGGCGGGGGCGGTGGAGGAGACGCGCCGCCGGAGTTGCCGGGCCAGACGGGGGCCACCGGGTCGAACCCGGTGCGGACGCAGTTGCCCGAGGAGTACTCGAAGTCGAACCCCGCCGGGCAGGTGACGGTGATGGGCGTGCCGGGCGCGACGACGTGGATCGGCTCGACGGACCACGCGGTGCATTCGTTGTGACGGTTGCGTTCCAGGCACTCCCGCGCGCTCAGCGGGCGGGGGCCCAGCCGGCCGAGGGCCCCGCGCAGCCCCGCCCACGCGTAGCGGACGGCCCGCTCCAGGGGCACGCTCGCGCTCGTCTCCGGCCGGCCGCGCAGCCCCCGCTCCTCGAGCACGGCCTCCAGTCGCGCCACCGTCTCGTCCCGCGCCCGCCCGGTGCCCGGGAGCACGCACACGGCCCGCACCCCCAGCACCGGGGGCAGCGTCTCGACGGTCCCGTCCTCCCGGGGCCTCGACACCGCGCCCATGACTTCGTACGTGAGCACCCACGCCCGCCGCGCCCCGCGCCGGGCGGCCCGGCGGAACCTCAGGCCGAACTCCTGGGAAACGTAGCCGCCCGCCGCCGCGCGGTAGTGAACCACGCACCCCAGCCCGTCGATGCCCGCAGCGACCGCCGCCGGCTCCGGGGGACCGTCGGCCGCGTCGGTCGGGGGCGTGCCCGAGACCGCCGCCGCCGGCTGCGAGCCCGCGAGCGCCGCCGATTCCGGGCCCGCGGGATTCCGCGCGCGTTCGCCGCAACCCACGGACGCCCCCGACGCCACGGCCGCGACGGGAAGGAGGCGGAGTCCGTGGCGGGACCGGGTCCCGCCCCGGAGGGGTTTCGGTGGGCGGGAAGGTACGTCGGAGTGCCGGACCATCGATCCTCCCGGGTCAAGAGACATTGCCGCGCCCGGGGACCGCGCCCGGGGACCGCGCCCGGGACCACGCCTAAATCTACCCTTACGCTCGCCGGCCGCGGCGCGCAAGGGCCCCTGCGGGGATTTGGTCCGCCGCACGGTCTATCGAGGCGAACAGGCTCTTCCCATGTTTTCCGCATGTGCCGACGGTTGGTCCTCGCACACTTGCCGGAACCGCCAGCGCGAGCGCGAGCAGGGCGTTCATCGTTCCGTGCCGCATTCTTCCCCCCTACCAGTCGATGTGGATGTAGGTCGAATAGCACCACCTGCCGCCATCGCGGCACCGCCCGGTTTCCGGGTCGCGGTAGTCGGACGTCCTGCCCCCCGCCGACGCCTCAACAAATCTGTCGTATAGGGCCTCGTTGAAGTTCGGTGCGTCGAAGTCACCCGCGCGGCCCTAGATGTGAGTGCTCTCGGCAACGCCGCCCACCGCCGCGTTGCCTTTCGGGCACCGCCAGTCGGAGTTGATCCACGCGGCCGGAACCGCCGACAGCACGACGCCGCGCCCGGACAGGTAGTCCGGGGACAGGTAGCCGGTCTCGTGGCGGTGGTCCCCGCCGTCCAGCACCGAGTCGGTGAAAACGTCGCAGGGGCAGTTCACCGGATCGTCGTACTCGTCCGCGATCGCCACCTGGTCGTCCGTGCACGAAGGATCGGGAGGCGCGGGCGGGTCGGAGCCTCCGCCGGAGCCGCCCGACCCGCCGTTGCCGCCGCCACCGCCACCCCCTCCGGCGCCCTCCCGACGAAGTTCTCGACGCACTCCCCGGTGTCCTCCTCCCGGTCGAACCCCGCCGGACACGGGTCCGTGGGAATTGTCACCACGATCTCCGGGCACACGAGGTCCACGCACTCCTGGGCCCGCAGCGGACGGGGCAGCAGCAGCCCGGCGGCCGCGCGGGCCAGCGCCGACGCCCAGCCGTCCGCCTCCGGAACGGCGCGTGCCGACGACGACGCGGAGGGAACCGCGAGCCCGCGCTCCGCCCGCAGCCGCTCCACGAACCCCGCCGCCGCCGACCGCCCCGCCGCCGAGGCCGGGCGCCGGCACACCGCCCGGACGCCCACGCGCACGGGCAGCTCGCGCACGCCGCCATCCTCGGTCCGGGCCGACGCCGCCACGTTCACCGTGTACGCGAGGGGGGACCACCGCGTCCGCCTCCCCAGCGGGGCGCCGCGGTACCGGAGCCGGTACTCCCTCGCCACGCGGCTCCCGTCCCCTTGGCGGAAGTGCGCCACGCAGCCGGGCGCGTCCATGGCGGCGAACACCTCCTCCCACGGCGGAAGACCGCCCCCGTCCCGGGCGTCGCGGAACACCGTCTCGGACACGACGGCCGCCGCCGCGCCCCGGTCCCCGGCGGGCGGATCGGGCAACCCCGAGGGCGATTCGCCGCGCCCGGCGAGGGCCGCCGCGGCGAGAACCGCGGCCGTGCGCGGCGCGCAAGAGCGCCCGCGGGGAATGGTCCGCCGCACGGCCTATCGAGGCGGACAGGCTTTTTCCATGCACACTTGGAGGTATGCGGGGATCCGACGTGACCGGCGACCCCCCCTCGTGAACACAGCGAATCGGTTGGACACGAAGGCTTGTCCGCATCCGGATCGCAGCGTGCCGGGCGGTCGGATTAGGAGTTCCCCGCAGCGCCCTCTACCCGGAAGGGGTCCGACGGCGGGTCGGCCCGACGTCAGCCCCGCCGGAGAGAAACAGCCGCGCATTCTCCTGCACGCTGTCGAGACGCCAATCGAGGTGCTCCGGTTTGAGAGGCGTTCCGTCGTCCCAGTAGGCCGGGATCAGCGCTGCGACGAACGCACGGTCGGTCGCGAGCCGCTCGACGGTGCGCCGCAGCTCCGGGTCGCCCAGCGCGAGCGCAAGCCGTGCAGCG
>JAAXHJ010000057.1 GCA_012270965.1 Candidatus Palauibacter poriticola
TTTCTTCCTCCTCCTCTTCCTCCCCGAACGCTTCGTCAAGGAGCGGGACCCCGTAGTCACTCGCCCCGAGCCGCACGCCGGTGGAGAACCAGGCACGCTCCCCCCGGAACACGAACCCGGCCTCTCCCTGGTCCATCGCGGTCCAGGTTCCTGCCACCGTGCCCTCGGGAGAGCGGTAGTCGGCCGTCCGCCGGCTGTTGCCGCCGCCCCACACGGCGAAACGGGAGCCTCCGGCCTGGATCCGCGCGCCCCCGTAACGCGCGGCGTCGGCGCTTCCGACACCCACGCTGGCCCGCCCCCGCAACCCGGAGCCCCCGTCACGCACCAGGCGGGATCCCATCGAGACCACGTTCACGACACCGCCGACCACGTTGGTCCCGTAGAGGAGAGCCGCCGGGCCCCGGAGGACTTCCACCCGATCGGCCTGGGTCGGATCCACCATCATCCCCTGCTCTGCCGCCTGACTGCTGATGTCGCCGCTGCGCACGCCGTCTTCGGTGACCAGCACCCGGTCCCCGTCGAAGCCCCGGATGATCGGCCGCGCGGCTCCGGGGCCGAGGCTGCGAATCGCCACACCCGGCGCGCCTTCCAGGAGATCGGTCAGCCGAGGAACACCCGCCAACAGCTCCAGGCCCTCCAACGACGTCGCGGGGGTGAACAGCCGAAGGCCCGAGGTCGTCGGCGGGGCGGTGGTCACCGTGACGTGCTCGTGGCGGCCGCCGCGCGGGATCAGCCGGATCGGATTCGGAAGCTCGATTTTCGCCTCCGGCAGCCGCTCGAAGACGAAAGTCGTCTCTCCGGTCAGGACGCCCAACCTGGCGCGGATCGTGAGCCGGGAACCGATGGGGACGCCCCCGAAGGTGAAGCGGCCGCCTTCGTCGGTCCTGGTCGCGGCCGCGGCCTGGACGAGCTCCACGCTTGCCCGCTCCAGAGGAGCCCCGGTGGAGGCCTCCACGACCAGGCCGGAAACGCTCGACTGGGCCGCGGCCGGCGCGGTGGGCACTAGCGCCGCGAGGAAGGCGATAAGCGGCACGAGCACTCCCCCGCGACCGAAGTGTCCTTCTCCCGTCGCAGCCGGGGGCGGCGCCTCATGCTCGGCGCCCCAAGTCGGAATCAGCGGCCTGGATCTTCGATCGTGGCGGCGTTCAGGGCGTTCAGGAACAGCTTGTAGGTGGCGCGCGGCTGACCCCGGAACTGCGGTCGGAACCCGAACAGGATGAACTCGCCCGTCCCCGCCGGGACCCGGGCCATCGCGATCTTCCCGCCGATGGCGGACTCCTCCCCGAGCGCCCACCCGCTCATGAGGAGGTCCTCCTCGGCGTAGCGGGCCACCACCTCGACGTTCGGCGGGGGCGCCTCCATCGTGGTCTCCATGCCTCCTTCGCGGATGCGGGGGAGGGTCCTGACCTCGAAGGCCCGGCTCCTGACGAACTGGGCGGCCACCTCGGCCTGCATCCCGAAGGCGAGCGGATGGGCGGTTTCCACCTCGGTGCGGATCAGGGAGCCAGGGATGAAGAAGGTTCGGTCCGGAAGTCCGGCGGTCACGTTGCGGAGCGGCAGGCCGAACTGCTGGATCACGAAGTCGCTCGCCGCGTCGAGAGCCACCAGCGTGCCTCCGTTCTCCACGTAACGGCTCAGCGCCAGCGAGCCCTCGAGCCCGATCCCCCCGGTGAATTCCTCGGGCATCGTCCCCGGAGCGTGTCCGTGAAGCAGCGCCGAAGGCTGCTGGTGGGGCAGCACGATCACGTCAAGGCGGCTGAGGTCGAGGTTCCGGATGTCGTCGTTCGAGACGTTCACCAGGTCGTACTCGTAGGACTCGAGCAGCCACCGGGTCCAGCCCTCGTCCATGCTCGCCACGAAGGATTTGTAGAGGCCGACCCGCACCGGCTCCAACTGCATGAGTTCCACATCGGGTTGCCGCTCGAGCCCAAACACGTCGAGCCCCAGCTCGCCGGTGATGCTTTCGAGAGCGGCTTCGGCGGGTCCCGAACCCCGCACGACGAGCGTCCCGGCGGGATGGTCCGTACCGCCGGCGCGGAAGCCTTCGCGCGCCCACGCCACCTCGGCGCCCGCGGCCAGCAACCGGTTCTGGGCGATCACCGCGGCGTTTCGCTGGTGCGAGATCGCGTAGCCGAACCCGACGCTTCCGAGAACCTCGCCGGCAGGCGCCCGGACGGGGCCGGAGACATCGGTGAAGGCCCCGGCGCCAACATCCGCGACCCGATCCACGGCGACCCCCATCTGCATCGGAAGCGTCCAGCCCGCGAGGTCGTAGGGCGGATCCGGGGGACCGTCGGGCGTCCGGCGGCGGTCGGGGTACGCCTGCGCTTCGAGCAGGTCATCGGCGTACGCGCGGAAGGCCTGCTCGCCCGGAACGAGGTAGGACCCGGCGGCATACTGACTGCCGTCCGCCTCGAACCCGCTCTCCGCGCGCCGCACCTCCACGCCGCCCTCGAGGAGGACATTCACGAGGGCCGCCGCCTCTCCCGGGTCCCACTGTCCGGCGGGGATGATCCAGCTGGCGTCGCTGCGCTCGATGGCGTCCCGGCCCATCCGCCAGATATCGAAGAGCCACTTCTCGCGCAGGTCGGCGCCGACCCGCAGCACGGCCATCGAGGCGGTGAGCGAGTAGCGCACCGGGTCGGAGAAACGCGATTCTCCACCCGGCCAAGGGTAGGGATAGAAGATATCGGTCCCGTTCGTGGGGGCCGCGTGACCCCGGCGCGGATTGCCGACGAACTCGGGGCGGTCGGCCGGGTCGTAGACCCTCGGGCTGGC
>JAAXHJ010000099.1 GCA_012270965.1 Candidatus Palauibacter poriticola
CGCGGCATCGGCCGGCCGTCGACCTACGCGCAGACCATCGCCGTGCTGCTTGAGCGCGGATACGTGGAGTCGCGCCGGCGCGATCTGGCTGCGACCGAGCTTGGCGATCGGACGGTGGTGTGGCTGATGCGTCACTTCGGCGACCTGCTCGACTACTCGTTCACGGCGCAGCTCGAGCGCCAGCTCGACGAGATCGCGGCGGGGTCGCGCGAGTGGCGGGGCGTGCTCGACGCGTTCCACCGGCGGCTGATCGAGCAGGTCGAGCGGGCGTCGGCTTGACAGTGGGCTTCCCCGGCGCGGCGGCCGTGCGGGCGCTGGATCCCTGGACGGGCCGATTCGGGACCCGCCCGTTGGGCTACGCGTGTGGGCGGGTTCTCAAGGAGCCGAGGCTCGAGTCATGAAGGGGTTGGTGGGCACGGTGGTGATCGTGGGCTGCATCGTCGGCGTGGTGATGTGGGCGTTGCTCGCGCGCTACCAGGCGGATCTGAAGTCCGTGCGCGGGATCGACCCGTGCGCGCTCGAGGAGGTCGCGTGCGCGGCGACGCCGTCCGGGCTCGTTTACCACGCGAGGTTCGCGGCGGCCGGCGCGCGCGGCGACTCTGTCTCCGCCGACCTGTCGGTCTCGTGCGTGGGCTCCCTGTGGGACGTGGGCATTGCGTTCGGGAACGTCCTCCCGCCGGGCCGGTACAGCGTCGGCTGGGAGTCCTTCGTCGTCCCGTCGCCCGCTTGGCCCGCGGGAGGCTGGTCGGCCTCGCACGGGTTCCTGTCGAGCCCGGAGCCGGTCGCGTTCGTCGAGGCGGCGCTCGGGCCGGTGCCGCTCCCGGGAGAGGTCGCGCTGGCGGCCCTAGGCGTCGATCCCCTCCTGGCGTTCAGCGTGACGCGGGGCTCGGAGTTCGAGGCGTCGCTCGCCTTCGACGCGCTTCGCGTCCGCGCGGTCGTGCGCGCGATCGCGGTCGGCTGCGGCAGGGGGGAGGCCGCGGATGGATGAGCAGGCGCTGGAGGTCGCGGGTGCGTTGCTGCTGTGGCTGGTCGTCTCGGCGCTGCTGCTCGTCCTGTATCTGGTGGCGGCCGCCAGCGCTCCGCGCGCCCGTCGCCGCCGCCGGTGAGTGAGGAGGTCCGCGAGTGGGTCGGCCGAGACGCGTGTCCGAGCCGCATTCCGGCGGGGGATGGACGACCCGCGTCGTGGATGCGCCTGCGCCCGAGGCCCGCGTGGGGCGTGCGTGCGTGCCCGTCGATCACGAGAACCTCGATCGTTTCGGCTGGTCGGAGCGGACCGACGAGGGCCGGCGCCGCGTGGTGCGGTCGGCGCTGCGTTTCGCGGCGGAGATAGGCGTCCAGGTCGTGGTCCCGCCGGCCGAGAACCCTCGCGGCTTGCCGGAGGGGGCCGTCGTGGTCAAGCAGCCCCCGCCGTCGGCGTTCCGGTCGAACGGCGAGTGGACGGCGGACCTGATGAAGCGGGTGGCCCGTCACTACCTCGCCGACTCCGAGGAGGGCCCCCGGGCCGTCGAGTCGCTCCTCTTCTACGGTCTCACGGGGCGGACGTCCGCCGACTACGCGGGGGCGCTGGCGCACGGGCTGGGGTATCTGCGCGACCGGCAGCAGGCCCCCGCCGTCCGGACGGGGAGGCCGTGGCTCCCGGACGGCGGGGCGGAAGGCGATCACGCCGCGCTCCGCGCGGCGCTCCTCGAGCGCGTCGCCGCGGCTGGCGATAAGTGGGGTTCGCCGGAGTCGCCCTATGCGTGCGCCCGCGTGTTGACGCGGGCGCACACCGAGCGGGTGGGCTCGCCGCTCGCGCTCGATGCCGTGCGTTCGGAACTCCAGCCGTTGCCACCGTCGCCGTACGGCGACACGCTGGGCGGCTGGTTCGCCTGGCACCTGGCCGAGACGCAGCCGCGCTTCCGGGAGTTCGACCCGGCGGAGCTCGCGGCGGACTGCAACGAGTGGCTCGCCGCGCGGGCGGCCGAGGACCTCCTCGACAAGGCGGACCTTCGCGGCGTCGTCGACGGCGTGCCGGCGCGCGTCTCGTCGGGGCCGGTCCGGGACGCGCTGGAAGCCCTGCCGGTCCCGCCAGGCGATCCGGCTGTGTACGGCATGCTCGTGGGCGACCAGGCGGCCGGATGGAACCGCCATCCTCTGAACCGGCCGCGGCCGCTGCTCGATCCCGTCGTCGGCGTCGAGCCGGCCGCATTCCGCGAGCTGGACTCGCGGCGCCCGGAGGACGCGGTCATTCTCGAGGACCGCGTCTTCGGCCTGTGCGCCGGGTCCGGCGTCGCCGTCAAGCTCGACGACTCGGACCAGGTCCGCTCGTTCCATGCGCCGTCGGCGTCTCGCGGGGGGGCTCGCCGCCCACGTCGTCCATCCGATTCCGGAGCGGTTCGGGAGCACGGAGGACTGGGGCCGCTCGCTCCTCTCGGCGGTCGCGCTCGCGGTCCAGACGCATCCGCGGCTCTACGACCATGCGCGTCTCGACCGGCTGTTCGGGAAGGACCCGGCCGAGGGCGCGAGGATGTTCGACGGCGCGACGCGCGTGCTGTGCGCCCGCTATCGCCTCGATCGGACCGGCGTCGTCTCGCGCGCCCGGGCGTTCGAGGCCAAGCCCGTCGGCGACCGGGCCGGCGTGGTCGCGCTGGACGAGATCGAGGACCGGACCGGCGTGCCCGCTGCAAGGTTCGAGGTCGCGCGGCGGGCGTTCTGGACTGCGCTTGGGGACGCCTGCGAGCGTGAGGGCGTGGCGCGCGGGTGGGCGGACGCGGCCATCGCCACCGCCGATCACGACCACGCCATGCTCGAGCGGATCCGCCGTGCGGCGGAACCGGACCTTCCGCTGGTGGTCCGCGGCTGCGACCGGGTCCTCGATCTCGCTGCCGGGCGCAGTTGGGGCGCGGTTCGGCCGGCCGACGCCGTCGAGCGCGCGGTGGCGGACGTCGTCGCGGATCGCCTTCTGTCCAACGTCGGCGTGGGGGAGCCGAGGATGGATCTCGATCGGCGCGACAGCCCGCGTGTCCGCGAGATCCTCGGCCGGCTCGCTGCCGCGAACCGGCCAGCCGAGGCGGTGCTCGCCGAGGTCGCGCCGGGGATCGCGGTGGGCGGGGACCGCGACGACGTGACGGTTCTGGAGGTTGTCCGCGAGCGTGCGGAGGCGGTCACCGAGTTCATCCTCGATCCGACCCGCGCGCGGCGTTCGGATCGCGTGGGCGACTTCGCGCACTCGCGCGCGGCGACGCCCTGGAGGGATCTTGAGTGCGCCCGCGCGTGGCGGGCGAGCGTGGTGGAGCCGGAGGCGCCGCGGGAACGCCACGCCGGTCGCGACCATTCCGTGCAGCCGGCCCGCTAGTGATCGCATCCGGTGGCGAGCGTTGGAGATGGAGCACGGGATTCGGTTCGCGGCGGTGGTCATGATGACGGTTGCAGCCAGCCTCGCGTTCAGCGGGCCGCGGCTCTCCGGTAGCGTGATGTTCGCCGGCCGGGTCCCGTGGGACGCTCTGACGGTCCTCGTCGTGGTGCTGCCCGTGTATGTCGGGGCGGTTCACGCGGTCCCCGCGTGGTCGAGCGCGGTCGTCGCGCTCGTTGGGCTTGGCTGCCTCATGCTCGGGTCAACGAGCCAACTCCTCCTGTCCGCGGGGGCCGTCCTGTTGCTCGTTGCGGTAGCAGATGCGGGTTGGTGGGCTGCAGCCGGATCGTTTCGTGCGGCCGGTCCGTGACGGAGGGTTTTCCAGGATGAGCGGCGGTGGCAGGGCATGGGCGGGTTGGGCGGCGCGCTTCCGGGCCGGGTCGGCGCTACATCCCCTGATCTGGTGCGCGGCCGTCGCGCTCGCCGGAAAGAGGTCGGCTGCCCGTCTCCCATACGATCTGGTCACCTGTTCCCCGGGCGCAGGCGTCTTCGAGCGCTCGACGGATCCGGTGGGCGCCGAAGGCGCCGGCGCTGAGGTGTTCCATGAGTCCGCTCTCGGCCAGTTTCCGCTCGATCTCGGTTTTCGTCATCTTGATCCGTCGGGCTGTTCCGCTGTTGGTCGTGGTTTCGACGACCCCGAGCGGCCCTTCGGTCCGGACCGTCACGTGCCGGTATACGGCTCCGCGGATGGCGGCCGCAGCCTGCGTTCCGAGCGTCTCCGGGTCGTTGATCTCGCCAGTGCCGACGAGCTGATGGGGGGCGTCCCGCCCGAGCGCTGCGTTCGCTTCCTCGAACGTGGCGGCGACGATCTCGGTCTCGCGTCGGCTTCGGCAGTTCACGGCCGTGGCGAGTGCGTGAGGGTCGAGTTCTGCCGCCTTGATCAGATCGAAGACGTCACGCACCACGATCTTGTCGGCGCGCTCGAGCTTGCCATGGAGTATCTGCGCCGTGTCCAGGACGAGCGTTGGCGTCCCGTCGACCACGGCGAGGTGTTCGGCGCCCGGCGGAACGGGGTCCACCTGCAGGAGGTCGATCTGTCCCGACGGGAAGGTCACGGTGCATTGCCTGCGGAAGTACTCGGGCGCTCCGCCCAGGGCCCGCATCATGAGGTCGAACGAGTTGGACGGGTTGGCGAGTTCGCTCAGCGGGACCGACCGTTCGACGACGAGGTCGATGTCGAAGCTGTTCCGGTGGTGCCATCGAGCGGCCAGAACCGTGCCGCCGCCCAGCCGGAACTCGTGCGGGCCGCCGTCGAGCTCCGCGAGAGCGTGGCCGATGGGGCGGTGCACGAGCTCCCACAACCGGCGGGCGCTCGTCGCTACGGTCAGAATCTCCGCGCCCATCGGTTGATGGTTCGGATTCTCGATCCGCGGGTAAAGCCGACCCGGTGCAACGCGCGCACGAGCTGACGGAAGGTGTACGCACGTTGGGCCCAGGCTTCGATGAGGTCCTCCAGGGTCGCCTCGGCACCCCACATCCGGATGATCGCCCTCTGACGGTCGGTCGGTTCGCTCGCGCGGATTGCGTCGTAAAACTCGGCCGCGGTGGGGCGCTCCTTCCACCCGGCACAGCTGCTCATGATCCTGCGGTGCACTGCCCAGGCGTCGCGCCCGCGGGCTGTGTCAGCGGCGCACAGCCGGCGGAAGGCGGCCTCGCTGGCGGGCTGGTCGCTGAAGGCCTCCGTCGGCAGCAGCGTCGCAGGCGCCCACTGGTCGTTTTCAAGCCGGCGGCGCGCGGTCTCGGCAGCGATGTCGAAGGTGGCCGGAGTCCTCATGGATTGACGATACCGTACTGCTTCGGCGAAGCATGTCGGGAAGCGGAGGGTACAGCCACGGATTCCGTGGCTTCCTCAGCGTCTGGCCACGTTCCCTCCGGCGGCATCTGATCGATCATTGAGGCAGGTATCGAGCCGCCGGTCCGCCGATGTAAGGGTCATATTATCGTCGAAGCTGCGTCTAAAAGGCTTCCGGGGGGAGAGAGCGTCGCGAGCCCCACTTGCCCACAGGCCGTTGTTCAAGGCCCCTGTGGGCGTGTCGTCAACAGGGGTGGGCGGGTGGGTCGAAAGAGTTTCCCGGCCGCGGTGGCGGCGAAGGTGGGTGGAGGCCGGCATTGACCCGGTTCGCTTGGCGGCGGTGCTTGCTCCGGCCGCACTGGCGGTCAATGCACGGTGGTTGCGGTGGGCCAGTACTCGACGTTGAGGTGGCACATCTCGGCCTCGTCGTCGAGGTCGTGGTGGGGCACCTTCGGGTCGTAGGGCGGCGGCGTGATCACGATGAGCCCGAACGAGGTCCCGGCGGGAGGCGGGGTCGGCCGGCTGTCGATGTGATGCGACAGCGCGAGCCGGGCGGCGACATCGACGTTCGGCGCGTCGACCTGGATGGCGGGCAGGTGGTCGAGAGCGATCGCGGCTTCGCGCGGCCGGGTCTCGGTCTCGAGGACGACTCTGTAGGTGGTCGGCATGATGGTGTCCCGCGGGGCGCTGGCGGTCAGGGAGCGGGGGCCACGCGCGCGATCGTGACATCGTACAGCCGCACGGCGTCGGCCTGGGTCCGGTGATGCACGTCGTTCCAGCAGGCCAGGTGGCCGCCATGCTCCTCGTCCGGGGACACTTCGGCCAGCGACCCGCGGAGCTCGGCCAGAGCCTGGAGGTACAGGCGGTAGCAGGGGTCGTTCACGCATTCGGGGATGCTGTCGTCGACGTACCAGGCGGCGCCGGCGGCGCACCAGGCGATGGCTGCGCGGTCGCTCGCGCCGCACATCGTGCCCTTGGCGGTTCTCGCCGGCGCGTGTTGTGTCCAGCAGCGGAGGATCCGGTCGCGGCCGCGTCGCAGCAGCTCGATCAGCGTCAGCATCCGGTGGTTCTGGTTCATTCGGGTTCCTGTTCGTGGACGATAGTCTCTCGGGGCGGGCCGGCCCGTCGTTCACACCTCGGGGCGGCCCCGTCGGGCGTTGGTTCGGCGGGTCTGTGTTGCGGTATGAGGATGGGGCAGGGGCTGGGCCGCAGGGCCTACTCGCGGGCGTCGGCGTCGGCGAAGCTCCAGCCGGGATGGCCGGCGATGGACCGGAGGAGGGTCTCTCTTGCGCTGCCGGCGGGTGTTGCTTCGCGTGTTCGGCGTTCTTGCCGGGGCAGGCGCAGTCAGATCCGGTTGATCGCCATGAGGGCGCCGGGCGCGGATCTCGATGTCGACGTTCGAGTCGCCGCTCATCGAAGGCAGGATGCAGGTCGTCACGAGGTCGCGGAGGTCGGCGTCGGCGGCGGCCTCGCGGGACTCGAGGAGCTCCGTCACGATGTAGGCGATCCGCCGCCGGTACTCGCGCATCTGCGTGTCGACGCTGTCGGCGTCGGAGTCGAACGACGGCTGGAAGTACGCTTCCGTCAGCGGGTTCGCGAGAGCGTCGCGGTCGATCGGTGCGTCGCGGTGGGTGACGAAGATGGGCTCCGGCCGGCTGGCTCCGCCCCCGTCCCGGGCTGCCGGAATGCGCACCTTGCCGGGCACGTCGCATCCTGCTCGCTTCACCAGGAGCTCGATCTCGATCTCGTCGATGGCCCCGCGGAACGGATGCTCGCCGTACCGGCGGGTCTTGCGCGTGCTCGTACGCGTTTCGGTTCCTCGCCTCATGTGCACGTTGACGCCGATGATGCACGGGAGGTCGTCGTACCACCGGTAGCCCCGAAGCCCGCTCTCGATCTCCCAGCACCGGCTAAGCGTGCCGAACTCCTTCGCCGCCCAGGCGAGCGTCTGGGACTCGGCGGCGTCCAGCTCGTCGTCGTCCACCAGGATGGCGTGCTGGAGGTCCGGGTGCCGGGGACGCTCGATGGGCTTCTCGTCGCGCGCGTTCTTGGGTTTCCACGGCGTGAGGTGGCGAGGGTCGGCCGGGAACGCGATGCCGGCCGCGGCCGCTCTCGTCCGGATCTAGTAGCCGAGCCGCGGGGCCCCGTCCGCCGCGGTAATCGCGCGGTAGATGATCCGCGTCGCCTCGTCGACGAGCTCGGTCGTGAAGGGCGTCTGCACGATCGCGGTGCGGGTCGGCCGGGTCAGCTCGAGCTCGGGGCAGTCGGCGACATCGGCGAGGGTCCACTAGGTGCGGGGCTCCTCGGCGTCGGCGCCGGGCAGGGAGTGCACCCGGGGCAGGTCCGGGGAGGCCACGTCAGCCCGTGGAAGTTGATGCTGGGGGTCGCCCAGGTGGAGCTGGTCGAGTGGAAGACTCTCACCCGCAGTCCGCGCCAGGTCTCGGTCCGGACTGCGTCCTTCAGGAAGTCGGTCTGCTCGGGCCGGCGGCCGTTGACGGAGTCCGGGACCGGGTAGTGCCGCACCGCGTCCGCGATCACGCTCGGGGTCCAGCTCGCGTCCGTCGGCAGCACCGAGAACGTCACCTCGGTGCCGGGTCGCGGTCTTCACTCGGGGTTCAATACGACGGCCGCGGGCGCGCGCCGACGAAGTGGTCCTCCCCGAGCTGGACGCTCCAGGCGGCGCGCCCGGTGACCCGCGAGCGTATCCGGGCGACCGCCGCGCGAGCGAGAAGATGCCCATGCCGGCTGGGTGCTCGGTGCCGTGCAGGTCCTTCGGCCAGCCGCTGCTGCCGAACGCGAGGAGCGCCCTCGGGTCGCCGATGCCCCCTGCTGCTCAGTCGCTGTCGGTTCTCAGGCGGGCATACGTGGCCCGGATCAACTCCTCGAGGGCAACGGCTCCTTCCGGATTCAGATGGGGATCCTGATGGATGATGGAGGAGATCTGGGCAAGCGGGCTGGCTGCGCCGAACTGCTCGATCGTCTCGGCGCGCATGAAGTGGTCTGCTGACATCCCGAGCCAAGCAGTGAGGGCTGCGAGGCTGTTGACGTCGGGCTGCCGGCCCTGGGACAGACGGGTGAGCGTCGACGCGCTCACGTTCGATTGCGCCGCCACATCCTTCCACGTGAGGTGGCGGGAACGGCGCTCGGAGTCCAACGCGGCGTGTAGAGCGGAGACGTCGAAGCGCTCTGTGCGGTCTCGTGATTTCACTCTTGCAATCCCAGGTCACATGTAGTAGATTGCATTATAGCAATCGGAGACCCATATTGAAAGGGGTGCAGAGATGGCAGGCGAGGAAGGCGCGAGGGTCGTCGGGATCGACGACGGCAAGGTCGAAGTCACGTTGAACGACAAGGCGGTGGTACTCGACGGGTCGAAGCAGACTGGCGAGAGCATCAAGAAGGCGGCAATCGAGCAGGGCGTCAACATCAAGCAGGACTTCGTGCTGAGCATCGAGCTCGGCGGCGGCAAGACGGATCTCGTCGGGGACGACCAGTTCATCGAGGTGCATCCCAACGACCGGTTCCTCGCGATCGAGAACGACGACAACTCATGAGCACGATCGTGCCCGGGGTGGCCAAGGCGATCGAGGAGATTCGTGGCACTTTCGACCCGTGTCCCGTGGAGGCGGAATCGGACGGGGCCGGCGGGGCGACCGTCGTGGTGAGGGACATACCCATGGGTCCGCCGTACGCGCAGGCACGGGTCTGGATTGGCTTCCAGATCACGTTCCAGTACCCCCACGCTGACGTCTACCCGCACTTCACGAACGCCGACCTGTCGCGGTCGGACGGCGGGGGTCTGGGAGGCGGCTTCGGGACCGCGACGTTTCGCGGTCAACCGGCTATCCAGATTTCACGTCGATCGAACAGGCTGAACCCGGAGACGGACACGGCGGCGCTGAAGTTGCTGAAGGTTATCCGATGGATGAAGACATGAAGTCTTGGAGACTGACGATCCCCGGGGGACTGTATACCGAACTCCAGACGCACCTGTTTCCCGGAGACTGCGACGAGCACGGTGCGGTAATCCTCGCCGGCACGTGCGAGTCCGACCGCGGTCTGAGGCTCGTCGCTAGGGAGGTCCATCTCGCGAACGATGGCGTGGACTACGTGCCGGGTAAGCGCGGCTACCGCATGCTGAAGGCGGAGTTCATCCAGAGCCGGATCCTCCGTGCGAGAGACAGGAGGCTGGCGTACCTCGCCATTCACAACCATGGCGGGACCGACGCCGTCGGGTTCTCCTCCGACGACATGGCATCACACGAACGCGGCTATCCTGCCCTCCTGGACATTGCACGAGGCATGCCGGTCGGCGCGTTGGTCTTTGCCCGATCTGCCGTGGCCGGCGACTTGTGGTTTCCTGGCCGCGTCCGCGCCCCGCTGAGTCACGCAACGGTCATCTCCCATCGACGACGGTTTCTGTTCCCCATGCCGCAGGCGAAGGCTGCAGCCGTTGGGATGTACGACCGCCAGAGTCGTCTCTTCGGCGATGCAGGTCAGGAGTTGCTGCGACGGACGCGGGTCGGTATCGTCGGGCTCGGGGGCGCTGGGTCCATCCTGGCCGAACTCTTGGCGCGGCTTGGCGTGGGGGAGTTCGTTCTCGCAGACCCCGACAAGGCCGACGTCACCAACCTCCCCCGCCTCATCGCAGCTCAACGTCGCGATGCAGTCGTGCCCTCATGGATCCCCAGGGCCATTGCGGAGCGCCTGCGTAGACCCAAAGTTCATCTCGCCGTCCGCAACATTCGCCATGCGAACCGCATGGCTCGGATCGACGCGCTGGCGCGGGACTTCCTCCACGAGGATGTCGCGCCGCGCTTCAAGGACTGTGATTTTCTCTTCCTCGCCGCCGACACGATGGGGGCGCGACTACTCTTCAACGCCATTGTGCACCAGTACGGAATCCCGGGAATCCAGGTCGGTGCGAAGATTCCCGTCGCGGACGATGGAGCCGTCGGGAACGTGTTCTGCGTCAGCCGAATGGTGACACCCGAGCGAGGATGCCTGTGGTGTAACGGGCTGATTAATCCAGGACGACTACAGGACGAGGCGGTCCCGGCCGCCGCGAAGCGCGGATATGCGTACGTTGACGACCCCGGCGTCGTAGCGCCGAGCGTGGTCACCATGAACGCCATCGCATGCGCACATGCCGCTGACGACTTCTTGTTCCATATGACGGGTCTGAAGTACGACGACGCCGAGACGGGGTGGTTCCGGTGGAACTCCCGCCGGGCGGTAGCGGGCTATGACATGCCGCGACGGGATGTCGCGTGCGGTGAGTGTTCGCAGACTGCCGACAGTCGGTTCGGGATGGGTGACAATGGAGCCCTACCCACCAAACCAGTCTGTTGACTAGAGCCTCTTCTCGCGGCACTCGTACAACCTGTCGTCCTCAATTATGTCAAGTTTTTCTGGATTCTCTCGTGCATTGATGTCGTTGGTAAAAAGAAGCCCAGGAAGGTGGAGCACCAACAGGCCGTCGCCACCCTTTCCCGTGGAGGTCGCATCCAGAACCGTATGCCCGTAAATGCGCCGCAGCCCGGGAGAGCCTTGGTTGTAGGAATCGATCGTGGAGATCTCCGTGATCCATGTGAAGTGGGGCAGGTGGAGATCCAGTAAAGCTCCCTTGAGGTCGTCGCTAGCGGAGCCGACGACGAGGTGCCGACGATAGCCCGCTGCGGACGTCAGGTACGTGCGTAGCACGATTCTGCCGTCGCTGTGTGCTGCCTGCAGTTCGTCCAAGAGTCTAGCATCGACGGAGAGCTGACGCTCACTCAGCAGCTGCCGGATCTCGGCCATGCTGCGCAAGATGAAGTCAATTCGATCCCATGCGGAGTGCTCGGCGGCCGCAGCGGTTGAGAACACCCTCGTAGACATGAGGGCTACGGCGAAGACGGCGTGCTCGCGAACATTCAACTCGATAACTCCGTCGGGTGTGTCACGCTTGGGCGTATCCTCGGTGAAGGAGAATGTCGTACTGGCCCCACCGTACCTGGGAAGCCACATGTAGGGGCCACCTTGGTCGTCATGAACGATGTACGCTGGAACGTAGTCGATGGCGTCCTTTGTTGGGTTCTCTTGCTTGGCGAAGACGCGGCCGATGACCGTGACAGCATGGCCGATTGCTCCACTGACATTGAGGCCGAGAATGACCGGGATACCGGACTCTACGTACGGCAGGATGGCGTTATCGATATCCGGGCCTCTAAAGCAGAGAGGCTGATACCCCGCTTCACTAATCCCCCGAATCATTCGCTCGGAGGTGAGGAAGTCCGAGCCGGCGGGAAGGGAAACGGCCTCGGCTGCGGTTGTGGGTTTCGCAAATCGCGTGATATCCGCCAGAGAAACCCAATTGTAATTGTATCGCGCGTGCATATGCCGCATACCGGCCCAGATGGCAACTTGGGCGCATGCGCCCACCCGGGCGTCCTGCTGGAGGAAGGAGGCACCTGTGACTTGCAGATTGACACCGAGCAGGTTTGCGTCGAAGTTAGCGCGGCACGTAACGGTAGCCTCCATGTCGAAGCCGCCCGGGAACCGCCCCTTGAGAACCGTTCGGCCGATCGGAGCGCTTGGCAACGGGCGAATGACACAGAAGCCGCAATAGGATTTGGTTGCTGAGTTCTGAAGCTCGCGTAGTCTGTCTGTCAATAGAGGTCGACGAAGCAGCAAGGATATGTTTGCAGAAAAGAAGTGGACGCGCTTACAGTGCCGTTCGTGGGCTCGGAAGGTGCGAGCATAGAAGTGGAAGAAATCTGCTGAGTAGTCGCGGTCGATGTACGGGTCTTCGAGGACGTAGCACTTGGCGCCAAGCACCCGGAGATGTCGGAGCGTGTTGCGGACCACATCGCGGTCCCCCCCACCCAGAGTGTGAGCCAGCTGTGACCAATCGGTCGGGCTGTCCAGCGGCGCGACGGTATAGGCAATCTTCACTGTAAGGGCAACAGATGGAGGAGTGGTCCTTGTCAGCGCCGGACAGGGGTAGCACTCAGCGCCAGGAGAACTTCTGGTCCTCCTGGGCAGCCTTGATTGTCTCTTCTTGAATCTCGTCGAGTTTCTTCAGAGCCTTGTCGCTGATCTTGAGAGTGACGCCGACATCGCTAGCGGGCATCGTTGGCCTCTTGGGGTCTTGGGTGGTTTCTCGAGACGGCGTGCCGCTGTCACGGGTTCGTCGCGTTTGCATGGCGCACCTCCAGGTTCGCGTCTTGGTGATCGGGTCGCCGACGGCCGTGTGTTCACGCCGTGTGCCGTGCGCTGTCGGTGCGCAGGCAACCGAAAGGCCACGGGCAGCCAATGGGGACGGAGTACGAGTTTCACGGGAGTACTGCGCGGGAAACAGGCTCTCGGGAGTCCAGTTCGTCGGTTGTTAGCGCTGTCGCCAGCATCGTTCGGGATCGCCCGGAGCGTGGCTCCCCCCGTCACGGACGGGTCCATGCGCTGGTCGACGCTGGCACCGAAGTCGGCACGCGTCGCCGGGAGCGGGGGCAGGGTCCCGCTGCCGGCAGCCTCTTGGTCACCGTTCGGACATCAGCGTTGGTGAGCATCTCCTCACTCTGCGGCTCAGCGATAACCGTCACCGCGCAGATCACGAACATCGCAAGACTCTGTCGTTCGCTGCATCGCGCCGCCGTCGGTGGCGCCAGCCCGGCCGTTTCGGTCGCTGGGACAGGGCACCACAACTCGGACCGGGTGAGAATACTAGCCGATGGGCGTCCGTAAAGCTACACCTGAGGTGGGCCAAGGAGCGCCCTTGAGGGCCGATGAAGGCACCGCAGCGAGAGTTCGGTGCGCGGGGTTCTGTGGGCGCTGTTGCCGTGGAGGGCGGTGATCCAGGCACGATGGGCCGAGGGGACGCAACGCCGGGTGGCGGCGACGGTGCAGCGGGGAATCGCCCGCGATGAAAGGGGGGTTTGCCGTGCTTCCGGGAGTGGCGCGGTCAGATCCGGCGGATCGCCGTGAGGGCGCCGTTGCGGATTTCGATGTCGACGTTCGACTCGCCGTTCATCGACGGCAGGATGCAGGTCGTCATGAGCTCGCGGAGATCGGCGTCGGCCGCGGCCTCGCGGGACTCGAGGAGCGCGGTCACGAGGTAGGCGATCCGCCGCCGGTACTCGCGCAACTGCGTGTCGATGCTGTCGGCGTCGCTGTCGAACGACGGCTGGAAGTACGCCTCCGCCAGTGCGCTGCCGAGGGCGCCTCTGTCGATCGGCGCGTCGCGGCGGGTGACGAACACGGGCTCGATCTCGCTGGTCCCGCCCTCTTCCGGGCTGAGCAGCGCGGCGCTCGTCGGTATGCGCACCTTGCCGGGCGCGTCGCATCCGGCTCGCTTCACCAGGAGCTCGAGTTCGATCTCGTCGACGGCGCCGCGAAACGGGCTCTCGCCGTTCCGGCGGGTCTGGCGCGTGCTCGTGTGCGTCCGCGTCCCGCTCCGCATGTGGATGTTGACGCCGACGATGCACGGGAGCTCGTCGTACCACCGGTAACCCTGAAGGCCGCTCTCGATGTCCCAGTAC
>JAAXHJ010000052.1 GCA_012270965.1 Candidatus Palauibacter poriticola
CGGATCTTCCTAGCGTACTCCCGCAGTACTTCACTGTCAAAGGGGCGCGTGCCGCGCCCGAGGCGTTCGTGTGTACGCCTACTTGTCGTCGAGTCCCCCCACTCCAGGTGGCGGGGACGGGTCGCGGCGTGTCCGGACCGCGGCTGCAGCGGGGATTGAAGGAGGCGTGATGCGGACGAGGGCCTGGCTCCGGCGGGTGGTGGCGGCAGCGTGTCTGGCGGTCCTGACGGCGTCGGGGGCAGCGCAGGCGCAACCGCCACAGCCGCCGACGCCGCCGCCGGACCCGGAGCCGGAGCCGCCGGTCGTGGGGGTCTGCAGCAACTTCCGCATGCCGGCCGGCCGTACGAACCCGTTCTCTCCCAGCGGCGGCGCGGGGACGTTTGCGATCTCGTGGGACTGGCAGGCGCCGGACCCGAACAAGAGGTGCGTGGGCAACTGCACGAGTAACGCCTGCCGCGACTACATCGGGAACGCCAGCACCTCGGACGGGTGGCTCAGCGCGACGAAGCGGTCGAACGGCACGGTGCGGTACGAGGCAGGGACCTTCGATCAGGTGAACGAGACCCGGACGGCCACGGTGAGCGTGAGTGGCGTGCCGGGCACGTTCGAGGTCAAACAAGACGGTCCTGGGTGCAAGAACTCCCCGGACAGCGTGACGCCGTCGTCGGTGACGGTGAGCGCGGCCGGGGGGCAGGCGTCGGTGACGGCGAACGGGCCGGACGCCTGCAGCTGGGAAGCGCGACGTGTGAGCGGGAACTGGATCAGTTCAGTCAGCCCGTCAGTGTCGGGCGGCGGGACGGTGACGTTCAGGGTGGACCGGAACGACGGCGCGGAGCGTTCGGGGACGGTCCGGATCGGGAACCGGAGCGTGACGGTGACGCAGCGGGCGGCGTCGTGCCCGTCGTCGCCGTCGGTTTCGCCGACGTCGTTGTCGTTCGGGAGCGGTTCGGATTCGAAGTCGGTGACGGTGAACGAAGGGTCGCACTGTTCGTACTCGGTGGGCGACAACCGGGGGTGGATCACGCGGAGCGGTTCGACGGTGTCGGGCGGCGGTTCGGTGACGGTGA
>JAAXHJ010000019.1 GCA_012270965.1 Candidatus Palauibacter poriticola
CGGCTCCTCCTCGCGGCCCGGGATCTCGACCGCTACGGGCGCGGGCCCGGTCGCGGCGGCCCGGGGCCGCGGGTCCTCGTGAGCAGGCTCCGGCGGCGCCGGGGCCGGCCGGGGCTCGTCAGCTCCGGCGGACGCGACCAAGCGTTCCGCGTCTTCCTTGAGCACTCTTCCGCCGGGGCCCGTGCCGACCGCGTCTTCCGCGCTGAGGCCCGCCGTGCCCAGCACTCGACGTGCGGAAGGCATGATCCGTGGCGCCCGCTCGGGCGCTTCCGGCTCGGGAGCGGGCTGCGGAGGGGCGGACGCACGGGCCTTGGACGGCGGCGCCGGGCCGTCCCCCTCCTCGATCAGAGCGATCACGTCCCCGACGCCCGCCTCGGCCCCCGCCGGCGCGAGGATCTTGACGAGTCTTCCGCTCGCCGGCGACGGCAGCTCCATGGCCGCCTTGTCCGTCTCGATCTCCGCGACGACATCGTCGCGCGCGACGAGGTCTCCTTGCGCTTTCCGCCAGGTCCCGATCCGGACCTCGGTGATCGACTCTCCCGCATCAGGGATTCTCAGTTCGATGGGCACTCGCTATGCGTCCTTCCGCCTAGATCGACAGCGCCTCTTCGATCAGCTGCCGCTGCTCCCGCTTGTGGCTGGCGGGGGAGCCCGTGGCCGGGCTGGCCGACTCGGGCCTGCAAACCGATCGCGCGAATGTCCGGGGGAAGCGCATCTGCATGTTCCTCCACGCTCCCATGTTCAAGGGCTCCTCTTGCACCCAGCACGCATCCGCCCCGCGGTAGGGCGCCAGGACGGCCCGCAGCTCCGCTTCCGCTAACGGGTAGAGCTGCTCGATGCGGACGATAGCGATGTCGCGGCGCTCCGCGCTGTCGGCTGCCGCCTTGAGGTCGTAGTAGATCTTCCCGCTGCACGCGAGCACCCGCTTGACTTCCGCCGGCTCCGCCGCCTTGTCGCCGAGCACCCGTCGGAACCGCCCCCGCGCGAGCTCTTCAATGCCCGAGGCGACCTCGGGGTGGCGGAGCAGGCTCTTGGGGGACATCACCACCAGCGGCTTGCGCCACGGGCGGAGGATCTGGCGTCGCAGGAGATGGAAGTACTGCGCCGGCGTGGTCGGGCTGACGATCTGGATGTTGTCCTCGGCGGCGAGCTGCAGGTAGCGCTCGAGCCG
>JAAXHJ010000030.1 GCA_012270965.1 Candidatus Palauibacter poriticola
TCTGTCGGCGCGAGTCCCGGGCGCGAATCCCGGGCGCGAATCCCGGGCGCGAATCCCGGGCGCGAGTCCCGGGCGCGAATCCCCTTTGGCCCGGGAAGAGAAGATGTTTCCGCAGCAGCCTTTTCCGACGCGATTCCGGCGCTTCCGGCGTCCGGAGCGGCGCCACCCCTCGGTTCGGCACGCTGCCCGATTCCAACCGCCCCGAGAACGTCGGGTGAGACGACGTCATCGTCGGTTGGGTTTGGATTCGGGCACGTGTTGGGTTGTCCTGTGCGGTCTCTCGTTGGGATGCGGCGGCGCGCAGGACGGAATCCCCGACGATTCGCCGAGACGCGCCGAGAACGCCGTCCCTTCCGGGCGGGATGTCACCCCGCGAATGGAGTTCACGGAGCAGGCGGCCATCGCCCTGCCCGGGGACCGGTTGCTGAAGGGCGCGGCGCTCTCCCCTTCGGGCGACGTGGTCGCCGCGTGGTTCGCGGGCAGCCGCGGCGTCCGCCTGTACGGCGAATCCGCTCCCAGGGACATCCTCCTCGCCGAGATCGGCCACGCGGTCGGCGTATCGTTTCTGAACGAGGACCACATGGAGGTCGTGGATGCTGCGAGCGGCCATGTCGTGAGGGCCGACGCGACGGGAGCCGTCGACTCTCGAAAGGCCCTGCCGGGCGCGCGGCAAGCGACCGCGGCCGCGCGGATCGCGACCGGCTGGGTTCTCGCGATCACCGGTTCCGATTCGACGCCTTCGCACCTCCGGTTGCCGCGCGGGCGCGGCACCTGGGTGCCCGACTCATCCCACGCCGGGCCGCTCGGGCTGTCGGGCGATGGGCGGAGAGCCCTCGTGTGGCAGACCCTCAGTCCCTTCCGCGCGTGGCGGAGCGGCACGGGCCCCGAATGGCGGCCCGCGGAGTTCGAGCCGGTGTCGGCCGACTGGTTCGAACACGATATCGGTAGCGCGCCGCGCCGGAGTCCGGCCCTCTGGAGCGTGACTTCCGCGGTGGCGGTCGGGCCGGGCCACCTGCAGACGTGGGCGAATCGCGGAACCGACGACCGGCTCCTCCTCTGGTTTGACGGGCGAGGTCGATTCCAGCGGTACGTCCACGTCCAGGTGCCGTTCGGGTTCGTTGCGGCGGCGGCGAAAGCGCCCGTGATGCTGGCGGTGCGGACCCTCAACGGCAGCGAACTCGTGAAGTACTCCTGGGAACAGGTCTCGGGAGCAACCTTGCAGCACAAGGAGGCAACACGATGAAAGCCACTCGGATCCTTCTGCTCGGTTTCACCGCCGCCCTCTTGGCGACGGCCGTGACGGTCGAGCCCGCGGCGGCTCAGTGCTGGTCCTGCGGCTGGGGGGGTATGCTGGTCGACAAGAAACCGACAATCTGCAGGATCTGTACCGGCGACAAGCAGGGGTACCAAGCGTGCGGCACGCCCACGTGCGGTTCATGCTTCAACCTCGGTGCCTGTTCCGTCGAACTATCACTCGACGGGCGTTCGGCTGCACCTGAAACGCCCAGTACTCCCACGTTCGAAGAGTCCGGTGAGGAGAGGGTGATCGAGGCAACGTTTGCGTCCGCCGAGCGCGGCACCGTTGCGTTGGGCGGTCCTCGAACGCGGCGATCATGTGATGGCGGGATCGTCTCAAGGTCGTATTCCGCCAGCGCCGTTCGGGCGGCACGGCAGGCTACGGAGCACCTTCGGCTGTAGGTGGTTGTGGAATCAAACTCGGGCATGCGGGCGGCTGGATGGGTCGCGGGGGGCATCCTCTCGATCCTGTCAGCGCTCGCATGCGCCGATTCCGTATCCAACCCGGTGCTCGGGGAAGTCCCCGAGTGGAAGCTCCGCAGGGGCGTCGCCATCGGAAGTCCGGACGATCCGGTGTACGGGCTTTGGGCTCCGGGCGAGGTACTGGCCGACGATGACCGCGTGTACGTCCTCTTGGTGCGGGATGCCACGATTCGCGTGTTCACGAGGGATGGCGTTTTCGTCCGCGACCTGGGCGGCGGCCGGGGGGCCGGTCCCGGCGAGATGATGCGGCCCGGCTTCATGGGGTGGTACGGGCCCGGGACGATCGCCATCGGCGACGGGGAGTTGCGGCGGTTCACCTTCTACGAGATCGCGACCGGCGAAGCGGAGACGGTTCCGTACCAAACCTACCTGTCGGCCGCGCACGGCACCGCGGCGCTGGAGCCGGCCGTGGCGCTGCCCGGCCGCCGCGCGGCGAACTTTCCGCTCCCCACGGATGCGACCCGGGGCCGGTCGATCCCCACGACATCGCCCATGGTGGTCTTGGACACCGTCGGGAGGGTGCGCGACACTCTGGCCCTGCTCTCGATGCCGGTCGAGGCCGAGATTACGGCCGGTGTCGCGGACGGCGGGGCCCTCCACATCTCCCATCCCCTTGAGCAATACGGTCTCTGGCAGTTTGCGCCCGACCGATCGCGCGTAGCGATCGTCGACCGCCGGAGCTGGACGGGGACGGGTCCCGCCGAGTTCGGGGTGACGACGGTGGATCCGGAGGGCGACACCCTCTTTCATCGTCAGATTGCCTATGATCCGCGCCCCGTGCCGGGCGGATACTATGATCGCGAAATCGCTGGCTTCCTGGATCTTCCGATCATCATGGACCGGGCAGCGTTCGCGGACGCGTTGCGCCAGTTTTTCGAGCAAATCCGATACCTTCCTTCCGTTACCGACCTCACGGTGGGCAGCGACCGCACCATATGGCTCGCGGGAGCGGATCGGGACGGTGAGCGCGAATGGCTGGTACTGGATCCCTCGGGCGCGGGCATCGGTCGCTTTCGGCTGCCCAGCACATCGAGCGTGTTCTACGCGGATCGGAACGAGGCCTGGATCGTGGAGAGAGATGCCCTCGACATCCCGTACGTCGTCCGCTACGAGATCCTGCCGTAGTCTAGAGAGACTGTCGTCGGAGCGATACGGACATGCGGGCGGCGCGGCGGTTCGTGGGTGGTATCCTACCGGTGCCGTTGGCACTCGCCTGCGCCGCCCCGGTGCCGGAGTCGGTGCCGGGCGCGGTGCCTGAGTGGACCCTCCAAAGGCGGCTCGTGATCGGAAGCCCGGACCATCCGATCTACGGGCTGTCGGGCGTTGGCAGCGTGCTGGTAGATGAGGACCGAGTGTACGTCCTGCTGCCGCTGGAGGGTGTGATCCGGGTCTTTTCGCGCGAGGGACAGTTTGTCCGCGACCTAGGCGGTGGTCGGGGCGAGGGTCCCGGCGAGATGACGAGGCCGACGACGCTGGGCTGGCGCGGGCCACGGACGATATGGGTCGGAGACATGATCTTGCAGCGCTTCACGTTCTTCGATGTCGCGACCGGTGAGGCCGAGACGATTCCATACCGCTCCTACGCGCCGGACGCGCACGGAACGACGAGGTTCGAGCCGGTCGTGGTGCTGGCCGACCTCCGCGTGGCGGCCGCTCCGCTCCCGCCCGATGCGGCTCCGGCGCGAAGATCTTCGGCGGAGCTGCCAATGGTGGTGTTGGACGACGCGGGTAGGATGCGCGATACGCTGGCCTTGGTCTCGGTGCCGGTTTCGACCGAGATCACGGCCGGCTTACCGGAGGACGGGGTGCTGCACGTGAGCCATCCCCTTGAGGAGGGGGACATCTGGCAGTTCGCGTCCGACGGATCGGGCACCGTGCTGGTCGAAGGACGGAGTTGGACGGGCACGGGTATCCCCGAGTTTGGAGTAACGAAAGTGGATGCGGACGGCGACACGTTGTTTCGGCGCCGCATCGTCTACGAGCCTCACCCCGTGCCGGACGGCTACTACCGTGACGAGATTAATCGGCTCCTTGACTACGGGGTCGTCGTCGACCGGCGTGAATTCGTGGGTGCCATGCTCGAATTCTACGAGCGAACCCGGTACTTCCCTCCCGTGACGAGCGTTAGGCTCGGCAGCGACGGAACCACTTGGCTGGTGGGAGTGGATCGGGACGGTGAGCGGGATTGGCTCGTGCTCGATGCCTCCGGAGCGAGCATCGGTCGCTTTCGGCTGCCCAGCACATCGCGCGTGTCCTACGCGAACCGGCACGAGGCCTGGATCGTGGAGAGAGATGCGCTCGACATCCCGTACGTCGTCCGCTACGAGATCCTGCCCTAAGCCACCGCCCCGGGCGGGCTCGCGAGCGCCCCGGCGAGGTTGGCCCCCAGATCCTCCGTCGCCTCCAGTCCGGTGGAGAAGCGGATGAGGGCGTCCCCGATGCCCGCCTTCGCCCGCTCCCCGGCGGACATACCCGCGTGGACGGCGGCGGCGGGCCGCGCGACGAGCGACTCCGGCCCCCCGAGACTGGCCGCGACCATCGGGATCTCCAGCGCGGAGATGGAGGCCTCGGCCGCGTGGGCCCCCGATTTCATCGACGAGGGATGACGTATAGGACGTCGAGACGGCCCGGCCCGCGCGCAGCGACTCCGCTAGCGGGGCCTGACCCGCGACCTCGGACGCGAAGACGGGAACGCGCGGGGCGACGGCCCGCAGGCCGGCCGCGATCCCGCACGCGAGCCTGCCTCCCCCGAAGGGGACGACGACCGAGCAGGGGACTCCGAGACGCCGCGCGTTCCAGGCGACGCCCTGCGCCATGTTCCCCGCGCTCGCCGTCCATGCCCCCGCCGCGAGCTCCGCGGACGGAATCACACCGATCGCGTTCGCCGCCCCGCGGATCTTGAACGAGCCGACCGACTGCAGGTTTTCGAGCTTGAGCCAGATCTCGGGCCCCTCGCCGGCGCCGAGACGGACGAGCGGAGAGCGGAGGGCCGCCGCGTAGACCCGCTCGCGCGCCGCCTCGATCTCCGCCAGACGGGGGGCCCGCAGGCGGTCGGACCGGCTGTCGGGCTCAGATGACAAGGCTACCTCTCCCCAAGTAGGCACCGCGGCCGGACGCTGGTTCGCCGACCACGTCGGTGGGCGCAGCCGACAACTCTTCCCGCGCCACCGCCCGGAGGCAAGGGAGGATGCCTGCCGACGCGGCCCGAGGGAAGGCGAGGAAACGGCAAGTGGGCGGCGACGAACGCGCCGGCCCCTTGCGCACGGATCCACTAAGCGTTAGGGATCTGTCGGCGCGAGTCCCGGGCGCGA
>JAAXHJ010000018.1 GCA_012270965.1 Candidatus Palauibacter poriticola
CGGTACTGCCGGGAGTGGCCCGGGCACGCGGCCGACATCCACCGTCCGGACTTCGCGAAGCTGGCCGCGTGCGCGCCGAGCCGCAACCGGCTCTTCGAGCGGGAGGAGCCCTACTCGGGATGGACCAGGGCCGAACCGGGCGAGCTGCCGGCCGCGCTCGCCAAGCCCGCGCCGGCCTGGAGCGACAAGGCCGTCGAGGAGGTGACCTGGCGGACGACAGCCGGCGCCTGGGCCCCGGATCGGACCGAGCGCCGGCGGGTCGCCGAGGCGCACCTGAGCGACTACGAGAGCCGATTGCCGGCGGAGTACTCGGACTCGGCGGAATGGCGGGCGATCCTGAAGCGCGCGGAGGAGGCGGTCGGGAAGGTTCACAAGAGCTGGCGGTACAAGCGGGCCGACCGCCGGAAGGACGACCGGAAGAAGCGGGAGCTCGAGGCGGCCGCGATCAACCGCGGCTGCGGTCGCGACGCGCGCCGCCTGCACGAGAAGCTGCTGGCGGCGCGGGAGGCCGCTCGGCCCGAGTGGGAGCTCACGGTCAGGATCCGGACCGTTCAGGAGCGCATCCGGAACGAAGAGTGGAGCCGGCGTTTCAGGCAAGAGTGGGAGCAGGAGCAGAAACGGGCGCAAGAGCGGGAGCGCTCCGCCGACAGGCCGCCGCCCGAGCGGAAGCGGCCGAAAGACCGGGGACCTGTTCTAGATCGATGAGCCCGCTTCGCGCCAACTCGACGGCGGTGTTGTTCCACCTTGCGGGACACGTTCCGCCGGGCCCCGTCAGCCGGCGTCCCAGGTGAGGTGGGCCGGCACGGTCGTACCGCTTCCCAGGGTGTCGAGGGGCGTCGCTTCGGTCAGTCGTCGGCGGGGGTGTCGCCCTTGAGGAGCTCGGAGAGCATCACCCGCATCTCGCGGATGTCGGCCTGCATGTTGTCGAGACGCCGGTTCATTTCGCCGCGCAGGTCGTTGAAGCGGGCGTTCATGTCGTCGAAGCGGGTGTTCACGTTGGCGTTCATGTCGTCGAAGCGGGCGTTCACGTTGGCGGTGACGTCGCCGATACGGGCATTCACGTCGCCGAAACGGGCGTTCACATCGTCGATGCGAGCGTTCAGACCGGCAATCTGCGCCGACAGCAAGCCGGCTACCACGAGGATGGCCGGAACAATCGTCCCGATGATCCACTTCGTGTCGGTGCTCATCCTCGTAGCGTAGCACCGATCGTGGGTTGTTTGCAGGAAGGGGCGGGATCCTACGTCAAGCGTTTTCGCGGCGGCCATCGGTAGTACGGCCCGGGCCTCGACGACGGCGGCCAACGTTCGGTCGAACGCGTCGCCTTTCCACGTTCCGGCGGGCGATGTGCATCAACTCCCAGAACCCGTGCGCGGTCGTGGCCTCGGCCATCTTGCCGCAGGCCGAGGTTGGAGAGCAGCATGTTGCGCAGGCCCGATGCGGTCGCGGCAGGGCTCACCGGTTCACAAGTGCGTGAAGGCCTCGGTGAACCGGATGGCGTCGTCCACCTCGAGGGAGGATGTCCGCCCCGCCGGTTAGAAGGGCACTGAGAACATTCGTGTCGTGATACGCGAAGGGGGGTTGAGCAAGCTCC
>JAAXHJ010000063.1 GCA_012270965.1 Candidatus Palauibacter poriticola
CAATCACCCTCTCGGCGGCCGACGCCCTCTGCCCCTCGTCGTCGGTCACCTCCACCCGGATCTCGAAAACGCCCGGCTCCGACGGCGCCGTCCATGTGGCCGTCGCGGCGTCCGTCGCGTCGAAGGTTCCCGACGGCGCGCTCCACGCGTAGGTCACCGGACCGCCGTCGGGGTCGCCCGCCGTCGCCGTCAGGCGTACGACTCCGCCCGGAACCACATGGCCCGGTTCGGCGGTGACCGTCACCCAGGGCGCGGGGTTGGCGGTGACCGTCACCGTTACCGAGGCCGACCCCTCAAGCCCGTCGTTGTCGACCGCGGTCACCGTGATATCCACATCGCCCGGCTCGTTCGGGGCCGTCCAGGTCGCTCCCGATTCCACTGGATAGCTGGACCAGTCATTCGCCACCACAAGCCGGCCCGCCGTCGCGGTCCACTCGATGCCATTCACGGCGCCGTCAAGATCCTCCGCCGTCGCGGTCAGAGACACTCTTCCTCCGGGCTCGACCTCGGTCCAGCCGGTTGTGACCTTCACGATCGGCGGCTCGTTGTAGGCGTCCGGCGCCAGGGAGTGCGGTACGACGGCCGCCGGTGCGGGCAACAGCGGCGCGACCGCCAACAGGCCGGCGCGAACGGAACTCCGGCCGACCGCACGCGATGGCACGAACGCGCGCGACCACCCGCCCGGCTGAGCGTCCCCCGGCAGGGTGCGAGACTCCGCCGTTATCATTGCCTCCGACCGCTGCTGGCTGTTGAAGTGGTCCCGTCTTGGACAGCTCGAGGGTAAATTAAGGTGGCTTCGACTGGTTCTGAAAGCCCGGGGATTCCGCCGGAGGCGCCGGAGCGTCTCCAGATGATGCTTGATCGCCGCCGCCGTCCGGGTTTACTTGCCTCCAAGGTCCGGCGCGAAAGCCGCCCGCGCGGGCAGCATGTGAAGGCATCGGCGGGCCGGTTCCTTCCGCCCGGTCCTCTCCGCATTCTCGGGAGGCTGCGGATCGACATCCACGCGCACCTATCGGCCGCCACGCGCACGCCTTGAGTGTCCCATGGAGCAGACATATTTCCGGAAGGGATTCGGCCTGAAGACCCGGGTCAAACCCATCATCGACGCCGAGTACCACTCGCAGCTCGTGGATCGCATCCGCGCGCGCGGCTACACCGACGTCTTCGGCGACATCACCGTGCGCTTGGCGCAGGAGTTCGGCTTCTGCTACGGGGTCGACCGCGCCATCGACTACGCCTACGAGACCGTGACCAAGTTTCCCGGCAGGAACATCCACTTGGTCGGGGAGATCATCCACAACCCGCATGTGAACCAGCGTATGCGGGAACTGGGAATCCGTTTCATCTACCCGTCCGACGACAAGCACTTCGACTTCTCGCGCCTCACGGCCGAAGACGTCGTTCTGATTCCCGCGTTTGGGGTGACCCGTGACGACTTCGAGCGGCTGCGCGCGAAGGGATGCATCCTGGTCGATACCACGTGCGGCTCCGTGCTGCACGTGTGGAAGCGGGTCGAGAACTACGC
>JAAXHJ010000084.1 GCA_012270965.1 Candidatus Palauibacter poriticola
CGCTCCGGCTCGCTACGCTCGCCTCCGCGGGCTCCATGTCCAAACCGGACATGTTACGTGCTACCAAACCGGACAACTTCATTTGCTCCCTACACGCCACCCCGCACCCCCTTGCCCCCCGCCGAAGACCCCACCATCATCCCGGCATCCGAAGCGTCGCGACCTCTCCCCGTTCTCATCTTGATTGTCGCGGCGTTCTCATCTTGATTGTCGCCGGACATATGCCGCCGTGAAGCGCCGCCGCGTCGCCTTCGCCGGAACCTCCGGATCCGGCGGGGAAGCCGCCGCGCTTCGCCTGCCCTTCCTCGAAGAGAGGGGCGTTGCGTTCATCTTCATCCCTTCTCCTCGTTTCCGCCTCCCCCTACTCTAATCTCTTTCTCCTCCCGTGTCTCGCGCGTGTTGGCAGAGAGGGTTCCTCCAGATCCACGCCACCTGGCTGTAGTGGAGCCCCGCCACCTCCGCCATCAGCCGCATGCTCCAGTGCTGTCCCGCTCGGGGGCTTCTCCTCCAGCGTCCGGCGCACCACCTCCGCCTCCACCCCGGGCGTGACGCTCGTTATAGGACGGCCGGAGCGAGGCCAGTCCTCGAGCCCCACCAGGCCCTCGGCCTCATACCGGGTCCAGCCAGCGCCTCACGGTCGGGAGCGAGTCGTGGCCCTTGAGACGCATGTAGCGGTGCCGTTCCCGTTCGATCATCCCGCGTTCAGGGAGCGGGGAGAGGCGGTCCTCGAAGGACGTTTCGGCGATGTCGGGCATGGCGGCCCGCTCCTCGAAGGCCGGGGCCATGCCCGAGAGGCCGCTCGTGGAGCAGCTCGAGGGTGAATCGGCGACGCATTTTCGTCATGACTCCTTCCGTTCCGGCACTGGTGGTTTCGTACCCGGGCCCCCGGATGTTGGTGTGCCGGCCGGGCAGGGGAAATTCGTGCCGCTCGGTGCCGGCTTGGTCACGGCTCGTTGCGAGGATGGACTCGACAGACCCGTAGGTCGGTGCGCCGATGTTCAAGTGCGCGGCGGCAGGCGGCCTCCAGGCGCTCACCGCCATAGGCCCGCCGCAGCTGCTTGAGCCCAAGCCGGCTGCGACACCGTGACTCTCCGTCCCTTGCCCGCCACCTCGGTGCCTCCGTTCGCCGCCAGAAGCCACCTCAACGACCCGTCCAAAAAACTCGGACCACCTCAGGTCCTGCCGCACTCGGCTCGAACCACCGGTGTCTCACCCCGAATCCTGCATTTCCGGATAATCGGGGGCTGGGCCGCGATTATGACCGTCGACCGCGGCGGTTAGGCGCCGGAAGGGGGCGTTTTCGCGGCGAGGGAGGGAGACCTGGACGGCCGGGGCGGAACCCGGGGAGCGTCCCGGGCGGCTCGCGGAGACACGGGGACGGGGCGCCGCCGCGCGGCGCCTTCGCGGAGGCCGGGTTGGGGCCGGTCAGGCGGGCGCGGGCGGCGGCGGACCCCGCTCGATGGTCCCGAGGGTCCGTCGCGGGAGGCCGAGGGCCGGGTCCACGCTCGCGAACCCGAGCGAGGTTCGGCGGGCGTGGGAGGTGATCGTCGCGGGCGCGCGCAACAGGCGCAGCCGGATGCCGTGCGGCTGGACGGCGCGCCAGCCGCCGCCGAGGACGTTCGCGCGCAGAATGTGGAGGAGTTGGTGGGCGAGCGCGACGAGGCCCCACGGCGGGGCGTTGCCGCCCAGGTCGTCCACCGCGGCGCGCCCGGCCGAGAGCTGGCCCGGCTCGCCGATGCGCCGCTCGACGACCGCCCCCGCGTTGTACGCGCGCCACGCCTCCACCGGGCCGATGTCCTCGATGTTGGTGAGCACGTCGGCGCTCATCGAAGCCTCCCACGTCGCGAGATCGAGTTCCCCCTCCTCCGGCCGGACCCGCCTCCGCCTCTCGACCGAGAGGAGCCGCGTACCCCACAGCTCGCCGGAGGCGGTCCTCAGCTCCCGGCCCTCCGCCTCGGCGGCGGTCCGCCATGCGCCCCGGAAGCCGGGGAGCCACGGGTGCCGCGGCACCTTGAGCAGATGGGACACGCCGAGCGCCTCCATGCGGGCGACGATGCGCTTGCCGAAGAACCCCTTGTCGAGCCGCACGGCGATGTCCCGCACCCCGGCCCCCTCGGGCGGTCCACCAGCTCGGCCAGCCACGCCTCGGCCCCCCGGGACGTGTGCGCGCCGCCCGGCCGCCAGCGCACTCCGAGGCAGTCACCCGTCTCCGCGACGCAGGCCACGAGGGGATGGTGCGAGGGACGGCCCCGCTTCTTCGGGTTGCAGCCCCGCTCCGCCCCCGCCCGCCTCACCCCGTAGCGCACCACGACCGTCGAGTCCATCGCGATCGTCGCCTTCCGGG
>JAAXHJ010000002.1 GCA_012270965.1 Candidatus Palauibacter poriticola
GAGGTGGGCGCGATCTACCGGCGGCCTGCGCCGGAGGAGCCGGACACGAACCCACTGGATCTCACCGCGGACTACGAGGTCGTGATCGACCCTCTGGATCTGCGGGCGGACGGCACCACCAGCGTCGGCATCCAGGGCTTCTCGCCCGATGGCAACCTGATGCTCTACTCCATCCGGGACGGGGGCCCGGACGAGATCGAAGTACGGGTGCGCGACCTGAACTCGGGCGAGGATCTCCCCGACCGACTGCCGACGGCGCTCTACAGTGGCGTCGCCTTCACGTCCGATGGCGTCGGCTTCTACTACACCCATCGGTCCCGCCAGACGGGCCCCCGCGTTCGCCGGCATGTTCTGGGCACCGATATGTCGGAGGATGTCGAACTGTTCGGGGCGGGGATCGGGCCGACCGCCTTCGTCAACGCCTCGGAGGTCGATGAGGGCCGCTACCTGATCTACACGGTGCAGCACGGCTGGGCGCGCACGGACGTCTACCTGCACGACCTGCGCGCGGGTACGCCACCGGTCCCCCTCGTGGTGGGCGCGCCCGCGCGCTTCCGGCCCCGCTGGGTGGACGGGGAAATCCACTTGCTCACCAACCTGGACGCGCCCCACAACCGGGTGGTGGCGGTACGGCCCGAGACGCCCGACCCGAGCCAGTGGCGGGAGGTCATCCCCGAGGCCGAGGATGTGCTCACGGGGTATCAGTTCATCGGCGACGACATCTTCGCCGACTACCTGCACAACGTGAGCAGCCGCATCGTGCGTTACGGAGCGGACGGGGCGGTGAAGGAAGAGATCCCCGTCCCGGAACATCACGTCGCCATCCTGCGCTCGCACGGCGACGGCGGGGCACTCCTTTCCCTCACATCCCTCCTCACGCCCCGGACCGTGCTCCAACTCGACCTCGAGACCATGGAAACGGAGGAATGGCTGCCCTCGAGCGTCCCGTTCGACGGCGGCGCCTACGAGATGAAGCAGGTGTGGTACACCTCCGCGGACGGGACCGAGGCGCCGATGTACGTCGCGCATCGCCGGGGACTCGAACCCGATGGCGCGACCCCCACCCTTCTCTATGGCTACGGCGGCTTCAACGTAAACCTGCTGCCCCGTTTCGACGCGCGCGCCGCGGTCTGGATGGAGCAGGGCGGCGTCTACGCCATGGCGACGCTGCGCGGGGGAGGCGAGTTCGGAGAGGAGTGGCACCGCGACGGCATGCTCGAGAACAAGCCCAACGTTTTCGCCGACTTCATCGCGGCCGCAGAATGGCTCGTGGACAACGGCTACACGAACCCCGACAAGCTGGCCATCCGGGGCGCGAGCAACGGCGGGTTGCTGGTCGGGAGTGCGCTGACGAAGCGGCCGGATCTCTT
>JAAXHJ010000028.1 GCA_012270965.1 Candidatus Palauibacter poriticola
TGATTCTTCCAGCCGCCTCCAGGTGGTGGCTCCCCGACGGGTCGACGCCGATCCGCATGCACTAGGACCCGCCGCCGCACCCGATGGCGGCGGGTCCTCGCAAACGGGGGACGGCCGCACAGGGCGACCGCCCCGCAGCCTACAGGAGAAAGGACACGGAACCATGGACCTCGCAGCATTCATCGACACCTACCGCGACGCCATCGCCCAGCGGGTGGTGGAGTCCTACCCGCCCCGCTACCGGCCCTCCGAGCTGGAGCAGCCGCTCCCGAAGCTGCTGCGCGCTCCCCTGGGCGCGCAGGCCGACGCCATCCGCGGCGCGGCGCTCTCGCTCCGGGCGCAGCGCGGCACCACCGTCGTCGGCGAGATGGGCACGGGCAAGAGCTTCATCGCCGCGGCAGCCGCCTACACCGCCGGCTTCCGGCGCATCCTGGTGATCTGTCCCCCTCACTTGACCCGAAAGTGGAAGCGCGAGATCGAGGAGACGGTCCCCGGCGCCCGCGCCGTCATCGTCGCCTCGATCACCGACCTCGAGCGGCTGCGCGCCTCTACCGGTGACGGGCCGCTCTTCGCGGTGATGTCGCGAGAACGCGCCAAACTGTCGTACCACTGGAGGTCCGCGGTCGTGGAGCGATGGGCGACGAACGGGGGACGCCTCGTGCGCGACGAGGAGACGGGCGAGCCGTTCCGAATCCCTTGCTGCCCGGACTGCCACGCGCAGGTCGTGGACAGGGACGGGGTCCCGCTGACAGGCCGCGACCTCGCCCGCCGCAAGCGCTGGTGCCCGGAGTGCGGATCCGCGCTCTGGCAGGCCGACCGCTCGGGCCCGCGCCGTGTCCCGCTCGCCGACTACGTGAAGCAGCGGCTCAAGAACTTCTTCGATCTGCTCATCGCCGATGAGGTGCATGAGTTGAAGGGACGCGGCTCGGCACAGGGCATCGCCGGCGGCGTCCTCGCCGACGCCTGCGGCAAGTCGCTGTCGCTGAGCGGCACGCTCTCGGGAGGGTACTCCTCGACGCTTTTCCATCTCCTCTACCGCTTCTCGCCCGAGATCCGGGGGGAGTTCGGACGCTCGGATGAGCAGCGCTGGATCGA
>JAAXHJ010000078.1 GCA_012270965.1 Candidatus Palauibacter poriticola
GACTGTCGGAACAGACGGATGCCGGCCTCGTTCACGGTACGCGCGGCCTCGCTGTCGCTCACGGCCGTGGCGACCGCGTCGAGGCGCGCGAAAGTCACCCCGGGCCGCAAACAGGCAGCCGCCTCGGGGAGAGACTTGAGCCTCTCGTACGGCGTCATCACGTCGAGATCGCGGTAGCACTTGCGGACACGGCCGGTGCCGTCGACCTGTTCGACGGGGAAGAAACGCAGTCGGTGGTAGTTGAGGTACGGCACGAGCACGTTCCGGGTGAATCCGTTGACCCGGCGGGTGAGTCCCCTTGAAGACGCGACCGGAACGCTGCCGGCGCCGCGGCACGCCCGCGCCACGCCGTCCGCGTACAACACCTGCAGGAGCGCCGCCACTCCCGCGTCGCCCTGTCCGGAGCCGTGGCCGGAGTGGAAGCTCCGAATGGCGAAGGGGAACGCCTCGAGCAGATCCTGGAGAACTGGTGCAAGGCAGGTTGCGTCGAGTCGTTCCACCGAAGCGACGAACCGGAACATCGTGACCTCGTCCACCAGCTCGAGGTGGTACAGCCCACGCAGGGCCTTCGGGTCACGCGGGCGAACCCCAACGATCCGCAAATGGCCGGGCTGGCGGAAGGGCTGCACCCGCCAGCGTCGGACGAACGGCACGGGGCAGGTCGGGATCCACGGCAGGGTCCCCCGCCATCGGCGATAGCCGAGCGTACGCCGCAAGTTGTACAGGTGACCGTTGGAAATGCCCGCCAAGCGTTCGAACGGACGATCGCCGAAGAGATGGAATGCGCGCGCGCACAGCCGTCGCGTCGCCGGCCCGGACAACGTGCCGTGGAGCGCATCCACCTCGGCGAGCAGCTCGATGTCCGCGCTCGTGTAGCGGCGCGAGAACGGCCGTCGCGGGCCAGCCCGGCGATCCGCCACCTGCCCGCTGGTCCGATACTGCCGCAACAGCCGCGTGACCTGGGCTCGCGACCGGCCGGTCACCCTGCACAGGAAGAGCCGGAGGGCGCCCTTGTCGGCCTTCCCGAGGCGGGCGTAGTCGAACCTCCGCGCCGTCTCCTCGGTGAACGAGTAGGCGTCGGCGCGCGTCGAAATCTCGAGGTCCGGCGCTCCGGCGCCGTCGAGGAACTTCCGCACCTGCTCCAGGGTCTCCGGAACCGGGGCGCGAGCGGCCGTAGCCCGGGGTTGGGCGACGCCGGAAGGGCGCTTTCGGGCGGACACGTTCCCGGTGACGGGGGCCGCGCTCCGTGGGTTTACCGGCCGAAAACTCTCACCAGGGCGGGCCTTCCGCGTAGCCATTGCTTCCAATATAGCATGCTGCCGCACGCGGAAATTCGTGCTCACACGCTTCATTGGTCCGCCCCGTCGCCCGCCTCCGGAGCCCGTGCGGTCGAGGAGCCACGAAGTCCACGCGG
>JAAXHJ010000071.1 GCA_012270965.1 Candidatus Palauibacter poriticola
GACGTCCTCACCGTTCCACCCGACGCCACGATCTCGGAGTTGATGACGATGCATGTCCTCGGACGCCGCGAGCGCGAGGTGGCGGTGGTGGACGGGCCCCACTACGTCGGGATGTGCGGTCTGGATCAAATCGGGGACCTGTCCCGCAGCGAGTGGGAATCCACGACCGTGCGGGACATGGTTGCCGTGCACCTCCCGGTGGCGAGTCCCTCCTGGACCCTCCGCGACGCCGTGGCCGCGATGGACAAGGCCGACGTCGAGATGCTGGCCGTCGTGACCGCCGACGGGTCGTTCGTCGGACTCGTGCTCGAGGACGACATTCTGAAGCTCGACGAGATCCTGGAGGAGACCGGCGGCTGATCGCCGGCGCCCCGCGAGGCTCAGGCCTCGCTCACAGCGGTCGTGATCGAACTTTCGTCCTATGCGTCGGAGTTGTGCGCGCACCACGATCGGTGGTCGTGGCCCGGGAGCGCCTCACACTCGGGACAGGGCTCCTCGTCGTCCTCGAAGAGCGCGTCGAACCCGTCGCTGGTCTGCTTCAGCGCACGGGCTTCCTCGTAGCGCCGGTGGCGTCCCTTCTTCACAACCAGAACTCCGAACTCGATGGGCCGAGCGCCGTACCGCGGGCGTCCAGCTCTGTCTGTTGGCGAGAAACGCCGTTCCCACCGCGCGTTCCCGCGGGATCAAGGATTCTAGTGTGCTACACACCTTCGTCTCCGTCATATTCCCAGGACCGGGCGGCGGATCTCCGCTCGAGCCCTCGTCGCTGCAACCCTCGTCGCTGCAACCCTCCTCGGTTCAGAGCGGACGTCCGGATCGTCGCTCGATACGCAGCTTTCCCCCCGACTCCAGTGCCACCGCAGCCTTGCCGGTCACCAACTCCTCGACCCGCGAGCCGTAGCGCTCATAGCGCCAGCCGGTGGCCAGCCGCGCCCCCGGCTCACCCTCGAGGAACGAGGTCAGATCGGCGCGCGTCGCCACGAGCGCGGGATCCAGGTCGTCGTCTCGGGCGACCTGCGAGAGCCACGCGGA
>JAAXHJ010000005.1 GCA_012270965.1 Candidatus Palauibacter poriticola
TCGGCCAGGGCGCGGAACGCCTCGCCGATGGCTTCGAGCGCGTCGTCGCGGTCCCAGACGTCCCTGGGGTCGAACTCGTCGCGCCCGGGCGTTGCGCCGTAGAGGGCCGCGTTCTCGCAGATCACGGCTGTGGGTGACTGCGCTTGGTGAGTGTGGTAATCGAGCATGAGAGTGTCTCCTGTAACAAGTTGAGAGTTGAGCCGGATGGCCCGGAGCATCGGAAGAGCGTCTCCCGACGTAGGTTTATTGGTTCACGCGCGCGCAGTGCCGTCACCGCCCTGGCGGCCGCAGCGAAGCGGAGGACCCGCGCTTGCGCGGGTTGACGGTGCGAGCACGTGTGGAACAATGGGCCTACGTCGGGAGGAGCTTTTGTTTCCACGACAGCCTTCTCTCCGGGCAAGCGGAGCGCGCAGCGAGCCTGCGAGCGGAGGCGCGAGGGATTGCAGCGGAATCGGAGCGAAGCGGAGATTGGAGCGTAAAGCCCGGTCGCGAAGCGACGCGCCCAAAAGACTCCGCTGAAGGCCGCCCGACCGTTCCTGATCCAGACTTGAGCGCAGACTCCCACGCCGTTCATCCGTAGAACGGGTGGGTGTCGACCATCCGTTGGGCCATCTCGCGTATCCGTCGCCGATCATGGACTCCCTTCGGTCCGCGCCAGTCCTCGAACAGATGGATGACGTAGTGTTGCGATCCCGGGTTGAGAATGTCGTCCTGCCGGTAGACATTGCCGACGCAATCGCCGTTCTGGTAGATGCGCGATTCGTGGGACGTGACTTGCTTGAAGGTGATGTCTCTCATTGGATTCTCCCGTGGTGTGATGTGAGCGCGGTGAAACTCCCTCTGCTCTCCACGCGGTTCGACGCCAGCAGGCTTTTCTCCACCTCCCCCGCACCGGCGGCGGCAGACCCCGAACGGTGCGGTGCGGACTCGAACCCGTCTGCATAAGAAAAGGGGACCGGCGTCGAAGCACCGGCCCCCTTGGGGAGCACGCGGAAGCGATATCAGAACGGAATCTCGTCGACCTCCGTGTTGTAAGCCTGCGCCGGGGCGCCGTCCGCCGGCATGGCCGAACCGTTCGCCGGCTCGCCGGCCTCGACCGCCGCTCCGTTGCCGTTAGGGCGATCCAGGAAATGCACCCGCGAACCGGGCGCGAGCAGGATCTCGGTCGAGAAGCGGTCGGAGTCCTCGCCCTCCTTGCGCCAGCGCCGCGTCTGCAGCTTGCCCGCGAGATAGACCAGCCGGCCCTTCCGGGCGTGCTTGACCAGCATGTCCACCAGGCCGGGCTGAAACGTCACGGCCCGGTGCCATTCGGTCTTGTCGACCCGCTCGCCGCTCGTCTTGTCGATGTACGACTCGTCAGTGGCGATGCTCAGGTTGGCCACGCGGCCCCCCGAGACCAAGTGGTTGACCGTGACGTCGGCGCCGAGGCGGCCGATGACTTCCGCGCGATTCAATCCGAAGCTCATAATGATTCTCCTTCTGCTGAGTGATGACGATGGGTGATCGAACGGCCGGGACAGGAACGCCTCGCTCCGGCCCCTCGTCCGTTCATCCTTCTCTCGCTTCCCTCCAACTCCCGGTCTCGGCGACCTCATGATTGGGACAACGTCGGGCCAGGTCGTCGGCGATGGTTTCGCGGACGGCGTCGATGTCGATGCCGATCTCGGCGAGCAGGTGGCTTGTGGATGGAGTGATGGGGTCGTAGTCGGTGTCGGGTGCAAACATGAACGTCTCCTTGGGTTGCGCGCCCGGGCCGGGGGAGCCCTTCTCCCTCCGTTCTCCTGGACGCTTGCCCCGCACCCGCTGTCCTCGAACTCTCTGGAATGCCCCCCGCCGAACGATGAGAAAGGGTCAGACCCAGGCGGCGAATCGGGCCGTGACCGGCGCGTCGTTGACGATCTCCACCTCGTCGAACGACAACCCGGCGAAGGCCAGTTCGGCGACGGCCTCGGCTTCGGTGTCGAACGGCCCGCGAGCTTCACCGGTGGCCAATTCGATCACGGTGAAGCTGGGATCCCACACCGGGATGCCGCGGAAGAAGTCGGATCGCTCGTAGGAACGGCGCGCGCAGGCCTCGCACCTCGACGCCCCGTGGCTCGGCGCGTTGCAGTCCGTGCAACGGCCGGCGGCGCGGCGTTCCCAATACCGTTCCCGGCTCCGAGCGTTCTTGCGTCCGGGCCGGCCGCGCTCCGCCTCCAGCACGGCGCAGCGTGCGCACCGGGAGCCGAGGTCGGTCGTCGGCCCGCTACAGCGGGTGCACAGGCGAGCGGCCCTCCGGGCGGCATACAGCTCGCGCTCCGCCTCCTGCCTGGTCTCACGGCATGGCCGGCAGGTGGCGCCGCCCTCGACGGGCGGCCGGCTGCCGCAGCGGCTGCACACCCCGGCTTCGGCGCGCGCCTCCCGGCGCTTCCGGGTGGCGACGCGGGCGCTCCGCCGCTTGGACTCGATGTTCTTGCCTCCGTACTTGAAGCCGGCCGCCTTGGCGTTTGCGTAACGGCGGCGATCCGCCTCCCGGCGTTTCTCGGCGCACGACTCGCACAGGCGGCGGCTGGCCTCGGCGGGGTTCGTTCCGCACTTAGTGCAGACGCCCCGGGCGGCGCGCTTGGCGGTCTGTCGGCGGACGCGCTTCCGCTCATACGCCCGCGTCTTCTCCTTGTTGCGCCGTGGCTTGCCGGCGGCGCGAAGCCGCGCATCCCGCGCACGGCCGGCCGCACGGGCCCGCTCGGCACAAGGCTGGCAAATACTCCGGTCAGGTTCGGGTGGTTGCTTGCCGCACTTCGGGCACAGGCCGGCGGCGCGGCGTTCGGCGGTGCGCCGGGCGAACCGTTCACGGTCGCGCGCCCGGCGCACCTCGGGATCCTTGTGGGGCATGAGGGAATCTCCGGTCGCGGTGGACGTCGGGACGTCGGGACGCCCCCCGGCACGAGGCCGGCGGGACGTCCCAAGCGCGGGCCGGTCAGCCCTTCTGGCGGCGCTCCACGAAAATCCCCATGGCCCGCCAGCCCCAGAGCTGCACGCCGCAGTTGCGCAGCTTGATCCCCGTCGCGATGATGATTTCGTCGCGGGCGGGACGCATGTTTTCGACCTGCTTCAACGAGGCGACGGTCGGCCGTGGCCGGCGCCGGCCTTTCGGCCTTGAGCCGTTGGCGTCGACCGGAACGATGTCGCCATCCGCCTGCGACAGGAACCGCTGAATGACATAGCGGTCGTCGTCCAGACCGCTGCCGACGAAATGGGTGAG
>JAAXHJ010000007.1 GCA_012270965.1 Candidatus Palauibacter poriticola
CGTCTCGCCCCGGATCTCGGCCCACGCCGCCGCGATCACGGCCGCCCGCAGTTCCGGGCCGGCGCGCGGCCCCAGCTCGAGTGCGAGCGCAAGCGCCCGGTCCCGCTCCGGAGTGAGCCGATTGTCCATCAGAGCACGGACGGCGGCGGCCTCCGACATGGCCAGTTCCTCGCCCGCCTGGGCAACCGCGGCCGGCGGCAGCGCCACGAGGAACAGCGCGGCCCCCAAAAAACGTCTGTTCCAAACCATCGCGTTCCCCCTACCTCCAGTCGACGTGGATGTGCGCCACATCCCTATACCAGTACCCCGCGCCCGCCGCTCTCGCGGCGCCCTCCATCAGGTCGTACACGCTGTCTCCCCAGTCGTCGGCGTAGAAATCTCCGGCCTTCCCGAGCACGTGCTGGCTGCCCGAAGCCCCGCCGACGCGGGGATCTATGTTCCCCACGGGGCAGCGCCAGTCCGATTCGACTCCGATTCCTTCCACTTTGGCGTGAACGGCCACGGCCCAAAACTGCCCCGCGCCGTTGATGTAGCTCGAGTCGAGATAGCCTGTCTCGTGGCCGTGCACCCCGATGTTGGGCTTCCCGCGCCTCCCGTGCGTCGTTATCGAATGGGTGAATACCGTACAGGGCCAGTTGCCCGCGATTCCGTCCCGTTCGTACTCGGCGGCGATCGCAATCTGGTCGTCCGTGCACGCGGGGGGTTCGGGCGGCGGGGGCGGTGGAGGAGACGCGCCGCCGGAGTTGCCGGGCCAGACGGGAGCCACCGGGTCGAACCCGGTGCGGACGCAGTTGCCGACGAATACTCGAAGTCGAACCCCGCCGGGCACGTGACGTTGATGGGCGTGCCGGACGCGACGACGTGGATCGGCTCGACGGACCACGCGGTGCATTCGTTGTGACGGTTGCGTTCCAGGCACTCCTGCGCGCTCAGCGGCCGGGGGCCCAGCCGGCCGAGCACTCCGCGCAGTCCCGCCCACGCGTAGCGGACGGCCCGCTCCAGCGGCGCCCGCGCGCTCGTCTCCGGCCGGCCGCGCAGCCCCCGCTCCTCGAGCACGGCCTCCAGTCGCGCCACCGTCTCGTCCCGCGCCCGCCCGGTGCCCGGGAGCACGCACACGGCCCGCACCCCCAGCACCGGGGGAAGCGTCTCGACGGTCCCGTCCTCCCGGGGCCTCGACACCGCGCCCATGACGTTGTAGGTGAGCACCCACGCCCGCCGCGCCCCGCGCCGCGCGGCCCGCCGGAACCTCATGCCGAACTCGTGGGAGACGTAGCCGCCCGCCGCCGTCCGGTAGTGAACCACGCACCCCAGCCCGTCGATGCCCGCGGCGACCGTCGCCGGCTCCGGGAGGCCGCCGGCCGCGTCGCCCGGGGGCGTGCTCAAGGCCGCCGCCGCCGGGGGCGAGCCCGCGAGCGCCGCCGACTCCGGGCCTGCGGGATTCCACGAGCGCTCGGCGCAACCCACGGACGCCCCCGACGCCACGGCCGCGACGGGTAGGAGGCGGAGTCCGGGGCGGGGCCGGGTCCCGCCGCGGAGGGGGCTCGGTGGGCGGGAAGGTACGTCGGAGTGTCGGACCATCGATCCTCCCGGGTCAAG
>JAAXHJ010000010.1 GCA_012270965.1 Candidatus Palauibacter poriticola
GCGGGCGAGGAACTGGCCATGTCGGAGGCCGCCGCCGTCCGTGCTCTGATGGACAATCGGCTCACTCCGGAGCGGGACCGGGCGCTTGCGCTCGCACTCGAGCTGGGGCCGCGCGCCGGCCCGGAACTGCGGGCGGCCGTGATCGCGGCGGCGTGGGCCGAGATCCGGGGCGAGACGAACCGGCCCGAAGGCGAAACCAAGGGCGAAGCCATCGGCAACTTCGCCTACGCCGTAGCCGGCCTGCGTGACCGGCGGGGGATCCCGTTCTTGATCGAGTTGCTGCCGAACGCCCCCTTTGCTTCGAGGCTGGCGGAGTTTGACGCGGATGTGGTCTTTCCGCCCTTGATCGAGGCCGCCGCCGACCCCGGCGGACACCACTCTCGCATCGCGGGATGTTTGGAGGCGTTCAGGCTTATGATTGAGGACGGCTCCCTCTCGGAGCGACGGATGGCGCAGGTCCGCGAGGTGGCCCGCGAACGGCTGGCTGGAACTCAGCACCGCTTCGTTGTGACGGAAGCCATGCGCGTCGGTGCCGCGCTGCGAGACCCGGGGATCCGGCAGGTTATCGAGAGGGTTGCTGCGGACCGTGCCGCCGCCGAGGCGCTCGTGTCGCCCCATCTGCCCAGTGGAGAGATCGTTCTCGATTACCCCTCGACGGTTGACCGCGTGCAGGAGACGGCGCGGGCGCTGTTGGGGTCCGGCGGTCGGTGAACGCTCGCAGCGCCCAGCGGGAAGGTTCACCGCAGTCCCGCAGAGCCGTCGTGCATCGAATGATCGGCCGCTCGGGCTCCGGTCTCTTCGCGGCGGTGTTCCGGCGGCGCCTCCCCCCCCTTCCCGCACTTCCCGCCCGCCCGGCGCGCGTCGCGTCGCGAGCGGCCGCGACACGCGCGGTTCTCGCCGCGGCGACCCTCGCCGGGTGCGGCGACTCGCCCTCGGGGTTGCCCGATCCGCCTGCCGGGGACGGGGGCGTGGCGGCGGCCGTCGTGTCCGAGGCCGTGTTCCGCGACGGTCGGGACGGGGGCGGCCTTCCGCCGTGGGAGGAGGTGTTCGCCGCCATGGACGCGCCCGGCTGCGTGGCGCACTTCCGCAAGGTGGACGGGAGCTACGTGGCGAGGGAGTACCGGCTCCGCTACCGCGGCGCCGCGCTCGGGAGGCGGGCGCGGTGGTCCCCCC
>JAAXHJ010000001.1 GCA_012270965.1 Candidatus Palauibacter poriticola
CCCCCCGCCTCCCAGCGCCGCCTACCGTCCGCCGATGCCGAAGCGACGAGACCCCGCCGCCGAGACTTCCGACGAGATCCTCTTCGGGATATCCGCCCTGCACCAGGGCCCGCCGCGGGTGCCCGGGAGGGGCGACCTTGACTTCTCGCGCGCGGTCCTCGACCAGCTCTACAGCTACCGGCCGAAGCGCGAGGTCATCGCCTATCCGCTGTGGCTCCTGACGGGGGTCTTCGGCGGCCACCGCTTCTATCTCGACCGTCCCGGGACGGGTTTCCTCATGCTCGTCACCCTCGGCGGCGCGGGGCTGTGGTGGCTCGCGGACGTTCTTCTGATCCCGCGCATGGTACGGAAGTTCAACGAAGACCAGGCGCGGCGGCAGTTCCTGGGCCTGGCGCCCCGTCAGCTCGCCTTCATGCCGGCCAAGGGGGAGACGCTCCCCCCGGAGCCGCACTGGGCCGCCAAGCGGCGCACGGGTGGCCGCTTGGTGGCCGACGGCATCGTGATGATGCTGGCCGGAGGGTCGCTGGGCGCCTTCGCGAGCGGGTTCGGGGTGTACGAGCCGATCATCGCGGTGCTCGCTCTCATCGCGATCACCCTGCTGGGAACCCGGTGGGCCGCCCTCTCCGCCCTGCCCATCCTGCGGGGGTTCGACCGCTGGGCGCACCGGCTGCGACTGTTCTACTACACGAACGATCCCGGCGGGGCGGTGTCGCTCGCCTTCCGCCAAGTGCTGGCGGCATTCGCCATCCTCCGACGCCGCCGCCGGGCCGAGGCCAAGCTCTATCTGCAGCTCGGCGTATGGTTCACGATCATCTTCACCGTCTTCGACATCATCGAGGCCATCGGTGGGGCGGGGGGCTTCACCGGCTCCCTGATGCTCGACTTCTACCAGACGTTCTTCGCCACCTACGCCTTCGCCGCTCCCATCGGCGCGATCCTCAACAAGCACGTCCTCCTACAGCGCAGCGACCACGCGATCTGGGCGCTGAGCGCGGTAGCGGTGGCGTTCATCGTCATCGGCATTCTCTGAGGCGGATGGAGGCGCCACTCTCGTCGACCTGCTCGGGTCCGGGTCGCGTTCATCTTGGTGGACATTCCCTGAGAGTGGGTCACGCGCCGCGCGCCGAGACGACTCCGTGGGGTCCGGTCGCCGCCACGGCGATCATCGAACTAACCGCCACCGGGCCAATTAAGCTTTGGCCCAGTCTGCGGCCCGTGGTCTCGGTTGAAGACCTAAGTCAAGCGTCCGCTCCGCACCGTCGATGTCCCGCGTCTCGACCAGTGTGGATCTATCGTCGCGTACCCAGGACGCTCACGGCTTGATCGAGAGACTGGCGAGTGTCGCGGGAAAGGGAACGGACCAAGGGCAGCGGATACTCGGCATAGTCATCCGCGTGGTGTGCGGCCGTCAACAGCTGACACGCGGCACCGATCGTCACGATGAGATTAAAGCCCCATCGCTGCACGGGATCTTCCAGCTGGAAGGACGGTCGGCCAAGCACCGTGACAAGGCTCTCGTGAAAGCCTTCCACGGCCCCGGGGGTAAGATCCAGGGCGTTGGCGAGGCTTCTTGCCCGTTGGGGCAACCCGTCCGCCGTTGTTGTGTTCGCGAGATTCCACAGGCGGCCGACGATCGTGGGTTCCCGCCGTGTTGGGCGATAGTCCCGCGGGTTCCTAACGCCGTCGAGCGTCTTTTCCGCGCGGGAGAGCAGGCCTGTGAACGGCACGGACTCGTCGGGCTTGCGCTTCAGGGCGTCGTGGAGCGAGTTGACAAGCCGGTGGTCCCGTAGATGGCTGGCTCGCAGATTCCGGACGAGTTCCCGGTCCAGCTCGAATAACAGACTTCCAATCTCCCCGCCGTGGAGTTCTTCCGCGCTGAGCGAGACGTGCGTGGACCATGTGAGATCAATGATTGCTGCCGTCACGGAGGTGGATGGGAAGATGGGGAACCAGCTCGGCAACGCGATGGGGGACGAACTACTCTCCAACTCCAGTTCTCGGCGGGCGATGAGCACTACGTCGAGGCGGTTCGCCGCCCGAATCCGCTCCGAAAAACCCGGATGCTCCAACTCGGACCGTGCGCTCTCGAGGATCCGGAGGAGGTCGACCGCGACCGCGTTCGGGTCTGCGAAACCCCCAATGCGCACGACGATGGGGCACAGCGGAAGATCGGCGGCCTCCGCCCTCAGGTCTCGCGAGAACTCGTCACGGTCGGCCGGTGAGGCGATCCAATAGAAGCAGAGCGAACTGCTGCGGTCGCGGGCCCGCCGCCGGATCTCGGCCACCACATGGTGCCCTTTCATTCGCTTACGCCAATGCCGGACGTACGGCCGCCGCCAGCCGACCCAGGGTTCGCACCTTCACGAAGACGTTCTCGTCGGTATACGACAGGAAATTTGCCTGCGTGGCGGTCCGCAGCATCTCGTTCGCGTCCGGCAGGGGTCCGGGAGCGGGAAGGCCCTTGAGCAGGACCGACAAGTCGTCGCGGGCGACGGTGAACGTATCCGGGGCGGCGCGCGCGATCTCCCGAACCAGCCAATACGCCGTGTAGAGCCACCGATTCTGACGATAGCCGCTCTCTCCCATCGCGGCCTTGGCTGCCTCGCGAAAGAAATCGTAATCCGGATCGAGGCTCACTTGGTCGAGGCCGAGCTTCTCGGACTCGAATCGAGTGAAGTCTCCCTCGTCCAGCGTGATCCCCCGGGCCGGACGCTTCTGCTCGATCAACCAGTCCACCACCGCCCGCAGCACATTCACGGTCAGGAACGGATGGCCCGCCGTCTCGGCGTGAAGCGCGTCCACAAAGCCGGTGGCGACGTTGATCCGGTCGCGCAACACCCTGCCCACAAGTTGAGAGAACTCGCCCGCCTTCAGGTGGTGCTCGAACAAGGGGAATGGATCCTGCTTCACATAGGGCGCGAGCTGATTCTGATCCATTAGGATGAAGTGTGCGCCCGGCTGCTGCCCCAGGAGCACGAGCAGATTGTCGCGCGCGAACTCGACCAGCTGGTTCAGGAGCGGCTGTGCCACCGAGTAGCGGGCCGCGGGCTCGGACTCCGTGACCGAGGCGAGATACCCGAACAGCGTTTCGTACTCATCGATGATCAGTACCGTGCGGTCGGCTTGATCGACGGACAGCGGAGCGCAGTCGCGGAGAACCGATTCGACGAAGGTCCGCGCCAGAGGTGTCCCCGACTCGATCGCCTCCCGCACGAGGTCGTACAACACTCTTCCGTTGGCGGTCTGTTCGGTGCCGCACGTCTGCGGGACGATCACGGACCCTCCGGGCGTGAAGTCCAGATCGAAGCACGCCGTCGTCTTCCCGCTCCGGCGCACGCTGCACCACAGCCGGGCCCCGTTCGTCCGGTCGAATCGAGCCAGAACGTCGCGAACGCTGGTGCGGCGAACGTGATAGAACGGCGATTTCCCCGGCGTATGGAGCGGGAACTCGTGCGCCACGTTGTACGTGATTGGTTTGGCACCCTCGATCTTGCTGCGCAGTTCGTAGATGCGTCGGCCGAGCACTTCGGTGGCGCGGTCGGTCGCGGAGGATGGGCTCGAATCGCCGACTTCAACGACGATCTTCTCCAGCCGCCGGTTGCTCCGAACTCGGTGAGCCAAGTCTGGCTTTAGGGGGACGAGGACGAAGCCGAACCGCCGCGCGGCGGCCTCGTCGAGATCACGTTCCGAAACGAAGGCTTCGTCAAGGTGCGCGCGGAGATAGATGAGCCGGTCCGCTCCCCACATCGAGGGTGAGCGCACCCCGACATCCAAGGACCGGTGCTCCCACGAAAACTGTCCCAGGAGCGGAATCGGAAAATACGTCTCCCGAGGCAGCGACAGCAGAGAGTCAAGGCAGGCGAGGAGGGGTAGCACGGCCTGCTCAAGACCCGTCCGCAACGGACCCTCGGGGAGCCTGCCGACGAGATCCTCCCCGGCTTCGGCGGAAAGAAAGGCCAGTTGGTAGACCCAGCGGTCGGGGAACCTCGCCAAGAGCCTCGACCCGTCCATGTCGCCAAGGCGGAGGAACGCGTAGGCGCGCAGGACGCCTCCCGCCGTTGCCGAGATGAGCGCCCGCAGCGCGGAGGTGTCTTCCCGGTTGTGGCTCGTGTTCGCTCCTTGCGAATAGTAGTCGAGGCATAGGTCGAGGAGGCTCGCGAGCCCGTGAATCGACTTTTGGATAGCGATCTCTTGGGTAAGGCCGCGGCTGCGGCCGTACTCGTAGCCGCGAGCGAAGATGGTTGCCGTGTGCTCATCGAGTCGGCGCCGAATCGAGCGAGCCGCCGCCTCCGCCAGTTCCGATCGCAAGAGCGGCAGATAGGCGTCGAAGTGACGACTCAAGGCCCCCGCGTACGCCGTGGACCACTGAAAGATGTGCTTCTCGCCGAGTACGGTCAGTCTCTCCCCGAAGGCTCGATCCACGCGGTCGATCTCCGCATAGAGATCATCCGCCCGGGCGGGCGATTCGTTCACCAGCGCCCCCCGCGATCCGGCGACATCCACCACTGCCCGGCTCCCTTCGGGCGCGGGGGTGCGCGTTCTCTCGTCGAACAACCTCTGCAGTTCACCGCGCCGCTTCGGCTGGAACCCATCGATGCGAGCCTGCAGGTCGACCCGCCACTCCTCGAGCACCGGCGGGCTCATGTCGCGCATGAGATCCTCGAGTACTCGTTGTGGTTCCGCGGCATGCCCAAGCGCCAATTCCGCATCGATTCTCTCGAGCGTGTCGTAGATACTCATCGTCTTTCGGCCATCCGGGGGTCGACCCTTGGCAACGCTCTCATGTTCACCCCGCATTCGGTCCGGGGCCCCAGAGCGTGACCCGCATCCCGCTCATCTCGAACCATTATCTCGACGCTTCTCAACTCGGTCTCAAGTGGTCGTGGGAGCGAAGCTTCAGGGCACGAGCGCGGCGGGCGGCGAGAGCAGGTCTTCAACGGGGAGGATCTCGCCGTCCTTCAGCACGATGTAGGCGCGGCGCAGGTCCGAGATGTTCTCCAGCGGGTTGCCTTCGACGATGAGGATGTCGGCGAGGGCTCCGGCGGACAGGGTCCCGATCTCTCCCTCCATCGCGAGCGCCTCGGCGGCCACCGAGGTGGCGGTGCGCAGGGCTTCGACTTCGGTGAGTCCGCCCCAGACGTAGTTCTCGACCTCCGCGATGAGGGCGGCGCCGTAGGGGATGATGGGGGAATCGGTGCCCGCCACGACCTTGCCACCGCCGCGCACGACGCGGGTCACGGTGCGGCCGGCGTCGGCGAGCAGCGCGTCGATGCCGCCGATGCGGCCCCGGGCGGCGGCGCGCGCGGCCATCTGCTCGGCCATCCCCGGCGGGAAGAAGGCTTCGAAGCGGCGGTCGGAGGTCCACGACGGATCCTCTCCCACGACCTTCCACCAGCCCCCCATGAGCGCCATGGTCGGCGTGAGCGTCATGCCCGAGGCGGTGAGCAGCCGGATCACATCGTCGTAGGTCCGGTACATCGCCGTCACCTTGGGGGAGTAGCCGCGGCGGCTGGTGCCGGAGATGTGTTCGACGTGGTCCATTCCGAGCTCGACGGCCGGGTAGATCTCGTGACTCGCGACGGGGATCCCGATCGAGTGTGCGAACTCGACGACGCGGCGCTGCAGGAGGTCCGGCAGGCGGACGTACGTCTTGATGAGCGAGAAGCCGAGCCGGTCGGCGCGCTCGAGTTCGAGGGCGAAGTTTCCGTCGGCGCGCAGCGCGCCGGCGCCGGAGTAGTAGATCCGGTTGCCGTCCATCGTCCGTCCGGTGGCGAACTCGCGCGGGCCGGCGCGGCGGCCGGAGTCGATGGCTTCGCGGCGCTCCGCGATCTCGTAGGAGTCGGAGGTCGGATCGCGGATCGTCGTGACCCCGTAGGCGAGGAAGGCGCGGCCGAGCGTCTCGCCCATGCCGTAGCCCATGTGCGCATGCATGTCGATGAGGCCCGGGAGGACGGTGTGACCGCCCGCGTCCACGACCTCCCCGCCGGCGTCCGCGGCCGAGGCGTGGTAGGCGTCGCTGTGGGGGACGACCGCGGCGATCCGGTTGCCCTCGACGATGAGGTCCATGTCTCGGTCGATGTCGTCGGAGACGCCGTCCCACACGCGCGCGGCGTGGATGACGGCCGAGCCCTCGCGGGCGGGGCGTCGCCACTCGAGCGCGACGCGGATCTCCTCGATGGCACCGTCGTCGAGATGGTAGCGGCGGAGACCGCCGGGAGTCTGGTAGACGATCGAACGCGAGTCGCCCGTCCACGAGATCGCGTCGGCGTGGTGGTCCGTGAGGCGCATCGGCGGACCGCTCGGCGTCCCCGCGTCGTCGACCTCGACGAGCCACAACACGCCCTCGCTCGCATACGCCATGCGCCGGCCGTCCGGCGACCACACCGGGCCGTCGAGTCCGCGCACGCCCATCCCCCTGTGTTCGGCGGCCGTCACGCGACGGTCCTGTCCGCCGTCCACCGGCTGCAGGAGAATCTCGTTCCGTCCCTCCCGGAAGCGCGTGGAATACTGTGTGAGGACGCCCATGGCGATCGTCTCGCCGTCCGGCGAGAAGGAGGGGCGGCCGGGTGCGAAGAGGTCGTCGCGGATCGTCCGAATGTCGCCCGTGGCCAGGTCCACGATGCGGACGCCGCTCTGCAATCCCTGGACCGAGGTGAAGACGATCCGCCCGCCGTCGGGGGAGAACACCGGGCCCACCTCGCCGCCCGGGAGGGTTGTCGCCCGGCGCTCGTCGCCCGTCGCCATGTCGCGCACCCAGATGTCGAGCGTGCCGCCCTTGTCGGAAGCGTAGGCGAGCATCGAGCCATCGCGCGACCAGGCTGGGAGGACGTCGACGAAGGGGTCGTCCGTAAGTCGGTGCGGCGCGGCGTCGCCCGGCGAGCCGTCCGGGTCGAGGTCGAGGAGCCAGAGATCGCCCAGCGCGGTGAAGGCGACGGAGCCGCCGTCCGGCGAGACGGTCGGCGCCACGATCCCGACCACCGGCTCCGGCCCGCCCGCCTCGAAGGACCGCGGCGCGCGCTCGTAGTCCGGCCGGGTGAAGGCGAAGGTGGCCTCGAAGGGGACGACGGCCCGCCCGCCCCCGTCCGCGAAAGCCCGCTGGATCACGCCGTCGGCGGTGTACACGACTTCGTCGTCGGCGACCCAGTGGGGGCGGAAGGGGAAGACATCGGCACCGTCCCCGGAGAGGCGGCGCGGCTCCGGGTCGGGACCGGCGTCGGCGTCGGGCCCCCCATCGAGAGACGCCACGTAGAGCCCAGTCTGTCCCTGGGAGACGGCCGGGAAGGCGATACGCTGCCCGTCCGGGCTCCACGAGGGGGAGACGGCGCCGGGTACGCGAGCCACGACGCGCCCCGATCCATCGGTCCCCCGAACGAGGACCGCGCCGCCGTCCTGATCGGAGGCGTAGACGAGGGTCTCCCCATCGGCGGACCAGGAGGGCGTGAACTCGTGTCCCGGCGCGTCGGTGACCCGGCTCGTGGCGCCCGTGCCGAGGTCCAGCGTCCAGATGTCGTAGGTGCCCGAGCGGTCCGAGGCGAAGGTGATCGTGCTCCCGTCGGGCGAGTAGGCGGGCTCCCGCTCGTCGTACGGCCCGAAGGTGTGCTGCACCGGGTCGGAGCCGTCAGGCCGGATCGACCAGATGTGCCAGTTCCCGTCCCGGAACGACTGGAAGACGATCCGGCTCCCGTCCGGCGCCCACTGCGGCTGCCGCGCGTCGTAGTACATGTCCGTGATCGCGCGCGCCTCGCCGCCCCCGGCGTCCATCACCCACAGCGTCCCCTGGAGATCGAGCACCATGCGGCTCCCGTCCGGCGAGACCGCCGCCGCCATATTGGTCCCTTCCGACACCGTGACGCGCACCTCGCGATCCTGCGCCTGTGTCGCCGCGGGCAGGAGAAGCAGCGCCGCCAGGGGGATCAGGGCGCTGAACGAACGACGGCTGTGGGACAGCGATAGGTAGGACATGCGGGTCATCTCCGTTCTCCGGCCGAACCCAGAGCGCTTCCCAGACGGTGGCCGCGCGTCTCCGACGCGAACGCCCGTTCGGCCCACGCCATTCAAGCAAAATGTCCGTAGAGCGAAGGCCCCAGGCAAGGAGTTTCGCCCGTCCGTGACGGGTTGTTACGCGGGGTTCGAGGTGCGGCGATAGTGGCGCATGCGAGCGGCGTAGGCGAAGCCGAAGAAGTACCTGCGCAGGCCATCCGCCGATCCGGGCGGCACGTCGGGGTCGAAGAAGAGACGGCAGAACTCCTCGCGGGCCCGCAGGACCTCTTGGCAGCGGTGGCCGTGCCAGCGGGGGTCTGCGGCCGTGAGGTCGAAGAGTTCCAGCGCCCGCGCGAGTGCGCCGTCGAACCGGCTCGCGTTCCCGCTTTCGTGGGCGCGAATCGCGCGCTCCACCTCGCTGCCGATGTTCCCGAGTTGCTCGACCAGATCGAGCCTGGCCCAGCCGCCCGCGGCGGCCTGCCTGTGAAGGGGGGGTGCCATTCTCCGCGCGCCTACTCGTCACCTAACTCCGCGGGAACCAGGGACTCGACGAGCACGCGAATGCGCTCACGCGTCCGCTCGTCGTCCACGCCGCGGGAGCGGTTCCCCTGTCCGGGCCGAATGTTGATCAGCGAGTCGAACTCGATCCACTCCGGCCCGTCTTTCTCCGGAAACAGGTTGATGCCCCAGAGGTCCTGCTGGCGGGAGTCGTGCTTGAGGAGCAGCGCCTCATCATCGGCGTGCAAGTCGCCTCCGACGGCCATGACCCCCCGGGAGAGGTCGACGACGGCCTTGATCCAGTCGCCGAACTGGGTCTCGGCCATCTTCGCGAGATCCGTGCGGGAGATGGGCTGCGAGATGATGCATCCCTCCGTCAAGCCTCGTCTCCTGGAGTAGGTGTGAGCGGTGGAAGGGCAACGTAACGGCGGTGGCCTCGGCCGCACACCGGCCCTTGACGGGCCAGCCGGCGCGCAGCGGCTTCTTGACGGGCCAGTCGGCGGGCAGCGGCTTCTTGACGGGCCAGTCGGCGGGCAGCGGCTTCTTGACGGGCCAGTCGGCGCGCAGCGGCTCTTGACGGGCCGGCGGGTGCGGGCAGATTCGCGGGGGACAGGTCCAGCCCCCCGCGCCTCACGGAGGAACCGATGCAAGCGGCGACACGTATCCCCGGGACATTCGTTGGCGGCCTAGTGCTGCTGTTGCTCGTCGGCGCGCCGCAGGGCTGTGGGCCGGAAGCCGAGGACCAAACGGAGGCGGTGGGGCAGATGGCGGCGGAACAAGGGGAGGAGTTGGGCGGCGAGGACGCGGGCGGGGCCGAAGTCCACTGGGGGTACGAGGGAGAGGCGGGTTCCGACCGGTGGGGCGGGCTCGATCCCTCCTTCGCGGTCTGCGATGCCGGCCTTGAGCAGTCTCCCGTGGATCTGACGGGCGCGATTCCGGGGGACGCGGCGGAGGATGGCGGCCTCGACATCCAGTGGCGAGCCACGGAGGCGGAGGTCGTGGACAACGGCCACACCATCCAGATCAACACGGCGGAGGGGAGTTCGATCGTCCTGGAGGGCCGCGAGTTCGCCCTCGTGCAGTTCCATTTCCACCTGCCGAGCGAACACACCGTCGACGGGACCGCCTCCGCAATGGAGGTGCACTTCGTGCACGCGGCCGGGGAGGGGGATCTCGCCGTGATCGGGGTCTTCATGGAGGCGGGCGACGCCGACCCGACGATCCGGGGTCTCTGGGAGGCCATCCCCGGCCCCGAAGACTCGCCCGCCGCGGTCGGCGCGCTCGATCCCGGCACGCTGCTTCCCGAGGGGCGCGGCTACTTCCGCTACCAGGGCTCGCTGACCACGCCGCCCTGTTCGGAAGTGGTCAGCTGGGTGGTGATGACGGAGTCGATCTCCGTCTCGCAGGCGCAGATCGACGCCTTCGCCGCGCTCTATCCGATGAACGCACGTCCCGTGCAGCCCCTCAACGGACGAGAAATCCGGCTTCGGACCTAGAGTTCTTACCAGCTTCAACCGGGGTGGACCTCGAGGTGCGGATAAGCTACCGGCCGAGCGCCGTGCCGCCGCGGCGGGGGTCGGACCAGCCCGTCCAGGATCCGTCCGGCATCGCCATGATTAGCTGAAGGTCGCCCGACATGCCGCCGGTGAAGTAGGCGTCGGGCGGGCCGGGGTCGCGCTCGCGGACCGTGTGTCCGAGCGCCCCCAGCGCGCTCGCCGCGGCACGTCCCAGTCCCCCGTATTCGTGGAACACGAGATCGGGGAGGTGCTGGTGGTGAACCCGCGGGGCGTGGACCGCCTGCACGACGTTCATCCCGTGGTCGACGACGTTGAAGATGGACTGCAGCACCGTGGTGATGATTGTGGCGCCGCCGGGGGTGCCGGTGACGAGGAAGAGGTCGCCGTTCGGGTTCTCGACGATCGTGGGGCTCATGGCCGACAGCATGCGCTTGCCGGGGCCGATCGCGTTGCGCTCGCCCTGGACGAGGCCGAACTGGTTCGGGGTGCCGGGCTTGGCCGCGAAGTCGTCCATCGTGTTGTTAAGGAAGAAGCCCGCCCCCTCCACGACGACCTTGCCGCCGTACCAGGAGTTGATGCTGGTCGTGACCGCGACCGCGTTCCCCTCGGCGTCGACGACGGAGTAGTGGGTCGTGTGGCTCTCGTCGAGGAAGGCGTCGATCCCGGGCCGCACGTCGGCGGAGGGGGTCGCCCGCTCCGTGGAGATCGTGGCCGCTCGGCTATCCGCGTACGCCTCCGAGAGGAACTCGTCGACGGGAAGCTCGACGAAGTCCGGATCCGCGAGGTACTCGTTGCGGTCGGCGTAGGCGCGCCGGAAGGACTCGGCCATCAGGTGGATCGTCTCGGGGCTGTTCCACCCCATGGCACCCAAGTCCCAGCGCTCGAGGATGTTGGCGATGGCCGCCATGGTGAGGCCGCCCGAGGATGGGGGCGGCATCGAATGCACCGTGTAGCCGCGGTAGTCGAAGGCGACGGGATCGCGCCACACCGTTTCGTAGCGGCCGAGGTCCTCAAGCGTGATGATGCCGCCGCCGCGCTCCATCTCCTCCACGATCAGGGCGGCGGTCTCTCCGCGGTAGAAGTCGTCGGGCCCTTGGTCGCGGAGGCGCGTGAGGACGGCGGCGAGATCCGGCTGCGAGAAGGTGTCGCCAATGCCGGGGACGGCGTCGCCGGGGAGAAAGATGCGCGCGCTGTGCGGGAAGGCGCGGATGCCCTCCTGCGCGGCGTCGAGCGTGGACACCAGCCGCGTCGTGACCTCGAAGCCGCGCGCGAGATCGATGGACGGCTGCACGACGTCGGTCCACTCGAGCGTGCCGAAGCGTCGGTGCGCCTCCCACAGCCCCGACACCGTCCCCGGTACGCCCGCCGCGAGGTGGCCTCGCACGGAGAGGTCGGTCACGGTCCCGTCCTCGTCCAGATACATGTCGCGCGTGGCCGCCAGCGGCGCCTTCTCCCGGTGGTCCTGGGCGAAGACGGCGCCGTCGGCGAGGCGGATCATCATGAACCCGCCCCCGCCCAGGTTGCCGGCCTCCGGGTTCACGACCGCGAGCGCCAGTCCCGTCGCGACCGCCGCGTCGACCGCGTTGCCCCCGGCCGCGAGGATCTCCACGCCCACCCGCGAGGCGTACTCGTCCGTCGAAGCGACCATGCCCTTCGTGGCCGTCACGGGCGGGTCTCCGGCGGCGAAGGGCCACCCGTCGGGGAAGGCGCCCCCCGCTTCAATGAAGGCGCTGGCCGCACCGCTTGCGACGCCAACTTCGCCGCCGGCCCCGGCCCCCGGGGTGCCTTGCCCGGGGTCGCCCGGCGGGCAACCGCCGAGTAGGGCCGGCAGCAGGGCGAGCGCCGCGCCGAGCAGAAGCGGGGCGCGCCGGCGGAACGCCGGCCGGCGCGGCCGAGCGGTATGGCGTCGGTATGCGTCACGCATCTTAAGTGCCTCCCGGGAGTTGGACGCCGGCTCCGCTGCCACGTGCCGGTCTCGTCATGCGGCAGCCATTGTGCCGCTCCATCCGCGCGCGCGGCAACCGCCCGGCGCGCAAGGCGTGAGTTCGCCGTCTCCGCATCAGAGGCCGCCCCCTGGCCGACCAGGCGCCTCCAGTGACTCGGCGGAGGAATCGGTCGTGTTCAGGAAGACGCGATGCCCGCTGCACGACACCACGCGGAGGAGACTATGCGCCCGCGCAAGCACCGACGGACCTTTACGATCAAGCGCGGGGCTCTGCCTGGAGCTTGCTTCGTCTTCACGGCGTGCGCGTCGGCTCCGCTCATGTTGGTGCGGCCTGCCAGGATGGATATGGATGGACTCGGCTGCGTCCGCACGACCCTCCTCGATCTCGGCTATACCATCACTGCGGGGGACCGTTCGCTCGGGTTCGTCCGAGCCCAGCGCGATGACGGGGGGCGCAACTTCCTTACAGGCGACAAGAAACTCGATGTTCTGCTGGTGAACTACGTCGACGCCGGTACGGCACACGACCGCGCCGACGACGAGATCCGCGTTCGTGCGTCGCGCCTCATCGACCGCAGTCCCGGTGCCTTGACGGCGCTCGCCATGGCGACCGGCGACCCGTTCGTCGTCGTGGAGCACGGGACGGATGAAGTGGGGCCGCGGAAAGAGGCTGTCGCGGACGCCGAACACCTGCTTGATCGCTGCGGGCCGGCCCCACCGTCGTGAGCCCTTGTGCCGCGCCCACATGGTGAACGCCGAGGAGAATCGGGAGAGCCGGCAGGTCCGCCGACGAATACCCGGCGCTCAAGATCTTGGCCACGGGATCGTCCACGCTGGCGGCCACGGGCAAGTTCCGCGATTCGCTGGCCGGCCGGAAGGTCCCGGTTCACCTGTGCCCGGTGCTGTGGGAGGAATGCGCCGAGCCGTTTCGGCGGGCCGATTTCGATCACCGGCTGCTCCGCGGCGGGTTGCCGGAGCACCTGCTGGCGGAGGCCAAGTCGGCGCCGTCGTACTCGGAGCGGATCGACAGCTTCTACGCGCGGGACATCTTGGAACTGTTCCGCGTTCGGAACCGCCAGGGGTTCCTGTCGCTGTTTCGACTCCTGCTGAGGTGGAGCGGCGGACAGGTCGATTACAGTCGTCTTGCCCGGGCGACGGAGCTGAGCCGGCCAACCGTCAAGACGTACATCGAAGCTCTCTAAACCGCGCACGCCGTCCGCCTCGTCCGCCCCTTTCGGGGCGGCGGCGGCGGGGAGATCGTGCGCCGCCCCAAGTGCTACGCCTTCGATACGGGCTTCGTCGCGTTCGAGCGGGGCTGGAGTCGCATCCGGGATGATGACCGCGGAGTGCCGTGGGAGCACTTGGTGCTCGACTCGCTCCGGTTCCGACACTTGGACACGACATCTTCTATTGGCGTGACAAGTCGGGCAGGGAAGTGGACTTCGTCGTGCGCCGCGAGGACGGTCGCCTGGATGCGTTCGAGTGCAAGGTCAACCCGGATGAAGTCACAAACACGGACGTCAAAGCCCTGCGTCGGCGCTGTCCGCTGGGCCACAACTACGTGGTCGTCCCGGCGGCCGGGGAACCCTACCGCATCCGCCGAGGCGAATGGGAGTTCACGGTGTGCGCAACCCGACACCTTCCCATGAACCGCGAGGGGCCGACCCACCGAACGCCGGATGCACGACCATGAGTCGAACCGAACTTGCGATCAACCGCTCCCACTTCGGGTCTGAGGAGAGCATGAAACGTCCCGCGACGGCACGCGCCGGCGTCCGCCCATGGAGGGATCCCACTCGAAGCGGGAAACGAGGCGTTCGCGCGCCTCCGGGTTCCACGCTCACGGCGGTACTCGTCACGGCGCTGCTCTCGAGCGGGTGCTCCATGCTCTTCATGACGAGACCGCCCAAGGCCCCCGGACCGGTGGCGCGCGCCGACTGCACCCGCAGCCTTGTCGCGCCGATCGTCGATGGCGGCGTCGGATTGGGCCACCTCGGACAGGCAGCGGGCATCTGGGGAGAATCCCGCGCTTCGTTCGACACGGACGAGGATTACGACCGAAACCGCATTGGCTCCGCCATCATCGCCGGCGCCTTTGCCGTCTCCGCAGTCCATGGTTTCATGTGGAGCGGCGAGTGCCGGCGCCGCACGGCGCTCAGCGAGCAGGCGATTCGCGACCATCTCCGCGCACTCGCCGTGCAGCATTCGGGCTCGCGTACGGGCGCGCGTACGGGCGCGCGTAAGGGTCAGGGCCACAGCCAGCCGAAGGCGCCGCCCGTCAAGAGGCCGTAGACGAGGCCGTCGAACATGCTGCGGGCCGTGGCCGGCCAGCCTTGGAAGGTCCAGATGGCATCCTGGGCGTGCGCGAGCGCGTATCCCATGACCGCGGCGGTCGAGGCGATCTTGAAGACCGACATGTATTCGGCGCCGGGTCCGAGCGCGAGGCCGGTGACGTACGCCGCGAGCAGACTCACGACGAGGCAGTAGACGAACCACTGCACGAGCTGGCCGCTCCGCATGAGGGGATGGTCGGGGGGCGGCACCGTCATGAAGGCGACCGGGCCGCGCCTCGCCTTCTCCTGGAACGCATCGCTCATCAGAACCTCGCGCGACGCGGCGTGCGGGACGGAGTAGGTTCCGCCGGGGATATCGAAGCTGCGGAGGGCGTCCATCACGCCGTCTTCGTCCGGAAGCGCCCGGTAGTCGTGCCGGTGGTAGTTGAGGATCATGTGGATGACGCAGCTCGCGAGAAACACGAACACGCCGGAGATCAGGATGGGCAGCCAGAGGCTGAACACGGAAACCATGGATTCGCTCCCTTGCCGGGGTGAGAGGGACCCGTCCCCTACCGGACTCATGATCGGCGATCCGACTGGACGGTGACAAGAAGAGAGGTCGTCGGGTTTTCATGAGGCCCGTCATTCCGCCGGTGATCGTGATTCCCGGCATGACCGCGTCGGTCCTCCACGACGAGTACGAACTGCCGCCGGAGACGGTCTGGGCCAGCGTTCTCCCGCGCCGCTTCGAGCGGATTACGCTCCACCCGGAGAAGCAGGTCTACGAGTTCCGGGAACCGGCCCGCGTGGCGCCGGGCGGCCCCTTTCCGCTCGTCTACGAGGATCTGATCGAGGAGCTGCGCGACGGCCTTTCCGACGAGCAGAGCGCCCCCGTTCCGGTGTTCCCCTTCGGCTACGACTGGCGGCTTCGTCTCGAGCTGACCGAGGACCGGCTGGCCGAGTTCGTGTCGGAGGTCATCGAACGAACGCTCCTGCTCAGGCACTACCGGAAGGATCCGGATTTCGTCGACCGCCCGCGCGTCAACCTGGTCGGACATTCCATGGGCGGTCTCATCATCGCCGGCTACATCCGGCGCCACGCCGACGCGTCCGTGAACAAGGTCGTCACGCTGGCATCCCCCTTTCGGGGTTCCTACGAGGCGATCCTCAAGGTGGCCACCGGCACCGGCGACTTCGGCGACGACTCCGGCAAAGCCCGGGAACGGCGAATGGCGCGCATGACGCCGGCGCTCTACTACCTGCTGCCGAGCTTCCGGGACAGCCTCTCGGTCGAGAAGGGAATGACGTCCGACATCTTCAGTCCGAGAGCGTGGCAGCCGAGCGTGAAGAGGAGCATCGCCGCACAGGTGAAGGGCTGGAACGTGACCGGAGCCCGGCTGTTCCGGCTCATGCTCGACGCGGCGCGGGAACATCGCGCGGGGATCTCCGGTCTCAGGCTGCGCGATGGCGGCGCACCGGGGACCGGCGGTCTGCGGAAAGAGGATTGGCTCGCCATCGTCGGCGTCGATGCGGAGACCCGGGTCGGACTCAGAGTGAGGCGCGACGCCGATGGGAGGCCGCGGTTCGACTTGAGATCCGACGAGCGCCGCAACGACTGGGGGAGCGCCGATCCGCGGGAGAGGCGGCGGACGGGCGACGGCACCGTGCCGCTCCGCGGGGCGATTCCACCCTTCCTCGACGAGAACCGGCTCGTCTGCGTCACGCCCCACGACTTCGGCTACTGGGAGCTTCGGGATCGCGCGCTGAGCGAACTGGCCGGCTTCCACGGACATCTGCCGACGATGAACATGGTGCATCGCCTCATCACGCGCTTTCTCTCCGACGGACCCGACCCGTACGGAAGCACTTGGGGGCGCAGCATGCCCGGCGTGGGGCGGGAGGGGGCGGACCCGTGGAACCCGCCCCTGGACCTCGCCGAGCGCGACGCCTAACGCGATTCGAGGGACCACGGACCCGGAGGGCCGGTCAGGTGCTTGCCCGCCGCTCCGGCACGCAGTAGCGGTACAGTTTCAGCGTCTCGCGCCAGCCCTCCGGGTACTCCGCCACCGGCTCACCCAGCCCGTACTCCTCCGCCAGTCCCGCAAACGAGCCCGACTCCGCCACCTTGAACGGCGTCTCCCGCTCGAACACCATCAGGTCGGGGAAGCCCGTGGGGAACGAGGCGTTCATGGCCCGCTCCACCCCCTCGATCCGTTTGAGATCCTCGTCGGTGTCGAATTCGCGGCGCTGCAGATTCACCGAGAAGTAGTCGAAGGCGATGCGGAGCGACGACATTGCGCGCGCGAGCCGGATCAGGAACGGCATGATGCTCTCGAGGGGCGGGTACATCGTGTTGCCTTCCCCAGACCATCAGCGTGGGTGCCGCCGGGTCGAGGCCGAGGTCGGCCAGGCGAAGGGTGCCACGCGTGCGCCGGCCGGTGGCGCGCGAAGTTGATGATCTGGGGCAAACCGGGGAGAATGGGGAGTGGAAGGGCCGCCGCCTCGCTCGGCGGTTGGCCGTCAGGGTACGCATTCGCATGGAGGGAGACGCCATGTCCGCAGGACGTTGTTCCGCGCAAGCCGCCATCCACGCCGCGGCTCTGGTCATCGCGCTGGCGGCCGCGCCGCTCGGCGCGCAGACGACCATCGGCTTGAGGGCCGGCATCGGTCCCGCAACCCTGTCCGGGGAAGATGCGGCGACGCGAGGTGGATCCGCCTTCGATGAACCCAGATACGGACTCGTGGCGGGGGTCGACGCGGGGATCCCGCTGAGCGGTGGCTTGGGTGTGCGCATCGGCTTGGGGTTGGCCCAGAAGGGCGGTGCCGTCGAGGTGCCGCCGTCGATCACGGCCAGCCGGTTGCTCACCGAGTCGACGGCCGAGATGGACTACGTGCAGTTCTCCGCGCTCCTCCGCGCGGGCACCGACGCGGAAGCGGGGCGTCTCAACTTCGGCTTCCTCGCCGGGCCCTACGTGGCCTTCAACCTCTCCTGCCAGGTGGCGGTGACGTCCGTCGACCCAGGGGCCATCCTCCCCGAGCCTCCTCCCGGGATACCCAACCGCGTCCACCCGGGACGGATCGGCGGTGCGGGGCCGGCGGCGAGTGCGCAGGATGCCGAAGTGGCCTGCGGGGAGGGCGGCGTCAGCGAGGTCAAGTCGAGCGACTTCGGACTCGCCATCGGCGGCGGGTTCCAGGTGAAGCTGTCGGACTCGCTCGACTTGGCGTTCGAGATAATCTACGCCAGGGGTTTCTCCGAAATCGACGATGAGGGGAAGACAACCGGCCACGTGGTCTTCCAGAGTGGGGTCGTGTTCGCGATCGGGTAGGGCACCCCGAGCTCGTGTTTGCGATCGGGTGGGGCGACCCGGGCTCGTGTTCGCGATCGGGTGGGGCGACCCGGGTGCGGGATCGCGATGGGTGCCGAAGCCGACACGATCAACGCCGCTCGAACGCAGCGGGGAGGGCGATTCACATGACCGAAACGAGGAGGAACGTAATGATGCGCAGGAGTCTGGCTGTCGTGGCGGCGACGTGCTCTTGAGCGGGTGTTACCATGCCACCGTCCGCACGGGAATCAACGTCGGACCGGACCGCGTACATCGATCCATGGCGTCCGGGTGGCTGTACGGCCTCGTGCCGCCGTCCACCGTGGCGGCCGAAGAGGACTGCGGGAACCGGGGCGTGGCGGTGGTGGAAACGCAGCTGTCCTTCGTGAACCGGCTCGTCCACGTCCTAACCCTCGGCATCCACACGCCCATGTCGATCACCGTGATCTGCGGCGACGGCCCGCCGGACGGGGAGGAGACCCCGCCGCGACATCCCCGAGGTGGAGGATGAAATACCGGGTGGCGCTTCAAGAGTGCTGACCGAGGAACTCCATTGACGCGGCCAACCGTGTCGATGAGCAGACCGTCCAGCGACCGATTGCGCGAGGAACTCGACTTCCTTCAGCCGTTCTTTCTGGGGCCCTCGGGGGAGAACGACCGCTGGTTCGAGGAGTTGGTCGTCGAATTCGTCCGCGACCACGCCTTCTGGCGCCGCAACTTCCACCCCGAGGACGGCCACCGGATCACCGCGGCGGCCCCCTACCGCCCGGACTTTCTACAGGCGAAGGCCCGCACCCGCGAGGCGCTGATCCGCCTGTCGGGAGAGCTAAAGCGATCCGTTCCCATCTTCCACCCGCGTTACGTGGGGCACATGAGTTCGGACCTGCTGATCCCCGGTCTGGTGGCGCGGATCCTCACCACCCTCTACAACCCGAACAACGTGAGCGAAGAGGCCGCGCCGGTCACGCTCACCCATGAACTCGACGCCGGCCGGGACCTCGCCGCCATGTTCGGCTTCAACATCGACCCGTCGGTCCAGCCCTGCGCCTGGGGTCACCTGACGTCGGGCGGCACGGTGGCGAACTACGAGGCGCTGTGGAACTTCCGCGCGGTGAAGTTCTACGGCGTTGCCCTGCGGGAGGGGGTGAGGCGGGCGGAACTCGCGACCGGACCCGTGGGACCGCTGAGGAAGGTGTTGGCGGAGTACGGCAAGTGGGAACTCGTCAACCTTAGCATCGGCCAAATGATCGGCCTGCGGCGCGAGGTCGCGGTGGCGGTGCGCGATCGGGATCCGGCGGCCTTCCCGAGGTTGCGGCGGGCCGTGAGGCGCGAGCGCATCGAGACGCTCGGGATCCAGGGATTCTTCGCCCGGCACCCGGAGTTGCGCCCGCCGAAAGTGATGGTCCCGGCCTCCGCCCATTACTCTTGGGAGAAGGGCATGAAGGTGATGGGCCTGGGGACCGCGCAACTGGTCAAGGTGGCGGTGGACGACCACATGCGGCTGGATCCGGTCCACCTGGACGAGTGCCTGGCGGAGGCCTTCGACAGCCGCACGCCGGTGCTGGGCGTGATCGGCGTGCTGGGCACGACGGAGTTCGGCACCGTCGATCCGATCCACGAGATCATCGCGGCGCAACGGCGCTGGAACGAGCGCGGCGCCGACTTCTTCGTTCACGTGGACGCGGCCTGGGGCGGGTATCTCACAAGCGTCTTCCGGGACCCCGGCGGCGGCTTCCTCCCGCGCGAGGAGATCCGGAAGGGTTTTGAGCACTTTCCCTCGCGTCTCGTCTACCGGGCCTTCACCTCCGTGAGGCACGCCGACTCGGTGACCATCGATCCCCACAAGCTCGGGTTCCTGCCCTACGCGGCGGGGGCGTTCGTGGCGCGCGACCGCGAGGTGGTGGACTTCATCACGCAGCAGGCCGCCTACGTCTTCGATTTGGGCGACGTCGAGGACGAGATCCCGCGCGAGCAACAGCTCCGGAACCTGGGCCAGTACATCCTGGAGGGCTCGAAGCCGGGGGCGGCGGCCGCCTCGGTCGCCGTGGCGCACGAAGTTCTTCCACTCCACGGGGAGGGCCTGGGGCGCATCCTGCGTCACACCATCCGCGCCTGCGAGTACTTCTACGAATCGGCCCGTGAAGCCGCCGAGCGACTGGACGACCGCGTACGGCTGATCGTGCCCTTCGAACCCGATTCCAACCTCGTCTGCCTGGCGCTCAACCGGAACGGCAACCGGAGCCTGGCGCGGATGAACCGCTTTGCCCGCCGCGTGTTCCGCCGCATGAGAGTGGATGCGGAGCGGCCGGTGCAGGAGGCGCTTTTCATCGGGTCGTACACGTCGCTGCGCCGGGAGGGCGGCGACGGCGAACAGTGCGGCCGCATCCTGCGCGACTTGGGGATCGACCCCGGGACGTTCGTCGCGGTCCCGGTCCGGCCGGAGGAGGAGACGGACCACATCTTCATCCTCCGGCACACGCTGATGAACCCGTTCCTAATGGATGGGCCGGGCGAACGCAGCTACATCGACATGTACTGGGACTTCTTGGAGGAGGCCATCGACGCCGCCCTCCTCGAATGAAGACGGCGAACCGCAGCTGCCTCACCTTGGTTGTCCCCGGAACTCATCGCCAGCTGGCGCGTCCCCCGCACCCCTCCGGCGCGGAAGTTCCGTCACCCCCACCTCCTCCAGAGCCCCCTGCATCATGTCACGCCCCTGCCCCGCACCCACAACTTCAGCGTCTTCCACGCTGGCCCGGCGAACTTCTCCCGCGTATCGTCGCCTCCATCTTACACACCTCTCTTGGGCTACTTCACCGGTTGGGACCGCCCTGACCACCGTCACCGGCTACGGAGGCCGGCAGTCACGGCGCATCCACCTTCTGGCGAATCAGTTCGGCGAGCTTGCGTAGAGATACGGCGCGCGCGTCCAGATAACCGACTGTCGACGGCACTCCCGGAATCTCGGAGTCGTCGATACGCACAGGAAGTATCCGACCGGTCTGCCCCTTGAGGTGCCTCGCCAAGGCATGCTGCCGCTCGTGATTCGGTCACGCCTTCTCCGCATAGTGCCGTGACGCGAACATGACCACAAAGTGGGAGTCGCGGGAGTAGACATTCGCGAGATGGACGGCGAGGTCTTCAGCCCATAGTTCAGCAGTCTCGTAGCAATCGTAGAACACGGTTACAGCGAGATTGACGAGGTGCTCGGCGACCTGCTCCACATATTCTCGATCCTCGCCTGCGAAAGACAGCGCCACGTCCACAACCGCGTTTTTCTTTGAACCCGGTCCACACTAACGTCCCGAGATGAGACGGAGAGCTGATCCTCATTCAGTGCGACGGGAGCGATCACGAGCTCTGAGGCAATGGTGGCTGAAAGGAGGTCGTCAGTGCTGGTGTTGAATCGCACAGGATCGACGGTTCTCACTTTGTCTTCGACCTGGTTCAGCTGATCCTCGAGTCGGAGTCCAAGGTTGTACTCCGAGAAGACGAGGTCCCAGTCACGCTTCATCATGTAGTGGACCTGACATCATTTGGTTGGCGATGCAAAGTTATACCTCAACATAGGAGAACTAAGACGTACCGACGACGAACTGTGAATCCAAATGGGGCGACGCTCCGGTGCAACCGCATCGTGCCCGAGCTGCTGGGTGCCCGGAGAGTCTAACCCCTCCCACGCGAAACGCTCGGCTGGCTCCTGCAGCTCCCTCGGGTCGTCCCAGGTCGTGCTGCAATTCGGATGCACGGCCTGAGGGCGAACTTCCCGGACACCGCGGCGAAGGACACGAACGCCGGGACGTCCCAGGACAGGCTTACGGCATCATCGCGGCCACCGTCCGCATCCGCTCCGCGAGGTTCTGGACGGCGCCGATGTAGACGCGCTCCCACCCGGGCAGGTCGGCCCGGTCGTCCGTCTCAATCTCGTAGCGGAGCCCCGGAAGCATCCACGAGGCGTAGCCGCTGAACGGGTCCGGCGAGACGTAGATCGAGCGGCTCCACGGGCGGTCCTGCAATCCGCGGTCGTTCAGCCAAGCCTTCTCCAATCCGATCAGCGCCCGGTTCACCGCTTCGGCCTTCGCCGCATCCCCCTCCCCCGATCCGAGCCAGCGCTCGCGCGCCGCCACCAGGGCCGAGGCGGCGTCGTCCAGCTCCCGCGTGGTCTCGACGAGCCGCGACAGATCGACCTTCAGGCCGCGGTGGGCCGCAATCTCGTACAGCGTCTCGACATGGGTGCGGGTGTCGGTGGCGTAGCGGACCACGTCGTAGGGGAGCACGTCGGCGTTGGCGAATCGGAGCGCGAGGATCCCGTCGGCCCGGGCGATCATCGGCCCGTGGGCGAATGTGGTGTCGCCGAAGCGCTCGTACCACGCGAAGTTGTCGTAGTTGGAGTGGTAGACGCCGCCGGGGTTGCCGGACGAGAGCGAACCCGACGGCACGCCCGCGTGGGTGTAGAAGCCGACATGGTCGGAGCCGCCGCCGAGGTTGCCGAGGCCCGGTTCCGTCGCCCCCTCGCCCGCGCGCGCCAGCCACCAGTCGTACAACGGTTCGTCGGTGCCGGGGTACGTCACCGCCTTCGTGGCCTCGATGATCTGCCCCTTGAGCGACGGAGAGGAGGAGCTCCCGAAGTTGGCACCGGACACCGCGGCGTCGGCGTTGATGTAGGCGATCGCGTTCGCCTCCAGCGCCTCGCGGAACTCCTCGACCCACTCGGTCGACCCGATGATGCCGTACTCCTCCGCGTCCCAGTGCGCGATCAGGATCGAGCGGCGCGGCCGGCATTCGGCGTCCCGCGACAGTTCGCCCAGCGCCTCGGCTAGGGTCAGCAGCATCGCGGTGCCGCCGTTCGGGTCGATGGCGCCGAAGCCCCATGGGTCGTAGTGGGCGCCCAGAATGAACCACTCGTCCGGAAATTCGCTGCCGCGCACGGTGCCCACCACGTTGGTGGCGCGGGTCAGCTTCATGGGCTGGTTGACGCGCACCCGCACGGTGAGGCCTGGGCCGCCCGTGACGCGGTAGTCCACCTCCATCCCCGCCGCCCAGCCGGGCGGAACTTCGGGGCCGGTCATGCGGGACAGGATCTCGGTGGCGGCCTCGTAGCCGATGGGAAGCACGGGGATGTTGTGCAGCGGCACTTCGGCGGGGTCGAGGCGCTCCACCTGCCGGCCGCCGTTCCGGTCGCCGGTCTCGCCGTCGAGGGGCAGCGCGGGTTCGAACGGCGTGAGCGGGTCGCCGGTCCAGGGGAGCGTAAGTACGGAGCCGCGCTGGATGGTCTCCCCGTTCATCATCGGGCCTTCGGGGTAGGCGGCGAGTCCCGAGAAGCCCGGATCGTTGAACATGATGACGCCCACCGCCCCCCGCTCCTCGGCGAACTTCACCTTGTAGCCGCGGAAGTTTCCCCCGTAGCGGGCGACCACGACCCTTCCGGCCAGGGAAACGCCGATCGAGTCCAGCGCCAGATAATCCTCGCGGCGGCCGTAGTTGGCGTAGACGACCTCGCCGGTGACGTCGCCCGAGCCCGAAAAGGCGTTCCACCCGTTGAGGAGGTCGGGGTGGCCGGAGAAGCGGTCCTCGGGAAGGGCCGGCTCGCGGTTGGGGAGCTGCATCGCAACCGGCGTCACGATGTGCACCTCGACATCGTCGGTCAGCTCCGGGAGGTAGACATCGTAGGAGTGGCGCGTCACCGCCAGCCCCGCCTGCTCCATGGCCCGCGCAAGGTAGTCGCCGACCCGCACTTGGGCCGCCGACCCGGCCGGGTGCGGGTTCTCGGTGATCGTGCGCAGGTGCTCGCGGAACGATTCGGCGCGGGGCAGATCCAGGAAGCGGGCCTCGCAGGCGAGCTGCGTGACGGCGCGGGCCGCGGTGAAGCCGGTGAGCGTGGGCTCCTGGGTGGGCGCGGGAGCGGGGCCGGAGCGGGCCGGAAGCACGGCGGCGAGGAGGGGAACGACGGCGAGCAGGAGCGGGGCAGCCGCGCGAGCGGGGGCGAGGGACGCTGGCATCTTGCGGATCTCCTAACGTAAGAGGCGATCTTACGGAACGAAGCGAGGCGCTCGGCGCGCGAACCGGATTCCGTAGCGCGTCTATAGCTCACGGCGAGCCCATTCGTCAAGCGTTCGATCTTCTTGCCCGCGGCCCGGCACCGGGTTGGAGCTGACGCCATCCCGCTTGGGTCAGTCTTCCGCCTCCCTGTCGAACGGCTTGTACTCCACCAGGGCCGCCTGCCCGAAGATGTCCATGACGGTTGCCGACATCTCGACGCCGAACGCGTCCGTGAGCCGCATGGGCTTGCCCAGCCGGACGGACACCGGCTGCTGTCGTCCCTCCTCGATGGCGATGTTGTCCGCGTACAGATAGGTCCGGTCGGAGGCATCGCGTATCGGGTTCAGCCGTCCGCGCAGCCCCGGGAGAAGCCCGGTCGCCTCCGGGAAAACCACCGCGCCCCCGGCCGGGAGCGGAGCCAATTCCAGCACCAAGCCGCCTTGGCGCGGCGTCCACTCCCGTGCGAGTCCGGCGGCATACCCGCGCACCGCGCGGCGTAGACGGTCATCGGCAGGTGCGTCGTGTACAGACTGAACTCTGCCTCACCCGCTTCATCGGTTGTTGCTCGCTGCCAGGTCTTGTTCGGGAACAGGGCCAGGATATCGACGCCGGCTAGAGGTTGGCCCTCCGAGTGCACCGTGACCGCGGCGTCCGACGGCGCGAGTTCGAGTTTGGCGGCCTGCCGGTCCTTGAACATCGACAGTCGGATGCGACGCGAGTCCAGGGAGTAGTCGCGATGCACAATCGCGTTCACTACGGCCTCGAACACGGCCGTCTCGCTGTACTGCGGTGCATTTTCCCGCGCAGGCACCTTGCGCGCCGCAACCCGCGCATGTTGCGGATCACGAACTTCACCGCATCGGCAATCTGGATGGGGAGCGGCCCCACAATCTCTTGTGCGTCCAATTGGCCGGAGGCGCGATCCTTGCCCCGATAGTGGGTCGCCATGATCGTTGCCTGCGGCAACCACTCCTGGGGTGAGTCGGTGCACAGCAGCACGCCGGCGACTGTGGCGCGGTCCACCTCCGCTTCGTCGGACGCAAGCAGCCGCAGGTTCCTCAGTGCCCGGCGAGGGTCGGCCGCTCCCGCCATGCTGAGCAGCGGTTCCCACAGGCGCTCGTTCAGGGTCCGAAAGCCGGTCCGCCGGACAATCTGTTGGTCGAACCAGAGGTAGCGACTCTGGGCGCGTCTCTGCGCCAGCCGCAGACGCTCGTCGCCTCCGAGGCGGCGTTTGGTCCCGCCGACCCGGATGTATGCGCGACCGGCCCGCTGGATGTATGCGCGACCGGCCCGCTCGTGAACGGCACTGCCCCGCGACACGTTCACGAGCACCAGGGCTCTTCCGTCCAGTTCCCGGCGATGAACGTTGATGCGAAGGGGCGGTTCCACCGCGTCCGTGCTCACTTCGACCAACAGCCGGTCGAGGGCAGCCATCTGCTCCGTGGACATGCCTTGGATCCGACCGTCGGAGACCCCGCACAAAGGCACGCCCCCGGTCGCGTTGGCGAAGGCCGCCATCTCATCGGCGAGATCCTCGCACCGCGGGCTCGTAGGGCGGTCCCCACTGAATTCGATCTGCTTGAACTCCCACGCGCTGTCCTCGCCCAGGCGCAAACGCTGGCGGAGTTCCTCGTCGGTTACGTTCACCGGGTCATCGTCCTCATCGGGCTCCGTCTCACGCCGGGCCCGGACTGCTCCCGGATCCCGTTGGCCTCCAAAAACGTACGGCACGCATCCCGCCTCCACATACACCATGCTCTCAACCGCGCTCCTCGCGGAACCTCGTCTCGTCGGGTGCCAGCCGGATCGCTCGGCGGCAGGTCGGCCCGGCCGTCCCTCTCCGCGACGCCCAGAATCATGTAGCCACTTCCATGCCTTCCGAGGTCGTTCGCGAACGCGCGGACGGTCTTCAGCACCTGGTGGCCCGTTACCCTCCGGTCCCACGTTGCCTTGCACTCGATGCGTTCGGACTCGACGGTTCGGGCGTGGAGCAGGTCGTTTAGGTTGATTCGGAGGTTGCTCATCGCCTCGCGGGTCGGGGTGCCAATGCCATTCCCGGCGCCGACGGTCGTGGCGGTCGGGCCAGCGCGACCCAAACTAACGAAACTCGGCGGAGCTTGGCACCGGCGCTGAGCCGCCGGATGCGACCGATGAACGAGACGCTCAGAGACGAACTCTTGGAGATGGCACGGCGGGACCGGACGGTGCGCGCCGAACTCGTGGCCTCGGGCGAACTCTTCGGCGTGGGCTACGAGCCCCGCATGGCCCGCGTCCACGAACGGAACGCGAGGCGTCTTCGCCGGATCATCGAATCGGTCGGATGGCCGGGAACGGACCTTGTCGGCCCCGACGGGGCGGAAGCCGCGTGGATCGTCCTGCAGCATGCCATCGCGGAGCCCGGCCTGCTCCGGCGAGCGCTGCCTCTCCTCCGGACCGCGGCGCGCGAAGGGAGAGCCCGCCCCCGGCACGCGGCGATGCTGGAAGATCGGATCCGGTGCTTCGAGGGCCGTCCGCAACGCTACGCGACGCAGTTCGACTGGGACGCCGAGGGTGATCTCTCACCGGGCGACGTGGAAGATCCGGAGCGGCTGGATGAGCGGCGACGCGCCGTCGGACTCCCGCCGCTGGCCGAGCAGATGGAGGAAGCGCGCCGCCGAGCGCTTTCCGAGGGAGACCGAACGCCCGCGGATCAGGAGGCATACGCGAGGGCCCGCGACGATTGGGCGGCAAGGGTCGGCTGGCGCGCCGACTGAACCGGACGCCATCCCGCGGGGACTCTACTTGTAATCCTCCCGGAGAATGGGACGTCGCCTCGGCAAGTCGGGTGAGGCGCGGCGGCGGGCAGAGCGTGACTACGAGGTGTTTCGGCGCCAGAAGGAGGCCGCGTCGAACTACGCATCCGTGTGGAGACGGTTACTCGCGGGACCCGACCCGCTGCTGCTGGATCTGTTCTCGGAGGAGGTCGGAAACGAGACGGGAGTTCGACCGGAACCGGAGAGCGCCGCGAGATTCATCCGCCGTCAAACCGGGGTCGCGGTGGCGACGCAAAGCAGGTCGAAGCGGAAGAGAACGCCGCGTGGGAAGGTGGCGTGGGCTTCTACCAAGGGGGAAGCCGACAACCCGCCCTCGCTCACCCTCCGCGGAGAGACGCAGACGTTCAAGTCCGGCGCGGAGGTGCTGGTTGCGGTCTTCGAGAAGCTCGCCTCTCTGGATCCCGATTTCTGCAGGCGATACTCGGAACGGCATCGGGGGCAGGTGCGACGATACGTCGCCAAGAGCCCAGATCTTCTCTACCCAAGGAGCGCGCGTCCTGCGAGTGCATCCCACCGTCTCCCCGGTGGCTGGTGGCTCGCCACGCACTGTAGCAACCCCGGCAAGCTGACCCGTATCATGAAGGCGTGCGAAGTAGCTGGGCTCAAGTTCGGACGCGATGTGATCGTCCATATCCCGGTCGGATCAAACGGCAGGGGAAGACGGGCTAGGCACGATCTCAGAGGCTCGGTCGCCGTCCACGACCTGGGGAAAGATCGATCCGCGGAAGATAACGTGTGGAGTCAGTCGGCGCGGATGACGCGACCGGAGTCAGTCGCCGCCGGGCGGGCCGTCGGGGCCGTCTTCCAACAGGCTTTCGAGGAACCAGAGGCAGACCAAGCACAGGATGACGCCCGCGAGGGCCGTGTAACGCCCCCAGCCCGACCCGAACCAAGCCAGCACTCCGCCCAGCACCGCCCCGGCGAGGCAGCAGCCCAGCGCGACGCGATACCACTTCGGCCAGTACTTCGGCGACCACCTGCGCGACCACTTACCCACGGCGCTCACGTCCTCCCGGGCTCCGAAACGATGAGGTCGGCGACGACTCCACGATCGAGGGCGGAGGCTGGATTCGGCAAGCCTAACGTCCGGCTAATACACGACTCGGTAGGTCACGCTTAGGCTCCTTCCGGCCTCGGGCATGATCTCCTTCACTCGTGACAGGTGACGCCGGTATTCGGCGTTGCCGAGGTTGTCGAGATGGAGCGTCACGACGTGCAGCCGCCCAGCGAAGGTGAACCGCACGCCGCCGGAGAGTCCGAAGATGGCGTATCCGTCGGTGGATTGCTCGAACCTCCCGGTCCGTTCCTGGCTCGCGGCCATCCGCGCCTCGGCCTCCACGAACCAGTCCACCGGCGAATAGCCGACCGCAAGGCGACCCTGGAGCGGGGGCATGAACGGAAGAGGTTCGTTGGTGGCGCGAATCGTGCCGTGCACGTACGACGCGACGGCCTCCAGCTTGAGTCCGGCCGGCATCGACCACGCGAGCAGGCTCTCGAAGCCGGTCAGAACGGCGTCCTCGCCCACGAACTGGTAGATGGGGAGCCGCACGCGGCTGAGTTCCCCCGTTGGCTGCGAAAAAATGTAGCCCGCGATCGTGTTTCGAAACCACGTCGCCTCGGCGCTCAGGCGTTGTCCCGTGATACGGCCGAACACGTCGATGCCGAGTCCCGTTTCCGTGTCGAGCGAGGGATTCCCGATGTCGAATGAATTGGCCGCGAGGTGTGGCCCCTCCGAGTAGAGTTCGTGCACATCCGGGGTGCGAAAGGCGCGGCCCACGCTCGCTCCGAGGGTGAACTGCCTCGTCACCGCCAGAAGTGCGCCCAGCGATCCGGAGATCGCACCAAAGGAGCGCGCGCGGATGTGCCCGATGTCGGAGGACGCGTCTTCCTCATTCGGTTCCAACTCGACCCGGTCGTAGCGGAGTCCGGCCTCGAGCGTGACCGGATCGAGGCGGATCTCCTCGAGCACATAGGCGGCCTGCGTCCTGCGCTGGGTATTCGGGGAGTACAGTGCGCCCCCGAATCCGAAGTTCTCCCACGAGACTCTCGCTCCGACGGCGCCCGATGTGAACGGCCCCCACCCGGCGTGCCGCGCCCGTGCCTCCCCGCTCGCGATCTTGCGCTCGAACAACGTGCCCAGGATGTCCGGGGGTTCCCACTCGTTGTGTCGGTACCACGTGTAGCCGGCATCGAGTTCAATCGCCTCCAAGCCTCGTCCAGGCCGGATGACGCCGCGAAATCGACCTGCGGTTCTCTCCTGCTCCGTGCGCACCGCGTTCGTGTGGCCGCCGAGGAAGCCCCCGGGGATCCCGTACTCGTTTGCGAAATAGCGGAACGCACCGCCCGCGTAGCCCCAGTTGTCCACCCACGACGTCCCGGCCGCCACGCTCCACGTGTCGGTCTGGGTTCCCACCAGCCTCCCGATGGGCGTCCGCAAGTCCCCTCCCTCGCGCTTCGATACCTCGACACGAAGTGGGACGTGCTCGGTGACGCCGACCGTGATCTGGCTGCTCCCCCCGATGGCGCGGGTCGCACCCTGCCCCTGGAGCGAGGTAAAGCCTGTTGCGCGGTATGGCACCGCCTGCGGCACCTCGTCCCGAACCACGTTGATCACGCCGCCGAGTGCGTTGCTGCCGTAGAGAATCGCGCTGGGTCCGCGAATAACGTCGATGCGCCGAGCCGTGGACGGGGCGAGCGCGGTGGCGTGGTCCGGGCCGCTATTGACGACGTCGCCCACGCGCTGGCCGTCTTCGAGCATGAGGATTCGGTCTCCGCCCAAGCCGCGGATGACGGGTTGGGAAGTGCCGGGCCCCATGCTGGTCACGGCCACCCCCGGAACCGATGCCACCGTCTGCGCGAGGGTGGCCTCGAGCCTCCGTTGCAGCTTCTCCTCCGCAAAGACCGCGGAGGGCCGGATCGTCTCGTTCGCGGCCGTTGGACTCAGGACCGCCGTCACGACCACGTCCGGCAAAGGGATGGCGGCGACCTCGAGGTCGACCGTGGCCATCTCTCCCGGCCGGACATCGACGAGACCGGCCTCGTACCCGGGGTGATCGATCCGGAGCCGATACGGTTCGGCGTCCGGCACGGCGATACGGAACGACCCGTCGTCGTGCGTAACCGCCCTGCCTCCCGTGCCGAGGACCATCACCGTCGCGCCCGCGAGCGGCGTCCCGCCGTCGGCCGACCGGACGATTCCCGCGATGTGACCGAGGGTGTCCGCGGCCTGCTGCCCGACGGATGTCGAGCCTGCGGAGCGTGCCGGAAGGCCCGCGATGGTGATCGCGAGGAGAAGGAGGTGGACGGGAAAGCGTCGCAAGAGCTTCATCGACGGTCTTCTTGACGGTTTCATCGAGATAATGCCTTTCATGGGGGACGGCGACGGTCGTGAAGCCCCGCCGCCGCAGACGTCTCCTGCCGGGTGTACCGTCAGCGGCGCACCCGGGGACCAGCCTTCGACCGGCCTCGAGGTCGGCTCAGGGGATTCCTCGCCACGGGGAGACGGCGGGGGGGGCGCGGGTCCGGTGGGGAGAGAAATGGCGAATCGCGGGGGCCAGTCGGGGTTCCGCGGTCGTGGGGCCGGACGCGGGTGCGTGTCGGCGGAAGCCGGCGTATGCGGCCTCACCGTGTGGCCGGGCGTCTTCCCCAGCAGGCATACGGCACACTCCGCAGCCGACCCGGCCTCGCCCTCATGCGAGTGGGAGGCCTCTGCAACGGAGACGATCAGGAGCGAGAGAACGGCGGCGATTCGGGTCAGCGCGTACACGCACCCCCGGATCCGCGCCGGATCAAACCGGTGCGCCATCGGCTCTCCCGTTCCGCTCGAGGATCGGCGCGAGGCCCCGATGCGGGACCGGCCGCTACGCCGAACGGGAACGTGTCGTTGCGTCATGTTTGGCCTGGAACTCCGGTTTGCTTGCGCCCGCTGTCCCGTGCGCCGTCGAGCGTGTCACGACCCGCGACAGACAAGTAGGAGCGTGGGGAGTACCGTAATGATAATATCATATCAATAACGGTCAAGGGGCGGGGTTCAACCAGGCCGTCGCGGGGAGCGGTTGGGTCGGAGGCCGGTCACGTGCACGCCGCGCAGAGACCGAAGAGAGTGAGGTCGTGGCTCTCGACCTCGAAGCCGTCCGGCGCCAGCGCCTCGACCTCGTCCGGGCACCGATGGACGTCAAACGCCTGATCGCACGAGCGGCAGAGGAAGTGGTGGTGATGCGGGCGGTCGGCCAACTCGTACCGAGGCCCGACACCCGGGAGCCTCACTTCCGACAGCCACCCCGCGCCCGCCAGCGTCTTCACGTTGCGGTAGACGGTCGCCACCCCGAGCGACGGCACGATCCGTTGGCCGTACTCGAGGATCTCGTCAAGGGAGAGGGGGCGCCCGGCGTTCATGAACACGCGGCGGATCGCCCGGCGTTGTCGGGTGTCGCGTTGCATCGAAGTTCGCCCCCGCACCGTCCGTTGGACTGTAATGATAATGGCTTATCGCCCTCCGTCGCGCGAGGCCCGTCCATCACTTCCGGGCGGGCACCCCGCGCGGTCGGCTTCCGGCCCCGGCTCACGGTTCCGCCAGCGCGCTTCGTTGGCGCGGATCGCGTCTTGGACGAATACGGCGAGCCCCTCCCCGCGCTTCTCGAAGTACGCCTCGAAGCGCCGGTCGGCGGTGTAGGTTTCGGCGAGGTTCCGGTGCATGCGGTGGCTGCACGGGTAGAACCAGCGGTCGATGTGGCGCCGATGCTCCTCGGCTAGGTCCATCGCCGCGCGGCCGGCGGCCTGGGCGCCCGCGGCCATCAGGCCGGCCAGCCCGGCCACCACCGTCTCGCCCTCCTTGGTGATCCGCGCCCAGTCGTCCCTGCCGTACCCGCGAGTACGCCGCATCGACTCCGCGTATCCCTTGCCGTGGCCCCAGCGCCGCTCGACCTCGTCCCGGTACTGCTCGTGGTCGAACTCCTCCAACCCCTCGAACATCTCCGTCCGCTCCATTTCCATCTCCTCATCCATCGCCCCCAGGGCCCGGTCGACCCCTCGGATGATGCCGTCGATCCTCCGTTGCCGCTCCCTGAGCAACTCCCGCTGCGCCTCGAGCGCGCTCCGCCGGTCGTACGCCGGGGCGTCGAGCATCCGGCCGATCGCCTCCAGGCTGAACCGCAGTTCGCGCAGAAGCAGGATCTGGCGCAGCCGCTCAAGGTCGTCGTAGGCGTAGAGCCGGTATCCGCTCGTCGACCGCCCCGACGGGACGAGCAAACCGATCCGATCGTAGTGGTGCAGGGTGCGCACCGTGATGCGGGCCAACCTCGCCACCTCGCCGACCGTGTGGAGTCGCCGCGTTTCCATGCACCACGGTAAACCCTGACGTAACGTCGGATCGCCGGGGGCCTGAGTCCCGGCAGGAAATCGTCCAACCATTTACAGGGCTGCACGATCTGCGCTTTCCTGCCCCTTGGCCGCATCCGTTCCCGTCGTGCGGAAATGGTGAGGAAATCGCCCCATTTCGCGGGAAATCCGCACCGGGCCGAGCGGACGCGCCGTGGTCTCGCAGCCCGAGCTTGCCCTACGTTCGCTGATGGCGACGCCACCGGCAGCAAACCGCCGTCGTCCGCCGGTTCGTATCCCCCAAGCATGCGGTTGCGGACCAAGGCGGCATCGGGTCAAGCCACCCGCTCTCATCTCTCATGAATCCAAAGGCGCACGAGTCTCGGAGCTTGATGGATCGTCCGGAACCACCGAAACCTGGTATGGGTATCCGAGCCATTCCGTGCGGCACCGGCGATTCCGACATGCGGCACCCAGCACCCCAAGGGCGATCATGGCGCGACGAAAAGGCAAGGCGGGGCGGACGGTCGCCACGTACGAGCATCCCGACAAGGAGCGGGTGAACAACCCGCCCGTGGGTCTGGTCACGCCGCAGACCGACCAAGACGCGGCCGACAAGACCTACGCTCATGATCCGCATCTCGATCCTCATCTCTCGTGGTCCGGTAAGGCGGAGCACACTTCGTTCGAGGTACCCACGGTGTCGCTGCACGTCCACGAGCGCATCGACCCTCGCACGATCATTGAAGCGGTGCGGAAGGCCAGGGACGCGGAGGAGCAGGGTTCGCTCTTCGCCGCGCCGGAGGAGAACCCGCCGCTCCGACAAGCCATCGAGTTCTACCGTCACCGGCATAACTGGACCAACCGTCTGATCGCCGGCGACAGCCTTATCGTCATGAACAGCCTGATCGAGAAGGAGGGGTTGGGTGGTCAGGTCCAGATGATCTACATGGACCCGCCGTACGGTATCCGATACGGCTCCAACTTCCAGCCGTTCGTGCTACAACAACTCTTCGAGCCCACGCCTCTTGATGGCGCTCTCGTTGAGACGTTCCGCTATGTCGAGCTTCCGGATGGCCACGTTACGACGCTCACCGAGCTGGAGAAGAGCGAGGATCGAACTGACAGGTACTATCGCGACCACCCTGATCGGGTGGTCTCCGAACATCCAGGTGCCCGCATCTTCACGTCTGAGAACCTCACCGCTGGTGGCTTTCGCAAAAACCAAAGCGTCGCCTTCACCTACCAAGGGAGGGATTTCGACCCCGGTATCGCAAGAGGCAACTGCTGGAAGCATAGCGCGGTACGGGAGAGGGAAGCCGAACCCTCCGGAATGGAACGGCTGGCGGCCGCGAATCGCCTCTATGTGGGTCGAGACCAGATTAGGTTCAAGCGCTACGCGGACGACTTCGGATACAAGGCGCTTGCTAACTGGTGGGACGGGGCGAGCAACGAGAGCTTCTGGCTCGTCGGCCAGCCCGATGTGGCGCTCGAAGGCATTTCCGATGGGGAGGACGACGGCAAGTTCCGCGTATCGGTGCGGGGTTTCGACTACTACAACACGAAGACCGGGAACGTCGAGTCCGGCAGCGCCGACAAGATCGCACTCTGGATGCTGGATCCCGACTACGACGGGCGCAGCCTGTTCCCGCGCCAGGTGTTCTTCCCGATGGCCGGTGCCAAGGACGGCTGGGCCAAGCTGGCGAAGAGTCTCAAGGCGGAGGTCGATGCGACCCGCATGGAGGCCTACCGGGGCACGGTATCGCTCCCCTTCGAGGCTGGCGAGCACGGGCGCGCCGCAGTCAAGATCGTGGACGACCGGGGCGTCGAGAGCCTCAAGATCGTGGAGTTGGAAGAATGATGAGGGCCAAGGTGCAGGTGGCGGCCGGAGAAAAGGCGGAGCGCGACCGCTTGGCCGCCCGTCTGGGCGTTCCCATGAGTGTCATCGCGGAATTCTGCGACCGCTGGGGGGTGGAGGAGCTGGCGGTGTTCGGGTCGGTGCTGCGCGACGACTTCGGGCCGGAGAGCGACATCGACGTACTCGTCCGATTCAAGGAGGGGCGGACGGTTGGGCTGTTCGCAGCGGCCGAGATGAGCAGGGAGCTGGCCGAGATGTTCGCCCGCGAGGTCGATCTGATGACCCGAGCCGCCATCGAGCGAAGCCGGAATTACATTCGCCGGAAGAACATTTTGGAGACCGCGCGGTTGGTCCATGCCGCGTGAAGACTCCGCGTTGCTGCTGAACATGCTGCTCGCCGCGCGCGATGCGTTGTCCTTCACGGAAGGGCGGTCCTTCGACGACTTCGTGGAGGACCGACAGATGCAGCTGTCGGTTCTGAAGTCGGTGGAGATAGTTGGCGAGGCCGCCGCGCAGATGACCGAAGACACCATGCAGGCCAACCCGGAGATCCCGTGGCGGCAGATCGTTGGAATGCGTAATCGCTTGGTACACGGACACCGTGGGCCGCCCGGGGCGGGCGGGCGAGCGGATCCAAAACGTGATTTCGGTCGAGATGCTGTCGGAGGGTTGGGACGCCAAGACCGTGACCCACATCATGGGCCTCCGGGCGTTCACGAGTCAGCTTCTTTGCGAGCAGGTGGTGGGCCGCGGCCTTCGCCGCACATCGTATGACGTGAACCCCGAGACCGGCCTGTTCGAGGCGGAGCACGTCAACGTCTTCGGCGTGCCCTTCACTTTCCTGCCCCACGAGGGCCGGGACGACAACGGACCCTGCGCATTCCGACGATTCCGATCAGCTGTTCCGACGAACCGATCACCGATTCCAGAGGATTCCGATCACCTTGGCGAAGCGGAGGTCCACGGCGGTGCTGGAGGGTCGGGTTCAAGGGGGTGGAGTTTAGGGGTTGGAAGGGTATTCGTCGAGTGATGGAGTGTGGTCGAGGGTGCGGCGGGGCGGAGCGGAGACGGGTTTTCCGGAGGGTTGGAGGTGGGGCGAAGGGGTTCGGAGGGCCTCTGCGGGGCTCTGGGAGACCGATTTGTCTCGTGGACGGGGCCATTTGCCCCGGATTGGTGGGGTTCGGACGGATCCGGGCCGGCCACGGCGACCGCCCGGACGGCCCTGCGGCCGGCTGAGGACCGTCATTCCGTCTCCTCACCGGCGATCTCGGGGAGAGACGTGCTTCCGGGGGCATGCGCATCAGTCGGGTCATCCGGCGGATCAGTCGTCGCCGGAGACGGCCCGGGGCTGCTTCGTCGAGTCGTACGGCCTTCTCATCGAGGCGCCCTTGAGGGTGAT
>JAAXHJ010000079.1 GCA_012270965.1 Candidatus Palauibacter poriticola
CATGGTCGGGCCGGCGCGCCGGCCCGACCGTGTCCCGGCTCACGGAAGCCGCGGACGGCGTCCGCGACTCGCACGAGAAAGGAACATCGTTTCTCCGGGCGATGGAATGGTAGGATGGGCCGACCGGCGTCCGAGGGCCGGCGGACGCGCCCTCAGGGGGATCCCGTGCCCGGCGAACCGTCTCCCGCGATGCCGCCCGTCGCCGGAACGGCGCCGTCAGCGAGGGACTCTTCGGCCGCAACCAGATCGAACAGGTCCTGCTGCGAGCGCGCGAGCGCCAGCAACTCGACGGCGCGCGCCAGCGGCGGATCGGCGGTCATGAGGCGGAGAAACTCGCCTTCCCGACCCGCTTGCCTGCGGGCGATCTCGCGCTCCAGCTGGAACCGGAGATAGCGTTCCGCACGTTCCAGCGTCGCAGCTTCGGCGTCGATCCCCCGCTCGGCAAGGTGCCGCCGGAAGCGTGAGAGGTCGCCATCCCCGATCGCGGAGCCCGGAGGGAAGTTCGGCCGCTCCCGAATGTAGAGGACGGCGAACTCGAACAGGGCGTTGCGAAAGCCACGCGCGTGCCGGTCCAGGCGAAGCACGGCCGCTTCCTCGGCGTCGGTCAGGGTATCGGGAAGGACATGCAGATCCGGAGTGATGCCGCCGCCACCGAGCACCCGTCGTCCGCCGAAGGACCGGTACGGTTGCCGGTCCTCGACGTTCGACCGCCGCACCCACTGCCCCGCCAGTGTCAGCACGACGTCCTCGAAGGCCGATTCGTCGCGCACCCGGGCCTTCTGAATCGAGCGCCCCGACGGCGTGTACCAGCGCGCCGTCGTCAGCTTGAGCATGTTGCCCCCGCTCAGCCGGTAGAGCGTCTGCACCAACCCCTTCCCGAACGAGGTCGCCCCCAGCACGAGAGCTCGGTCGTGATCCTGAAGCGCGCCGGCGACGATCTCCGACGCGCTCGCACTGCGTCCGTCGATCAGAATCACCAAGGGAAGGCCCGGGAAGGACTCCCCCCGCGAGGTGCGCAGGACGGAGTTCCGGGTTCTCGTGCGGCCGCGCGTCTCCGCAACCGTGAGGTCCTCGTCCAGGAAGAGATCGGCCAGCGCGACACCTTGATCCAGCAACCCCCCGGGGTTTCCGCGCAGGTCCAGGATCATCCGGGTGGCCCCGTCCTCGATCAGCTCGTCGATGGCGCCCTCGAGTTCGTCGCGGGCGCTTTCGCTGAACCCCCGCAGGGGAACGTATCCGACCCCGTCCTCGAAGAGGTGTGTGAACGGCACCGAGAGGATCTGAACCGTGGCCCGCTCCAGCGTGAAGGGAATCGGCTCCTCGATCCCCGGACGCCCGATCCTGACGTCCACTTCCGTGCCCGGCCGCCCGCGCAGCGACATGACCGCCCGGTCCGGATTCCAGCCCCGCGCGGACTCGCCCTC
>JAAXHJ010000021.1 GCA_012270965.1 Candidatus Palauibacter poriticola
GAGGGCGAGTCCGCGCGGGGCTGGAACCCGGACCGGGCGGTCATGTCGCTGCGCGGGCGGCCGGGCACGGAAGTGGACGTCAGTATCGCGCGCGCGGGGATCGAGGAGCCGATTCCCTTCACGCTGGAGCGGGCCACGGTTCACATCCTCTCGGTGCCGTTCACACATCTCTTCGAGGGCGGGGTCGGATACGTTCCCCTGCGGGGGTTCAGCGAAAGCGCCCGCGACGAACTCGAGGGCGCCATCGACGAGCTGATCGAGGACGGGGCCACCCGGATGATCCTGGACCTGCGCGGAAACCCCGGGGGGTTGTTGGATCAAGGTGTCGCGCTGGCCGATCTCTTCCTCGACGAGGACCTCACGGTTGCGGAGACGCGCGGCCGCGCGAGAACCCGAAACTCCGTCCTGCGCACCGAGCAGGGGGAATCCTTCCCGGGACTTCCCCTGGTGATTCTGATCGACGGACGCAGTGCGAGCGCGTCGGAGATCGTCGCCGGCGCGCTTCAGGATCACGACCGGGCTCTAGTGCTGGGGGCGACCTCGTTCGGGAAGGGGTTGGTGCAGACGCTCTACCGGCTGAGCGGAGGCAACATGCTCAAGCTGACGACGGCGCGCTGGTACACGCCGTCGGGGCGCTCGATTCAGAAGGCCCGGGTGCGCGACGAATCGGCCTTCGAAGACGTCGTGCTGACCTTGGCGGGGCAGTGGGTGCGGCGGTCGGACGTCGAGGACCGGGAGCCGTACCGGTCCTTCGGTGGGCGACGGGTGCTCGGTGGCGGCGGCATCACTCCGGATCTGCATGTCCTTCCCGATACCCTGACCGACGACGAAGAAGCGGCGGTGCTTCGCCTGGACCGGCACGCGCGCGGCCTTCGCAGCGCCCTGTTCGAGTTCGCCGTCCTCCACATTCGCGAGCGGCCGGACTTCCCTCCGGGCTCCGCGATCGAGGACGCCGATCTCTCGCGCTTTCGGCGGTACCTCGCCGAGAAGGGGATCGACGCCGAACCTGCGACGCTGGAGCGTGCGGAACGCTATCTCCGGTTCCAGCTGGAGCGCGAGATCGCCCGCAGGCGAGCAGGTCGGGAAGGCGAGTTTCTCCGCCTCATGACCGCCGATCCGCCGCTGGCGCGCGCCGTCGAGTTGCTGACGCTCGCGCGCTCGCAGCAGGACCTGTTCGATCTGGTTGCTGCCGAGGAGTCCCTCGCTGACGGCGCCGTTCCGGCGACGGGCGGCATCGCGGGAGACGGTTCGCCGGGCACGGGATCCTCCTGAGGGCGCGTCCGCCGGCCCTCGGACGCCGGTCGGCCCATCCTACCATTCCATCGCCCGGAGAAACGATGTTCCTTTCTCGTGCGAGTCGCGGACGCCGTCCGCGGCTTCCGTGAGCCGGGACATGGTCGGGCCGGCGCGCCGGCCCG
>JAAXHJ010000035.1 GCA_012270965.1 Candidatus Palauibacter poriticola
CAGGGCGTTGCCGCCGGTGTCGTCGACCGCCGTCCCGCCGGCCGAAAGCTGGGCCGGTTCCTCGATCCGCTGTTCGACCACGGCGCCCTTGTTGTAGAGGCGCCACGCGGTCAGGGCGTGGATGCGGCCGATGTTGGTCAGCACGTCGGCCTGGCGCAGGACCTCGTAGTCGCCGAGGTCCAGCATGCCGTCGTCTTCCACGGGCCGCGTCGTCTGGACCGTCAGCGGGCGCACGCCCCAGAGCGTGCCCGTCGCCGTCCACAGGTCCTCGCCCGGAAAGACCGCGTCGCCCTTGGCCGAGAAGCGCCAATCGCCCCGGCAGCCGCTCAGCCAGCCGTGGCGGGGCACCTTGAGCGGGAAGGAGACCTTCAGGCGCTCCAGCGTCCGCACCATGTCCCGGCTGAAGAAGCCTTTGTCGAGGCGCACCGTGATGTCGTCCACGCCCGCGCCTCCGAGCCGCCCCACCAGCTTCGCGATCCACTCCCCCGCCCCTTCGGCGGTATGGGCGCCGCCCGCCCGCCAGCGCACCCCTAGGCAGTCTCCCGTCTCCCGGATGAACGCCAAGAGCGGATGATGCGACGGACGACCCCGCTTCTTCGGGTTGTAGCCACGCTCCGCCCCGGCCTGCTTCTGTCCGTTGCGCACCACGACGGTCGAGTCCAGCATCAGGGTCGGCTTCTTCGGGGCGCCGCCCGCCAGCGCCCAGCGCTGCCGCACCATCCGCCACAGCAGCTCGTCCAGAAGCGGGACCATGCGCTCGCCCGCCCGCCTCGGCCAGCGGCCGAAGGTCGTGGGGTCCGGCACGCGGATCCAGCCGAAGATCCGGCGCACGTCGCGACGCTCCAGCAGCGGCAGGTCGTCCATCACCCGGCCGCCGTAGAGCAGCAGCACGACCCACACCTCGGTCATCAGGCCCGGCCGGAAGAAGCCCTTCTCCTTCTTCGTCCGGTCGTCGATCCAGCCCGCCAGCGCGAACCGGTCGAACAGTTTGCGAACCAGAACCAAGCCACGGCCGTCGGTCGGACCGCGCGCGCTGTGACGGACGCGCAGCCCCCTGCCGGAACCTTGTACATGGGGCCTGCTTCCGGTATGATGATGTTGCACCATCCGGGTGCTCTCCGTTGCGGGTCTTTTTTGTCGAAACTCCCCGTAATCTAAGGCCCCGGGCGGTGCGCTTCTATTTCTGGCCGCAGGATCCGGGATCAACTGTCCGCGAAAGCGGGGCAGGTCCAAACCCCCCGAAATCCGCGCTCGAAATCGAGCGCGCCGGAACGTGGGTCTCCCGGTTCGCGTGGGTCGGTCGTTTGCTCCCGACCAGTTCCGCGCCAACGGTGCCAAATCCCTTCTCGCTGGCCGGAACGTGCCCCGCGCTTCCCGGCTCGCGGCATCCCGCCCGTCTTGGCGGCTCCCTTGACGACCGGAGTAGGCCCCCGCTCCGCTTGGGCCTCATTCATTCGCTCAGGGCCATCATGGCAGCTAACTTGCTGGGCGACTACAACCGAACGGACCCGGAGAGTCAGCCGCCGCCACAGCGTCCGAAGAACGGGAGTTTCGTCGCCATGCCAACCTTTCGGAGGAGCCCCAGCCCATTCGCCGCCGCCTTTGCCCGTGCCGCGCTTCTGTTGCTGCTGGCCGCAACGCCGGTGGCTGCCCAGTCGGACGGAACCATCAGGGGCACGGTCGTGGACGTGTTCGGCAGCGCCCTGCCCGGCGTCCGGGTGACAGCTACCGCCCCCGGCGTGGATGCCGAAGACCTCACGGATGCGGCGGGAGCGTTCGAGTTCACCGGCTTGCCGTCCGGCGACATCACGGTGACCGCCACCCTGTTCGGCTACGCGACGCGGGTGCTGCCTGTCACAATTCGGGCGGGTGCGGTCGAGACGGTCGAGATCGTTTTGCAGCCCTTCTTCCAGCTTTCTCCGCTCAGCGTGGTGGCGGAGGAGCCCACGGTCTTCGCGCGCAACTTGGTCGCGGAGCCGATGATGAGGCAGCAGTCGAGCATCACGGCGGTCACGTCGGTGATCGACAACCTTCCCGGAGTCTCCGTTCAGGAGGGGGACGGATACGCCTTCGACGACTGGTCCAGCAACGTGGTCATGCGCGGATTCCAGTCCACGATCAACGACGTGCAGATCGGCACCACCATCGACGGATTCCCCAACGGCACGTCGGACTACTGGAGCGGCGCGAAGGCGAGCCGGTTCGTCGATCCGATGAACCTCGGCGGGGTCGAGGTGTCGCAGGGGACCGCCGACATCGCCTCGAGGTCGGTCGAAGCGCTGGGCGGCACGCTCAACTTCCTGACCGCCGATCCGGCGGAGGAGGCGAGCCAGACGGCTTCGGTCACGATCGGGGAGAACGAGGGCCAGCGGTTCGCCGCGCGGGTCGAGACCGGATCGCTGTTCGGCGGCACGACGCGGGCCTAGGTCGCCGCGATCCGGCAGGAGGCAACCGACTGGATGGAGGGTTCCGCGAGGAACGAGCGGGAGCACTTCGCCGCCAAGATCGTGTCTTCGCACGGAGCCCTCGACCTCACCGGCTACCTCTCCTACGACGACATCCACGAGGACGTCTACCAGCGGCTCTACAGCGACGCGGACTTCCGCGCCGACCCGCGCTGGGACCGCCTGATCGGCCACTGGCCGGGCGTGCCCTACCTGAACCAGTTCTACCGGCCCGGCTGGCAGACGCGGCGCAAGAACACGCTCGCCTACGTCAAGGCCGACTGGTCCGTGAGCGACCTGATCTCGCTCAGCGCGGGCGTCTACCGCCACCACAACTGGGGGCGGGGCGACTGGCTGCCGCCCTACATCGTCGACGTGGTGGACGACGGCGACGGGCCGGAGTCGGAACTGGCGCGACGCGCGCCGGTGCGGGGCGGCAGCCAGCTCGGGGTGATCCGGTTCGTGGACGGCAACGGCGTCGCCGTTGGGCCGACGCCGGGATGCACTTCGTCCTACATCTTCGACTACTACGGCTCGGGCGGGCCGGAGGTCGATCCGGCGTGCCACCCGGGGGCGAGCGCGGTGCAGTCGTATCGCCACAGCCACTACGGGAAGAACCGTCTCGGCGCGAACGTCGACGGGGAGTGGTCCGTGCTGTTCGGGGGCGGGCGGGGCAGCGTGCTGCGCGCGGGCATCTGGTATGAAGACTCGCGGCGCGACCTCGGCCGCGACTGGCACCGCATTCTGGACCCTGCGATCAACTTCAAGTGGGACGAGCGGGCCTACTGGCACCAGTACGAGTGGGAGTTTCCGCAGAGCGTCTTCAAGTGGTACGCCGAGGAGACGCTGTACTTCGGCCCGTTCGAGTTGACCGGCGGCGTCAAGCAGTACCACGTCTCCGTGTCGCGCGAGGACCAGTTCGGTGTCGACCGGCCCCTCGACGTGGGTTCCGACTCCGACGTGCTGTTCTCCGGCGGTCTCACCTACGAGACGCCGGTCGAGGGCCTCGACCTGTTCGTGGGCTACGCCGAGAACTTCCGCGCCATCGGCAGCAACCTGCTCGAAGTGCCGGGCCGCAGCCTTGACCGCCTCGAACCCGCGACCGCGTCGAACGTCGATGTCGGCGTCCAGTACGCGGGCGAGCGGGTCGCCCTGAGCGCCACCCTGTATTCCATCGATTTCGACAACCGGATCTTCTACCTCCGGCCGCAGACGCCCGCGGGTCCGAACTACCTCATCCCCGGAGGCGGGGCCTACTTCAACGCGGGCGGCATCGAGACCAGCGGCATCGAGATGGCCGCCACGGTGGCGTTGTCCGAACGTACATCCCTCTACACCGCCCTCACGCTCAACGACTCGAAGTATCTCGGGACCGAGGATCCGCTCGTCGACGCCAGCCAGGGGATCGTGCCCGGCACTGATGTGGCCGGCGTGCCGCCCCGGCTGTCGGTCGTCTCCCTCGACCGCGACGGACCCCTGGGCGGCGGGTTGTCGGCGAAGTACACGGCGGCGCGGCGGGTCAGTCTGACGGCCGACTGGTACACCGACGCCTACTGGACGACGGACGCCTACGTCAGCTTCAGGGGCGAGGCGCTGAGCGACCTGTTGCGGTCGACGGAGTTCTCAATCGTCGCGAACAACCTGACCGACACCCCCTATCTGTCCGCGATCACCGAGAACGCGGCATGGCTGGGAGCACCCCGAACCATATCCATGACCGCGACCGTATCGTTCTGACGGGCGATCGATTCGCTCCTTTCAGGATGAACGGATGCCGTCGCCAAGGCTCGGCGACCACGGGTCCCAGCGTCCAAGGACCTCCGATGCGGTCGATTGGATTCCCGTTCGGGAAGACGGACCCAATGAGGTAACCGTTCGGTCGCCAATCCCATAAGTTGTTGCATAGTAGTAACTTCTGACGTTGCATCATGCCGTCACGGTCACGGTCAGCTTTGTCCACACTCCCGACACGGCTTCGGCCACGACGCGCACACCCACATGGGGCCCGTAGGAAGCCACTAGCGTCACGCTGGCCCCGATTGGAACATCGCAAACCCGATACCGTCCGACCGAGTCCGCCCGAACTTCAATCTCTCTCAGACCCCCCGTGTCGGAGACGGGATACGACGCCCTCACTCGGGCCGCCGGCAGACGAACTTCCGTCAGATCATCTTCCACTATCCCTTCAAGCGTTGCTTGTCCCGCCCGCCCACTGGGTTCACACAATTTCACCTTGATCTTGGGTATCATGTTTCGCATCGGAGTCGTCCAAGTGGACCAAAGGATGATGGCACCACAAACCTGCGTCGTGTCGTTGAGGGCAAACAAAGGAAGCGGGGTTGTAGGCGGATAAACCTCCGCCGCTCCAATTTCCCAAGCCGACAATTCGTGCATCGCATACTTCGACTCGGTCGGATAATTGATTCGCCGTCTGTCCAGATAGGTTGGCACAAGCGAACACGCCGATGGCGGGCGATGGCCTGCGAGTCTCTGGACAAACTGTTCCAGCCGAATGTATCCTGATCTGTTTGCCTCGATCCACTCCGGTTCGAAGAACTGTCCCCAACCATCAGCCATCCGGTCATAGAATCCCACGTCTCGCAGGAGCCGCGCCCGACCCTCGACTGTGACCCCAAGCGGGTCCACCGATATTGGGTCGCGAGTCAGCATGATCGTGAGATTGGCGGGTAAACCCGCGGACACCGCTACAGCACCTTCGAAGGTGGTGTAGCCAATGTACCTAACAGTCAGCGTGTACGAGTCAACGGAAAGTCCCTCGAAGGTGAACGTACCGTCCGGTCCAGTAATCTGTGCTTGCCGTGTACCGGTCCGATCCTCCAGCACGGCCGACGCCCCCTCGACAGGCCGGCTCGTCGCGTCGGCCAACACCGTGCCCGCTATGCGTCCCGTCTGTTGCGCAGATGTTAGTCCGGGCGTTAGGCAGCACACTATCGTAACAAGCGATGCGAGGATTCCGAACCGACCGAGCCTCTGCGAGGCACCAACGGTGATCACAGCTCGGATGGAGACCAGTGGACGACATGAAGCGTCGGGAAAGGATTCGGTCGTGAGAATACAACGCCCTCCTGATCAACGTGTCGAATTTCGGATATGTGACGTCCAACAAGAGCACCCTTTCCCGACTCAAGGGACAGAACGTACGTCAACACCTCGTCGAGTTCTCCTCGGGCGCGCGCCTCGCGCGTGATATGTCCCACTTGTAGTATTACCGCACCAACGGACTCCTCGACATGCACTCCGAGAGTACGGTGGTAACCGTCTTCCGGCGTTCCGATTGCCACGTTGCCGTCCGACCCTTCGGCAAGATAGATCGGCTTCAGCCCGTCCATCCGCGTCCACCACACCAACTCTCCGGAACGGTCGTACCGGCGAATTTCTGGAAGAAACATCGGAGCGAGCAGAATCCCCCCCGTGCCGGGCGCGCAGACCACTTTCGCCGTCTGGATCTGAACTTGAAGCGAGACATTGTCCGTTCGATAGAGCCGCGCGAACGACCGGATGTACCGGTTCGTCCTGTCGAACATGTGGATGGCACCCGGATCGGCCGGGTTCGCACCGGTGAGAACGAGTGTATCGCCCAGCGTGCAGCCATCGTTGATCGTCATCAGGAATTGACTTGTATCGACATACCGTAGGCTATCTTCCTGGATCGAAAACCGGTGTACTCTTCCGCTCCGCTCGAACACAACAACCGGTCCAGTCGGGGCCGCGGACAGTGCAGAGGGGTGCCGGAACTCCCCGGGGCCCGCGCCCGGGCCACCGAACACTTGCCACGGTTCCAGCCCAGTTCCCTCATCCACGAATGCTCTGATTTCCGAAGCCTGCCCGTCAAGTACGAACAAACGCCCGTACGCGTCGCGTTCGACGCCTTCGATCGACCCGAACTCCAGAATGGGGGAGCCTTCGAGCACGCCGATCACGTCATCTATCTCATGTGAGCCCAACGCCACAGTCATCGACTGGAGCGCCAGCGGTGTCGGCTCGACAGACGCCGCGATCACGGTCGCCGACTGGACAGGCCGGACTAGACGCTCGCCTACCGGGTGCGGTAGCCAGTCAGGCGAACCGCAGCCGATTAAGCACAGTAGAGAAATCGGAACCCGCCAACGAGTTCGAGACACGTCACGAAACAGTTTGGTGAGCCCTCCTCTCTCCCGTTCCTGGGCTCCGGTCCAGCGGCCGCCGTGACGGTGCGCGGTTAGGCCAAGCACGGGCGGGAGTTCCAGTACCCTCGACGGGCCGACGACGAAGCGGTCGGGGCGAGCGGCGTAGACCCGCCGCAAGCACGTTCCGGCGCGTGCCCGAGGACCCCGGGCGTGCGATCGAGGTGGCGCTGCTCGGGCGTGAGCAGGCCACGGTTGTTGAACTGCGCCTCCGAATACGCGTTGTCGTCGAGATCCTGGGTCGGCGAAGCGACTTCGTGACGTTCCAAGGCGATCCGGAACTGTGTCGCGCACTTGGCCGTCATGGGGAGATCCCTTGTCCGAGTGCAGACGTGAGCACCCGGGGGCTGCACATCTCCCCCGGAGCGCGGTCGGCGAAAGCACACGACGGCGTGCGACACCCGCGTTGCCCCAGTGAAGCCTCGGTCAGTTCGATGCCCGGACTCCCTGTTGGACACCCTGCCGTCCGGAAGCCGAGCCAGATCGAGATTGACGCTCAGAGTTTTAACAGCTAGAGCATATCTCGATCCCCATCTTGCAGCCTTCAGGAGGCCAAATGATGGGCTTGCATTCGTCGGCGGCTACGCCGGTCGTGCAGTTGTGCATCTCCAAGCACGGTCCAGCGGCAGATGCCTCCAGTCGTGAAACGGCGAGACTCATCACAGCCCCGAGCAGCAGCGCTGCGCTCAGCACCACGAACAACCTCCGCTCATGTCTCATCCGGATTTGTCCTCCTGCTGAATGTTAACGATTGGCGGGTCAAGGTCCGCGCTTGAGGGCGGCATTGGCCGGTCGGATGCAGCCCATTGAGTTAGGGCCGCCAACCCGGTGGCACGGCCGAGGCGGCGGATTTGCGAACCGGCAAACGCGGCTGAGAGCGAATCCTGAACGGATAGGTGAGTTACTCGCTCGAAAACGACGATCTGGGGGGTGGAGGGAGTCAGGCCCTCGTTCCAAAAATAATCGAGTGAGATGGCGTTTGAAGCGTGTTCGCCAATGCTTATCTCATCAAAATCACGCAGGTGCTTCAAGTGATCCAATCCACGACGGAAGTCACGAGTAGTGACGAGCCCAAGAGCCGAGAAGCCTACGCCCCGCTCTCCCGCATGGTTCGCAACCCTAGACATGATGGTTCGCACGGCCGCCCGTACTTCTGGTCGGTTCGACCACCCACAATCGGGGTTGCCGACGTAGAACCAACCAGAGTCGCGTCTCACTTGCGGGAGGGACGGCCAAGCTGCCGCCGGCCATGGCGGCTGGTTCAACATCGTCATCTAGGGAGACGCGGAGCAACCAGACGCCTCCGAAGCCAACGCCGAAAGCAGCGAACGTACCAAGAAGCATACGAACACTCCGCCAGACAGACTGCTGTCGCAGTCTCAAGCGACCCGCCTTCTGATCCCGGATCCCGTACAGTTCTTCAAGCCCTCATCCATGCTTCCCATGATCGATCGCCCCCACCAAGAACGCGAAGAGTAGTGGAATTCCATCGGCGCGTCAAGCCGAGTTTTGTCCGTAGGCACCGGCGACGCGGGCGCGTTGGCGGACCAGAGCGAGGATTACGTCGATGGTGGGGGTGGGAACGTCGACCATGCGCCCCATCTCCTGCACGGCGGTGACGAGGGCGTCGATCTCCATGGGCCGACCCTTGTCGAGGTCCTGCAGCATCGAGGTGCGGTGCGCGCCCACGGCCTCGATCCCGTTGATCCGCCGCTCGATGTCGATCGAGAAGCGGGCACCCAAGGCTTCGGCCACCGCCTGTCCCTCGAGCATCATCGTCTTGGCGACGGCGCGCGTGCCGGGATCCCGCGCGATGTTGTCCACGGTCTCCTGGGTGAGGGCGCTGATCGGATTGAAGGCGACATTCCCCCACAGCTTCACCCACATCTCGTTGCGGATCCCCCGGATCGGAGCCCTGAAGCCGGCGTCGATCATGGCCCTCGCCAGCCGCCGCACGCGCTCGGTCTTCTCGCCGCCGGGCTCTCCGAGCGTGAACCGGTTGTACTTCAGGTGCCGGATCACGCCGGGCTCCGACACCTCGGTGGCGGCGTACACGACGCAGCCGATCACGCGCTCGGGACCGATCCCGTCCCACTGCACGCCGTCGGGATCGAGACTCTCGAGGCGGCGGTCCCGCCACGGGCCTTCGAGTCGGTAGAAATACCACCATGGGAGGCCGTTCGTCGCCGTCACGACCGCCGTATCGGGCCCGAGCAGGGGCTGCATCGGTTCCACGATATAGGGGACGGAATGCGCCTTGAGCGTGACGATCACGTAGTCCTGCGGCCTCACCTCCGCCGGGTTGTCCGTGCACCGGGGGTGGGCGACGCGCTCCTCGCCGTCGATCCGCAGGCGGACGCCGTGTCGCTGCATCGCCTGCAGGTGGGGGCCGCGCGCGATGAGCGTGACGTCCCGCCCCGCGAGCGACAGTTGCGCGCCGAGGTATCCCCCGATCGCGCCGGCCCCATAGATGCAGATCCGCATCAGCCGGACGGACGGGTCAGGCCAGCCCCAGCTTCTCGGCCATGCCGATGCGCTGGAGTTTGCCGGTGGGGCCCTTGGGAATATCGTGCATGAGGAGGATCTTGCGCGGGACTTTGAAGTCGGCGAGCCGCTCCGCCGCGAACGCCCGGAGTTCGCGGGGCGTCGCCTCCATTCCTTTGCGGAGCACCGCGGCGGCAGCGATTTCCTCGCCCAGCTTCGGGTGCGGCATCGCGAACGCCACGACCTGCCGCACGGCCGGGTGGTCGAGGAGCGCCTCGTCGATCTCGCGCGGCGAGATCTTCTCTCCCCCGCGGTTGATGATCTCCTTCAGGCGTCCGGTGATCGTGACGTAGCCCTCGTCGTCCATCACGCCCTGGTCCCCCGTCCGGAACCAGCCGTTGGTGAAGGCCTCCGCGTTCGCCGCGGGGTTGTTCTCGTACCCGTCGCTGACGTTGGGGCCACGGATAACGATCTCGCCCACCCCGCCCGCCGGCAGGTGCGTCCCGGCCTCGTCCATCACCGAGACCTCGGGGCCCGCGGCGATCCCCACCGTCCCCGGCTTGCGGGCCAGGGGCGGGAGCGGGTTGCACGTCATCTGGTGCGCCGCCTCGGTCATCGCGTACGCCTCCACCACGGGCGCGCCGAACGCTTCCTCGAGTTCCGCCATCACCTGCGGCGGGAGGGAGGCCGAGGCCGAGCGAATGAAGCGCAGCGGGTTCCGCTCGATCACGTCGCGGTTTCGCGCGGCGCGCGCCACGATCGCCTGGTGCATGGTGGGGACGGCCGTGTAGAAGGTGGGCCGCGCCTCGTCGAGCCACCCAAAGAAACGGAGGGCGTTGAAGCCCGGGGTGCAGAAGATCGACCCCCCGACGCCGAGCGGGGCGAGGACCGCCGCTATCAGCCCGTGGATGTGGAACAGCGGCATCACGTTCAGGCAGCAATCGTCGAGCGTGAGCCGCAGCGTGCGCCGAACATTGACCGCGGAGGCGCACACGTTCCGGTGCGAGAGCGGCACGATCTTGGGTCGGGACGTCGTCCCCGACGTGTGGAGAATGAGGGCGATGTCGGTCGCTTCGGCCAAGCCGCCCCGAAGGCCGTCCCCAGCGGACCTCCCGCTCGCGGAGCCCTCGTCGAATCCGTCCTCGCCGGATCCGTCCTCGCGGGATCCGTCCTCCCCGGTCCGGTCCCCCCCGGCTCCGTCCCACCCGGTCCCGTCCCCCTCGGTTCCCTCCCTGACGAGATCGAACGTGCCGGCTGGAGCGTTGGCGTCCGCACGCAGGTCGAGAACCGGGATCCCGAGGCCGGTGGCCGCCGCTCGCGCCGGGGAGTCGCTCCCCAACTCCAGGATGAGCGCCTTCGCGCTCAGGTCGGAAAGATAAAACTCGTACTCGGGCTGCCGGTAGGCGGGGTTCAGCGGGGCGGCCGTCGAGGCGCACGCCGCGGAGACGAAGGCGGAGGCCATCTCGGGTCCGTTCCGCAGAACGATCGCCACGCGGTCGTCCCGGCCGATGCCGAAGTCGTTGAGCGCGGCGACGGTGCTCTCGACCTGGCGGCGGAGACCGTTGAAGTTCAGCGGCTCGCGGCCAGGAGCGGTGATCGCGGGGCTCTCCCCCGAACTGCCCTCGAGCAGTTCCCAAACGGTAGCGGGATCCGGCATGGTCAGGTTAGCAGTCCGTGGCTGCTGGGCCGGCGCGGCGTTGCCGGTCTTGGTTGAGGGTTCTCGGTACGGACCGACGACGGCGTGCGGTCAGCAGGAGACGCAGCGGTGGTTGTTCTTCGCCCCGAGGCTCTCGAGGAGGGCGATCGTCTCCGGAAACGGCTGTACCCGCTGCACGGGTCCGTTCGCCAGATCCACCGTGGTCTGTCCGTTGCGGGCCACCAGCGTCACGTCGGCGCCCCGCTCGACGAGATAGAGGATCATCTCGTTGTCGCCGCGCGAGGCGGCGTGGTGGGCGGGCGTGTATCCGTTGTGATCGCGCGCGTTCACGTCGGCGCCGAGTTCCTCGACGAGGAACTTCATGGCGGGAAGCCACCCGTCCGGCACGTGGCGGTGCGAGTTGCCGGCGAAGCCCTGTCCGTAGCCGACGCCGGCCGCCGCGTGGATGGGGTGGACCGCCGGACCGCCCACGGGGATCGGGTCGAGACCGGAGTGATCGATGTCGTCTCCGCCACGGCCGTAACGACGCTGCGGAACCTTCGCCGTCGGCAGCGCCGGATCGGCCCCGTACTCCAAAAGCAGCTTCATGGCGTCGATGTCGAGCGCGTGCGCGGCGCGCCAGAAGGGCGTGGCGCCGGTGCGGTCTACGCCCAGCAGATCCCGGTTGTAGGTCGTGAACCAGAGGGACTTCCCGAGCCGCGGGTTCGGGTCGACGCCGGCTTCGAGCAGCGTTCGCATCACGTCGAGGTACGACCACTCCTGCTGGTGCACGTCCGTGGGCTGCGGATGCCGCGCCTTCGGCGCCCAGTGCATGTTGAGCGCCGCGTAGAGCGGGGTGGCGCCCGCCTCGCTCGCGAGGGTGGGGTCGGCCCCGCGCGCGAAGATCTCCATCGCAAGGTCGAAGTGGCCGTTGATCATCGCGAGGAGCAGCGGGGTCGTACCGTCCGCGGCGCTCCGCTGGTTGATGTCGGCGCCCTCGTCGAGCAGGACGAGCGCCGGGTCCCGGTGGCCTTCGCGGGCCGCGAGGAGCAGCGGGGTCAGCCCGCCGTGCGTGCCGACGAGGTCGGCGTAGTTGCCCAGACAGCCGGAGCAGGTCGGCTCCTCGGGATCCTCGATCCGCACGGGCTGGAGGCCGGGGCCGGGCCCGGCGGTCGGCCGGGGAGCGGCCTCGCGCACGGCCGGGGCCGGCGGCGCGCGGCCCGCCCGGAGCGCCGCCACGCGGGCATTGCGTTCGCGGCGGTCGAGCTGGTCCCACGCGTCGCGCGCCACGATGTCGAGCACGTACGCGGCGAGCGACGGGTCCGCCCCCGCGTCGATGAGCGCACTCACCGAGCCGGCCCGGCCCGCCGCCGCAGCGAACATGAGCGGGGTTTGACCCCATTCGGGCTCCCGGGCGTCCGGATCGGCGCCGTGACGCACGAGCGCGGCGACCGCTTCCGGCGACGCGCCCGCAGCCGCGAAGTGCAGCGCCGTCGCCCCGGTTGACGTCGCGGCGAGAGCGTCGGCTCCCGCCGTCAGCAGCGCCTCGACGAGCGGCGCGTGCGCCGCCCGGCTCGCCACGTGGAGGGGCGTGTGCCCGCCCAGCCGCGTGCCCGCCTCCAGCTCCGCGCCCGCCTCGATCAGCACTTCGGCCACGTCGAGCCGGCCCTTCATCGCGGCCCAGTGGAGTGCCGTCATGCCGTCGCCCCGCGCGGCGTTCACGTCCTCGCCCGCCGCGAGCAGCGCCCGCACGGCGTCCAGATCGCCGCGCATGGCCGCGTCGGCCACCGGAGCGTCCGGTCCCGGCGGCCCAACCACCGGCCCGACCGGCGCCGCGGCCCCGAGCGCGAGCAGCGCGGCCGCCGCAAGGACGACCGATCGCGCGCGCCGCATCAGTCCGCCGTCTCCGCGAAGGAGAAGGCTCCGGTGCTGTTCCCGAAGCTCGTCACGTCGTCCATCCCGAGCCGGTGCATGAGGCTCAGCATCACGTTCGCCATCGGCGTGCCCGGCGCGGCCCTCAAGTGGAGGTTGCCTTCCATCCTCCCCTGCGCCCCACCCACCACGAAGAGCGGGCACCGCTTGTGGTTGTGTACGTTCGGATCCCCCATCGGCGACCCGTAGATGATCATCGTCTTGTCGAGCAGGTGCGTGTCCCCCTCCATCGACTCCTTGAGGCGGTCGAGAAAGTACGGGACGAGCCCGACGTGGTAGCGGTTGATCTGCGCGAAGTCGGTGATGTTGTTCTCGTTGTCTCCGTGGTGCGACGCCGGGTGGAAGCCCTTGTCGATGCCGCTCTCCGGATAGACCCGCCCCGACGCGTCCCGTCCCATCTTGAACGAGAACACGCGCGTCATATCCGCTTGGAACGCGAGCGCCTGCAGGTCGAACATCAGCTTCACGTGCTCGTCGAACGAGTCGGGCACCCCGGCCGGCGCTTCCGGCAGATCCCGGTTCTCGCCGGATTCGTTGCGCGCCACCACCCGCTGGATGCGGCGCTCGATCTCCCGCACGTTCTCAAGGTAGCGGTCCATGCGCTGCCGGTCGGACGGATCGAGCCGACCCTTGAGGCTCGCGACCTCGCCGGTGAGGAAGTCGAGGATGCTGGCGCTCGAACGCTGTCGCGCGGCGCGTGCCTCGGGAGTCCCGCCCGCCCCGAAGAGCTGATCGAACGCGACCCGGGGATCCCGGATCATCGGGAGCGGCTGCGTAGGCGAGGACCAGCTGATCGTGTCCGTGTAGACGCACGCGTACCCGTACGCGCAGCCCCCCGCCTGGTCCACGTTCTCGATGCAGAGCTGCATGGACGGGATCGGCGTCTCCTGCCCGAACCGGTTCGCGTAGAGCTGGTCCATCGACGTTCCCACGAACACGTCCGAACTCTCCGTCTGTTTCGGATGGGCCTGCGTGAGGAAGGTGGCGCTCGACCGGAAGTGATCCCCTCCGATCTCCTTCGGCTTCGTCGCCTCCGCCGGCTCGACGTCCGTGTCGCTGATGATCGTGAGAACATCCCGGTACGGTTCGAGCGAACTCAACGCGGTCGGCGAGAGGTCGAAGCCACGGCCCGTCGCCGCGGGAGACCAGTAGTTCCGCTCCGCGCCGAACCCGCTGCTCCCCGCCGAGCCGTGCACCATCTCGATGCAGACGAGTCGCGTCGGATCCGCGACGTCGCGCGCCCACAGCCGGCCCGCCGGCACCATCGCGTCGAGCAGCGGCAGGGCGACGGTCGCCCCCGCGCCCCGAAGGAAGGTCCGGCGAGAAAGGTGTTTCCCCGTGACGAACTCCATCAGTCCTCCTGGGATCCCGCTTGCATGTCGTCGACCACGGCCTCGGTCCCCTTCAAGCGGAACGCCGGGCTGGTGACGACGCCGAGGATGAATGCGGACATGCGGTGGTCCTGTTCGGCGGCCTGCCGGGCGATGGACCGCACGGTCGGCATGTCGTAGTGCTCGACCCGCCGGCCCAGCGCGTAGGCGAGCAGGTTCTCCGTGAACGCGCGCACGAGCGGCACCGGCCGGGCGAGAAGCGCCCCCCGCAGATCCGCCGCGCTCGTCACCGGCGTGCCGTCGTAGAGTTCGCCCTGCGCGTCGATCGGCATGCCGCTGTCCTTGATGCGCCGCGCCCCCGTCCCGTCGAAGTACTCCAGCGCGAGGCCGATCGGGTCGATCACGCGGTGGCACGAACGGCAGGCCGGGCTCGCCCGGTGCATCTCCAACCGTTCTCGTACCGTGAGCAGACGGCCCTCCTCGGCCTCGGGCGTCGCCTCCAGATCGGCGACGTCCGCCGGGGGCGGAGGCGGAGGCGTCCCCAGCAACACCTCCATCACCCACTTTCCGCGCAGGACCGGAGACGTCCGGCTCGCGTGCGACGTGAGGGTGAGGACACTGCCGTGCCCCAGTACGCCACGGCGCTCGGGTTCGGCGATCTCGACTCTCCGGTAATTCGTCCCGGTCACGCCCGGGATGCCGTAGTGCCGGGCCAGCCGCTCGTTCACGAACGTGTAGTCGGCCGTCAGCAATTCGAGCAGACTCCGGTCTTCCTGAACGAGCGTGTGGAAGAGCAGCTCCGTCTCGCGGTGCATCGCCTCCTTGAGCTGCTGGTCGAAGTCGGGATAGAGGCGGACGTCCGGATTCATGCCTTCGAGGTCTTGGAGCCGGAACCACTGTGCGGCGAAACGCGTGGCCAGGGCTTCGGCGCGCGGGTCGCCCAGCATGCGGCGCACCTGCGCATCGAGCACGGCCGGGTCCGAAAGGCGGCCCGCGGCGGCGGCCGCCATCAGCTCGTCGTCGGGACCCGTGGCCCAGAGGAAAAAGGAGAGCCGCGAGGCGAGATCGTAGTCGTCCAGCGCGTACACGCCGTCCGCTTCGCGCGCGGGACGCTCCTCGAAGCGGAACACGAAGTGGGGGCTGGCGAGAATCCCCTCGAGCGCGAGCCGAATCCCCTCCTCGAACCCGCCCGCCTCGGCCCCGGCGCCGTACAGTCTCATGAGCGCGGCGAGGTTGTCGTCCGTCAGCGGCCGGCGGTAGGCCCTCGTCCCCAGCCGCGAGAGGATCGCCTCCGCGCACGGCACCGCGTCGTCCGGTGCGGTGGGGCGACACGAGAACACGCGCTCGCGGCTCGGCGTGGAGGACATGCCCGCCGGAGCAAAGGGACCCGTGACCGCCAAGTCTCGCAGGTGCGGCAGCGTCGTGAACCCGTACGCGTCGGTGATGCTCGTGCTCGCGATCGACCAGTCGTGCGGCGACATCAGGTCCTGCGACGGCCCCTCGAAGGTGCGGATGAAGGCGGCCGCCACCCGGTGCGGACCCGCCGCTATGAATACGGGATCCGTGCGGAGGTTCACGCCGTCGGGATCGGAGACGTGCATCCAGCGGTCGATGTCGAGCAGCGCGACACGCTCGCCATCGATCGAGATCTCGATCCGCTCGGGCTCGTCCGTCGTGTGCAGGGCCCCCTTGCCGTTCCCGAACAGGGCGCCCGTCGTCTCGTGATGGAAGGAGACGCGGAAGACGTACTCCCCGTCGGCCGGGAAGTTGTGGTCCGCCGCCACGCCGCCCCGGCTCCCGTACGGGGTGCCCTCGACGTGCTCCGCCTGCGACGTCCAGCGCGACACCCGGAAGGTGGCCTCGCTCGGCGTGACCTCCGGGTCGCCGATCGCGAGCCGGCTGATCTCGCTCGCCGCGCGCAGATACCCGTCCATCAGCGTGGGGGAGAGCAACTGCACGTCTGCGATGTTGTCGAAGTTCGCGCTCTTCGTGTCCAGCGGCAGGTAGTCGCCGGCGTCGATGTCCAAGTCGAGGAGGTCGTAAATCGAGCGCGAATACTCGGCCCGGTTCAGCCGCTGGAAGGTCCGCCGCCCCGGATTCGGGTTCGCCTCCCACGCCGCGTCCAACCGGGACTCGAGCACCGCCGCGAGCGTCCGCAGGCTGTCGGGCGTCGGCCGGCGGGTGCCGACCGGCGGCATCATGCCGGCCCGCAGCTTCCGCACCATCCGCTCCGCGATCACCGCATTACCGGCGGCCGAGGTCACCTCGAAGGTCTCGAGCGACATCCCCCCGCTTACGCGTCGGGGGTTGTGGCAGCGCCGGCAGGTCTCGGCCACGACGCCCTGCGCAACTTCAACGGAGAGCGTGTCGATGGCGGGAACCGATATCGTCGCGGCCAAGGCTGTGGTCGGCGGTGGCCAGCTGGCCGGGGGATGCTCGGCACTCCGCGCCCCGCCGGCCTCTTGACCGACGGCGGGACTCGGGAGAACACCCGCTGCGACCAGCAGCAGAATCGATGTTCGCATGGCCGAAGCCTTTTCCAGGCAACCGCGTCGCACCCCGCGGGGTGCAAGGATACGTCAGCTAATCAACGTACCATCGACGCGGATCGCCCGGCCACCCGAAGGGTTCTCCAATGTGGTTCCCGGATGCGGCACTGACCGTGCGCGACGAGCCGAGGCTCCGCTGCAGGTGGGTTTTGTTGTCCAGCTCAAACACGGCTGGCTCCCCATGACATCCGGAGGGCTCCGTACACCGCCCGCCAACTCTCGCGGTCCGTCGCCAACTGACGCTGTCCGCGGGCCGGGAGACGATCGCCGGCTGCGGGGGCTCGCCGAGTTCCCGGAGGGCGCTCTGCCACGCGGCGGGCATCTCCGAAGCGGGATCCTCCCCGCGTTCGACGGACGAAAGGGGGAGCGCCTCGCCAGGATGGCCGCTGCCTCCCGTCAAGGCACCGGGAGTGGGATGGATGCGATGGAGGGGCGATCGAATTCATCCCGGGAGACGCCCCAGATCCGGGTAGGGGTGAAGCGAAGCGCGTCGAACCGGTCGGGTAGCCGCACGGCGCGCGTGGCGCCATCGGGGTCGATGCGCAGCCACCTGGGGCCGCCGCTCAAGCCGCCCGCATCGAGATCGAGGGGTTGCAGCCACATCGTCCCCTCCTCGCTGCAGCGCAGATCCACGTAACGCGGGAGATAGCTCGCGAGTTCGCGCGGGGTTCCCCGCACCGTGCCGACCATCTGATTCATTAGCCGAAGGCTGTCCTCCCGGGTAAGCCGGGTTGCGACGTCTCCCGTCACCTCGGCCTGCCTCAGCGCGAACACGGCTCCGGCAAACTGCCGCGGACTGATCTCGGTGAAAGGCACCGGCGGAAGGTCGATGGGGTCCACCTCGGCGCCGGATCCGTCGAACCCGCGCAACTGATTCCTGACCCGATCGTGCACCCGCACGAGATCCTCGCCACAGGACGCCCACAGCCGATACCAAAGGGGAAAACCGCCTTCGCTCTGGCTGAAGTCCCGCGATGGATCCTCCAGGGCTTCGCCGAGCGCCACGAGGGTTCGCGTTCCGCCGGTCTCCGGGTCCAAGGCGACCAAGTCGGCGCCCAGAAGCCCGAAACGGAACTGCAGCACCCCGACCTGCATCGTCGCGGTCGAATGGGGCAGAACGATCTCGCGGCCGAGCCTCGCCGTCCGCACCGAGGAATCCAGCATGCTCCTGCCGCTTCGCACGGTTCCCCGGGGGACCGACGTCGACGCGAGAGAGAACTGCTCCCAGTCGGCGCCGGGTCGCGAGATCCGGATCAGCGCGTGGTGCATGAGGTCGAGGACCCATGCCTCGCCCTCCCATCCACCCGTGACGAAGGCCGAGGGCATCGGGAATTCGTCAGGCCCTCCTCCGGGCGATCCGTGCGCGCCGAGGGATTCGCCATCCGCACCGAATCCCATGAAGTACGGCTCCTGCGAATTCAGAACCCAGACGGAGCCGTCGGCCAGGACTTCGAGATCCCGGACCACCGCGAGCGAATCCGAGGTGCCCAGCACCTCGATGGCCGACGCCGAGAGGTCGAGCGGCGCGCCGAGGCCGCCGCCGGAAGCTCCGCCGGAGTCGTCACCGCCGGGGTTGCCGGAAGCGCCGCCGGGGCGGCCTCCGGAACCGCCGTCACATGCGAGGAATGCCGCGCCCGAGAGGACGGCCGCGACGCGCCACGCGGTCGGGCGTTCGACGGCACCCAAGGTTCAGAGACCGAGGTCGAGCAGGATCTTCCCGGTCGGACCAGATTCCACGGCCTCGTGGGCCGCCACGATGTTCTCGAGGGCGAAGCGCTGCGCGATCGTGTGGCGCAGTTCGCCGTCGGCCAGCCACTTCGTGAGGTCCTTCACCGCCTGCTGCTTGGCGTCCTCGGGCATGAGGAAGACGAGTTCGAAGCGGACCGTGAGGTTCTTGTAGAGGAGCGTGTAGAAGGGGACGGTCGGCTGCGGTTCGCCCTCGGAGGCGTAGGCGGAGATCACCCCGTTCGCCTTCAGCATCGCGAGCGAGGCGTCGAGGTTGCCGCCCATTTCGACCTCGACGATCCGGTCGAGGCCTTCTCCGTCGGTCAGTTCCGCGACGCGGGCAGCGACATCCTCGTCGCGATAGTTGATGACGACCTCCGCTCCCGCCGCTCGGGCGATCCTCACCTTCGCGTCCTCGCTCACGGTGGAGAGGACCCGGGCGCCCCCCAGCCTGGCGCACTGGATCGCATAGGCGCCGACCGCGCCCGCACCGCCGGTCACGAGCACGGTTTGCCCCTCGACGGAACCGTCGGCGTACACGCAGCGATGCGCGGTCAGGGCGGGGATGCCGAGACACGCGCCCTCCGGGAACGTCGCGTTCGGGGGGAGCGGGACGGCCCTGGACTCGGGGACGGTGGCGAACTCCGCCGCGGTGCCGAGGCTCCTCCCCCACTGCGCCTCGTAGATCCAAACGCGGTTGCCGAGCCTGCCGGAATCCACGTCGTCCGCTACCTGGTCGATGACCCCGGCGCCGTCGAAGTGCGGCACCACGAGCGCGGAGGCCAAGGCGCCGCGGCCGCCGGCGCGCCGCTTCACGTCCACGGGGTTGACTCCGGAGGCGCGTACGCGGACCCGAACCTCGCCGGGTCCGGGCACCGGCGTCTCCCGCTCCCCCACCTCCAGCACGTCGCTTGCCGATCCGGGTTTCGTATACCATGCCGCTCGCATGTCTTCGTTCTCCCGGCTATTCGCCGCTCGGGTCGCTGCTCGTGTTCGCTCCGGAACTCAGGCCATCGGTGTGTCCGTCCACCGGGAGCGCCTGCCCGGATATCTTCGCACCCGCGTCGGAGGTGAGGAAGAGGACGAGCGCCGCGATGTCTTCGGCGTCGACGAAGCGCCGGAGCCGAGTCTGCCGCAGCCAGTTCCGCCGGATCGCCTCCTCGGGCATCCCCTGCGTCGCGGGCGCGTCGCTCAACCCCCGTCCCCGACCGGTGCGTAGCCGTGTTCCTCCCCGGGGTATTTTCCCGCCCGCACTTCCTCGGCGTAACGCGAGACGGCCTCCCGCGTGGCCTTTCCGAGTTCGGCGTACCGCTTCAGGAAACGCGGGCTGAACGCTTCGTTCAGGCCGAGCATGTCGTGCAGCACCAGCACCTGTCCGTCGCAGTCCGGTCCGGCTCCAATCCCGATCGTCGGCACGGCGACGGCCTCCGTCACTCGCCGGGCCGCCGCCGCCGGCATCAGCTCGAGGACGATGGAGAAGACGCCCGCCGCCTCCAAGGCCACGGCTTCCTCCACCAGGCGGGCCGCCGCCTCTTCATCTTTCCCCTGAATCCGGTGTCCCCCGAGCGCGTGGACCGACTGCGGCGTGAACCCGAGGTGGCCCATCACGGGGATCCCCGCCCGGACGATCGCCCGGACCGTGTCGGCGACCTCGCACCCGCCCTCGAGCTTCACGGCGCCGGCTCCGGTGTGCTTGAGGATGTTCCCCGCGTTTCGCACGGCCTCCGCGCGCGCGACTTGGTAACTGAGGAAGGGCATGTCGACGACGACGAGGGCGCACGACGCCCCCCGCGCCGCGATCCGGCCGTGGTACGTCATCTGCTCCACCGTGGCGGAGAGCGTCGTCTCCTCTCCGCAAAGGACGCTCGCCACGGAGTCGCCCACGAGAATCAGGTCCACGCCCGCCGCGTCCACGAGCGATGCGAAGAGCGCGTCGTAGGCGGTGATCGCGACGATCTTCTCGCCGCGCGCCTTCATCGCCACGAGGTCGAGCGTCGTCCGCCTCCGTTCGGCGGAGCCCCCTCCCGGCACGCTTATCGTCCGTGTCACGGTGTCATCCCTTCGTCAGCCTCAGCCTCCCGCGCGGCCCCCTCTGGCGGAAACAGCGACCGCCCCGTCTCGGCATCCAGCACCCGGATCGCGCTCACGGGACAGTTCGCCGCCGCCTCGAGGACGAGCGCCGCCGGGTCGCCCCCCGCATCGATGACCGTCGACTGGCGGTTCTCGTTGTGCGCGAACACGCCCGGCGCGGTGGCCACGCACATCGCGTTTCCGACGCAGAGTCCGCGGTCGACTTCGACCCTCACCATGTCCGGCTCATGATCGTGAATCTCATGCCGGGACGCTCCATGTCACGGGCATGGATTCGATGGAGCGGAACTGGATGCTGGGCTGGTAGCGCAGTTCATCCGGCTCCAGTTCGAAGCGCCCGAAGCGGCGCGCCAGCCCGCGGAACACTTCCTGTCCCTCGATGCGCGCGAGCGCGACCCCGAGGCAGTAATGGATCCCCGAACCGAAGGAGAGATGCGGGTTCGGCCGGCGTCCGATGTCGAACCGGTCCGGGTCCTGAAACACCGACGGATCCCGGTTTGCCGCCGCGATGATCCAGCGGATCCTTTCGCCGGGCGAGAGCGTCTTCCCGCACAGCTCGGCCTCCCGCGCGACGATGCGCTGCGTCGATTTGACGGGCGGATCGAAACGCAGACACTCTTCCGTGGCCGTCCGCGCGAAGCGGTCGGGATCCGCCCTGAGCCTGTCCCACTGCGCCGGATGCTCGATGAAGGCGCGGAGACCGTTACAGATCAGGTTCATCGTCGTCTCGTGTCCCGCGAACAGCATCAGGCCCGTATTCGCGAGCACCTGGTGCCGCGTGAAGACGCCGTCGGCCTCCCCTCGCGCCAGAGCCGAGATCAGGTCGTCGCCGGGATCGTCGATCCGCTCCTCCACGAACGGGCGGGCGTACTCCACGATCCCGCGGATCCCCTCCGTCAGGGGCCGCAGCCGGTCGGATTCCCCGCGATTCAGGTGAAGGATGCTGTCCGCGAGCCCCCGGAGCGTGTCCATGTCCTCGCGGGGGACGCCCATCAGCCGCGCGATGATCCGCACGGGGAGCGGCGCCGCCAAGTCGGTGACGACATTCATCCGTCCCCGGGGCCACAGCTCATCCAGGAGTTCGTCGACCGCCCGGCGCACGAAGGGCCGCCAAGCCTCCATCGCCGTCGGGGTGAAGAAGGAGTGAACCGTCCTCCGCTGCTCGAGGTGCTCGGGCCGGTCCTGCTCCACGAGTTGATCGGCGCGGAACGCCCGGACCTCGTCGAACAGGGGCGCGTCCTCGGGCAGCACCGGCGGGTACGGCGCCCGCTCGGCACCCCGGATCACCGCGGAGGAGAAGAGTTCGTGGTGTCGGAGAATCCAGACGACGGGATCGTACCCCGTCACGACCCACAGCCCGAACTTCTCGTTCCAGTGGACGGGATCCCGCTCCCGCAGCCGCACGAAGTGGGCGTACGGGCGTGCGATTACCTCTTCCGCGAAGAGGTCGTCGACGTCCGCCGACGAACCGGTGGCCCTGACGGTCCGTGGCAAGGGCCCGGCCGCTCTAGGGGGAGAACCGATAGACGACGGGCAGCCGCTCGACATCGGTGACGCTCGAGTCCGTGTGATGGTAGATGAGCTGACGTCCGGTACCACAGTCCCCGAAGGCGTCGCAGGAGATGGTGCCGATGAGGCCCTCGATGCCGGAGGCTCCGATCCGCGCGCGCAGCGCGGCGCGGTCGATGTAGAGTCGCCCGCCTTCCTCCACCGCCACGGCGCCGATGGCGTAGAGCAGGAACGTCGTCGCATCGTAGGCGAGCGCCCAGTAGGGCGTCGTGGGCTGTTCGCCGTACGCGGCGCCATATGCCGCAATGACGGCGTCGGCGCTTCGTCCCGTCACCTCGTTGGTGTTGCCGCCGTAGTCCGATTCCGGCCCTGCGAAAAAGATCCCCTCCGACTGCGGCTCCGCTAGGAACTCGGAGACGAGGAGCGCCGCGCCGGAGATGAGCGTCACGCCATCGAGATCTTCGAAGGTCCGAGCCTGCGCGGCGAAGAACGAGCCCTCGAAGGGGAACAGCGGAAAGAAGATGCCATCGACGCCCGCCAGTACGAACTGCGCAAGGGCGGACGACATGTCGATCTGGCCCTTCCGAATCCCGGCCGCGACCGGGACGGCGCCGCCGGTGGCCTCGAAGGCGTCGCCGAACGCGGCCACGAGGGCGGTCGTGTACGGGTCGCCGTCGTGAAGGGTCGCGATCCGCCGCAGGCCCAGCTCGCCGTAAGCGAAATCCGCGACCGCCCGCGCTTGGTAGAGATCGTTGCTGGCGAGGCGGAAATAGCCGGGGTGGTGGTCCGGGTTCGGGTTCCCGGCCAAGTCCGAGGTCAGCTGCGGCGAGGTAGTGCTCGGCGCAATCATCACGTACCCGGCAGCGCTGATCACCGGCGAGGCGGCCACCGCGGCGTGGGAGCACGAGGTCCCGACGACGCCCACGATCCGCGGATCGGCGACGATCTCTCCGGCACCGGCCCGGCCACCCCCGGGGGAGCACATGGAGTCAAGCGGGTCGCCCAGGTCGACGTTGCGGCCGCGGACGGCGCGCACGTCGCGGACGGCAAGTTCCACGCCGCGCCGGGAGGCGATCCCGAGTGACGGCGCCCCCGTCATCGACAGCAGCGAACGGATCCGCACCGGCTCGCCGCGCGGAATGGTCACCGTTCCCAGCGGTCCCGGCTCGAAGCTCGATGGCCCGGTGCTTCCGTCACACGAGACCGCGAGTACCGCCGTCAGAACCACGATCGGCGTCTGTCGAACGGTCCCCCACCCTGCGCGCATGACCACTCCCCCCTCGTGACGGGTCGTACGATCCGCTGCAAGCTACGTGCGTGGCGCGACCGTTCCAATGCGCTGCAACCGTCGCTGCCCGAGCGCCTGCAGCCGCGGTGGGCGCGGGCCAGACCGCGATTCCGGACCGAGCTGCTGAGATGGGCCCGGACCGACGAACGGGGAGAAGTGCCATACTTCACGCCTGTACGGGCGCAAGCGGGTGCGTCCCGAGGACGGCCACCGTAGGTTGGGTTGGTTCATCCAAACTCTTGTGATGTCGCTTGTTGGAGGAGACCCCGCGTGACGACTGCAAGCACTCCCCGACTGGCCGTCGGAATCATCTTCGGCCTCGGCTCCCCGGCTCTCCAAGCGCAAGAGGTCATTGAACTTCCAAGCCGGGACATCCGCATCGAAACCGAGTTCGAGGAAGTCTACCGGGTGGGATCCTTCGACGGTGCGGAGTGGGAGGTGTTCAGCCGCATCAGCGCGGTCGGCTTTAGCCAGTCCGGCGACCTGTATGTGATGGACGACCAAGGCGGACGGATCGTGATGGTGAGCCGGGAGGGCGAGTTCGTGCGCGAGTTCGGACGGCTCGGCGATGGGCCGGGTGAGTTTGCCGCGAACACCAACAGCGCCATCGGATTCACCGTGCTCCGCGATGGGCGCACGGTAGTGTTCGACGGGGGCCACAGTGCCTTTCAAATCTTTGCGCCGCACGGCGAGTTCGAGAGGTCAGTGCGGATGCCCGGCGGCTCACTCTACTTGATTCGGACCTTGGCACCTGCCCGGGACGGCGAAAACGTCATAACGACCAGTGTCGGCGCCTTCGGCATGGGAGGCCCCGACGACGGCCCCGAGCCCCCGTTCCGTCCCGTCTATCGGTTGGTCCTCACCGGGGACGAGGTTGTGCAAGACACCGTGATCGAGGCGTGGCGGCCATCGGGAGATCCCGGCGGCTTCGGACCTGCCTTGGTCGCGAGGGCCCTCCCGGACGGGAGCTTGGTCTACACGGACTCTTCCGCCTACGCCATCAAAGTGACTACTCCGAGCGGGGAGCTTACTCGGGTTCTCGCCCGGCCGTTTCGGCCTGAACCCGTGACGGCCCGGATCCGAGAGGGTGAGATCGAACGCCAGTTGGCTCAGAACGAGGAGCGCTACTCAGATTCGACTGATCCGTTCGCCGACGCCGTGGTTGAATTGGGGCGGAGACGCATCCGGGACATGGAGTTCTACCATGAGATCCCGGTGGTACGCACCCTGCGCACGAGTTGGGAGGGGACGATCTGGGTGCAGCGGCGCGGTGAGGAGCCGGCCGGCGATGGCCCTATCGACCTACTCACCCCGGAGGGCGGCTACGTTGGGACCTACGCTGCCGGCTCGACCGAGATGCCCGACGCCTTCGGTCCGGATGGTTTGGCGGCGTTCATCGAGCGCGATGCATTCGACGTTCCCAGCGTAGCGGTGCGGCGGCTCCCGATCGGAGGCCGGTGAACCTTCGGGATTGGCCGGTGACCGTTCGGGGTTGATGATTCAACACCGGCTTGCGCCGATGGCCGCGCTTCTGCTCGCGGGCGCCTGCGGGGAATCGGGACCGGGCTCTTCCGTGGCGGTCCCCTTCGAGGAGTTGACCCGCGGGGCGTGGTCGCCGCCCGCCATGCTCCCGAACGACCGCTTTCGCCCCTCTTCCGAGGCGGAACCCGCCCGGCATCCCTTCTCCGGCACCATCACCCTCGCCGAGGCCGAGATCAATACGGAACCCGCGGAACTCGATCCGCGCCGGGTCATGGGTCGCGACACGAAACTCTTCCCTCGCGCGTCGCTGGGATTCGTGGCGGAGGACTCCGACCTGATCCCTTGGAATCGCAACCTCATCGTGTCCGGCACGCGCACCGAGGACGGGAGTTACTGGGATGTTCTGGTCGGACCCGGAACCGTCTGGTCCGAGCCGGGAGAAACATGGTCGCGGGCGGCGTTTCCGCTGCAACTCGCGAGTTCGGTCGAGAACGAGACGTACAACGGGGTCGCGACCTTCGCCTTCAACGACCGGGAGGTGTCGGGCGTCCGCTTCCAGACCGTGACGCAGGGACGGCCCTACCTGCTCGTGCAGCGGCGGCTAATGTGGGGCCACCTTGCGGCCGAGTTCACGGCTGGTCCGGCGCCGGCGGGGCTGATCGAGGCCTTCGCCGCCGAGAAGGCGCTGCGTCTGCCCCTGCGTCCGATCTCCGACCTGCGCCCACGGGTGGGAGACGCCTTGTTCGACGCCATACACGGGGAGATGAATGTCGAGAACGTGGTCACGGCGGCCTTTCTCGTGCGGGACACCCTCTACGTGGCCGACTGCCCCACGCCGTTCGGGGAGCTTCCCTTCTGCCGGGAGCAGCGCTTCGGGATCTGGTCCGTCACCAAGTCCACCGGCAACACGGTCGCTGCCCTTCGTCTCGCGCAGCGTTACGGGCGCAGCGTCCTCGACGAACGGGTCGCCGACCACCTGGATGTGACGGCGGACCACAACGGCTGGAACGACGTCCGCTTCCGGGACGTCCTCGACATGGCCACCGGCGTGGGCGAGGGATCGACGCGGACCGAGCCCAACAACACGGGCGACGGCTACCTGATCGGCTACGACGACTGGTACACGGCCATCTCGAAGGACGAACGGATCCGGCAGGTGTTCCGCGCCTCGAACCACCCGTGGGGGCCCGGCGAGGTCGTCCGCTACCGCGACCAGGACGCGTTTCTCATCGGCGCGGCGATGGATGCGTACCTCAAGCATCGGGCCGGGCCGGAGGCGGACGTGTGGGAGATGCTGGAGGATGAGGTCTACCGGCCCATAGGCGTGCCGCACGCGCCGACGAATCGGCTCGTCGAAGCCGACGGCTCGCTCAGCCTCCCGCAGATGTCGCAGGGCTACTACCCCACGATGGACGACCTCGCGAAGATCGCCCGGCTCCTGCAGCGCGGGGGTGCCCACGAAGGCGCGCAGCTGCTTCATCCGGAACTCACGGCCGAGGCCCTGTACCGAACGGACGTGCGCGGGATCACCTTCGGCCCACCGTTGGAAACCGGGCAACCCAGTTACCACTTGGCGATCTGGCACCAGAACTACGTCGGCGAGGGGGGCTGCGCCGTCGACCTCGCGCGCATGTCGGGCTGGGGCGGGCACCGGGTCGTACTCTTCCCCAACGGCATCGTCGCGATCCGGATCGCCAAGGTGACGGGAAGCGAGGCGTCCCCGGTGGAGGGCCTGGCCGCCGTCGCCGACCGCCTGGATCCGTTCTGTCCCTGACCTGGGTGAGTCCGCGACCACGCCGGATTCGCGACCACGCCGGATCCGCGGCGAAGCCGGACCCGCGACTACGCCGGGCCCGTTTCCGGGTCGGCGGTCGCGTGTGACTTCTCCTCGAGGATCGCCGATCCGTAGTCCTCGCTGAGGGCGCGCTTGAGGCGATGCCGCTTATCGTTGAGGCGATACACCCGTCGCGCGGCTTCGGTGAAGCGGGGCCCAAAGTCGTTCGCGCGTTCCAAGCGACGCAGCTCGTCCTCGACATCCCAGAGCCGCCGGTTCACCTCCGCCAGAGCATGGACGCGCTCGCGGACGCCGGACGGCGCGACCTCAAGCGCCCCGATCATCCGCACGCACACGGCCTCGACGTTCGCCAGCTCGGAGTTCACATTCGCGAGCTTCCGGCGATCGCGGATCCGTGCCCGTTTCAGTCGCAGGATGGTAATGCGGTCGATGAGTTCGCCGGCGGAGACCGGGATTTCGATGTTCACGCACCGAAGATAGGCGGAGAGAGGACGCGGTGAAGATAGGGCTCGTCGGGTTCGCGGGCGCCGGAAAGACGACGGTGTTCAACGCGATGACGGGGCTCGGCGTCCCGGTCGGGTTCGGCGGCGAGCTGCGGTTGGGCACGGTGCGAGTTCCCGATGCGCGAATCGATGCGCTCAGCGCCTACTTTTCCCCCCGCAGAACGACGTACGCGGAGATGCGGTTCTGCGACATCCCGGGGGAGCACGGCCCGGCGAGCAAGGGCCTGTCGCCGCGTGGGCTCCAGCAGATCCGCGACCAAGAAGCGCTCTGCCTCGTCCTGAGGGACTTCGACAATCCGGCGCTTGCGGACCCGCCGGACGCGGAGGGCGAACTCGAGGCCTTCGCCACGGAATGTCTGCTCTCCGATCTAGACCTCGTCGAGCGTCGGCTGGACCGGGCGCGTCGCGAGGGAGCGGAAGCCGTCGAGATCGCCGCCTTCGAACGGGCGCTTGGGACGCTTGAGCGGGAACAGCCGCTGCGGAACGTGTCCCGGACGGAAATGGATCGTGCGCCGTTCCGCGGATACGGCCTCCTGACGGATCGTCCGCTGCTTGCGGTGCTGAACCGCAGCGAGGAGCGCGCCGGGGAGACGCTGCCGCCGGCGCTCGCCGCGCGTCTCGCCGCGATGGGGGCCAGCGGCTTGACGCTGTCCGCGCCCGTCGAAGCGGAGATCGCCGACCTCGACCCGGAAGACAGGGCAGCCTTCGTGGAGGCGCTCGGCCTGCGCGAACCGGCGCTCACCCGCTTCATCCACTCGGCCTACGGGCTTCTCGATCTCATCTCCTTCTTCACCGCCGCCCCGGCCGAAGTCCGCGCATGGACGATCCGGCGCGGCACGCAAGCCCGGCGGGCGGCGGGCCGGATCCACTCCGACATGGAGCGCGGGTTCATCCGCGC
>JAAXHJ010000037.1 GCA_012270965.1 Candidatus Palauibacter poriticola
GGCGGTGGCGCGCCTTGCACTGGGCGGGGCCCCGGCCGGTGGCGACATCCGGGGCGGCGAAGAGGGTGGTGGTACCGTGACGGATGTAGCCGTGCGTGACGCCCTCGACGTATCCGAGCCCCAGCGGCAGCGGGGGCTGGGTTCGCTCCAGCGCCTGCGTCTGGCTCTTCTCGTCCACGCAAAGCACCATCGCGTGGTCGGGCGGGTTGAGGTAGAGTCCGACGATGTCGCGGACCTTCTCGGCGAAGAACGGGTCGGTGGAGAGCTTGAAGTGCTTCTGCCGGTGGGGTTGGAGGTTGAACGCCGTCCACACGCGGTGGACCGCGGACTTCGACAGCCCCGTCGCCTCGGCCATGGAGCGGCAGCTCCAGTGCGTGCCGCCATCGGGAGGCCGGGTGTCGAGGGTCTTCCTCAGCAGCACCATGACCTCGTCGTCTTCGATGGAGCGGGGCTTTCCCGGCCTGCGCTCGTCGTACAGGCCCGTGAGGCCCTGGGTTCGGAAGCGCTCGCGCCACTTGCCGACCGTCCCGCGGCTGACGCGGACCCTCTCGGCGACCGCCCGGTTGTCCAGGCCGTCGGCGCACAGAAGCACGATCTCGGCACGCCGCACCAGCCCGGCGGGCAGGCTTCGCGACCGGACAAGCGACTGGAGTTCCTCACGGGCACCCCGGCTGACTTCGAGCGCCTTCAACGGACGTCCCCGGGGCATCGGTCTCTCCCTCGTTCGGGTGGATGGAGAGAAAGATACCCTGTCCCTGTCATTATGTTATGATATTTACGGGACACGACACTAGAGTCGAGATGCGGGACGCGGGCCGGTGGAACGATCCCCGGATGCCGCGCCACTACGCCGCCGGGCAACTCGCCGGACGGGGGGGCCGTCGTGCGCCGCCTTCACGGCCGGGCCGCGACGTAGGGGGCTGCGGGGGGGGGGTGCGAAAGACGGACGGCGGCCGTGGCGGAGGCCGGGGCCGACACGAGGGTTTCCGGGGACGGGCAGCCGATTCGCCGGGGAAAAGAGGCCGCCAAGCCGCCGCCGCAACACTCGCCGTCCCCTACGCCGCGCCGTTTGAACCGCGCCACCCCGCACAAAAAAGCCGGGCCCGGGCCTGTCCGTGCGCGGGGCAAGCCCGGACCAACGGCCGTGTCAGAGAGAGCGGGCGGGAAAACGCCCCGTCACTGCAATCCGAGGCACTCCCAATACTTCTTCCAGCCGCCGTCGGATTCCTTTATGCACCGGACGTAATCCTCAACCGGTCCCTTGCAATGTTTATAGACATCCGTAAGGGCCTCGGCGCAGGCGATATGATCAACGTCGTCGCCGTCACATGCGATGATTGCTTTCCCAATCGCCCACAGGCATCCCCAGCCACCCGCGGCGGCTTCCGCGTTTGCCGGAACGGTGGCGCACACCGCCTCGAAGCGCGTTCCCTCCGGAGCCACCGTTTCCGCCACAACGGGCGACGGAAACGACTGAACAGGGAGCCACCCAACCGCCGCCAGCGCCAGAATGAAGGCCCCTCGCCTCATGAACCGGATTCCAGCTCGAGAAACCGCCTGCCCGCCTCGCTATTCAAGGCGGCCCGCATCTCCTCCTCCTGCTCGGGCGATGGCGGATCAATCGTTCCCGGTCCGGTGTGCACCTCGTCCTTGAGCACCTTTCCGTTCACATCCAGCACCAGCATGCGGAAGGGAAAGACACCGGGCCGGAGATTGTCCGATGGCGTCATGTCCAGCTTTCCAGCCGCGTTTACGCGAAACGTCAGCGTGGGCATCTCCGATGTCGAAACCACGTCAGCCCCCCCCTCGCACGCGGACACCACAACCGCGACGGACAACACCGCCGCGAAGCCAAACGTCTTGTCGAATCTCCGCATTTCGCGCCTCGCCCTTATTCATGGATTTTTTTCGCCGACTCGGGAAACGAGACACGACGCACGGCTTGTGTCAACCCTCCGCGAAACACGCCCCCTCTCCATCACCATCACCGGGACGCCCCCCGCGTCCGCCAGTTCGAGCAACGGGACGCGGGGACCGTCCCCCGCGCCGGACCCGCCGGGGAGCAGCGGGAGTTGCTCGGGCCGCCCCCCGCCCGCCAGCGGCCCGAGCAGGCGTCCCGCCTCGCGCTCGGGGGGTGGACAGTTCCACCCGGCGGAACGGGATTGCCGGAGGGATCGGATCCGGTCGCGTGACGGCCCGCGCCCTCGGAGGTCGCTTGCGCCACGCCCGGAGCACCGGCTCGAGCGGATGCCGGGGCCGCGTGTCGGGGGGGGGTTCGACCCACTAGCGATGCATCTCCGCGAGCGGGAGCGCCTCCCACCGCCACCGGCCCTCCCGCCCTCGCACTGGACGGAGAACGGCCCGAGCCACCGCCGCCGCGTTCGAGCCGGAGCCGCGCGCCCTCGCCCTTTCCGAATGGATTTCGACCCGTTTGCCGAGCGTGTTCCCTGAGGCCAGTACCTCCGCTCCCCGGTGGGGAGGCGCCCGCCAGACCTCGCCCTCGGTTGACGGTGCCGCCTGCGGTCGCTGCTCGCGACCCGGAACCGGCCCACAGTCCCGGCTCGATCCTCGCTGACGGTTGGCGATGCCGCCCACAGTGGTCTCCGGCGCACGGTCCTCCTCGATGCGCTCGCTCAGCCAAGGAAAGCCCGCGGCAATCGGTACGATCTCGACGCCGAGCTTCTCGGCCGCAATGTGTTCGCCCCGCCTCACCCAAGGCGCGGGTCGGCGGGTCACGGGCCATCCCTCCTGAGCGGGACCGTCTGCGGTGCGCCGGTGTCGCTCCCGGGTCCGGGGTGCGGCACCACCCTGAGCGGCCATTCGTAGACCGCCTCCAGAGACTCTCGCGACAGCACTGCCTCCGGGGCTCCCCGGGCCCGCCCGCGTCCGCGGTCCAGCAGCAGCAGCCGGTCGGCGAACCGGGCGGCCAGGTTGAGGTCGTGGGTGATGACGAACACACCGAGGCCCGCGGCCCGGAGTTGGCGCAACAGGTGGAAGAGCTCCATGCGGTAGCGGAGGTCGAGTCCGGCAGTGGGCTCGTCGAGGAGGAGGACCGGCGCCTCCTGGGCGAGCGCCCGAGCGATCCGCGCCCGCTGTCGTTCGCCGCCGGAGAGTTCGCCCAGGTGGCGGTCCGCAAACTCCGCGACCGCGCAGCGCGCCATCGCATCCTCCACGACCGCGCGATCCCTGCCGCCGGAGCGCTCCCACGGGCCGAGGTGCGCGTATCGCCCCATCCCCACCATCTCCCGCACCGTGACGGGGAAGGGGGAGGACTCGGACTGCGGCACCACGGCGATCGCAAGGGCACGTTCCCGGTCGCCCAAGTCGGACAGCGCGCGGTCGTCGAGGGTGACCCCACCCTCCTGAGGAGTCAGGGACCCGGAGAGGAGCTTCAACAGCGTCGTCTTGCCGGCGCCGTTGGGACCCACGACCGCAAGGAGCCTTCCCGGGGAGACCGATAGCGAGACCCGGCACACGGCGGCCTCGTCCGCGCGCGGATGGGTGAAGCTCAGATCCCGGCCCTCCAACACTGGCCGCCATTCGCGCGCGGGCGCGGTTCCCCTCACCGCCGCCCCCCCCGCAGCAGCAGCGCCACAAAGAACGGGACCCCCGCGACGGCGGTGACCACCCCGGTCGGGAGTTCGGCGGGCGCCACCACCAGCCGGGCCACCGTGTCCGCGAGCAGGAGGAAGGCGGTTCCGGCCAAGAAGGATGCGGGCAGGAGCAGGCGGTGGTCGTTCCCCCACGCGAGCCGGACGGCGTGCGGAACGATCAGCCCGACGAAGCCGATCACGCCGCCGGCCGCAACCGCCGCGGCCACCATCAGCGACGCGGCCAGATAGGCGGTGAGCTTCACCCGCTGCACGGAGGCGCCCAGGTAGAACGCAACCTCCTCTCCGCACGACAGAAGGTTGAAGGCCCGGGCAAGCGACAAGACGGCCAGCGCGCCGGGCACGAGCAGCAGGGCCAGCAGACCGGTCGACGCCCAGTCGGCGCCGGAGAGGTTCCCCATCATCCAGAAGATCGCCGAGCGGAACGACTCCACGTCGGCGAGCGAGAGCAGAAGCAGGATTGCCGCGTTGAAGAAGGCACCGATGATCACGCCCGAAAGGATCAGGACACGCGTGTCCATCCGACCGGGCGAGGCCCGCCGCGCAACCGCCAGCACCAGCGCCATCGCGGCCAGCGCACCGGCGAACGCGCCCAGGGGGAGCATCCAGGGAAGGCGCAGCCCAATGCCCGTCACCACGACCGCCACCGCGCCGACGGCGGCTCCGCCCGATACGCCCAGCACGTAGGGCTCGGCGAGCGGGTTGCGCAGGAGCGCCTGAAAGGTGCAGCCGCAGAGGCCGAGCGCTCCTCCGACGAGCGCGGCCAGTGCCGCGCGCGGCAGCCGCAACTGGAGCAGGATGGAACGGGTGGTGGGGTCGGCCTCTCCCGAAAGAAAACGCCACAGGTCCGCGGGACCCAGGCCGGAGGCGCCGAAAGAGACGCTGAGCGCGACCGCGGCCACTACGACCAGCGCGAGGAGTGCGAGCCGGCGGGGGGTGTGCGTCAACGCGGGCCATGCAGGAAATCGGCCATGCGACGTGCCGCCTCGGCCACGCGGGGTCCAGGGCGGTTGAAGAGATCGCCGTCGACGACGAGGTAGCGGCCGTTGCGGACCGCTCGCAGGTCCCGCCAGCCCGGCCCCTCGATCCACGGCGCAGCCGGAGCGTCGGATGCGTGTCGAGCGATGACGAGAGCGTCGGGATCGCGCCGCAGGATCGCTTCGACGGACACCCGCGGCCACGAGCGCGCGGCATCGCCGAAGACGTTGCGGCCGCCCGCGTGCTCGATCATCTGGTCGATGAAGGTGCCCGGCCCGGTCGTCTGCGGCGGGTCGTGCCAGACCGAGTAGTAGACGTCGACGCGCTCGCGTCCGCGCACCGTGTCGGCCACCCTCTCGAGCGCGACGTCGAGCGAGTCCACCAGCGCGGCCGCCCGTGCCTCGCGGCCCAGCAGAGTGCCCAAGCGGCGCAGGTGGCTGCGCACGTCGGCGATCGTCCGCACGTTCGCCCTGTAGACGGAGATGCCGAGCGCGCCCACCCGCTCCCCGATCGTACCCTGAGCCGAGCCGGACCATGTGATGACGAGATCGGGCTGGAGACCGGCCAGCGCCTCGAGATTCGGTTGTATGGTCCCTCCCAGCGAAGGGAGGTGAGCGAGTTCGGGGGCCCGATCGAAGCGGGTGCGCGCCACGAGGACGTCGGGATCGAGCGCGGCGACCGATTCGGTCAGCGAGGGGATGACCGAAAAGACGCGGCGCGCCGGCGCGGCGAGCGCGACTGTGTAGCCGAAGTCATCGGTAACGGAGAGCGTCGGCGGATTCGGATTCCCGTCCGGGGCGCAGGATGCGAAGAGGATCGGGGTCAATAGGGCGGCGATCCGCCGCGCGAACGGGGAACTCGGGCGCGCCGCCGCGATCGCTCTGAGGTGGTCTGCCGTGTACACCGGGTCCCCTCCCTCGAAGGATGGTGCGTAAAAGGACGAGGGAGCCGCGTCTCCTGGCTTGAGGCGACATCGCTCGCCTTCCCGGAATCAACCAGTGGCCGTCGAGCGAGTCGTGTCGGACCCGCTGATGGGATCCGGACCTCCTACAGTGGCGGGGCCGCGTCGGCTTCGGACCGAACTTCCGGTGGCCCCCTCGCATCAATCCGCGACGATAGCCGCATGTCGGAGGACGGGGCAACTCGGCAGCCGCCGCCGATCAGTCTCAGGGACGCCACCGTCGCAGACGAACGCGCCGGCAGCGCGGGCGCCGTGATTGCCCCCCCGTGCTTCAGGATGTCCGCGACTTCCTCCGGGGCCGGCGTCTCGTCCTCCGGGTAGAGCAGCCCCCACACCGTGCCCGAGTGAGCCCGCAGGATCCCGAGCGCCGTCGTCCCCCGGGCACACGCTTCCAGTCCCGGCGGGGCGGGAGGACACCCCAGGTGCCGGGCCGCCGCCGCGCTCGCCGTCGCCGCCGCGCCGATCTTCCCGGCGTCACCGTGCGCAATCCCTTCGGCGCAGAGCCCGAAAGCGTGGCGCCAGGCTCTCAGGGCGTGTTCGGGGAGTCGCGTCGGGAGGCCCCGGTTGAACGTCACCGTGTCCACCGCCCCGGGGAGTCTGATGCAGAGGATGTTCAGGGTCGGGGGCGGGCCGAGTGGCTCCCGGATCGTGCCCCGCCGGTGATCGAACAGGACGAGCCCCGAGAGGAGGGAGCCGCTGGTCGGCTCGACCTGGAGGGCGGCGCGGACGACGGCTTCACACGACCCGCGCAGGCCGAGGGCGTCCATGCCGGCGCGCAATGCCGCGCCCAGGTCGGCGGTGCTGCTTCCGAAGCCGGTCCCCCGCGGGACCTCATTGCCGCCGAGCTTCACGCGCACGGCGCAGCCGGGCCGGTCGCGCAGCAGGATCTCCAGGCCGCGTTTCACCTTGGCGTAGCGGCGGGAAGCGCCAGCGTCGGACCGGGCGGGCGGCACGACCTCGGCGCGGGCGGTGCGGTACAGGTCGACGGGAGCCGCGATCTGGAGCCATCGGCCGCGACCGAAGCCCTGCACGAGTTCGCCGCAGGTGGCCGGGGTTGCCCAGGTCGCGGACCCGGACCCCACACTTGCCCCGGCCGGGCGCCTTGCCGAGGGTGCCGCGGAGCTCCGGCACGCTCGGCGACTCGCGAACTTACGCGACACTGCACTGGCTTGCACGCTGTCGGCAGAGCCTGTATCCATCATCGCAGTTCATAGACGGAGGGGCGCTCGGAAGTCCGGTGAAAGTCCGGCGCGGCCCCGCCACTGTAAAGGGACAGAGGGATTTCGATCCCTCGGCGTTCCGTTCACAAAGCCACTGGGCCGCGAGGCCCGGGAAGGCGAGCGGATCCGTCCCAAGCCAGGAGACCTCTCCTCCGTCTTCGGATCAGCACCCTCGCGGGAGGGCGTGGTCCCGCGTTCACGCCGTCGCGTGGACGTTCGACCGTGCTCTTCCCCGTCCCGGAGAAGACGGGGTCGAGTGAAGACGAAGTTGGCGATTGCCATCCTGGCCGCCGGCGTTGCCGTCCCGGGCGCTTCGGCACACGCGCTCCCCACCCAGGTCGCTGCGTCCGTTCACGTGTCCGTGCGGGCGGCAAGGACTGCGCCGGGCGCGCCGGGCGAGGCTGCGGAAGACGCGGGTGCGGCGGTCGCCGTTCCGGGGGCGACGGTCGCCGTCCGGGGCGCGGGGCTCCAGGCGACGACCGACGCGCGCGGCGTCGCCGTCGTGCGAGGTCTTTCGCCCGGACGGCACGTCCTCGTGATCTCGGCGCCCGGCTTCCTGGAGGCCGCGGTCGAGGTCGAAGCCGTGAACGGGCGTGTCACGCGAACGAGCATCGTGCTCGATCCGGCGCCTGTGCGGCTCAGGGGGCTGGTGGTGCAGGTGGCATCCCGCGAACGGGACGCCGGCGCCACCGTGTTGGAGACCGCCAGCCTTCCGCCCGGCGTGACGGATCTCCCGGCCGCGCTTGAACGCGTTCCCGGGGCAACCGTCGTGAGACAGGGCGGACCGGGGGCCCCCGCCGTGCTGCAACTGCGCGGCGCGGGCGGCGACCAGGTGCTGGTACTGCTCGACGGAACGCCGATCAACTCTCCGCTCACCGGCGTCGCCGACCTGAGCACGGTCGACCTCGAATCCGTGTCCCGCATCACCGTGATTCCGGGGGCGCAGTCCGCCCGGTACGGACCGCAGGCGCTCGGCGGCGTCGTCCTGCTGGAGAGCCGCGACCGCGACGCGACCACCGCCGCCGTCACCGCCGGGATGGGCGCCTGGTCCTCGGCGGAGACGGCGGTCACCGGGTCGAGCGGTTTCGGGAACGCCTGGTCGGTCTCCGGCGGCGCCCGCTGGCGGCGATCGAACGGCGCGTTCACCTACGACGTCCCCGCCTTTCGGGGCGGCGGCGAGACGACCCGCGAGAACTCCGCCTTCTCGCACGCCGGCGGAGACCTCCGCATCACCCGGCGCGGGAGCGCGGAGGCCTCGCTGCGCGCCCACCTCAGCGACATCGAGCGCGGGAGCCCGGGGACGATCGCGCAGCCCTCCGCCACCGGCCGGCAGCGCCACCGTCGCTACGGGCTCGGCGTCACGGTCGAATCGGACGGCGCCGCTCCGGCGCGCCTCGGAGGCTCGGCCCGCAGTTCGGTGCAGTGGCAGCGCGCAGACTACGCGGATCCGGAGCCCCCCTTCGGGCGCGCCTACGATACCCGGACGCGAGTCCGACGGGCGGAGCTCGCCGTGGAGGGATGGTGGAGCGCGGAAGCGTCGTCGTCGTCGCGCGAGCCGTTTGATCTCCGGTTCGGCTTCCAAGCGGCACGGCTCGATGTCGAGTCGAACGCGCTGACGTCGCCCGGCATCGGCCTCGACGAACTCGGGGCGTGGGCACATGCCGGGCGCGGCTGGCAGCTGCGGCGCGGCTTCCGCCTCGATCTGGGTGCTTCCCTGCGCGCCGACCGGCACGACCTTGTGGACGGCGTGACCCTGTCGCCCGCCGTCGACGCCGCGCTAACCCGGGGCGGGCTCGCCTTCGACCTCCGGTGGGGCCACGGCTTCTCCCCTCCCGGGCTCGGCGACCTCTTCTTCCAAGAAGGGGTCCTCGTCGAGCCCAACCCCGACCTCGGGCCGGAGCGCATACGGGGAGAACTCTCGGCGACGCTCGCCCAGCGGTGGTCTGTGGGCCCGGCCACCGGGGAACTGCGCGCGACCGCCTACCGCGCGGACCTCGACGACATGATCCTCTGGTTCCCCGACCACCGTTTCGTGTGGAGCCCGGACAACTACGACGTTGCGCGCCGCGGCCTCGAACTCGGCGCCACGACCGACCTGGCCGCCTTCGGACGCACACACAGCCTCACGGCAGGCGCCGCCTGGTCCGAGGTCGAGTACACGGGCGCCGTACTGGATGGCCAGGTCGCCTACCGGCCGCGTTTCACGGCGGATGTGGCCCTCGGCATCGGGCTGCCGGCCGGAATCACCCTCACGCCGTCGGGCACACACGTCGGGGCGCGTCGCACGGTGCCGGGCTCCCCGCTGAACGCGCTCGCCGCCTACACGCTGTTCAACGCCGGCATGGCCCTGCCCTTCGAGTGGACCCGCTTCGCCGGGCGGCTCGAGGTGGCCGTTACGAACCTCCTCGACGAACGCGCCGCGCTGCTCGTCGACTACCCCCTGCCTGGCCGCGGCTGGTCGACGCGGATCCGCATCGGAGCTGCGAGATGACCGCGCAATCCACCTCGTTCACCGTATCCCAGTCAACCAAGGATGGATCTCTCATGACCCGTACCGCGCTTCGCTTCATCGCACCACTCGCCCTCGTCATTATGACCGCATGCGGCGATGACCCCCCCGTCGAACCCGTGGGCCCGATCGGGCCCGGCACGCCCAGCGTAACGATCACCTCGCCGGCCTCCGGGCTCATGGTCAGCGAAGGCACGCCGGTCCGGTTGGCCGGCTCGGCCACGGATCCGCAGGACGGCACGCTGGGTAACGCCGCGCTGGCCTGGACGAGCTCAATCGACGGGGCACTGGGCACAGGTTCGCCGCTGGAGATCGAATCGCCGTCGGTGGGCGTGCACTCGATCACGCTGACGGCAAGGGACTCCGACGGTAACACCGGCAACGCGTCGGTCTCGCTGCTGGTCGAGCAACTGGAGTTTCTCGACGGCACGGTGGACGATGCCCAGATCGGCATCGTCGTGAACTCGAGCGCGAACGCGCTTCGACTCTTTCAGCTCGGCGATCCGGGCGAGAACCGGGACATCGCCCTGGGGGCGTCGAGCGCGGTGACTCCCACCGGCATCGGCATCCGGGGCGAGACCGGCGTCGTTCCGCTCGGAAACGCGGCCTCGGTCGCCGTCATCGACCTCCGTACGCGGCGGATCGGCGGGTTCTTCCTCTTCGAATCCGGGAACGCGACCGGGTCGGCGTTCGTGGACGACAGGACGGTGCTGGCGGCCAACCAACAGACGGATGAGGTGGGCAGGTTCATGATCGGACCGGCCGGCGGCGCCATCGGCGACCTAGTCCGCGTGACCCAGTTTCCGACCGGCATCGTGCCGTTCTCCAGCTCGCTCGCCTTCGTCATCTCCGCAAACCTGGACGAGAACTTCGCGCCTGCGGGCGACGGGGTGGTGACCGCGCTCGATCCGCTCACGATGACCGTCGTCGCCACGATCGAGACCGGCGGCACCAATCCCCAGTTCGGGGCCATCGGGCCCGACGGGATGTTGTACGTGATGAATACCGGCAACTACGTCGCGCCGTCGACGCTGGCGATCATCGACCCCGGTTCACTCGAAGTCGTCGAGGTCGTTGAGGGATTCCCCGCAGGCTCGGGACACGTTCACGTGTCGGAGGACGGAACGCTCTTTGCGTCGGCGTTTTTCACGGGGACGGTCGCCTGGAACACGACCACGAAGGCGTTCGTGCGCGACGTCTCCAACCCGATCTGCGCGCCCCTCGCCGGCGGTGGTTGCCGGGGCGCCTTTGGCGCGCACACGGCGGCGGACGGCTCGCTCTACCAGACGTTCTTCGGCAGTACGCGCCAGAACCTGTCGCCCTGGATCTTCCGCTATGACCCGGAGACCTGGGCGCTTACGGATAGCATTCCGTCGGGACGGGGACCGGTGGGACTCGAGATCAGGAGCTTCCGCTAGGCTGAATACAGTCAGGGCCGCGTGAACCGTTTGGCCGCCAGGAAGTCGAGCCGCCGCTCGATGGCCCGTCCCCAGGGGAGACCGTCGGCCACTACGTCGAGGCAGTGCACGACCCCTGCGTGCGCCATGAGGAAGTGGGTACCGGAGTCGAGGTCTCGCCACCACACGGCAACGCGCTCGGTGAACCCGGCGACGGTCTCCCCGCCCGGGGGGGACCGCGTCTGCCAAGCGGCCATCCATTCGTCGAGTTCGGTGCGTGGCACGGCGTCCCAGGCCCATCCCTCCCAGTCGCCGTAAGACATCTCGCGCAGCCGCTCCTCGATGCGGTGCGGGACGCCGAGCCGCTCCGCGAGCAGAGCGGCGGGTTCGCGGCAGCGGGCGGCATCGGACGACCAGATGATCGCCGGGGCCAACTCGGCCACGACGGGCTCGATGCGCGCGGCCGCCTCGGCGCCGTCCAGCGTCGTGGGCACGTCGGTCTGCCCGTATACGATGCCCTCGACGGCGACGGGTGCGTGGCGGATGGCGAGGAGCCGGATCACGCGGCGGCCTGCGCGACCTGCACCGCGAGCACGGCACCGAGGATCGCGATCTCGTTCACCTGCTCCGTCGCGCCGAGGAAGTCGCCGGTCACGCCCGCAGCCCGGGCGCGGAATCGCAAACCGCAGAGCGCGGTGGCGAGGGCCATCGCGGCAAATGCGGCGACGACGCCGATGGCACCGATCGCACCCGCCGCCACGGCCCCCGCCCCGGCCACGCCGACCGCGGTCGCCACACCTGCCTGTGCCGCCCCGGCCCGCGTGACGTGGCCGCTTTTCGCCGCCGCCGCGTTCGCGTAGGGGAGGGCCACCATCAGCCAGACCGGGCCGACCCGCGCCAGGCCGTGCGCGAGGAGCAAAGCCGCGGGCGCTGCCGCAAGCGGGGAGGCCCCTGCCGCGAGCGCGGACGCCGGTGCCGCACTCCCCAACTGCGCGAGCAGCACCAGCCGGAACGCGATGGACGTCACGAGCGCCAGCGCCCCGAACGTGCCGATCCGCGAGCCCTTCAGGATGACGAAGATCTCCTCGCGGTCCGTCGCTCCGCCCAGCGCGTCGGCCGTGTCGGCCAATCCGTCCTCGTGGAAGGCACCCGTCAGCAGGATCGACACGACGAGCACGCTCATGGCCGCCACCCACGGCCCCAGCGGCGCCACCAGTCCCCACACGGCCGCGCACGCCCCTCCGAGCACCAGTCCGACCAGGGGGAACCACGCCGCGGCCCACCGCCACTCTTCCGCCGAGTAGGGAAAACCGCCCAGCGGCAGACGCGTCAGGAAGACGAAGGCGGCGCGCGCCCCCCGGAGCGACGTCCTCACTTCAATCGCAGCTCCAGCCCGGAGACCATGAGAACCACCCGGTCCGCGGCGTCAGCGAGACGCTGATTGGCGATGCCCAGCCCGTCCTGGTACCAGCGCCCGAGCGCGGTGGGCGGGTGCACGCTCCACCCCACCTCGTTCGTCACGACGATCAGCAAACCGGTGCGCGCCGCTCGCGCATCGAGGATCCCGTCGATCTCGGCGGCCATCGCGTCCAACGCGGCCGCCTCGGCGTCGGCGCCCGATCCTCCGATCGCCATGCCGGTCAGCACGGTCACGCAATCCAGCAGCACGGTGTCCGTGCCGGCGGCGAGGATGGCTTCGCCCGCCCGCGCGGGTGCCTCGATGGTGTGCCACCCCGCGGGACGATCGCGGCGGTGGGCCTCGATCCTGTCACGCATCTCGTCGTCGATCGCCTCCGCGGTCGCGATCACGGTGACCTCTTCGCCGCCGCACGCCAGCGCCTCGTCCTGAGCCCACCGGCTCTTGCCGGAGCGCGCCCCGCCCGTCACGAGGGTAAGTTCCATCATGATCCCGCCCGCGACGGACCCTCGTTCGGCCCCGAGATCCCGGCCGATTCGAAGGTCGCCATCTCGCGGAGCAACGCTCCGGCCGCCCGCAAGATGGGGATGGCAAGCGCACACCCGCTCCCCTCGCCGAGCCGCATGTCGAGGTCGAGCAGGGGCTCGAAGCCGAGCGCATCGAGCACCACCGCGTGACCCGGCTCGGTAGAGCGGTGCGAGGCGACCAGGTACGGCGGCAGTCCGGGGCACAGGCGGCAGGCCGCCAGCGCCGCAGCCGACGAGATGAACCCGTCCACGAGCACGAGGGCGCCCCGCGCCGCCGCGCCGATCATGGCGCCCGACATGGCCGCGATCTCGAACCCGGCGACCTGCCGCAGCACCGCCACGGCATCGTCCCGGGGATCCTCGTCGCGGGCGACCCGCGCCACCGCGCGCTCCACCACATCGCGCTTGCGGGCCAGCCCGCCCTCGTCAACGCCCGTCCCGCGGCCGACGACCTCGCGCCCCGCCGCCCCGGTCAGGCACGCCGTTACGGCAGCCGCCGCGGTGGTGTTCCCGATGCCCATCTCGCCCACACCCACGAGCCAGGGACCGGGGGGACGCGCTGCTCCAGTGGAGCCGGCGCCACCTCCCGCCACTTCCATACCCAACGCCAGAGCCTCCTCGACCTCGCTCGCGGTCATCGCCGGCCCCGCCGAGAGATCGTCCGTGCCCGCGCGGACCTTCCGGTGCTCGATTCCCGCCAGCCCGCCGACGTCCGCCGCAACGCCCACGTCGACGACACGCACCCCGGCACCGCACGCCCGGGTGAGCACGTTGATCGCCGCCCCGCCACCGGAGAAGTTCGCGCACATCTGCGCCGTGACCTCGGCCGGATACGCCGACACGCCCTTCGCGGCGACCCCGTGATCCGCCGCGAAGACGAACACCACCGCGTCCTCCAGCGGAGGCGGCGGGTCGCCCAGGACCACGCCTACCTGGAGCGCCAGCTTCTCGAGGCGTCCGAGGCTGCCCGGCGGCTTGGTCAGCGCGTCGAGGTGCGCTTGGACCGCCGCGGGATCTCCCCGCGGAGTTGCAACAACCGTGCGCGCGATCACGCTTTGTGGAGATGCGGCAAAGGTGTTCACGATGGGTTCAGGACAACAGCAGATATGCAGACCCCCGAATTGGACCGCCGCCAGCATAGGGTGGAGGGCAGAGGCGAGCCAGCCGCCAGCGCATACTACTGGTCGGACACTGGCGGAATATGCTAATCTCGGGGCTGGTGTCGTGCTCCCGTGCTCGCGAAAACAGAGGTGTGCCATGAGAAAGTCCCGATTCATCCTCTCCCTGCTCGCGGTGTTCGCGGTCTCGGCCTCGGCGCTGGCGGGGCAGCAGCGGAACGTGACGCCCGAAGAGCGCGCCCGGCTGGCCGCGGAGCGGGAGCGGCGCGTACAGGAGGAACTCGTATCCGAGCGGCCGATCGAGGCGTTCGACACCGTGTGGATCGAGGAGATGACGTGGATGGAGGTCCGGGACGCGATGGCGGCCGGGAAGACCACCGCGATCATCACAACGGGCGGGATCGAGCAGAACGGACCCTACCTTGCGACCGGCAAGCACAACTACGTGCTGCGGGGCGCCTGCGAGGGCGTGGCCCGCGAACTCGGGAACGCGCTCTGTGCGCCCGTCATCAAGCTCGTCCCCGAGGGCGACATCGACGAGCCGTCCGGACACATGCGGTACCCGGGGACGATCAGCCTCCGGCAGGAGACGTTCGAGGCCGTGCTCGATGACGTGGCGTCGAGCCTCAGGGCGCACGGCTTCGAGCACATCATCCTCTTCGGCGACAGCGGCGGGAACCAGTCGGGCATGGAGGCGGTCGCCGCGCGCCTCAACGAGCGCTGGTACGACGCGCAGGCGCATTTCATCCCGGAGTTCTACCGCTACCGCGACGTCCACCAGTGGATGAACGACGAACTCGGCATCTACGAGACGGATCCGGAAGGGATCCACGACGATTTCGTCATCACCGCGATCATGATGGTCGAGGATCCGAGGATGGTCCGCTACGACCAGCGCGTGGCGGCGGGAAGGGCCAGCATCAACGGCGTTTCCATCGCCCCCAAGGAGGAGGCGATCGCCACCGGCCGAAAGCTGCTCCGCTTCCGGGTCGATGAGACGGTGAAGGCGATCCGGGCCTCCATCGAGGCGAGCATGGCGGAAGCGGGCCGATGAGACCTGCCCGGATCCTGGCGGTCGCGGCAGCCGGCGTGGCCCTGTGCGCCGAGACGCTGCCGCTTGCGGCCCAAGTCCCCCTGGGAAGCCGCAGCGGCCGGGGCCAGACGGTGACGCCCGCCTACGAGGGCTGGTACGAGAACGCGGACGGTACGCTGTCGCTGTCGTTCGGGTACATGAACCGCAACTTCGAGGAGACGATCGAGTTGCCGCTGGGGCCGGACAACATGATCGAACCGGCGGAGTTCCAAGGCGGCCAGCCCACGTCATTCGCCCCGCGTCGGCATTTCGGCGTCTTCGCCGTCAGGGTCCCGGCGGACTTCGGCGAGGGGAGGGTGTACTGGACCCTGAAGATGCGCGGCCAGACGTTCCGCGTTCCCGGCCACCTGCACCGCGACTGGCAGATCGACGCGTTGAAGGGAGAGGCCGGTGGCGGCAACACACCCCCGGTGCTCCGTTTCGGAGCGGGGAGACCTGAAGGGACCGGACCCGCGGGCGCATGGGGAGAAGCGTTGTCGGCCCAAGCCGGAGAACCGCTCCCGGTGTCCGTGTTCGCGCGGGATGACGGCGTCGGACGCAACGCGATCGTCACACGGGTACCGGCCGGGGCGCCGGTCAACCTCACTTGGTTCAAGCACCAGGGCCCCGGCGAGGTTCACTTCGACGAACGAACGGCCCGCGTGCCGGCGAGCGGAGGCGAGGTGTCGACCACGGTCACGTTCAGCGAGCCGGGCGAGTACATCCTGCGCGTGCGGGCGAACGACGCCTCGGGCGTTTCCGCCGCGGGACACGCTCAATGCTGCTGGACCAACGGGTTCGTGCCCGTTACGGTCAACGGGTGACATGGGCCTGCCGGCACCGTGCGCGAGCGGTGCCGAACGAACGGATTGGGTGCGAGCGGCGTGGGCCACCAAGGGGTCGTGAGGACCGCGGAGACCGAGGCGCAAGAGCCCGGCAAGAGGAGTATGACGATGAGACACGACACTCCAGCTTCCCGTTTGCGAGCCGCCGCGACGTTCGGCGCGGCCTTCGGCGCGGCGTTCGGCGCTCTGAGCGCGGCGGCCCCCGCGAGAGCGCAGGAGAACGGGTCTGCGGAGGTGACGTTCAACCGCGACGTCATGCCCATCCTCCAAGCCAAGTGTCAGGAGTGCCACCAAGAGGGCTCCATCGCCCCCATGGCGCTCCTCACCTATGAGGACACGTATCGCTGGGCGTCGCGCATCCGCGACAAGGTCTCGAACCGTGTGATGCCCCCGTGGCACCTAGATCCCACGGTCGGCATCCAGACGTTCAAGAACGACCGCAGCCTTTCCGCCGAACAGATCGAGACGATCCTCGCGTGGATCGACGGAGGGAGGGTGGAGGGCGAGCCGGAGGATCTTCCGGCGCCGGCGGAGTTCCCCGATCCCGACGAATGGCGCCTCATCCGGGAGTTCGGAGAACCCGACCTGGTCATCGCGTCGGAACCCTACACGCTCGAGGCCGCGACGCAGGACAAGTGGTTCCGGCCCCTAACCCCGACCGGCCTCACCGAGCCGCGCTGGGTGAAGGCGATCGAGATCAAGCCCGCCGGGAACGACGCCCGGACGATCACGCATCACGTCCTCGCCTTCCTCGAGCAGGACGAGGAGGACAGCCCGATGAGCGCCGGGATCGTCGAGGCGAGCACGCGTGGCGGCGCGATGGGCGGCCCGGGCCTGTTCATGGAGTGGGCGGTCGGCAAGGAGGGCGAGATCTTCCCCGAGGGCGCCGGCAAGATCATGCTGCCGGGCTCGCGGATCCGGTGGGAAGTTCACATGCACGCCATGGGCAAGCGGGTCGAAGACAGTTACGTCGAACTCGGCGTGTGGTTCTACCCGAAGGGGGAGGAGCCGAGGAATCGCACGCGGCTCATGTTCTACAACGCCACCGGACCCACCGGACTCGACATTCCGCCGGGCGAGATCGCCGTCACGCAGGACTTCCACACCCTGCGCTGGCCCGCGCGCCTGGAGAACTTCCAACCCCACATGCACATGCGCGGCAAGGCCATGGCGCTGGAGGCCATCTATCCGGACGGCCGCAAGGAGTTGATCAACCAAGTCGACAACTTCCAATGGAACTGGCACATCAACTACATCTACGAGGACGACACCGCGCCGCTCCTGCCCGCGGGAACGACGCTCGTGATCACCGCGTGGCACGACAACCGGCCCGAGAACCCGAACAATCCCGATCCGGAGCAGTGGGTCGACTGGGGCGACCGCACCGTCGATGAGATGGCGCACCTGTGGGTCGACGTGACCTACCTCGATCCCGAGGAGTACGAGATGCTCGTCGCCGCCCGCGAGGAGGCAAGGCGCGCCGCCGAGGCGCAGACGAACAACTCGAACCACTAGGCGCGTCGGCGGGAAGCCGGACGCCGCAAGCCGCGCGGGAAGTCCGGTTCGATGGCCGCCACCGGGCGGGGCCTCACGCCCATGCTCGTCGTCCGCGACGTGGCGGCGAGTTCAGCTTGGTACGTGAAGCTCTTCGGTTTCGTGAGCGGCCGTGGGGGCCATCACTTCGAGCGGCTTCTCGCCCCGGACGGAAGCGTCGAACTGATGCTGCACCACCGCGAGTTCAAGGCCCACCCGGGGATGACCGATCCAGAGGCGGGGACGCCCGGCTGCGGCGTCCTGCTCTACTTCTACACCGACGACGCCCAGGCCGTGTTCGTGCGCGCCCGCGCCATGGGGGCCGACCTCCTCGACGAACCGCACCTCAACCCGAACGCGCACGCGATCGAGTTCACCCTCCACGATCCCGACGGCTACCCCATCTCCGTCTCCCAACGTGTGTCCATCAGCGATTAGATTAGACGGGCCAGACACGAACCGCGGTCCACCGATCTCATCCCCGGCCGGTCGTGGGTCGAGAGACGGTGCGCGATATTGCGACCTTCCTACGGGCCGTGGAGTGGAGCCATGATGGAATACAAGGGATACCCGGCTGCGGTGGAGTTCGACGATTCGAGCAACGTCCTTCACGGGCGAGTCATCAATAGCGGCCCGTATCCCATCGCGACGTTCGAGGCGACGGACACGTCGCAGCTACGCCGGGAGTTTCACCGCTCCATCGATGAGTATCTCGGCTGGTGCGGGGAAGACTGCGTGGAGCCCAGCGATCCCCCAGGCGGACGGGTCAGCAGCTGAGGCAGTTGTGGTTGTTCTTCGCGCCCATGCCCTCGAGGAGGGCGATCGTCTCAAAGAAGGGCTGCACGCGCTGGATCGGGCCGTTCGCCATGTCGACCGTCGTCTGGCCGCTGCGGGCCACGATTAGCGGGTCGGCACCCTTGCCGACGAGGTACTCGATCAGCTCGTTGTCGCCGCGCGCCGCAGCGTAGTGGAGCGCCCCGAACCCATCCGAGTCGCGGCCGTTGACGTCCGCGCCCAGTCCCTCGACGAGATACGTCGCCGTGATGAGCCAGCCATCGGGCCGGTGGCGGTGCTGGTTGCCCGTGCGTGAGCGCCCGTAGCCGTACCCGGCGGCCGCGACGAGCGGCGGGATGCCCGGGCCTCCAACCTCGGCGGGCGGGAGTCCGCTTGGATCCTCCTCCTCTTCCGCATCGTCGTCGGCGGGGCGGCGGCGGCGGCGTTCGGGCGGCTTGCGGGTCGGCGTGTGCGGATCCGCCCCGGCGTCCACGAGCATTCTCATCGCGGGGATGTCGAGCGCCTTCGCGGCGCGCCAGAAGGGCGTCGCACCGCTGAAGTTCACGCCCAGCAGGTCGAAGTTGTACGCCGAGTACCAGATGTGCGTGTTCACGCGCGCGTTCGGATCCGCCCCGGCCGCGAGGAGCAGTTCCATCAGCTCCATGTAGTCGAGTTCCTGCTGCCGGAACGCGGTGGGCTGCGGGTACAGCGCCTTGGGGGCCCAGCGGTTGGCGATCGTCGCGTAGAGCGGCGCCACGCCGTCCTCGCTGGCGAGGTTCGGATCCGCGCCCTGCTCGAGCAGCCAAGCCGCGAGGTCGTAGTGTCCGTTCACCGTGGCGACGACGAGCGGCGTGCTCTCGTCCCCTTCCGTCCTCCCGTCGATGTCCGCGCCCGCCGCGAGAAGGGCCTTGACGGTCTCCAAGTGGCCTTCGCGAACCGCGTAGTGGAGCGCGGTCATGCCGCCCTGCTTGCCGACGATGTCGCTGTAGCTCAGCGGCCGCGGCGCGGGCTTCGCCGGTTCCCCGGGGGCCTCCTCGACTTCGGCTGGTTCCGCTTCCGTCTCGGCGGAATCCTCGTCGCCGGCGACTTCCTCGCTCTCCTCCGCTTCCTCGTCCTCGGGGGGATCCTCGCCCCGGGCTTCGTCAGGCTCCTCCGCCGGGGTCTCCCCGGGCGCGCCGGCCGCGGGTTCCTGGCCGGGAGTCGTGCCCGCGCCCTGCGTCGCGGGGGCGGTGCCCGCCTGGTCCCGATCCGCACGATCGGCGGCCTCGCGCCGCGTCGGCTCCTGGCCGGACGGCGTGTCCGTGCGGGTAATCCCAACCTCCACGGTCTCACCGCGAGCCTCCGCTTCGGCCTTCCGAATCGCCGTGAGAACTTCCCGCCGCCGGCCCCTGGCTTCGCTATCCGTGCGCGCCTTCTCGACGAAGTCCACCACGCTCGACGCAACCGACACGTCCGCACCGGCAGCGATCAGCGCCCGCACCGCCTCCAAGCGCCCGGCCGCGGACGCGAAGATGAGCGGCGTCTGTCCGTTGGCCTCCTCCGCCGCATCGACCTCGGCCCCGGCCTCGAGGAGGCTCGCGAGGGTCGGCACATCCCCGCCGGCCGCCGCCAGATGGAGCGGCGTGGCACCGGTCGCCGTCGCCGCGTTGGCGTCGCTTCCGGCCTCGAGCAGGAGGACGACCGCCCCGCCCCGGCCGTCCCGGCTCGCGAGGTGCAGCGGCGTGTAGGCGCCCAAGCGCGTGGTCGACCCGACGTTGGCACCGGCGTAGACGAGCACCGACACCATCTTCGCGTCGCCTCGCAGGGCGGCCCAGTGCAGCGCGGTCATGCCGTCGCCCTGCGCCGCGTTCACGTCCGCGCCGTCCCGAAGGAGCGTCCGCACCGCCTCGAGGTCTCCCCGCGCCGCCGCCTCGGCGACGGGCGCGTCGATCGCCGCGGCCGCCCACAGCGTGGTCGCACAGAGTGCGACGAGGGCCCCGGCCCGAAGACCGGCCTTGCCGATTCTCTTCAACATCGATTCTGCCTCCGGCCCGCCGACCAACCCGGGCGGCTCAGTCCTCCGCGACCGACGAGAACGAGAAGCCGCCGGTGCTGTCGCCGAAGCTCTCCATGTCTTCCAAGCCGAGCTTGTGCATCAGGCTCAGCATCACGTTCGCCATCGGTGTTCCGTCCGGAGCCTTGATGTGCATGTTGCCTTCGAGCTCGCCGCCGGCCTTTCCGACCACGAACAGCGGGCAACGCTTGTGGTTGTGCAGGTTCGAGTCGCCCATCGGCGAGCCGTACACGATCATGCTCTTGTCGAGCAGATTCCCGTCCGGCTCCTCGATGCTGGCCAGCTTCTCGAGCAGGTACGGCACCATGCTCACGTGGTAGCGGTTGATCGCCTCGTAGTCCCGCACGCGCTCCTCGCGGCCTCCGTGGTGCGAGGCCGGGTGGAAGCCGGCATCGATGCCGCTGCCCGGATACACGCGGCCCGAACCGTCGCGGCCCAGCTTGAACGAGAACACCCGCGTGAGGTCCGACTGGAAGGCCAGCGCCTGCAGGTCGAACATCAGGTGGACGTGCTCGGCGAAGTCATCCGGCACGCCCGGCGGCGCCTCGGGGATCTCGCGGGCTTCGCCGCTCGTGTTGTACGCCTCGATGCGCTCAATGCGGCGCTCGATCTCGCGGATGTTGTCGAGATACTGATCCAGCCGCCGCCGGTCCGTGGCTCCCAGGGAGCGCTTGAGGCCGGTGATCTCCCCCATGACCCAGTCGAGGATGCTGCGGTCGGTGCGCCGGCGCTGCGCCCGGTCCTCCGCCGTCCCCCCCGCCCCGAACAGCTGGTCGAACGCGGCCCGCGGATCCCGGATCATGGGCAGCGGCTCCGTCGGCGAAGCCCAACTGATCGTGTCCGTGTACACGCACGCGTAGCCATACGCGCACCCGCCCGCCTGGTCCACGTTCTCGATGCAGAGCTGCATGGAGGGGATCGGCGTGTCCTGCCCGAAGCGCTGCGCGTAGTACTGGTCCATCGAGGTGCCGACGAACACGTCGGAGCCCTCGGTCTGCTTCACGTGCGCCTGGGTGAGAAACGTGGCGCTGGAACGGAAGTGGTCGCCGCCGATCTCCTTCGCCGTCTTCGCCTCCGCGTTCTCGACGTCGGTGTTCGAGATGATCGTTAGGTAGTCGCGCCACGGCTCGAGCGGGCTCAGGCTGCTCGGCGAGAGGTCGAAGTCGCGCCCCACCTTCTCGGGCGACCACATGAACTGCGATGCGCCCCATTCATTGCACCCGGCGGCGCCGTGTACCATCTCGATGGCCACGAACCGCTTCACGTCCGTGAGTGACCGGGCGGAGGCCCACAGCCGGCCGGCCGGCAGCATCGCATCCAGGAACGGCAGCGCCACCGTCGCACCCAGACCCCGCAGGGCCGTGCGGCGAGAGATGTGCTTACCCGTGATGAGTTCCATGCTCACTCCTCCTGATCTGTTCCGCCCGGCGGCCCCTCAGTGCCCGCCGCCTGCGTCGATATCTTCCTCGGCTACCGTCTCGACGGCGCTCATCTGGAAGGGCGCGCTCTTCACGACCTCCATGATGAACGACGTCATCCGATAGTCATCGGCCTCCGCCACGCGTGCGATCTCACGCACCGTGGGCATGTCGTAGTACTCGATCCGCCGGCCCAGAGCATAGGCCATGAGGTTCTCGATGAACGTCCGGACGAGCGAGTCCTCGCGCTCGAGCAGCGCCGCCCTCAGATCCGGCGCGCTCATGATCGGGGTTCCGTCGTAGAGTTCGCCCGACGTGTCCACCGTCCGGCCCTGGTCCTTGATCCGCCACGCGCCCGTGACGTCGAAGTTCTCCAGGGCGAGGCCGATCGGGTCGATCACTCGGTGGCACGACCGGCAGGCCGGATTCGACCGGTGCATCTCGAGCCGCTCGCGCACGGTCAGGAAGCGCCCATTCTCCGCCTCGTCCGTCGCCTCGAGATCGGCCACGTCCGGCGGTGGCGGCGGTGGCGGAGTCCCGAGCAGGACTTCCATCACCCACTTCCCGCGCAGGACGGGCGAGGTGCGATCCGCATGCGAGGTCAGCGTGAGGATGCTCCCGTGGCCCAGCAGTCCGCGGCGCGCATCGTCCGCAATCCCAACCAAGCGAAACTCCTCGCCGGTCACGTCCGGAATCCCGTAGTGCCGCGCGAGCCGTTCGTTCACGAACGTGTAGTCCGCGGTGAGCAGCTCGAAGAAGGGTGCGTCGGTGCGCAGGAGGTGCTCGAAGAAGAGTTCCGTTTCCCGCAACATGGCCTCGACGAGCCGATGATCCCAGTAAGGGTAAAGCAGCGCGTCGGGATGGATCTTCTCCAGGTCTTGAAGGCGGAACCACTGGTAGGCGAAGCGGGTCGCCATGGCTTCCGACCGCGGGTCGTCGAGCATGCGTCGCGCCTGCGCCTCCAACACGGCCGGGTCCGAGAGGCGGCCCGCGTCGGCCAGCGCCACGAGTTCGTCGTCCGGGTGCGTACCCCACAGGAAGTAGGAGAGCCGCGTGGCGAGGTCGATGTCGCTCAGGCGGTAGATGTCCCCGGGCCGCGCGCCCGCCGGCATTTCCTCGAGACGGAAGACGAAATGCGGGCTCGTAAGGATCGCCTGAAGCGCCGTGCGAATGCCGACCTCGAAACCGCCCTCCTCGACCCCGAGGTCGAAGAACACCATGAGATCGTCGATGTCGTCGGTCTCCGGCGCGCGGCGATAGGCGGTCGCGGCGAGCGACGAGAGGATCTCACGCGCGCAGGGCCGCTCCTCGTCGGGAGCCGTGGGCCGGCACGAGAAGATCCGCTTGCGGCTCGGTGTTTCCGAGATGCCCGTGACCGTGAACGGCCCCGTGACGAGGAAGTCGCGCAGGTGCGGGAGCGTCGTGACGCCGTAGGCGCTGCCGATGTTCGAGTCGGCCAGCTTGTAGTCGATGGGCTTGATGAGGTCGTTGTCCGGCCCCTCCGCATTGAGGATGAAGGCCGCCGTAACCCGCTGCGGACCCGCCCTCACGTGGATCGGCTCGGTCTCGATCACCATTCCCTGCGGGTCGGATTCCGACATGAACGGATCGATCTCGAGCAGCGCCACGCGCGCGCCGTCGATCGAGACCTCGATCTTCTCGTCGGGCGCGGTCATCCCGTACAGGAACCCCGTCGGACCGGGGTGCATGTCCATCTTGAACACGTATTCCCCATCGGCGGGGAAGACGTGGATGACGGAGATCCCGCCTCGCGTGCCGAACGGCGCGCCCTCGGCCCGAACCGCTTGCGACGCCGTCTTCGGCACCTTGTAGGTGACCTGGCGCGGCCCCGCATCCGGGTCGCCCACCGCCATGCGGCTGATCTCGCTCGCCGCGCGCAGATAGCCCTCCATCAGCGTGGCGGACATCATCTGGACGTCGGCGATGTTGTCGAAGTTGTCGCTGATCGTCTCGGTGGGAAGGAACGCCTCCATGTCGACGTCCAAGTCGAGGAGGCCCTGCACCGCGCGCCGGTACTCCGCCCGGTTCAGTCGCTGGAAGGTCCGCGTCCCCGGGTTCGGATTCGCGGCCGCGGCCGCGTCCATGCGCGTCTCGAGTTCCTCGACGACGGCCGTGAGCGTGGCCTCCTCCGGACGTCGGATTCCCGGCGGCGGCATCATGCCGGCTCGGAGCTTCCGGATCATCTGCTCGGCGGTCTCGGGATCGGCCTGCGGCGCGGTGGCGTCGAACTCGAGGAAGGACCGGTTGCCGGCGCGGCGCGAGTTGTTGTGACAGCGGGTACACACCGTCTGGATGACCGAATTCGCCACCGTGTCCGGTGCGGGAGCGAATGCTAGGGCGCGGGACGCCGCACCGGGCGGTCCAGCCTCGCCCGTTGCGACGAGGTACAGCGCCGCCGTACCCAGAGCCGCGATCGCAAACTTCTTCATGTAGACCTCACCGGCTGTCGCCCGAACTCCATACGAGCGAACACCGCGAACTGGCGCGGCGTTTGGACGCACCCCACCCTCGCATGCAGCCGGTCCAAGATAGGGACTCGCAACGCCGATACGCCAGCCAACCCCGGCCCCCGCATGGACCGGGCGCGTACCGGCGGCCCGCGGGGGAAAGCCCCGCTGCGTTCGAGCGGCACCGACGCGGGGGTTCGCCACTTCCTGCTATCCCGGCGGACTCCGGGACTCGAGGTAATCGCGGCCCGCGGACATCAGGGCGACGAAGGCGTCCTCATCTCCGGCCGCCACCACGTCCCGCACCCGTCCAGCGGCCTCCACGAGCTCCCGCAGAGCGATGTCGCCGTATTCGTTCAGCGACTGGATCTCGAAGTACATGTGCGGGTTCTCTCCGGCCAGCCGGCGGGCCACGTCGAGCTGCGCCTCGAACGTCGTGCTCGACACGTCGGCGAGGTGCGGCGCCGTCTCCCCGGAACCCGCGAGCGCGGTGAAGAAGGCGATGTTGAGGGCGTGCGAGAGCCCGAGTACGAACCCCATCACGCGGTCGTGATTCTCCAGGTCCATCCGAACGCGCGTCGCCATCGTCGAGGCGAACAGCTCCTCCGCCTCCTCCGTGGCGTCGGGGCGGCCCACGTCCACGAAGACGACGTGTTCGCCGGAGAGGAGTTCGGTGTCGGGGCCGAACATCGGGTGTACGGACGCGACGCGGACCCCGGCCCTCGCCAGCGCCAGCAGCCCGGCGCGCAGCGGGCTCTTGAGCGAACCGATGTCGCACACCAGGCCCGGCGGCTCGATCTCGGCCAGCCCTTCCAGGATCCCGCTGGCGATGGCCATGGGCGTGGCCACCACGATGAGATCGTGATCGAGCGGCGTTTCCGACCAATCCTCGTGGTCTCCCCCCGCGGGGTCGGCGTTCTCCACCTCGAACCCCTGGGAGCGGAGGAAGCGGACGAACCAGCCGCCCATCTTCCCGGAACCGCCGATGACGAGGGCGCGTTTCCCTCCCCCTCTCGCGGCGGCCGCCACGCTGCCCCGCTCCTGCACGGCGAGCGACGAACGGATCAGCAAGAGGACGAGATCCTCGGCCAGCCGCGGCGGGAGCCCGAGATCGCTCGCCGCGGCGCGAGCGCGCTCGATGACGACCTTTTCCTGACGATAATCCCGCGTGGGGCCGCGCGCGGCGCGCTTCCGCTCCCCGATGGTCGCGGCCACGTCGAGTCGGCGCGCCACCAATTCGAGCAGCTCGCGATCAATGCGCGCAAGCTCGTCTCTGAGTCCATGGAGGTCCAACACGTCTCGCTCCGGAGGTGCGGTTGTAACCGCCCGCGATCACGCGGATCGTCCGCTGCGGCGTTGGCGGGCGGATTTCGTGAGTGTCGTCGGCCAACGCCTCCCGCCGCAAGGTCATGTGCGCGCCACCCGTTGCGCGTTCGGGTTCCGGCCGGGGATTATCGACGACGCCCCGGCGGGCCCCGATCCCGGACCCGACCGCCACCCCATCCAGCCGAGAGAGACGGCCCGAGTGACTCCACATGTCGAGATCCCCGGACTCACGCTGGCCCGTGAGGACTTCGAGCGCGCGCGGAAACACGTCGCGCCGCACGTATACCACACGCCCCTGCTCACTTCGCGCTCGCTGAGCGAGGCTTCCGGATTCGACATCCGGCTGAAGGCCGAACTCTTTCAGAGGGGCGGCTCCTACAAGGTGCGCGGACCCCTCAACGTGCTTGCCCACATGAGCGAGGAGGAGAAGGCGCGCGGCATCATCTGCTCCTCCGCCGGCAACCATGCGCAGGGGGTCGCGCTGGCCGCCCGCCTGTACGGGATTCCCGCCGTGGTGGTCATGGCCGAGAA
>JAAXHJ010000097.1 GCA_012270965.1 Candidatus Palauibacter poriticola
GGGCCGGGCGGGCGGGCGGGCGGTGCGAAGACCTCGTCACACTTGGTCCTCGAGCCAGTAGCTGGCGGGTTCCGACAGAAACTCATGCAGCGGGACGCCCCCGGTGCCCACCACCTCGGTACGGGTGGGCTGGAATCGCCTCTTGAATGCCCCCATGCCGCTCACAGCCCGGCGCCGTGAACCCGTCTTCACTTCAATCGCCGTTAGGCGCGGCCCGCGCGCGAGTACGAAATCCACTTCCAAGCTGTTGTGACGCCAGTAGTAGAGCCGGACTCCCGGCTTGCGGGTATTGTGGAGATGTGCGCCCACCGCGCTCTCCACTATCCGGCCCCAGAAGGTGCGGTCCGCCTTGGCCTCCTCGAATGTATATCCCGACGAAGCCGTCATCAGTGCCGTATTGAGCACGTTGAGCTTCGGGCTGGACGCTCGTCGGCGGTGAGCCTTGGAGCTGTACTTGCCAAACCCGGTCAGCAACCCGGCGCCACTCAGCAACTCGAGGTAGCGCGCCAGCGTCGTCGTGTTGCCGGCGTCCTGGAGTTGCCCGACCATCTTGTTGTAAGACAGGATTTGCCCGGAATAGGAGGAGCCCAATTCGAGCAGGTTGGAAAAAAGCGCGGGCTTATCCACGCGAACCAGGGAGAGGATGTCCCGTTCCACGTTGTGTTGGATGATTCCATCCTCGATGTAGCTCCGCCAGTCGTCCTCGTCGTCCCATCGTTCTGCCCCCGCCGGATACCCGCCAAAGAACAGGTATTCGTCCATGCCGCAACCGAAGGCGCCTACCATCTCGGCCAAGGACCAATGGCTGACCGGCAACGACAGGAACCTGCCGGCCAGCCGGTCCCCCAAACCGAATAGCAACGGAAGCGGCACCGAGCCCATGACGACCACGCGAAGCGGACAGCCGGTCGCCTGATCTTGGTCCCACAGACCCTTCACCGTTCGGGACCAATCGCGGATGTCCTGGATCTCGTCCAACACTAGGACGGCCCCCCGGGGCGAGCGTTCGGCGGCGTGACGCGCCTGTTCCCATGTTCCAACGAGCCAGCGGGCATCGCGTTGACCCGCGAAGGCGCGCCCGGCGGCGTGCGCCGGCTCGCGAAACTCGGGCCAGGAATGGGTATCGCCGGGTTGCAGTTCCGGACCCGCTTCGGGAGGCGCGTCCACCGCCACATATCGCCAAGCGATTCCCGATGACGCGAGTGCGGCCAGCGCTTGGCGGGCGATCATCGTCTTGCCTGTCTGGCGTGGGCCGGTGATGGCGATGAGCCGTCGTCGCCCGTCCTCCCGAAGGAATCCCAGAAGGCGCTGGACGTGAGCACGGTGGAAGGTCTTCATGCAAAGCACGGTAAGCGTTGAGTGAAAATACTCAATAACTGGCCGCAATGATCGGCCTCAGTATCCCCGCGCCTTGTCCACCCGGTTCTCGAGGGGCTCACCCCGCTGGTAGCGGGAGATGTTGCGCACGATGAGATCCGTCTCGCGCTCCCAGAAGCGGGCCGAGGTGCCGCCCACGTGCGGGGTGACGAGGACGTTGTCGCGCCTCCACAGGGGATGGGCGGCCGGGAGCGGCTCGGTCTCGAACACGTCGAGCAGCGCGCCGCGCAGGTGCCGCGTCTCCAGCGCCTGGACGAGCGCCGTCTCGTCCACGAGGGTGCCGCGGGCGAGGTTGATGAGCACGGCGCCCGGCTTCATGCGCGCGAGTTCGGCGGCGCCGAGGAGGCCCTCCGTCTGCGGCGTCTCGGGGGCCGTGAGGGCGACGAAGTCCGAGGACGCCAGGAGTTCGGGCAGGTGGCCGGGTCCCGCCAGGCGGTCGAGCTCGGGGGGCTTCCGGCCCACGTTTCGGCGAATGGCCTGAACTCGCATGCCGAGCGCGTGCGCGCGGCGGCCGAGCGCCGATCCGATGCCGCCGTAGCCTACGATGCCGAGCGAGGCTCCGGCCACCTCGCCGGCCGCGGGCGCGGCGTGCAGGGGACTTCGGGGCGAGTTCAGCGCGGACTGGACCCACTCGCGCTCGCGCTGCGCCCGCACCGCGATGTCCAAGCCGCGGACGAAGTAGAGGATGCCGGCCAGGGCGTGGTCCGCCAGCGAGTCCGCGTACATGCCCGCCGAGTTCGTGAAGATGACGTCGCTCTCCCGCATTTCCTCGAAGAGCGAGTTCCGCGCCCCGGCCGCGCCCGAGTGGAACCAGCGCAGCTTGCGGGCGGCGAGGAAGACGTCGCGGCGAATCCCCCACCCGCAGTAGACCTCGGCGTCGGCCACCGCCTCAAGCAGCTTCGGCGGCGTCACCCGCACGCCGTCGCCCGTCGCCTCGAGCGCGACGCGAACCGACTCGATCTCCCACTCCGGGTCCAGCGCGCCGCGGATGCGTTCGAAGGACCATTCCGGCATCGACCAGTGGGGGGTCTCCGGCGCGTACATCCAGGTCACGAAGCGGCGCAAGGCGCTTCCCGGGCCCTCAGCCCCCGCCCGACGGGGCGTGGGGGGCGGCCGTCGCCCCGCTGCCGACCGTTGTGTTGCTGCGGACCGTCGCGTTGCTGCGGACCGTCGCGTTGCTGCGGACCGTCGCGTTGCTGCGGACCGTCGCGGCCAGACTGCGCGGGTCGGCGTCCAGCGTGCGGAGTCCGACCCCCATCCGCTCGCGCACGACTTCCATGGTGCGGGCGGCCTCGACTCGGGCCCGCTCCGCCCCCGCCGCCAGGATCTCGATCACCCGCTCCGGGTGCGCGCGCAGCTCCGCCGCGCGTTCGCGCACCGGCGCGAGTTCCTCCGCCACGTGTTCGGCGAGCCGCCGTTTACAGGCGACGCAGCCGATCCCGGCCGTCTGGCAGAGGATCTCGATCTCGTCGCGGCCCGCCGGGTCGGTGAAGAACTCGTGCAGGGCGAAGACGTTGCACACGTGCGGGTTGCCGGGATCGTCCCTTCTCACCCGCGCCGGATCCGTGACCGCCGTGCGCAGCCGCGCCCACAGTTCGTCCGGTTCGGCGACCATCCGCACCGTGTTGTCCTTCGACTTCGACATCTTCGCCACGCCGTCGAGCCCGCGGACGCGGCTCCCCGTCCCCACGAGCGTCTCCGGTTCCGGGAAGAAGTCGCCGAAGCGCGCGTTCCAGCGCCGCGCGACCTCCCGCGACAGTTCGAGGTGCTGGCGCTGGTCCTCTCCCACCGGCACGAAGTGGGCCCGGTACAGGAGGATGTCGGCCGCCTGCAGCACCGGATAGTTGAGGAGACCCGCGTTCACCGACTCCCGACCCTGGGACTTCTCCTTGAACTGCGTCATCCGTCCCAGATCGCCCACCGGGGTGACCGTGTTGAACAGCCACTGGAGTTCGCTGTGGTGGGGGACGTGCGACTGCGCGAAGAGCGTGCAGCGTTCCGGATCGATCCCCGAAGCCACGAGCGACACGGTGAGATCGAACACGCGCCGCAGCAGATCCTCCCGTTCGTACTCGCGCGTGATCGCGTGCAGGTCGACGATGCAGTAGAAGCACTCGTACTCGTCGACCATCCGCGCCCAGCGCCGGAACACGCCGAGGTAGTTCCCGAGATGCGCGTGACCCGTGGGCTGGATGCCGCTGAAGACCCGCCTGCGCGGCCCAGGGGGGATCTGGTCGGCGGGGGGGCTCGGGGGGCTCTTGGAATCGGCGGTGCTCATGGTGCGCGTAGTATCGCGTCACACGTCGCGCGGCGCGACCCCGACACGGATCCCGCAGCTTCGTGGCGACGGGAATGCGTGGCGAGGTGGAGTGGGCGGGGCTATTCCGTGCCGATGTCCGATGTCTCGCGCGCGCGGATCAGGTTGCCCAATTCCCGAATCTCCTCGCGGAGATCCTCCACGCTCTCATGCAGTTCCTCGCGGATGGCGGCGACATCCTCCCGGAGGGCGGCGACATCCTCCCGGAGGGCGGCGACATCCTCCCGGAGGGCGGTGACGTCCTTCTGGAGGACCGTGACGTCCTCTTGGAGAACCGTGACGTGCACCTCGAGGCGGGACACCCGGGTGACGAGCGCCACCTGGGTCTCGCGAAGGGCTGCGAGCTCGTCCCATACGAGCGTAAAGGCACCCGTCAGGATGGTGAGAGCGATGGTGAGCGAGATACCAAGATTCCAGCGCGTGACCGTAATCCCGTCCGATGCGCGGGTTCCCTCCGCACGCGAACGGCGGCCGGCGGCGGTACCGGGCTCTCCGGTACGCCCGGGAGGTTGCCTGGAATCCGTGTTAGATTCGGACATGTAGGATCCTTGGGACGAAATGAAACGTAACCCGTGGGCGTGCCGCACGGAAACGTCCGCCGCGCACCACCAACTACATGATCGCGGCGACCCTCAACGAACCATCAACGGCGGCGAGTGACGACCTCCGCCGCGGAGACTTCGGCCGTCAGGTGGGGGTTGCGAACCTCCGGTGAGAATCGCGAGCGTGGAGGATGGCGTCGGCGAGGGGTGCGGTGCCGAAGCGGATGGGGTCGGTGGCGGGGAGGCCGGTGACCTCGCGCGCGTGGCGGACGGCGGCGCGGGCCTCGTCCTCGCCGATGTCGTAGGTCGCGAGGGAGACGCCGATTACACGGCCGGGGACGTCGGGACAGGCCCAGGCTAGCGCGTCTTCGTAGCGGCGGATCACTTCGTCCAGTTCGGGGAGCACGACCCAGCTGTGGTTGCCGCCGTAGATGCGGGGGCGGCTCGGCATCCACGTGAGGATCATCGCCTGCGGCAGCGTGCCGTGCAGGAGGCCGTGCGTGACGCCGGAGTAGCCGGGGTGCATGAGGGACCCCTGGCCTTCGACGAGGACGATGTCGACGCCCTCGCCGTCCTCGCCGCGCGCCGCCTCGAGCGTGAGACGTTCGGCGGCGCCGGAGATGAAGTCCGACACCACCGCGTCGACGGCGATGCCGGTGCCGGCGATGAGGATGCCCGTCTGGCCCGTAGCGGCGAAGCCGGCGCGCACGCCCCGGGCCCGCAGAGCGCGCTGCAACTCGAGCGAGACCGTCATCTTTCCGGTGTTGCAGTCCGTGCCGACCGTGAGCACCCGGAAGGCGTCCGTCTCCATGGCCCGGCCCGCGCCCACCGGCAGGTCCGGGGGCGGCTTGCGGAGGTCGAAGAGAGTACAGCCATGCCGGTCCGCCAGCGCCGCAAGTTCGGGATCGTCGCAGAGGAAGAAGTGAAGGCCGCTGATGATGTCGAGCCCCTCCTCGAGCGCGGTCTCAAGCACGGCCCGCCACGCCTCGGGGAGCTGCCCTCCCTGGGGCGCGATCCCGACGAGGAGAGCTTCGGGACGGGGTTCCGTCGCGAGCGCCTCGGCGAAGGTCGCGACGATGGGGATGTCGCCGCCGAAGCCGAGCGCCTCTCCCACGGTGCTGTCGGCGAAGCGGGAGTCGATGACGGAACTCACCCGCTCCGGCTGGTAGCGCACGGCGGACGAGGCGGTCTTCGCCGTCTCGACCCCGAAGGCGCCCTCCGCGAGGATCGCGAGCCGAGAGGAGGAAAGCCGCTTCCGCCCCGGGCCCAAGCTCATTCGCGCTCGGCCCGCTCCGTCTCGCCGGATCCACCCAGCAGCTCGAGGAGTTCCGCCTCGGGGATCTCCTCATGCACGTCGCCGGCCGCATCCGCGTCCGCCCCGGCATTCGCCTTGGACCCGGCTTCCTCGCCGGAGCCGAGCGCCTTCACGTCCTCGGGTTCGCCGGAGGTGAGGAGACCCATGGAGGCCTTCATCGCAAGCAGCTTGTCTTCAACCGCGGCGTCGCCGCCCGCCTCCAGCGCCTTGAACTCGCTGAGGAGCGTGTCGCCGGTGAGTTCCTCGGTGACCTCCGCACTCGCGAGCGCTTGGCGCTCCGCCTGCTCGATCCTCTCGGTCATCTGATCGAAGGCGCGGAAGGCGCTCTTGTCGTGGAGTCCCTGCATCGTGTCGTGGATGCGCTTCTGGGCCTCCGCGCGCTTCTGCTTTGCGATGAGGAGGTTCTTCTTGCGCTTTGCCTCCTCGATTTTCGCGTTCAGCTGGCGCAGCGAGTCCTTGAGCTTCTCCGTCTCGTTGCGGTGGTTCTGCCACTGCGTCTCCAGCTCGCGTGCGTGCTCGGCGTGTTCCTGCCCGCGCACGAGCGCCTGGCGCGCGAGGTCGTCGCGGCCCTCCCGGATCGCGAGCCGCGCCCGCCGCTCCCACTCCTGGGCGGTGGAGCGCGACTCCTCGAACTGCGCCCGCAGCTTGCGTTCGTCGGCGATCGCGACCGCGACCTCCTGCTTCGCCCGGGCAAGCTGGCGGCGCATGTCCTCGATGATCGTGGTCAGCATCTTCTCGGGGTTTTCGGCCCGAGCGATGAGGTCGTTGATGTTCGATCGAATCAGCCGGGAAAGACGGTCCAGGACACCCATGGTGTATGCTCGTTTCCTGTGCTTGTTTCCTGTGCTTGCTCTTCAGTCGTTCGGAATGTCGGCGGTGAGGCTGTCCCAGTGGGAGGTCAGGGCGAGGGTCAGGCTCTCGAGCGTGGCGCGGAACTCGGAGAAGTCGAGGTTCTCAAGTTCCAGCGTGTCGCTCAGGATGACCTCTCCGTCCTCAAGACCGTAGGCTCCGTGGATGAGATCCACCGCGTTCAACTCCAGGAGCCTCCGGTAGAGCGCAAGCTGGTCTTCGTCGTCGATCGGCAGATCGCGGATGTCCGCGCGGCACACGAGGACGGGCGGCTGGTGGTTCACCACAATCCTCGGCTGCCGCTCCGCGCCCGCCCCGTCGGGGTGGACGATCCACAGTCCTTCGTCGAGTTCCTGATAGTCCGCTTCCGTGCGGATCAGAAAGCTCTCTATGTCCTCTCGGTTCAGCATCAGCTTGGTCCCCGCAGTCGTGAATCGGGTCGCCCTTCAGGGCGAGACTCATCCGATGGCGCCCCGCTCGCGACCGCGCCGCCCTCGAGGAGGCGGGTCATGAAGCGCTGCTCCTCCGTCAACTGGTCCACCTGGTTCGCCAGCAGCGTCACATGTTCGCGCAGGCGCTCGATCTCCGCGTCCCGGCCCGGTTCCACCGGCGTGGGCGACGGGCGGGCCGCGAACCACTTCGAGGCCACCTCCCCGAACGTGACGAGCGCCACGATGATGATGATGAAGACGAAGACGCTCATCGCCGTCCTTGCCGCAACTGGCACCACCCGGGACCGGCCGCCATCGGTGAAGCGGCCTACGCGACGCCCCGAACCGGAGTTTCGCCGCGTACGGCCGCGCAAGCCGCCGGCGGCGGGCCATGATAACGCCGGGACACCCGCCACGGAACCCGCGGCACGCCCCTCCTCCCCGCATCGCACGTTCTCGAATGAGGTTCGGGTGTTTGCGCGTTCGGCTTGGGCATGGACGCTCCTTCCGGGGATGATCTCAAACTAGCGGCTCGAGCTACCTTACCAAGTCGCGGATGAGATCAACGGATCGTCAACCGTACCGGTCTCGATTGAGGCCGTGGCTTCACCATGAGATACAACAGCACGGTCGCCAACGCGTCGGAGGTCAGAATGGCAGCGTTGTCGTCAAGCCGAAGAAGATGGTCCTCGGGAAGGGCGTCTCCGGAGCAAAGCGTTCCGAGTAATCCCGGCTGTAGAGGTAGTTCGAGACGTTTCGGTGGTCGAGGGCGTTCATCATGGAGAAGAAGAAGACCGTGACATTGCGGCGCCAGAGGCTGCGGATCACGCTTGCCGACAGGTCCAGCCGCGAGTACGCCGGCAGCCTCTCCGACATCGGCACCCCGTATAGGGGTCGCCACCGGTCGAGTCCCTCGTCGAACGCCGCGCCCGCGACGGGCGTGAACGGAACGCCCGCGGCGGTCCGGTAGCCGACGCCTATCCGGAGCGGGCCGAAGCTGCGGTTGAGGACCACGTTCAACGTGTGGGTGGCGTCATACGGAGACGGTGCCGTCTCCCCGGTGTCGGGATCCGTGCGCTCGGCGCGGACGAAGCTGTAGGCCACTCGCCCCGTGAGGCCGAGGAACCCCACCTCCCCCTTGGCGAGTACGTCGAACCCCGTGGACTCGCCGCTGCCTCCGCCGCGCGCCCTGCCGTCGCGGGCCCGCGCGGCGAGGTGCGAGTACCGTTTGCGGTACGCCTCGGCCCGGATGAGCCGACCGCCGCCGCCGTAGGTCACCCCGCCGATGAGGTGGCGGGCCGACATGGACGGCAGGGTGGGGTCTCCGAATCTCCCGCTGTGGAGCCGGACATCGGGAACCTGGTGGAACACGCCCCATGCCGCGGTCAGGGTGAGGAGCCGGGCGGGCCGGATGGAGGCCGACACCCTGGGATCGACGGTGGCGCGCCCGGTAAGGGAGGAGCGGTCGCCCCGGAGGCCGAGCAGGAGCCGGATCCCGCCGGCGGGTTGCAGCTCAAGTTCGCCGAAGCCTCCCAGCCGGGTTCCGGAGCCGCGGTCGCTGAACGGGATCCTAATCGTTCGCGGCCCCGTCGGCAGGTTGACTTCCACCGGAACGGATGCCGACGAGTCCATCCTCCGGTCCTCGACCTCGGCCCCCGCCGCCAGCACGACTCCGGGGCTCACGGGCGCTTCGAGCTTCGCGCGCACCTGCGTGAGGCGATCAGATCTGTCGAGGCTCGATTCGCCGAGATCCTCGTCCCTTCGGGCACCGCTGGTCGCCGCGCCCCAGGAGAGCCGGACATCGCCGAAGGCGTCGCGACCCGAAACGGCAAGGAGACTCGAGGCCGCGTCGGCCCGATAGGAGCCGGAATAGGCCGGATAGTCGATGTTGACGCCGAAACGATCGCTCTGCGTGAACGCGAACGCGCGCACGCTCCCGCCCGGACGGTACATCCATTCTCCGGACCCGCCGAAGTCGGTGGACCGGGGAACCTCGTCGAACTCGTCCCGCCTGCCACTCATGCGCAGGACCAGGTCCGTGTTCGCGTGGCCCCCGCTCAGGCGGACGCCGGCGGTCTCCGACAGCTCGAGATTCAGGTCGCCTGAAAGACCGGCGGCGGAGGCCGTCAGGCGGAGGCCGTCACGGATCGGCTTGCCGGTCGCCTCAATGTCCGCGACGGCCGATAGGGCGTCGCCGTACTCGGCGCCGAAGCCCCCCGTCGAGAAGTGGATGCCGCGCACGTGGAGCGGGTCGAAGCGGCCGAAAGACACCGTGCGCTCGCCCTCCTGGCGCAGGGGCGACAGAACCGTCGCACCGTGCACCAACACTCGCGTCTCGGAGACGGCGCCGCCGCGGACGAAGAGGCCCGTTCCGTTCCCCACGTTCTGGAGTCCGGCTAGGGACTGGATCGCGCGGAAGGGATCTGCCGCCGCGCCGGGGGTGCGCACCATGTCGAGATTGCTGAGCGTGGCATCGGGCAGGGCACCCAGCCGGAACGCGCCCGCTTCGACGGGGATCGGTTCCCGGGCGGTGCGGAGGATCCGCATGATCAAGGTGACGGGCCGGTCGAGCGGAAGCCGCAGCGCGCGCCTGATCTGCCGGTATCCCGGCCGCTGGACGATCAGCACCGCGGCGCTCCGTGCCCCGGCATCGAATACGAACTCGCCCGCGGCATCGGTGGTCGTCCTCTCCCCGGTTCCAAGGAGCAGTACGACGGCCCCGGCGAGGGGCTGGCCCGAGGCGTCGCGCACGGTTCCGGCGATGGCCGATCCCGCCTGGGCGTCGATCCCGGGCGGCGCCAGCCAGGGAAGGACGACGACGACCGTCGCCAACGTGATCCGGGGCCTTGCCAGACGCCTCAGCCGGGTCATGGGGCTATCGCGGCCGTCGTCTCGAACTCGGATCCCTCAACGCTCGCCAGCGCGATCGAGCAAGCCGCTGAATCCGCGCAGCAGCTGGCCGCGGCCCGAAGGAACGGAGTCCGGATCGTCCGGCAGAACCGTGAGCGAACTCAGGCACATCTCGTCCCGCGTCCCCTCGCCCCACACCGTGTACCGCTGTCCCTCTCCGGTTCCCTTGTCCCACGTGCAGCTGATGCGGACGATGTCGCCTTCGGCCACGCGGACCGGCGTCTCGTACTGGTAGCGACCCTGCCAGTTGAAGTCCCACTCCGGTATCTCGAAGAGCACCTGCTCGTCGTCCGCATCCGGATTCAACGTCAGCGAGAAGCGGCTGCCCATGGTGTGCATGTGGCCGCCGACCTCGACGATCGCGCCGGCGTAGCTCATCGCGATGTCGCACCAGCTGGTCACCGCGGGGCCGTCCTGCGCCTGGAGTTCCTCGGCGGTTCGCCCGCAGAGACCGAGCAGAAGGTTGGGCACGATCGCGGCCCGCAGTCCCTCGGCCTCCCTCAGTTCGCGGAGCACGTGGTCGCGCTCGCACTGCGGTCCGGCGGCGGGATCGGCGCACGGGATCTCGACGGGCGCGATCAGAGGCACGGCATGCAGGGCGCGGAGATCCCCGTCCGCCGGCTCCGTCTGGAGGCTGAGACTGGTCTGGTCGGAGAGCACCTGTTCCGCATAGTTGTAGTGCAGCTGGAAGACGAAGAAGCTCCCCGCGGGCACGAGGAAGCCGGCGCCCTCCGGCTGCGCCGTGGCGGTCTGGCCCGGTACCCAGCTGGCGATCACGCCGCCGACACCCGGAATCCCCGGTCCTCCGAAGCACTCCCAGCCGGGACGCTCGTCCCGGCCGGCGGCGGTCGCCGCCTCGTCCCTCGCGTCGCCGCTGGCGAGGTAGACGAGCGAGTGGTGTACGACCCGCCGCTCGCCGGGCTCGAGCGAGAACCCCGTAATGAAGGTGTCCTCCTCGAAGCCGGGATCGAGCGGGAAGCAGCGATAGTCGTCGGCCAACTCGCCGGTCCCTCGGTACGGCTCGCTCATCCCGAGGACGAGGTCGGAGCGGACCTGCACGGCCTGCGTCTCGCCCGGAGGCACGGGCGTGCCCGGAGCCACGTCCAACGGGGCGCCCGCCGCCGCCCATTCCCGGAGGCTGCCGCGCGCCTCGGCGTCCAGCCGGCGCTCGTGGAGCAGCGCGGGCGTGGCGCCCCCCGGCTTCCAAGGCGGCATGTAGCCCAGCCGGGTCACGAGCGCGAGGTCGTCCGCGAAGCTCGCCGCGTCGGCCGCAGTCGCCAGGGACCAGTGCCCGGCACCCACCTCGCCGGGCTGGTGGCAACCCGCGCACGCGGAACTCAGGATCGGAAGGATCTCCCCGGCGAAGCTCGGTCCAACGCCCTGCGGGCCACCGGCGGAGGCGAACCGCTCCCCCGCGGGCGCGTCCGGGCCGGCACCGGCCGCGACATTGTACGCGACCAGGTCGATGGAGAGCCCCACCTCGTCGCGGGTCTTCAAGAGGCCGGCGATGCTGATCGGGCCGACTCCATAGGTGGACATCAGAACTTCGGTGGTCGCGGAAGCCCGGAGATGTCCGTCGTCGAACTCGAAGGTCGCGTCCCAGATCGTTGGCGCCGTGATTCCCTTCACGGTCAGCTCGCCTTCGAGTCGCAGGGAGTACCCCTCATCCTGTTCGAACGATTCCGGCAGCTCGAGGAAGCGCGCGAATCGCATCTCGACCTCCGGGTAGCTGGCCGACTCGAGATAGTCCTTGCGCAACCGCGAGTCCCGCATGCGGCTGTCCGACACGAGCGATTCGACGTTGACGATGATCGTGCCGAACCGGCCGGCCTCCGGGCTGCCGGGCTCGATGAGGATGTCGCCGGCGATCGCCGAGGTCTCCCCGACCGGCGAGCCGACGGTCGCGTCTAGGAACTCCTCGAACGCCTCGTACCGGGCGACCGACCGGTTCGGGTCGATCCGGAACACGCGCTGGCGTTCGTTGGCCGGCTCCATCCGGGGAGCGTTCACGGCCACCGCCGCGGGCAGGTCCGCGCCCGCATCCCTCCCCATGACCAGCCATACGGTCACGCCCGCGATCAGGCCCAGGCCACCAAACAGGACAGTCCCAATAGCCAAGCGACGACGGTTCATCTGATCACTCCGCGCCGGGCCCGCAGCCGTTCGCGCAGCGCCGCTCGCCGTTCCTCCTGCATGTCCTTGAACTCGGCGAACTGCTCGTCGGTGAGGAACCCCAACTCCTCGATCTTCTCGTACATCGCCCCCCGAACTTCGTCCAAGTCCCTCCCCAGAGCGCGGAGCTGACGCAGGTTGAGCCGGCGGTTTGAACGCCCCTCGGTGAGACTCGGGACATCGATGCCGTGTTCCTCGAGGATGGCCATTGTGCCCTCGAAACCCTCCATGAGGACCGGGCGCAGCTGCTCGACCTGTTCGTCGCTGAGTTGAAGCCGCTCCCGAGCCTCCTCCAACCGCTGCCGGAGGTCGGTCAATCGCTCCTCCTCCCCGGGCTCCGTCTCTTGGGCGGCGACCGGCGCGGCCGTCACGGCCACCGCCGCGGACGCCATCAGGGCCGCGGCAATGACAACGGGTACTGGTCTCCTGGTACGGTGCATCATGGTTCCTTTTCGCTGCTTGCGTCCGGGGTCAACCCCGGCTTCCCGACCGTTAACGAAACCCAAGCCCCCCGGCACCGCAAGATCCAAGAAGCGGAAGGCGAAGGCGCCCGAGTCCCGAGCGGATACCGGCCCGGCGAGCGTCAACGGCCGCCGGTCCCGCACGGGCATTCGACGGGCGGGAGCCGATCCCCCAGCCACCGTCCTCCGAGGTGGCGTACCGGCGCAACCGTCGGTACCATGCTGCGCATCGAAAGAGTGTAAAGCACACCCCATGTGGTCACGCGGGACGCGGTCGAGGAGTGGAAATGACGACTTCTCCGGCTCGAACCGGCGACAGGCCCGATCACGACAGGACGACCACCGGGACCGTAGCCAAGTCGCGAACTCCAAACGGCGCTTTCCGTCAACAAATCTGAGCTGGCACGCATCCCGCGCGTCTCACGCCCCACCGTGTACGACTTGCCGGACGACGGCGAGCCGAAACATGGCATTGATGGACTGGCCTCGAGAGTAGGTCCGCCATGTCTCGCGAGTTCGACGCGGGTGCGGTTGCGGAATTGGGTTGGAAGCAGGGCGCGATCCTGGGGCAACGGCTGGCGAAGCAAGCGCGGAAACACGTGTCGGCAACGCTCGCGCGGAGCGACCGTTGCTGCCTCGTTGCGACCAGTCACGACTGCGACATTCTCAATACCGCGATCGAGAAGGAGCCAGTGGTTGAGGTACTTCGCGCCAAGATCGCGGCGGACGATGGCCGAGCGGGAGGGATGATTTCGTCGGGAAGCCACCGCCCCACAAACCGCTTCTCGAAGTAGGTCCTCCGCCAGCCGGCGAGGGCCGCATGTCCTTCCGCGGGCCACCCATGTCCTCGCGCGGACCCTTGATCCCGCCGCCCAGCTCGGCTCGCGGATCCTTGATCTCGCCGCTCAGGTCGGCCGGCGGTCCCAAGCTCGCGGACTCCAACCTTCGCACGCGCTGACCCATCGCTCCTCATGGCCGCTTTCGCTCCGCCGGGCAGCCCGCAACAATTCGTCCACTCAGCGTTCCGCGGCCGTCGGCAGACCCTGGAACCCCGCCCGGCGAGCGTGCGTGGGACGACGCGAGCCGGAGTTTCTCCGCGGACAGCCACGCGTACGCGCCGCGGGCCATGATGGCGCCGGGACACGCGTCGGGGAGGCGGCGCGATTCTATTATGAGGTAATGAATGGCGTAACCCCCTCGCCCGTTCCGCCCCGAAGAACGAAGCCGAAGGGCCGTCATCCGGAAAGGGCGCTTTCGGCCACGTTCGTGCGCACGGCGCCGCCGGGCAGGTACTGCGACGGCAACGGGCTATACCTGTTCGTCCAGCGGAGCGGGGCCCGGAGCTGGGTCCAGCGCCTCGTCATCCGCGGGCGGCGCCGGGACTTCGGACTCGGCAGCGTCGCGCTGGTCTCGCTGGCCGAGGCCCGGGAGAAGGCGCGGGCGAACCGCAAGCTGGCCCGCGAGGGCGGCGACCCGCTGGTGGAGAGACGGCGGGCCCGGGGCGTGCCCAGCTTCGCCGAGGCGGCCGCGCGAGTCTTGGAGCAGAAGCGGGCCGGCTGGCGCAGCGAGAAGCACGGATGGGACTGGGTGTCGAGCCTCCAACGGTACGCCTTCCCGCGCATCGGCAAGATGGCGGTCTCGGATGTGACGAGCGCCGACGTGCTCGATGTCCTCTCCCCTATCTGGCACACGAAGGCGCCGACCGCCCGGTTCGTGTTTCAGCGAATCCGCTCGGTGCTGGAATGGGCGGTGGCGATGGAGTTCCGTACCAGCAACCCCTGCGACCAGTTGCGGCCGGTGCTCGGCCCGCAACACCGCGTGGTACGGCACATGCGGGCCCTGCCGCACCGGGAGGTGGCATCGGCGATCGAGGCGGTGCGCGGATCGAGTCGGTCGTCCGCCGATCCGCTCGCGTTCGAGTTCCTGGTGCTGACGGCGGCGAGGTGGGGCGAGGTGCGGTGGGCCGAGTGGGCGGAAATCGATGATGACGCGGGGGTGTGGACGGTTCCCGCGACGCGCATGAAGGCGAAACGGGAGCATCGCGTGCCGCTGTGCCGCCGCGTCCTGGAAATCCTTGACCGGGCGCGAAGGCTTGGCGGTCGCAGTCCGTTGGTGTTCACCCGCGGCGGCGAGAAGCCGCTGCCGGAAAATGCGCTGCGCCGACTTCTTGGGAAGCAGGAGATCGCCGCCGTACCGCACGGCTTCCGGTCGAGCTTTCGGGACTGGGCGGCCGAGGAGACGGACCATCCCCGCGAGGTGGTCGAGGCGGCCCTGGCGCACGTGGTCCAGAACAAGGTCGAGGCGGCCTACAGGCGCACGGACCTGTTCGAGCGGCGGCGCTACCTCATGAACGACTGGGCTGGCTACCTGGCCGACCGACCCGATGCCGGGATGTGGGATCGAATGAGGTAACGGGTGCAAGAGTCCAATCAACAACCCATGTATTATCAGTAAGTTATGATAATCTTGCCGTTGTCACCGTCACAGCGTCCGACGGCGAGGCCACGGCGACTCAGGGCTTCACGGTCACCGTGAGCGACCCGTCGGGGAAGGCGGCCACGGTGGCGCTGTTCGGTCTGCGCTCGGTGACGGACCGCAGCGTGTCGATCGACCCGACGAACGTGTCGGGCGGCATCTCGGTGATCTTGGACGTGCAGCCCAACGACGAGACGGTGGCGGCGATCGCGCTCACGCTCGACGGTGAGACGATCCAGTGCCGCGGCTCCTCGAGCGACGCGGATCCGGCGGCGGGCCTCGCGGCGTCGTCGCAGGCGGAGGTCGACTGCTTCCTCAACACGGCCGCCGTGATGGGCGAGTGCGCGGGGATGCAGCTCGATCCGATGTATGCCAACGGCGAGCACGAACTCGGGGCGTTCATCACGACGGCCGAGGGCGAGCGCCGCGACGTGGTGGCGGCGCAGCCGATCACGCTGAACAACTCGGGCTACGTGATGGTTTCGCACAGCCCCGGCAGCGCGTCGGCCGTGGTGAAGGGCTACCAGTTCTACGGCGGTCCCGCCGGCGACGACATGGGCAACACGAACTCCTTCCACGCCTGCCCGGTGTCGTACAAGGGCACCACGGTCGCCGAGCTCGGGCTCATGGCGAAGGTCACCGGACTCGGCGGCGCCGACCTTGGCGACGCGGCGCCCGATGCGGTGACGCTCGCGCAGGAAAAGGGCGCGTTCACCTGGACCGTCAACACGGCCAAGAGTTCGATGGTCGAGAACCAGGCCGGCATGGATGAGCACTGGATCATCAACAGCGGTCCCATCCACGACGCCGACGGGCTGCTGGTGACGGACGAGTTCCGGGGCGAGGAGGCGGCGAAGACCGGCCCGCTCCACTTCGACTTCAAGGCTCCGACGACGGCGGAAGGCGAGATTAAGGTCAACAAGGGCTCCGTGGTCGCGGGCACGTCGTACTCGGCCAACGCGAAGAACGCCGTCGCCCTTGCCGGCGCTGCGGACATGGGCGTGGGCGTGGACCCCGCGTCGATCATGATCGCGGTGGGCGACTGTTCGGCCCCGGCCAACAACGTCGACGTTGCCGCCGCGATGATGCCCAACCGGACGAAGGTTCCCTTCGCCGCCGCCTACGACGGCGTGATCCACATCTCCGACTTGGAGGAGGAGGATGCGGGCCGCGATGGACCGGGTGAGGACGACAACGGGCTCGACTGCTACGTGGCCGAGCTGACCGCGCTGGCCGACGAGCTGGGCAACGCGTGGATGGGCGGTAAGGCGCCCGCGTCCTGGCTGCAGACGGCCAACTTCGGCGTCGACAAGACCGCGCCGGCGCTGAGCGACATCGAGCCCGAGTCGGGTCTGGTGTTCAAGGCTCTACCCACCATGACGTTCGAGGTCGACAATCCGGATCTCGCCTCGGGCGACGACGGCACCCCGCTCACCGGCACGGTGAAGAGCGGCAAGTTAGGCGCCGGCACGGTCTCAATTACCGGCCGCGATGGTGTGGTCACGCTCAGCGGATCTACTTTTGCTAAGGACGGCAGGAAGACGGTCAGCGTCACGGTCTCCGACGGGGCCGAGCCGACCAACAACGCCGGGTACTCGTTGTCCTTCGCCTACGACACGAAACCACCGACGTTCTCGCTCAGCCGGACCCAGCCGGACCTGAGCCCGGGCGGTGCGTCCTCGGTTACGGTGTCGGTGGAGGGTTCGATCTCCGACGCGAGCGAGATCAAAGAGGCGACTCTGTTGCTCCTCAAGGCCGCCGACTGCTCGAGTGCGCCTGCGGTCAAGGACACCCTGAAAAAGTGGGATCTGGAGAACGGGACGAACTCGGTCCCGATCAACAACAGCTTCGTCATTGAGGCTACCGGCACCGGTCCGGAGGACTATTGCTTCCACCTCGATGCCGAGGATGTCGCCGTTGGAGCGGACACCAAAGGCGACGGCAACGCCCTTGTCAACGGGGACTTGGGCAGCTTCAACGTGGCATGGTCCGGCGAACCGCCGAAGCCGGGTCCGACGTTCGACTTCTCGACGAGAACGGACAACACCGACCCAGCGACGTGGATGAAGGCCGATACGCTGGGTATCACCGAAGGCGACGAAAAAACCACATACTGGGTTGCGCTGAAGGATGCGGACGCGGAGCCAACGTCGGATGCCCCCGTCAGCGTAAGCATCACCGGTGAGGCCGGGGTAAGCGTGAATCCCTCGACGCTGGAGTTCGACGGGACTGCGGACACCCTGGAGGTGACGGTCACCGTCGAACACGACACCGATATCGATTCGGAGTATCTCGATCTGACTCACAAGGCTGAAGGCTTTGGCGGCGGGGAGCTTGTGGTGCAGGCGCTTGACGACGATTTCGAGATCATGGTGTCCCCGACGTCGATACGTGAGGATGACGACGCCGAGGAGGCGGAGGTTACCGTGTCCGCCGGGCTGGGGGCGGACATTACAGACCCGGTAATGGTGACATTGGGTCGCGGGGACGGTGCCGACGACAGTGACATCGCAAGCGGGAGCGCGAAGACGACCGCAGTGACGGTCAAGGAGGCGACGGCCGATGCGCCGCGGATGGGGGTGACTACGGTCATGGTGGATGCGGCCGACGACACCGAGCAGGACGAGGTGAACGAGTCGATCGAACTGACCGTGTCGGCCAGCGCCACCGCCGGCGTGTACTACAAGCCCGCCAGCATCGCGATCATTGACGACGATCCCGACATCACGTTGTCGTTGAGCCAGGAGAAGGTGAACGAGGGTGAGGGCACCGTGACGGTTACGATCACGGCGACGGCGGACGCGCCGGTGCTTGGGATCGTGAACCTCTCCCTCACCTTTGGCGGGACGGCAACGCCCGAAGACTACACCGCCAGTCCGACGCCGCTGACGGTGACGATCGACACGGGGGGCGAGACGGCGACGGCGACGGTGACGATCACGATCACCGACGACGACGGAGAGGAGGGCAATGAGACGATCGTGTTCTCGGGTCCGACGAGCGCCGAAGCCGGAGGCAAGATGTACTCGACCGGCTCCGCGACGCTGACGATCGTGGACAACGACGGCTCGTAAACCCCGACGGTCGGTCTCCGACGAGAGGCCCAACGGAAGCGGGCCCCCGCGAAGTCTGCGGGGGCCCGCTTCTTTTTTTGTGGGACAAGAGCACGGACGTCCCGACCGAGGAGTTCGAACGGGCGAGACCCGAAGATCGCTCCCCCTGCTCCGTTATCTCCCCCAGCTTCGTGCGGGTTCGCATCAGCTCCCGTCCGGCGTTCCGTCCCGTAGCCTCTTCCGGATCCCCCTCCAGGAACATTGGCCACCAGAGGCTCGAACTACGCCGGCGGAAGCAGGATCTCGCCGCCCAGCCCACCGATGTCCCCGCCTCCCCGCCACGAACGAGCCAAGTGCCCCTCCGACTTCCGCCGCACTCGACCTCCGAGTCGAGCGAGTCCGGCTTCATCGCGGACAAGGGGTGCCCTCGAGGAATCGTCTACGACCCGTCTTCCGCTGTAGGTCGTCGATTCGCCGCGTGGTGGCACTCCCGCCCGCGCCTCCGACCGTCTTGCTCCGGTCGCCGTCGATCCGGTGTCCCGAGCGCTCGATGAACGCCAGCTTCTTGATGTCCATGTGCGCCGGAGGCCCCGGCCGCAACCGTTCGCACCGCACCGCGGGCTCCGGAGGCGCCGGCTTCTCCAACGGGTTAGGTTCGAACCCTCCCACCCCGGCGTCACCGTCGAGACCGGCATCCCCAGGTGATCCGCAATCCGCGTGCAGCTCCACCGCCGTCGTCTCAGCCGCTTCGGGGCGACCTCCGGTACGGGGCTTTCCGTCCTGGAACCTTCTTCCGTCGTACACGTCCCGCAGCAACTCCGGGGGCGTTGAGCTTCCCGAACCGCTTCTCGGCCACCATCAACAGCCGCCAGATGAGCGCCGTGGCGTTGTCCACCCGCTTGAACCGCTTCGCCGCCGTCGTGCGCAGCCGGACCGAGGCGAACGGGCTCTCCACCACGTTCGTCGTCCGCAGGTGCCGCCAGTGCTTCTCGGGGAGGGCGTAGAAGGCCATAGTCCGCTCCCAGTCGTCGCCGAGCACCGCCACCGCCTTGGAGTGCCCATCTCCGTAGCGGTTCGCGAACGCGTCGCGCGCCCGCTCGGCCGCCGCCCGCGAGGGCGCGTACGCCACCGCCCGCAGCATCTCCCGCGCCACCGTCTGCTCCCTCTTGGGCAGCCGGTCCAGCACGTTGGCCATCTTGTGGTTCCAGCACCGCTGCTCGGCCACCGCCGGCCACACCTCCCACGCCGGCCTCACGCGCACTCGGCGTCCGAAGTCGATCAGGTCACCAGCCGCCGTCCGTCAGCCGCGTCTCCTCCCCGAGCGTCGTCGCCCCGGGCTTCCACTCCTGTCTCTCAACAAGTTTCGTGTGGATCGACCTTACGGGGTCCGGAGAGAGGGGATTCGAGGATGTCGGAGAGGCCGACGAGGCCGGGTCGCCGGGGGATCAAAGTCCTGTTGCCGCGACGTCCGGATCAGGCATCAAACGGGAGTCGGTATCCGATCGACATCGATTCGGCCGGCATTCTTCATGGCCCGTGCGAGGTCGTAGGCCGAGTGAGCGGGTTCGTCACCGACAGGGCGCAACGCCGCGAGGGCGTCGTTCTCGTTCATCCGCGACACGAAGACTCGACGTTCACGGCGGGCGCGGGCCCCGGCGCGTTCAACGCGGGGAGCTCGTCGGCGATCACGGTGACGGCCTCGGGCACGATCACCGACAAGAACGTGATCGAGGAAGCGCTGCTGAGCGTGTACTCGAACGCGGCCCCGCTCGACTTCTGCGGCGACGACGACGCTGGGCGACGCGAAGCTGGCTGCGTCGCGGGTCCGCACGGTCGACCTCGAGAACAACACGAAGCAGATCAGGTTTGAGCAGCCGATGACGATCAGGCGACCGTCGGCCGGGGGCGGGGTGGAGAACCTCTGCTTCCACCACGAGCGCGTGCGACGTAAAGCGGTATCGGCGACATGAACGATCTGGTCGTTCAGATAGGGATGGGCGCGAACCTTGTCATGGAATCTCGTGTCGGCCGTCACGACCGGGTGCTGCTCCGGTATGGCCGGCGAGACGCATGGGCACCGGCGTCGCCACCGGTGCATCGCGAAGCAGGTCCACGGCGGCCGCGAGCTGCGGGCGGTCGATGTCGCCGCGCTGGCGCATGGCCCACAGCGCGTTGGCCGCCTCGGCAAACATCAGTTCGGGCGCCAGCAGGGTAACGCCCGTCACGAGCAGCTTCTCCGATTCGGCAGAGAGGTGCTCCGACACCAGCCACTTCACGGCCACGCTGGCGTCGACCACATAGCCTCTCAACCGGATCCGTCCCGGTCCCGGTCGGCCCGGATCGTGTCGACACTGTCGACCGACGACCGCAGGTGACTTCTCAGCTTCCGCGCGCGGTCCGCGAACGCCGCGCCTTCGGCGAGCAGGGCGTCGCGAAGAATCGCCCGGTGCTCGGCTTCGGCGGACCGTCGATTGGCGGCCGCCCGGCGCCGGAGCGCGTCGACCACCTGCGCGGTCACGTTGCGGACCGTGAGTTGCGCCACCGCTCCTCCCCCCATCTTGTGGTGCCTTCAATGACAGCAGACGATACTGATGCCTGCGATAATGTCAATCCCTCAAATGGGCCTCGCTTCCCGTACGGACCTCCGCACCCGTGGGTGTCCAACGCGACGCTGGCGTGCAGTGCCTCCAATAATGTTGTTCATCCAGCTGCGCGAGGAGGACGGCGTCGAGCCCACGCCGGATACCGGCACCGATCCGGCCTGACCGCTGATCACGCGCCCCACACGGTGATGGGCGTGCCGTTCCGGCACCGGTCCCTCCCGTAGATCTTCTCCGCCCACGTCCTGCCGCCGCGCATGTCGAAGACGACGAGGTGGCCCGCGTCGGCGTTGCAGAGATCCATGTACGCGGCCGTCTGTTCGAGCGGACGTGGGCCGAGCAATGGGGGCGGTCGCCACGGAGATCGCCCACGAGGCCGAGGACACGCTGAACGATCCGGCCACGGCCGAGGCGGCGCGGCGCCTCGACACCGCTGGACGTCCCGACGTCGCGCTGGGAACGCTGCTGCGGCTGTGGGCGAAGACGTCCACCGCGCCGCTGGTGCTGCTGATCGACGAAATCGACGCGCTCGTCGGCGATTCGCTGGTTTCGGTGCTGCGGCAACTCCGGGCGGGCTACGCCCACCGCCCGGCCGCGTTCCCCCAAAGCGTGGTGCTGTGCGGCGTGCGGGACGTGCGCGACTACCGGATTCACGCCGGCTCCGGGCGGGAAGTGATCACCGGGGGCAGCGCCTTCAACATCAAGGCCCGCTCCCTCCGCTTGGGCGACTTCACGCGAACGGAGGTCGAAGCCCTGCTGGGGCAGCACACGGTCGAATCGGGCCAAGGCTTCTCCGCGGAGGCGCTGCAAGCGGTGTGGGAACAGACGCGCGGCCAGCCCTGGCTCGTGAACGCCCTCGCGCGGGAGATATGCTTTCCGGCCGAGGCGCTCCGTCCGCCCGGTCGTCCCATCTCCGAGAAGGACGTCTTCGAGGCGCGGGAGGCGCTGATCCTGAGCCGCGAAACGCACTTGGACCAATTGGCCGACAAGCTGCGCGAGCCTCGCGTGCGCCGGGTGATCGAACCGCTGCTCAGCGGGGGCGACGCGGCGTATTCCGACCGGGACTTCGAGTACGCACGCGATCTTGGACTGGTCGCGCCCGATCCGCCGCTCCGTATCGCCAACCCCATCTACGGCGAAGTGCTTCCCCGGGAACTGACATAGGTACTTGAGCAAGCGATGCCGCGGCGGCGGGCGGCATGGTACATTGATGCGGACGGTCGTCTGAACATGGACAAGCTGCTGGCCGCGTTCCAGGATTTCTTTCGGCGGAAATCGGAGCACTGGGTGGAGCGGGCCCAGTACACGGAGGCGGGTCCTCAACTCGTACTGCAGGCGTTTTTGCACCGGGTCGTGAACGGACGGGGCCGAATCGAGCGGGAATACGCGCTGGGGAGCCGCCGCGTGGACCTGCTGGTCGTCTGGCCGGGCGGGCGGGGGCGCGATGCCCGGTTCGTCGTCGAGTGCAAGCTGTTGAAGAATGGCCGCTCACACGCCGGGATCGTCGAGCGGGGGTCGCGGGCGGTTTGCGCGGACTCGACGTTAACGTACCCGCAGCGGTACTCGCCCGCGGTCCCGCCGTTCAGCAGGTCGCGCAGCGCCAGCAGCGCGGAAGTCTTCCCCGTCTGACGGGGAGCGTGCAGGACGAAGTAGGCCTTGGAGCGGATGAGGTCCATCACGCCGGCCAGGCTGACCCGGTCCAGCGGAGGAACGAAGTAGTGCTCATCCGGCCGGACGGGGCCGGCGGTGTTGAATCGGCGCATGTCCGAACATCGCCTCGCCTGCGGGGGGACGCAATCAGGCGCACGGGGGCGGGGGGGTCTGAACCGGGCGGAAGCGTCCGGGTCGGGCGGCCGCCGAAGGGAAGAGTGTGAATCAATGGATCACGGCGACAAAAAGGAAGGCCCCGCGAACTCGCGGGGCCTTCCTTTCCAAGCCGGCCGGGTCAAGCGCGGCACCGCGTTCGCGGCGCCTCCCCGCCTACTGTTTATCGTCGTCGACAATGGTGATGGTAATGCCGGCGGTCGGCAGTCCGCGGCCACCCGACACCGCCAGCGTAACCACGATGGCGTCGTCCTCGTCGTCATCGTCGTTCTTCTCGCCCTCACCCTGAACGGCGGTGATGGCGACCTTGATGCTGGCCGTCGTCTTGTCCGCCGCGAACGCGATCTCCTCCGGGTCGACCCCCTCAGCGCCCGCCGCGACCGTGAACTCGTCCTCGGCCGTTCCCGCGGCCGTGCCGCCCGTGTAGACCACCGGAACGGTCACCGCACCAGACGCCTGGGCGCGCGTGGCCGTGATCGTGACGGTGTCCGTCGTGCCCTCCGTGATCGACACGTCGTCGATCGCAAGGAGGACATCGGGATCCTCCGAGGTCACCTTGACGGACGCGCTGCGGCCATCGTACCCGCCGCCGGATGCGGTCGCCTTCAAGGTGGCCAGCTCGCCCTGCGCGTTGTCGTCCTCGGGGGCCGTGACCGTCACGTTCTGCTTGGTGTCGAAATTGGCGGGCGTGAACGTCAGCGTCGTATCCGCCTCGATGCTCTTCGCGCGGCTTCCCGTGATCTTCACCGTGACGTCGGCGGTGGGCCGCTCGCTGAGGGTGACCTCGAGGGTGGCGTCGTCCCCCTCGTTGATCGATCCCGCCATGCCGTCGGCCGTCACCAGGCTGCCCCCGAGGACCACCGCGGCGGCGCTGCTCCAGTTGACCGCGAACACGGCGACCGAGAACTCCCTGCCGTTGCCCCCGCCGCCGGTCGCGTCGGTGGCCTGAAGCAGGACGCACAGCTCCTCGGTCGTCGTGTCAGCAACGGCCGGCCGGCCCAGCGTCAGCGTCCGGTCGATGGACAACGACTTCGCGCCGCCGACCTTCCGGGCCCCGTACCTGCCCCCCCGGGCGGTCGGAAGCGAGTCGTCCGCCGCCTCGCAGAACGCCGGCGCGTTGTCCGACCGCTTGCTGCTGTCGTTGTTGCGGACGGTCAGGGTGTAGCTCTCGATGCCGGCCGTGGCGTCCTTCAGCACGCCCGACACGTCGATGCCCACGCTCTCCGCGCCCGAAAGCGTGCCGACGGGTCCGCCGCCCGAGAAGGTCGGAGCCGTCGTGTCGTAGACAAGGTCCCGCGTGAACGAGCTGCGGTTGGGCGGCGTCGCGGCATCGCTCATCGTCACCGTCACGGTGTACGCGCCGTCCTTCGTTAGGCCGCTAACCGTGGCGGTCGCGTCGTCGTCCTCCGCCTCGTTGTAGGCCACGGACCCGGCGGATACCGGGGCCTTGCCGCCCGGCGGGGGCGGAATCGTAACGGTCCCCGTCACCGCCGTGCCCGCGTCGCCCGATGCGAGCTTCGGGTTCTGGACCTCGAACTCGATGGTCGGAGCCGTTTTGAAGGCCATGGAGCCGTCGAACTCGATGTCCTCGATCACCGGCGGGGTCTTGTCGACGCCGAAGTTGGCCGTCTGACCCCAGCTCCCCGGAGTCGCGCCGCCGCTCCACGCGTTGCCCAGAAGGTCCGCGCCCGCGCCGATCTCGGCGACGTAGCAGTCCAGACCGTTGCTGTCCGTCTGGCCGAGGCCGGCCCGCGACGCATCCTCCTCGGCCAGCTCGGAGATGTGCGCGACGTCCGTGTACGCGGCGTTGAAGCCGACCTTCGTCCGGTCGACCTTCGACGTCCTGTTGGCCGCGCAGTCGCCCACGTCGACCCGCGTCATCGCCTTGTCGAGACCCACCCCGTCATCGGCCAGATCGGTCGAGAAGGCGTTGGCCTTCGCGGCCGAGTACGACGCGCCCGCCGAGACCGCGGCCTTGTTGATCATCACGGAGCCGCCGGTGGGCGCCTTGAAGTCGAAGTGGAACGGGCCCGCCTTGGCGTACGCCCCGTCGGCCACGAACTCGTCCGTCACGAGCAGGCCGCCGTCATCCTTGATGTCGCCCGTGTTGGCGACCCAGTACTCGTCGTCGGCCGTGTTCGAGACGGTCGCGTTGAAGTCGGAATCGGCCGTCCAGGTGAAGGGCGGAGCCTCGAGCGTCGGCGACGGATCGTTGTCCGGAGCCTTCGAGCCGGTCTGGAAGCTCAGATCCGGGCCCTCCGCGGATTCGCCGTCGGCGTCCGTCAGCATCGCCGCGAGGGTGAGCTCGCCCACCGTCGTCCCCTCGTAGGACACCGGGCAGGCGCTGAACGAGTTCGTGTTGCCGTCGCCCGTGGGCCCGCCGTGGTACGTGCGGCCCCCGTGGGCCACCGAGCGCCCCGCGTGGTGAACGATCTTCACGTAGCCCGAGTTGTTCAGCGTGATCGGCTGCGCCGCCACCACGTCCCGGCGCTCGCCCTCGGCCGTCGTGATGAACGCCCCCAGCTCGTGCGTCCCGTTCGCGTACATCGGATCGAGCTGCGTCCCCATGCACTCGCCCACCACCGCGGCCGTGTTGAGGAAGCAGTCGACCTCCGCCTGCGACGACGCCGCGAGGCCCGCCGCCGGATCCGCGTCGCTCGAGGAGCCGCGGCACTGGATCGTCTCACCGTCCAAAGTGAGCGCGATCGCCGCCACCGTCTCGTCGTTCGGCTGCACGTCCAGAATCACCGAGATGGGGCCCGACACGTTCGTCGGGTTGACCGACGTGCTCCGGTCCGCCACGTCGCGCAGGCCGAAGATCGCCACCGTCGCCGCCTTCCCCGACGGGTCGCTCACGGTGACCGTGAAGCCCTGAGTCGCCGCGGCCTCGCCGTCGCTCGCTGTGACGGTGACAACGGCCTCGCCCTCGGCCACACCCGTGATGGTCGCGCTCGAACCCTCCATCGAAACGGTCGCCACCTCGGCGTTCGAACTCGCGGCGGCGTAGCTGAGCTCATCGCCATCCGCGTCGCTGAAGTAGCCCGCGACATCGATCGTCGACGCAGCGCCGACGTTAATGGTGTGCGCCGGAATGGTGCTCACCGCGGCGGGCGGGTTGTTGGCGGGCTCCGCCTCGACCGTGACGGTGAAGCCCTGCGCGGCGGCGGCCCCGTCCGGGTCCGTCGCCGTGATCGTGATGACCGCGGTTCCGGCCGCCACGCCCGTGATGGTCGCAACCGCGCCTTCCATCGCGACCGTGGCGTTGGCGGGGCTCGAGGAGCCGGCGCTGTAGGTCAGCGCGTCGCCGTCGGGATCCGCGAAGTAGCCCGTCGCGTCGACCGACACCGTGCCACCCATGGCCACATTGTGGGCCGGAATGGTACCGCGAGCCTCGGGCGCCTGGTTGACCGGCGGCGGCGGCGGTGGCGGCGGCGGCGGTGGTGGCGGCGGCGGCGGCGGCGGTGGAATTACGATGGGCGGAATGTCCGGGAACGGCGGCGTGACGACCTCCACGGTGTCTCCGCAGCCGCCGATGGTCAGGACCGCCCCGACCGTCAACAGCCTCTTGGTACCCTTCTTCATTCACTCCTCCTCAGGGATGAAGTCCTTCGGGTGGATGGTGATCGATCAACATATCATCGACGAGCGATGCACCACACCCCAGCCCGCAAATCGGGCTGAACCTACCGACGCTCCCGAAGAGGGTCAAGAGCGCCGGAACTCACGAAAAGAACCTTGTTTTCTTCGATCAAGCAAGTCCGTGAACCGTCTCCGGCGAGAGCATCGATTCTCCGGCGATCCCGGGGGATCGCGCCGTCACTTCGGGTCACGTATTCCCGGGGGGATTCGAGGCAGGCCCCACCACACTCTACACACCCACTTCCCCCGCGTACCGGTAGTATGGCACCGACCGCCACCCCCCGTCAAGTTTTGGCGTCGCGCGCATCCGCACCGCGCCTTGATTACGGCCCCCTACACCGTTCACACGGCCAGGGTTCCGCTCGGCTTCCGGCTCGATTCCCGCAGGAGCGAGGCGAGGTGCCGCCCGGTGTGGCTGCCGGGCGTCGCGGCCACGAGTTCCGGGGGCCCCTCGGCAACGACGAGGCCGCCTCCGGCTCCCCCCTCCGGGCCCATGTCGACGACCCAGTCCGCCGTCTTCACGACGTCCATGTGGTGCTCGATGACGATGATCGTGTTGCCGCGGCCGGCGAGCCTGTGGAGGACGCGGAGGAGGAGGCGCACGTCCTCGAAGTGGAGACCGGTGGTGGGCTCGTCAAGGATGTAGACGGTGCGGCCGGTGCTCGTCTTCGCGAGTTCGGTGGCGAGTTTCACCCGCTGGGCCTCGCCGCCGGAGAGGGTGGTGGCGGGCTGGCCCAGCGTCACGTAGCCGAGGCCGACATCGGAGAGCGTGTCCAGGCGGCGCCTCACCGACGGCACGGCGTCGAAGAACTCGAGCGCCTCGTCCACGCTCATCGCGAGCACGTCGGCGATGCTCCGTCCCCGGTAGAGGACCTCGAGCGTCTCGCGGTTGTAGCGCCGTCCCCGGCAGATGTCGCAGGGGACGTACACGTCGGGCAGAAAGTGCATCTCGATCTTCACGAGGCCGTCGCCGCGGCAGGGTTCGCAGCGCCCGCCCTTCACGTTGAAGCTGAACCGCCCCGGCGCGTAGCCGCGGATGTTCGACTCGGGCAGGCGGGCGAAGAGTTCGCGGATGGGGGTGAAGAGGCCCGTATAGGTGGCCGGGTTCGAGCGCGGAGTGCGGCCGATGGGGCTCTGGTCGACGTCGATGACCTTGTCGAGGAGTTCGATGCCCTCGACCGCGTCGTGCGCGCCGGGGACGAGCTTCGAGCGGTAGATCTCGCGCGCCAGGCGGCGGTAGAGGATCTGCTCGACGAGGGTGGACTTGCCGGAGCCGGACACGCCCGTGACGCAGATGAAAGTCCCCAGCGGGAACTCGATGTCGATTGCCCGCAGGTTGTGCTCGCGGGCGCCGCGCACGACGAGCCGGCCGTTGTCGGGGGGGCGGCGCCGTGCGGGGACGGGGATCTCGCGCTCGCCCCGAAGGTAGGCGGCGGTGAGCGAACGGTCGTCCGCCAGGAGCCGGTCGATGTCGCCCGAGACGACGACTTCCCCGCCCTCGCGCCCGGCCCCCGGTCCCATGTCGACGATGTGGTCGGCGCGGCGGATCGTGAGTTCGTCGTGCTCGACCACGAGGACGGTGTTCCCGAGGTCGCGCAGGGCGCCGAGCGTCTGCAGCAGCTTGCGGTTGTCGCGCGGGTGGAGGCCGATGCTGGGTTCGTCGAGCACGTAGAGGACACCGACGAGGCGGCTCCCGATCTGGGTCGCGAGGCGGATGCGCTGCGCCTCGCCGCCTGAAAGCGTGCCGGCGGAACGCGCCAGGGTGAGGTAGCCGAGCCCCACGTGGTCGAGGAACTCGAGCCGCTCGACGACCTCCTTTAGGATGGGGACGCGGATCTCGGCCGTCTGGCCGGCGGCGGCGCGGGCGCGCTCGAGCCAGCCGCCGAGGAGCGGTCGCAGTTCGGCCACCGACTGCCCGGTGAGCGCGGGGAGGGAGAGCCCCTCCAGCGTGACGGCCCGGCTCTCGGGGCGCAGCCGTCCGCCCTCGCAGGCGAGGCAGGTGGAGAGCGTCATGTACTCCTCGAGCGAGAGGCGCACGCGCTCGCTCGTCGTCTCGTGGTAGCGGCGCAGCGTGGCGGCAACCGCTCCCTCCCACCCCACGTCGGTGTCGCCATAGAGGATCGCCTCCCGCTGGTCCCCGTTCAGGTCGCCCCAGACGGTGTTGAGGTCGAAGTCCATCTTGCGCGCGAGCCGGGCGAGGGCGTGGCGGCGGGCGCCCCAGCTCGGCGTCCCCAGGGGAAGGAGGACGCCCTCGAGGATGGAGATCCGGTCTCCGCCCACGATGAGGTCGGCGTTCGGGACGCGCTGGGAGCCGAGCCCGTCACACTCCGGACAGGCGCCGAACGGAGAGTTGAAGGAGAACTGCCGCGGCTCGAGTTCCGGCATGCCGAGCCCGCATCCCGGACAGGCGTACCGCTCGCTGAACAGGTGCCGCGTCTCTCCGCTATCCTCCGCGCCGTCGTCCGTTCCGCCCGCGCCGTCGTCCGTTCCGCCCGCGCCGGCGGCCCTGTTGGCACCCCCGCCGGCGACCCTTTGGGTGCTCCCACCCCCGTCGCCGGCCCGCCCCTCGCCCCCGTCGGCGCCATTGCGCAGGGCGACCTCGACGACGCCGTCGGCCATGCGAAGGGCGGTCGCCACGGAGTCCGCCAGCCGCTCACGGTCCGAGGCGCGCACGACGAGCCGGTCCACGACGACCGAAATGTCGTGGTTGCGGCGCCGGTTCAGAAGGGGCGGGTCGGAGAGGTCGACGAGTTCGCCGTCCACGCGGGCGCGCACGAAGCCCTGGCTCAGCGTGCGCTCGAACAGGTCGCGGAACTCCCCCTTCCGTCCCCTCACGAGCGGAGCGCGAACCTCGATGCGGGCGCCGGCGGGCCAGCCGAGAATCTGCTGCGCGATCTCCGACGGCGATTGCGGGCGCACCGGGCGGCCGCAGGAGGGACAGTGGGGGGTGCCGGCGCGGGCCCACAGGAGCCGAAGGTAGTCGTAGATCTCGGTGACGGTGCCGACGGTGGAGCGCGGGTTGCCGCCCGCCGTGCGCTGCTCGATCGCGATGGCGGGCGAGAGTCCCTCGATGACGTCGACGTCCGGCTTCTCCATGACGCCGAGGAACTGCCGCGCGTAGGCGGAGAGGGATTCGACGTAGCGGCGCTGCCCCTCCGCGTAGATGGTGTCGAAGGCGAGCGAGGACTTGCCGGAGCCGGAGAGTCCCGTGACGACGATGAGCCGGTCGCGCGGCAGCTCGACGTCCACGTCGCGGAGGTTGTGCTCCCGCGCCCCCCGCACGATGAGGGCGCCGCCGCCGGTCGAGCCGGCGCCTTCGACGCCGCCCGGGTCGGCGCCGGTTGGGTTCGAGTTCCTCATAGCCGGGGATCGTAGGCGCGCCCGGCGCTCCCGCGCCAGTTCGCCCCCCCCCGGCCGGCCGGGGGCCGGGGAAGGTACGGCCGGGATCGGGCCGCGCGGGGTCCGCGATGATGGCCCGTTGATGGGCCGCGGATACTATATTGCGGGTGCGATATGGTGCGAGCCGTGTCCGGACCATCATCCAAAGCCGGAGGCGAAGGCGACGTTGGGCTTTCTCATTTCAACCCGCGGCAAACGCGACGAGGCGCTGGTCGCCGCCGTCGTGAAGGCTCTCGAACCCCGGTTCGACGGGATCGACCGCCGCTTCGAGGCCCTCGAAGCCAGGATTGGAACCCTCGAAGCCAGGATTGGAACCCTCGATGGCAGGATCGACAGCCTCGAAGGCAGGATCGACAGCCTTGAAGCCGGAATCGAAGCGAGGTTCGATGCCATCGACCGGCGCTTCGAGGCAATGGACGCGAAATGGGAAGGGCGATTTCTCGATCTGCGCAACGAGTTCGTCACGCTGCGCGAGCGCTTCTCGGCCCTGCAGGATCACGTCGACGCGCGGATGAACGGATTCGAGGCGCGGATGGACGGCTTCGACGCCAAGATGAACGGATTCGAGGCGGCGTTGAACGCGGTGGGCGAGGAGATGGTGGAGCGATTCTCGCAACTCTCCAAGACGGTGGTGCACGGGTTCAGCCGGCCGGAGCCCGCCTGACCCCGGCGAGGAGGCCGCAACTTGGCGCTGTCGATCCTGCTACGCGACCGAGACGAATGCGCCGTGGATTCCGAGCGAGACGACGACTAGATCCCGGACAACATCCGGGCCCTCGGTTTCGTGCCCTTTTTTCGGACGGAGCTTGCCGGAGAGGCGGATCGCGATCGGCCCCGGCCCGGCCTCCCGGCAGTTGGAGAACGGCATCCACCATTCCCTGCAGAAGCGCTTCCGGCGCAGGGTTCCGAAAACTGCGGAGGCGAACAACGTTCAGGTCTTGGCGACGATACATAGCCGTGATTGTGTGGAGGGATTCGCCCGGGCGGTAAACGGACTGACCTGTCGCGGGCGCTCCTGGCGAGTGGGGCGGTTCAGGAGCGCCGCGGGCGTCGGCCGGCGAGGAGGCCGGTTGTTACGGTGATCGCCGTGCCGATGAGGACGAACCAGGGCCAGGCGACCGCGGACCGCGCTCCGATCCATATCGCGGTGACGGATCCGATCCCGAGCGCGATCCCGAGACGGACCGAGCGGCTCGTGGCCCGGCGCGAGAAACGGGCGAGCGCGAACGCCCCCAGCAGCCCTCCGTAGACGAGCGACGCGATCCCGAGCGACACCTCCACGGCGGTGCTCTCCTCGCTCAGGGGGATGAACCCGACCGCCGCCGCCACGAGCAGCACCGTCCACACCGCGGCTCCGATCCTCCCCGCGCGCAGGATTTGCCGCTCGTCCGCCTCCGGGCGCGCCGCCGCCCAGAAGTCGTAGGCCGCCGTGGATGAGAGCGCGTTGATCGAACTGGAGAGAGTAGACATGGCGGCCGCGAACACGCCGGCAATGAGGAGGCCGCGGACGCCGGCCGGGAGCGCTTCGACGATGAAGCCCGCGAAGATCTCGTCGGCGCGGAGGAAGGCGGCTCCGTCGTACCACGCCCAGAGGCCCAGACCAACGAAGAGGAAGAGGGTGAACTGGAAGAGGACGGCGAAGCCGCTGCCGACGAGGGCGCGGCGGCTCGCGGCGAGGTCGCGGCAGGCGAGGAGGCGCTGGACGATGAGCTGGTCGGCGCCGTGCGAACCCATGGAGAGGAAGGCGCCGCCGAGCAGTCCGGCCCACAGCGTGTAGGGTCGCCCGAAGTCGAGCGCGGGGTCGATCACGGTGAGCTTCCCGGCCTCCCCGGCGCGGGAAAGGATCTCGGGCCAGCCGCCGGGCACGGCGCCACCCAGGACGACGAGGGCGATGAGCCCCCCGGCCAGGTAGAGCGCCATCTGCGAGGCGTCCACCCAGACGACCGCGCGGATGCCGCCGATGAAGGTATAGATGAAGGTGACGGCTCCGATCACGAGCACGGAGGCGATGAGCGGCCATCCGGTGACGAGCGTAAGCGGGATCGCCGTCGCGAAGAGCCGCACGGAATCCGCGAGAAGGCGCGTGACCATGAAGATGCCGGAGGTCAGCCGCCGCGTCTCCGTACCGAAACGGGCCTCGAGCAACTCGTAGGCGGTCCGCAGCCGCCCCGCGCGATACGCCGGCAGAAGCCAGAGGGCGACCGCGATTCGTCCGAGCACGTAGCCCGCCGCGATTTGCACGAAGGCGAGCGACCCGCCGTAGGCGATGCCGGGGATCGAGAGGAAGGTGAGCGTGCTCGTCTCCGTCGCCACGACGGAAAGGAGGACGATGGCCCAGGGCAGGTCGCGCCGACCCAGAAAATACTCCTCCCCCCCGCGTGCGCCCTTCCCGAGCCACGCCCCCCAGGCGGTGACGCCGCCGAGATAGACGACGAGGATCGCGAGATCGAGAGAGGTCAGCGGTCGCGTCCCGAGGGCGCCGGCCCGCCCGCGCCGCCGGGCTCGCGGGGCCGCACCGTCCGGTCGCGGATCGAGGTCGCGACGGCGTCGTGTACCGCCCGCCGCAGCTCGATGTGCTTCCGGTTGTCCCGGGTCGGATTCACGCGGTTCGTGAGCAGGACGACGAAAAGATCCAGTTCCGGATCGACCCAGATGCTCGTGCCCGTGAAGCCGGTGTGCCCGAACGCGCCTTCACCGAAGTAGTCCCCCGCCGACGAGCGCCCGGAGGGGGTGTCCCAGCCCAAGCCCCGACTCGAGGCGGGAGCGGCCCGCGCCGTGAACCGCGCGACGATCTCCGGCGAGGGCGAGTCGAGACGGGCGGAGAACGAACGGGTAAGCGGCCCGCGCGGGGGGCGCGCGGTGACGGGAAGATTTCGCCCTTCGCGCGCGGCGGCGAGGATCCAGGCGGCGAACGTCGCGAGGTCCCGGGCCGACGAGAAGAGTCCGGCGTGTCCCGCCACTCCCTCCAGCGCGTGGGCGTTCTCGTCGTGCACCTCTCCGTGCACGTGCCGGTGCCGGTAGACGGTGTCCAGCTCGGTCGGAGCCGTCCGGCGGCGCAGCGAGCGGGGCGGATCGAACCAGGTCTCCGTCATCCCCAGCGGGCGGAAGACGGATTCATGCAGATAGTAGTCCAGCGACTGTCCCGTGATCTCCTCGATCAGGAAACCGAGCGTCATGAACCCGATGTCGGAATAGACCGTCGGGCCGCCGTCCTCCCCCGGTTCATACTCGGGTTCGAGGGCGGCGATCGCCTCGCGGTACGGCTCCTCTCCCCGGAGGGTGCGCCAGAAGGGACGGAAGGGCGGCAGCCCCCCCCGGTGCGTCAACAGGTGGCGGACGGTGACGTCGCGCTTCCATCCCCGCGACCACTCCGGCAGGTGCTCGCCGATGCGGGTGTCGAGGGAGAGTGCGCCGCGGTCGATGAGTTGCATCATCCCCGTCGTCGTCGCGACAACCTTGGTGAGCGACGCCAGATCGTACAGACTCGAATCCGTCGCGGCGGTCCCGGCCGGCGGCGTGGCGGAAGATGCCCAATCCAGCCTTCCGTAGCCGCGCAGACGGACGACGCGGTCCCCCCGTCCCACGGCGAGCGCCGCGCCGGGCGTCGCCCCGTCCCGAATCGCCGCGTCGATGATCCGGTCCGCGCGGGCGAGGGAATCCCCGTCCATCCCCACGTTGACGGGCCACTCCTCCCACGGCCGCCGCACGCGCAGGCGCTCGTCGGCGTTCGGCGGACCGTACCCATCGATAGGCACGTGCTCCCACTCCGCTTCCCCGCTCCCGCCGCTGACCAAGCCATCGCCGAGCGCGTGACGGGGAGGGAGGGAGATCGGCAGGCGACCCAAAACCGGCGCGCCGAGGAGCGCGCGCGCGGCGGCTTCCTGCGAGACGTCCGCCCCACCCCACGCGATGAGGTACGTCTTCGCCTCCGGCACGGAAGTGAGCAGGTAGGGACTCCCGAACGAGACGAGCACGGAGGTTCGGCCGGCGGCGTCCAAGCGGTCGAAGAAATCCCGGACCTCTTCGGGAAGGTCGGTGGAATCCCGGGCGGCGCCGGGGCGGACGTAGGCGGAGAAAACCACGGCGTCGACGGAGCGGGCGAGCCCGAGGAGCGAATCGTAGACGCCGGGGCGGGCGTCGAACCCGATCCGGGCGCGGCGCACGCGCGCGGCTCGGCCGAGTTCGCGGTCGAAGGCGCGTCCCGCGGCGAGGTCGTTCCGTCCGGCGAAGGTCACGGACAGCACGGAGCGCGACGCGGGGCTGTCGAGGGGCACCGCGCCGGCCTCGTTGCGCACCAGCGTGATGGAGCGCGCGGCAACCCCGCGGGCGAAGAACTCGTGCCACCGGGTGCCGACGAGCCGGGGGATGGCTTCGAAGTCGATCTCCGCGCCTTCGTGCAGGCGGGCGCGCGCCTTCAGCTCCAGTACGCGCCGGGCGGAGGCCTCGATGCGCTCGGCGGCGAGCCGGCCGGAGCGGACGGCGCCGACGACGGCCGCGATGGCGCGCAGGGGCTCGCGCGGCATGAGCAGGACATCGCTCCCCGCTTCCAGCGAGCGGATCGCGGCTTCGCTGGCCCCGTAGTCGTCGGCGATGGCGGCCATGTCGAGCGCGTCGGTGAAGAGGACGCCATCGAAGCCCAGATCGTCGCGCAGCATGTCCGTCATGAAGTACGGGGAGAGCGTCGCGGGCGGGGCGCCGGGGCCGAGGATGCCGGGGGCCGCGACGTGGGCCGTCATGACCGCGTCAACGCCCTCCGCGATCGCGCGGCGGAACGGGACGAGTTCCAGGCTGTCGAGGCGGGCGCGGTCGCCGGGAATGACCGGGAGGGCGAGGTGGGAATCGGTCCCGGTATCTCCGTGACCGGGGAAGTGCTTGGCGGTGGCGAGAAGGCCGGCCTCGCGCGCGCCCCGGATGAAGGCCGCGCCCAGCGCCGCCACGCGCTCCGGATCCTCCCCGAAGGAGCGCGTGTTGATGATGGGATTGGCGGGGTTGTTGTTGACGTCGAGAACGGGCGCGAAGGTGATGTGGACGCCGAGGGCCCGCGCCTCGATGCCGGTGATCCGGCCCGCGTGGTAGGCGTAGTCCTCATCGTCCGCCGCGCCGAGCGCCATCGCGGGAGGGAGGACCGTCGCGCCGGGCATCTCCAGCATGTTCGGCAGCGCGAACACGCCGCTCACGCGGAACCCCGCTCCGGACTCGAAGTCCGCCGCGACGAGCAGGGGAACATCGGCTGACGCCTGCAGGCGGTTCAGTCGCTGGGCGTATCCGAGCGGGGTTCCGAGCGAGATCACGATCCCGCCGATCGCGTCGTCGCGGACGAGGGATTCGACGCGCGTGAACTCCTCGTCGTCGCGCGGCGCGTAGCCGCCGCTCATCCACACCATTACGAGCTGCGCGACCCGCTCCCGCAGGCTGAGGCGGGCGAGCGTTTCCTCCACCCATTCCTGTGCGCCGGCGGAAAGGACGGGTTCCACCGCGCGACCGCCGGGGAAAGCGCCGGCGTCCGAGCCGGACGGACGGGGGGCGACGGCGCTGGAGCCGGCGGCGACGAGCGCGGCCAGCCCGAGGGCCGCGACCGTTCGCCCCCGTACCACCACCCGCCGTCCGTCCCGCTTTCGGGGGCCGCTCAACGTCTCTAATCTCCCAGCCATGTCGACCTCCGCCCGCCCCGCGTGCCGCGCTCGCTACCCCGAACCTACGAGGCGCGAGATGAATGCGCCCGCCCGTTTCCTCTTCCTCCTTCCCCTTCTTCCCCTTCTCCCGGTCTCCGCGTGCGGGGGGCCGGAAGCGGGAGCGGCGGACGGCGAGGCGGAGGGGGGACCCGCCAGGGCGGCTGCGGCCGCATCGACGGTGCGCCCCGGGATCGATGTGCTGCTCGCCGATTCCTCCCATCTCATCGACGGGCGGCGCGTGGGGCTGATTACGAACCGGAGCGGCGTGGGGCGCGACGGTACGAGTTCCATCGACCTCCTGCACGGCTACGCGAACGCGGAACTCACGGCTCTCTTCGCCCCCGAGCACGGGATCCGGGGCACGGAAGCGGAGGGCTCCGCGATCAACGATGCGACGGACGAAGGGACGGGGCTGCCGATCTACTCTCTCTACGGCGAGACGCTGGCGCCCACGCCGGAGATGCTGGCTTCGGTCGACGTGCTCGCGTTCGATATCCAGGACATCGGTTCGCGCTACTACACCTACGTATCGACGATGGCGCTCGCGATGACGGCGGCCGGGCGCGCGGGCATCCCCATGCTCGTTCTCGACCGCCCGAATCCCATCGGAGGCCTCACGCAGGGTCCCGTGCTGGATCCCGCCTTCGCCACCTTCGTCGGCCTGTACCCGGTGCCCGCGCGGCACGGACTCTCGGCGGGAGAACTCGCGCGTCTGTACGGGGGGGCGTTCGGCGTGGAGGTGGAGTTGCACGTCGTCCCGGCCGCGGGCTGGTCCGCGGACCGCTGGTTCGACGAGACGGACCTGCCTTGGATCGCGCCGTCGCTCAACATGCCCTCGCTGGAGAGCGCCACGCACTATCCCGGCACCTGTCTGTTCGAGGGGACCAACCTTTCCGTCGGCCGCGGGACGCCGACGGCGTTTCAGGTGCTGGGCGCGCCGTGGCTGGACGGGGAAGCCTGGGTGGCGGAAATCGAGGCCGTCGCGGGCGCGGCGCGGCTGCCGGGGGTCGAGATCCGAGCGGTCACCTTCACGCCGGAATCTCCGAGCGACGGCAGGTTCGGGGGGGAGAAGATCTCGGGGATCCGCCTCACGGTGACGGACCGGTTAACCTACGATCCGGTGCGGACGGCGGTGGCGGCGCTGCTCGCCGCGCGTCGACTCTCCGGCGACGCCTGGGAGTGGCGGGTGCGCCACTTCGACCGGCTCGCGGGCTCGGACCGCCTCCGGCTCGCCATCGACCGCGGCACCCCGCTCGACGAGATCACTTCGGAATGGGCGGCCGGTGTCACCGCCTTCGAAGCGCTCCGCCGCCCGTACCTCCTCTACCCCCGCTGACCGGCGCGCCCCACCGGCCACCGCGTATCCGGAGCGACCGACGTTCCCGCGGGAACGCGCGGCTATCTGGGGACGATGATGCGGGCGGCCAGCGGCGAGACCTTCGCCTCCATCGGAGTCTCGCCCCGCGGGTCGCCGTCGATTTCTATGGCGACGGGCGGGTCGGCCTCGATCCGCACGCTGCGGGCCTGGAGGAAGATCACCTTGTCGTCTCCCGAGTACCGGTTTCGCGTGACGCGCCAGATGATGCGGGCGACCTCCGGGAGGTTTCTGGGGGCGTAGATGCACACGTCGATGAGGCCGTCTTGGAACGAAGCCCCAGGCGCCATCCGGAACTCCACGGGAAGGGGTCCGGCCCCAAGCTGGCCCGCGTTCGCGACGAGCACCATCGACGCCTTTACCTCCACTTCCTGGTCGTCGGCGGTGATCCGGAAGTCGGCGCCGGGGCGGTTGATGACGTTCTTGAGGCCGCTGTAGATGTAGGCCCCGAAACCGAGGCGGCTCTTGAGTTCGGCGGTGGCGTCGGCCATGACCTGCGCGTCGAGGCCCGCGCCGGCCATGAGCGCGAACGTCTCTCCGTTCGCCTCCGCAAGGTCGATCCGCGTCACCCTTCCCTCGACCGCGACCCGGACGCTGTCCTCCAGCGACGTGGGAATGTCGAAGTTGAGGGCAAGCTGGTTGGCCGTTCCGAAGGGGACGATGGCGACGGGCACGGACGTTCCGGCAACCCCGCGGAGGGCCACGCTCACGGTGCCGTCGCCTCCCGCGGCGACGATGGCCCGGTATCCTCGCTCCGCGGCCTCGCGGGTGACGTCCAGACCTGCTTCGGAACTCTCGGCCGCCACGATATCGAAGGGGACGCCCCTCGCGGCGAAGGCGCCCCCCAGTCGCCGGCGCAGCGTCTCGGGCTCCGCGGTCCCGCCCCGCGCGCCGGGGTTGAGGAGCACGAGGAATCGCTCCGAATCGGGATAGAGGCGCGCGCCGGACATGGACGGAAGTTAGGGGCCGCTAGCGAGAGCCGCTGCCGCTGCCGCTGCCGGAGCCGCTACCGGAGCCGCTGCCGGAGCCGGGGCCAGGGCCGTTGCCGGAGCCGGGGCCGTCGCCGAACTCCCACTCACGGAAGAGGAAGAGGCTGTAGGTCCGGTCGTTGGCGACGTTCGTGCCCACGTTGAGACCGAACAGCCTCTCGTCGAATCGGCTCGCGGTTCCGGCTTCGACGGACCAGCCCGGGAGGAACGCCCACTCCAGGGCGGCCCGCGGAGGCCCGCCGCCCAGTGGCCGCCAATAGGAGAGAAAGAGTGTGTTGCTCGCATACCACCCGACTTCCAGCGCCGTACGCTCGAACAGGCTCCGGTTCGCCGCGAGTCCTCCGGCGCCGCTCCCGGAAGCGACCGACGTCAGGTTGAGGTAGGAGATGCCGGTCGCTCCTCCGAGCGCGGACGTGAGTCCGGAACTCAGCGGACCCAGCAGCGTCTGCTGCACGAGCCGCCGTCCAAGTTGCGGGTCGGCGGAACGGTAGCATGGCGTCCCCACCGCGAGCAGGCAGAGCTGGTCGGTCTCGCTCATGGGCGGGTTGCTCGTCAGGAGGAGCTGCGGCGCGGTTGCGGTACCGGTGATCCGAGCCTCGACGAACACGGGGCCGTCGACCGTCCGGTCCCGGTATTCGGCGGTGATGTCGACGATGGGGTTGAAGCCGGCGTCCCCCACGAACTGAAGGCTCCCCTCGGTGATCCGGAGCCGCCGGCCATAGGGCGGCACGCGGTCGAAGACGTAGGTGCCCCGCGGTATCCGGGCGCTTCCGCGTATGTAGAGGGTATCGAGGCGGCGGTCCATATGGACGGACAGCCCCTCCCCCACGATGTCGGCGTTGAGGCTCGCCGACTCGAGCGAGAGGCCGGCACCCAGATCGATGTTCGCGTCTAGGACGAGGTTGTCGAGAAACGGGTTCCGGAACTGCGCCAGAACGCCTTCCGCGGAGGCGTCGAGGAGGTCGAAGACTTCCATCTCGCCGGGATTGAAGACCTCGAGTCCGCGGAGGAACTCGTCCTGCTCCAGGTATCCGTCGGAGAGGACGACGTCGCCGCTCACCCAGGGTCTCGCGTAGGCGCTGTCGAGCCGCGCCCGGCCGCTCACGGCGAACGCCATGTCGTTGCGCACGATGCCGTGGAACTCGTCCGCGTCGAAGTCCAGCGCGAAGACCGGGTTGGTGATCCGGGCGATGTCCACGGTGCCGCGCGTCCGCAGCGAACCGCCGAGATCCGACCCCACGTAGGCCGAATCGACGAAGGCGAGCGACGAACCGCGGAAGGCGACGCGCGCCCCGACATCGGCGAGCCAGACGCCGAGGTCCGGAACCCAGCCCCTACCGTTCACGATGCGCAGGGCGCCGTCGTAGCGGAGGGCATCGGGAGCGCCGCGAATCGAGAGGTCCGCCTCGGCGGTGCCGGTCACCTCCTCGAAGCTCTCCAGCACGAGTTCGACGAGCGCCAACGGAAGACGGTCCCCGGTCAGGTCGAGGTCGAACGGGTCGTCGAGAAGGCGGCGTTCCACCGGGAGGATCGCGAGATCCGTCGCCACGGCCCCGCCGAGTCGGCCCAAAAGGGCACCTCCATCGACGAGGTCGATCTCCCCGTCGAGTTCGCGAGCGGCGTAGCCGACCCGGGCGCGCAGCCCATCGTAGCCCTGATGCTGAACGGACGGATTGAGAACCTCGAATTCTCCCGTCACGAGGGGTTCGGCCAGCGTGCCCGTCGCCCTCACGGACCCTCCGAGGGTGCCTCCGAGGACCGGTTGCTCCGAGAGCAGGTAGCCGAACTGGTCCACGCGCACGCCGAAGATCTCCACGTTGAGCGATCCCTCGCCGGCGGCGGGGATGCGGCCGTCGGCGCGCAGCCGGCCGAGTTGACCGTTCAGATAGAGGCCCTCGACGAGCAGAGCCGAGTCGGAGTAGACGAGCCTGGCGGGCGTCACGAGCGTGGACTCGAGTTTGCCGAGACGAAGGCGGAGATCCGTCAGGCCCGCGCTCCAGAGGTCGCCGCCGACCACGACGCCGCGACCCGAGACCTCGAGGCTGGAGTCGCGCTGCGCGTGGAATTCCGCGTCCAGCGCGTCGGCGCCGGGCTCGCCGGCGCCCGAGCGGGCCAGCCGCACGGAGAGCGAATCCACCCGGCGTCCGTCCAATTCGACGTTCGTAGCCGTGAACCGGGACCGCAGATCGCCGATACGCGGAGGGTCGAACAGCTCGACGCGGGCCGAGAGGTCTCCGGCGCGGTAGCTCCGGAAACGCACGCCCGAGGCCTCGATGCCGGCGTCGAGCGTGAAGTCTCCCCAGCGGCCCGTGGCCGTGCCGCGCGTCTCCAACCGGCCCTCCAGTCCCTCCGTCGGTCGCGGGGTTCGCTGGACGCGGCCCAGCAACTCCTGAATAGTCTCGAACAGCGCCTCGCCGGCCTCGGCCTCCGCACCGCCCGGAATCTCATCCACGAACCAGCGGTCCCAGTCGGAGAGATCGGGAGCCTCCGCCTCGAAGGCGATCTGCCCGCTCCGGCCCTCCGCGAGCCCGAAGTCGCCCACCACCGAGAGCATCCCCACGTCGGAGGCGAGGAACGCGCTGTCGATCGTCGCCACGCCGTCGGCCACCCGCAGCCGCACGCGGCTGTCGAAGATCTCGGCCTGGTCCACCTGGGAGGGGAGGACCTCGAGGTCGAACGCCGCCGCGAGCGTCGCGGGATCGATCCCTTCTCCCCGCACGCGTCCCCGGACGGCGAGTCTCGACGCCGGGGCACCCTCGACCCACTGGTCCAGCGAAAGATCCGTTCCCGCGATCTCCGTGTCGTAGCGCGGCTCAGCGGAGGCGAGATCGAAGTCCCCGTTCAGGGTGAGTTGGCCGCGTTCCGATTCGAGTTCCGCCTCGAGGGCCAGCGCCTCGAGACTTCCGCGCGCCCGAATGGGACCAGTCACCGTGCCCGCCAGTTCGATTCCCGAGACCCACGGGCGCAACAGCGTGAGAGCGAGCGGGTTCGCGTCGACCGCCGCGTCGACCTGCGACTGCGCGAGGTTCAGGAACCCGGAACCCGTAAAGCGCGAGCGATCGCCGGCCGGCGTCAGATGATCGACGGCGCCCTCGAAGGTGACGCCGCCGTCCTGTTCGCGGTCGAGCGTGAGCGTCCCGTGGAAGCGCCCGTCGATCCCCAAGTCCATGCCGATGAGACGGGTCCAGCGAGACTCGAAGGCGTCGACTTCCACACCGAGGCGGCGGAGGCTCACGAACTCCTCGCCGATGCCGACGCCACCCCGCGCCCGCAGGCCGGACGGCGGCGTGCCCGGCTCCGGATCGTGGAGGGTGAGATCGGCGACGATCATCAGGTCATCGACATAGCCCGAGCCGCGCAGCGTGCCGCGCACCATCCCCGGCATCGTCGCTGGCGCCGGGGCGACCACCGGAGCCGGCACCGGGGCGGGCGCGGCGGCGGATGGCGGGTCGGACTCTCGTTCGGATGCCGCATCCGACTCTGGCCCGGATGCCGCCTCGGGCTCTGGCTCGGGTGCCGCGTCAGACTCCGGCTCCGATGCCGCCTCGGGCTCTGGCTCGGGTGCCGCGTCGGACTCCGCGCCGGTTGCGGCTGCGGCGGGCGGGGAGTCGCGTCCGAGGAGTGGGCCCAGATGCGCGAGGTCGAAGGGTGCCAGCGTGACACCGATGCGGTGGAACCTGGGACGCCGATCGAGGGCGAGGGCGAACCCTCCGGTCATGCGGGTCTCGCCCGTCCGGAAGTCTCCGTTCGTGACGTCCACGACCGTGTTGCCGCCGCGGCCGCTGAGGGCGATGGACATGGGGCCGCCACCGGTTTCGGGCAGGTCGATGGGTAGCCAGCGGAGATCCCGGACGTCGAGCGGGTCGGCTTCGAGCGCGAACTCGAAATCGAGGCCGGTCGAGCCCATCCACCCTTCCCCGCGGATCACCGACTGATCCGTCTCGAATCGCTCGACGTCTATGCGGGCCGTGTCCCCGATCGTCAGCTTCATCCTCAGGTCCGAGAGGTCCAGCGGCTGGTTCACGGCGAGCAGCGTGGCGGCCGCCTCCTCGACCTCAATCATGAAGGGAGCCTCGGGGTCCGTCACGCGCGCGACCGGGAACCGGCCGCGGAGGTTCGTCAGTTCGAACACGCGCTCGAATTCGCCGTCCGGCGTCTCCCGCAGGGCCCAGGGCGACTCCCCCGCCCGCGCCTCGCGCAGCGCCTCCGTCTTCGCGGCTCCGGCCAGCGTTTCCGTCCACGGCGTGACGATCCGGATGTGGCCGGAGGCGACCGTCGCATCGTGCAGGAGGATGCCGAGCGCGGCTTGCGGTGCCCCGGTGGCCGCCGGCCCCGCCTCCGCCGCCTCGTCCGGGCCCTGGTCCCGACCCCTAGGCGGAGCGACGAAGGAGAGGGATGCCGGGAGGAGCGAGGCCGCCGCCATCGCCACCGACTCGGCCGTGGGGTCCGCTGGCGACGGCGGCTCGGACGGCGACGGCGGCTCGGACGGCACCGGCGGCTCCGACCGCGGGGGCGCCTCGAAGACGCGATCGTAGTTCCAGCGGCCGTCCGGGTACTGCCGCAGGCGGAGGTCCAGACCGCGGGCGTGGAGTCGGCCCACGTCGAGTTGCTGCCGCAGGAGCGCCACCGGGTCGTGTTCGATCGTGACGGTGTCGAGCGCCAGAAACAGCCCCCCGTCCGCGTCGAAGATCTCGAAGCGGGAGACGGTGAGGTCGCTGAGGAGATTGCCGGAGATCGCGTGGCCGATGCGCACTTCCCCGTTCACGCTGCGGGCAAGGGCGTCCTCGAGCAGGGAGAGCGCGGCGTCCCGACCCCTGGCCGTCTGCGTGACCGTGATGAAGACGCCGAAGACCAGCAGGCTCGCGGCGACGGCCAGCGACAGGACGATCCGGCGCCGGCGCGGCGCGGGACCCGACTCGCCGGACTCGAGCGCGGACCCGTCCGGCCCGGACGCGGAGTCCGGCGCGGAGGTCGACGCGGGGGGGCGCTCGTCGGAACTCAGAACGCTTCTCCGATGGACACGTGGATCTGCACGCGGCGCCAGAGTTCGCGGAGGGGGTGCGGATCATCGAACCGGAACGGATCGAACCTGACGGGCTGCGGCATCTGGACCAAGGTTCCGTCCTCCGTTGAAACAATCGCCGGTAACTCGGTCGCGAATGTCGTATTGTACCCTATGTCGAGCCGGATGGAACCAATCGGGCTCGCGTACCGGAGTCCCATGCCGGGCGTCCACTGCAGCTTCCGAAGCTCCGTGAGACGCTGCGAGACGCTTCCCGCGTCCCCAAAAAAAACGAGACTCCACCGCTCGCCGAGGTATCGGCGCAGCTCGAAGCTCAGTTCCAAGTGAGCGTCGCCGCCGCGGGGCCGCTCGTCGAAGGCGCCGGGATCCTCCGCCGCGAGCCGCGCGACGCACGCCTCGAAATCGCCCGTCGGACAGTCTTCCACCTCGTCGGCCACGAGCACGCGGGGCCCGAGGAGGTTCTGCCCGACGCCGCGAACGCTCTGCGAGCCGCCGACGAAGAAACGCCGGGATGGATGGATGAGCCGGTCGGTCCGGGGCGCGCCGGGCGTGAAGATGCGGGTGCCGGGGAAGCGGACCATGCCGGTCCGCGCGCGCGCGGCGATCACGAGGCCGGGCTCCAGTTCCCGGAAGAGGGCGGCTTGCGCCACGATCCGCGCGTACCGGTACTGCGATCCCGTCATCTCGTGGGCGACCTCCCCCTCCGCCGTCAGGTAGTGGCCGCGGGTGGGGCGGAGCGCGTCGTCCGTCGCGTTGTAGAGCCAGGCGAGGGTCAGGGGCGCCAGCCAGCGCGATCTCGTCACGGTGACGATGTCCTCGGGTTCGCAGAAACCGAAGTTGATGCAGAAGAAGATGTCGGCGGACTGCTCGCCGAAGCCGGTGTAGCCCGGCGAGTACGAGAGCGTGGCGGAGGCCCTACGCCCGAGTCGGCGCGTGAGACCGATTTCGGCGCCGAAGCCCTCTTGGATGAAGACATCGGGAATCGTCTCCCGCTCGAGGAAGAGCCGGGCGCTGAAGCTGTTTTCGGCCGAATGGACGACGGGGAGGAGGAGTTCCGCCTGGAGCAGATAGTTCAGCGTCCGGAAGTCGGGGTCCGTGCCCACCTGCGAGCAGGGGAAGGATCCGTCGAGCTGGTCCGCGAAGATGTTCCCGAGCTGGCCGGTGATCTCCAGCCGGCGGGCGCCGCCGAAGAGGTTGCGGTGCGTTAACCGCGTCTCGGTTCGGAGACACTGGTCGGTACTCCATCCGACGCCGAACCGGGCCGCCTGCGGCGAGGCCGGGGTGACCTGGACGACAAGATCCAGGGTCGAATCGGCGGTGGCGGCCTCGGGGCGCGACGATTCCCGGCGGATCGAGGCGAAGCGGATGGCGTCGAGGCCGAAGAGGTTCCGCTGCCCCTCCTGTTCGGCCTCCTGGTTGTAGTAGTCGCCCGCGCGCAGGGGGAGGAGGTCGCGGATCACCTCCTCGCCGATCTCCTCGCCGCCCTCGATCCGGATCTCACCCAGGCGATAGCGGGCCCCGGGGTGGACGTCGAGCGCCACCTGCGCGGTCCCGTCCCGCCCGCGGCGGAAGTCCTCCAGGGCCATGGCGTAGAGGTAGCCCTGACGGCGCAACGAGCCTATGAGACTGTCCACGCCGGCTTGGAGCCGTAGGCGATCAAAGGGATCGCCTACGCCGACATCGACGAGGGTCTCGGCCTCCTCCGCCACGAGGCTTTCGGGCAGCCCTTCGATGGAGAACTCATCGATGACGGTCGCCGGACCCTCCTCGATGATGAAGGAGACGCTGGCGTCGACGCCGTTCGTGCGGACGATGTGTTGGACATCCGTCTCGAAGTGGCCGCGGAAGTTGTAGTACAGGCGGAGCCGGTCCGCGTCGACCCTGACGTCGAGCGTGTCGAGATAGGCCCGGCGGTGGGCGAACCCCCAGTTCGTCACCAGGCAGAAGGGGGAGAGCAGGAGGCTCGCGCATTCAGTGCTGCGCGTACGGATCACCGCGCGCAACTGACCGTCGGAGAGCGTCTCGTTGCCGCGGAAACGGAGGGAAGTCACTTCGGCGCGGCGCGGTCCCGCCTCGCCGGCCGCCTGCCCGCTGAGTGGAGACGGCCCGAGATGCGACAACGGCCCCGGCGGCGACGACGGCGCGGGGTGCGACGACGGCCCGACGAAAGAAGGCGGCCCGGCGAGGTTGACGGCCAGCGCCAGCCCGGCCAGAGCCGCGCGTTTCACACCGCCGCCTCTCCGGCCCGGCGCCGCAACCTGAGGACGAGCGCCACACCGCCCGCGAACAGCAGGACCGAGATCACTTGGGCGAGCGTGATGCCTCCGAAGAAGCGGTCGTCCTTGGCGCGGAAGAACTCGATGACGAAGCGCTCGACCGCGGCCAGCGCGAGCCACATGCCGAACAGCCACCCTTGGACGTGCGGGTGCCGCCGGAGCCGCCACAGGAGGAAGAAGATGACGAGCGAGAGTCCCGTCTCGTAGAGCTGCGTGGGGTGAACGGAGAGGACCTCGGCGTCAGGGATCGCGGGGTCCACCTCCGCCCCGAAACCCCTCAGGTTGCCGGCGGTCGTGGGTGGCAGGCCGTTGGGGAAGGCGATGCCGACGAACGATTCCGTCGGACGCCCGTAGTCGTCGCCGACGAGGAAACAGCCGATGCGGCCGATCCCGTAGGCGAGCGGGAGGGCGGGCGCGATCGCGTCCACCCCGAGGCCGGGGGTCACGGGGCGCCGGTACAGCATCCACATGACGCCGATGGACCCGCCGATGAGCCCTCCGTACCAGACGAGCCCGCTGCGTGAAAAGATCATCCCCAGCGGATCGGCCGCGGTCCGGTCCCAGTAGAGGAGCACGTAATAGATCTTCGCCCCGACGATGCCGCCGATCAGCGCCCCCAGCAGCATGTCCGCCGCGAGGTCGGGCCCGGCCCCGAGACGCGTCGTCTCGCTGCGCAGGAGCAGGTACCCGCTCAGAAAGGCGAGCGCCATCATGAGTCCGAAGGAGGTGATGGTGACCTCGCCGAGAACCGGCAAAGTCAGTGTGAAGAGTTCGGGATACACGTCTGGCACGCTCCTCGTTGGCTGCTGTGCTCCTCGTTGGCTGCCGGGCTATTCCCGTCGGCTGCCGGGCCACTTCCGTCGGCTGCCGGGCCACTTCCGTCGGCTGCCGGGCCACTTCCGTCGGCTGCCGGGCCACTTCCGTCGGCTGCGGTGTTCCTCGCGGCTGCCGTGCTCATTGTCGGCCGTTACGCGAGGCCGGGAAACGCGAGCGCCGCTTCGGCGTTGAGCGACCACGGGCTGCGTTCCCCCCTCGCCAAGCGGAACCGCGCGGCCGCGGCGATCATCGCCGCGTTGTCCGTCGCGAGGCGGGGGGAGGGGGCGTACAACTCCCCGGACGAGCCCAGACGCTCGGCCAAACCTTCACGAAGACGGGAGTTCCGCGCCACTCCCCCGCCCAGCACGACCCGGCGGCAGCCCGTCTGTTCCACGGCGCGGCGCGTCTTCTCGGCGAGGACATCGACCACGGCCTCCTGAAAATCCGCCGCGAGGTCGTCGACGGCGTCGGCGAGGGCCCCCTCCTCCTCCAGTTGTTCGGCGACCCGCGCCAAGGCGGTCTTCAGACCGGAAAAGGACATGTCGTAGTACGCGGGATCTCCGGGCAGATCCCGCCGGCTCAGCATCGGGCGCGGGAGCCGGAAGCGTCCCGCGGCGCCCACCGCCGCCCCGCCCGCCGCCGCAGCGCTCCGCTCCGCCGCGCGTTGGATCTGGGGCCCGCCGGGATACGGCAATCCGAGCCGGCGCGCGACCTTGTCGAACGCCTCGCCCGCCGCGTCGTCCCGCGTCCCGCCCAGGAGGCGGTAGCGGCCCCATGCGCGCGCCTCCAGCAGGAGCGTGTGTCCGCCCGATACGAGGAGACCGATGAAGGGGGGATGCGCGCCCTCGTGCTCGAGTGCGGTGCCGAACAGGTGCCCCTCCATGTGATGGACGCCGAGGAGGGGAAGCCCGCGCGCGAAGGCGTAGGCCTTGGCCCAGTTCACGCCCGCGAGCAGGGCGCCGACCAGCCCGGGGCCCGCCGTTACGCCGACACCCGAAATGTCCGCGTGGTCGACCTCCGCCTCGCGCATGGCGTGCCGCACCATCGCGTCGAGCGAACGAATGTGCTCGCGGGCGGCGATCTCCGGTACCACGCCCCCGAACGCGGCGTGCGCGTCCTGCGAGGCGATCGCGAGACCCCGGATCCCGTGCTCATCCACGACGGCGGCCGAGGTCTCGTCGCACGAGGTCTCGATGCCGAGGACCGGCCCGCCTCCAAAGTCGGCGGCGGGCGCAACGGGGCGCGGGTCGGTGCCCGCGGCGGCCGGCGCGTCTATCGGTCGGGCGGGTCGGAGGCGATGCCCGCGCTCACCCGCTCCGGCACGAGGTCGATCGTCACCGTGCCGGCCACGGCGTCGGGCAACTGGGCGCGTACGGGATAGGAGCCCGTCGATTCGAAGGAATTGGGGATGTCGACCGTCGCGATCACGTCCCCGGGGTCGAGTCCGTCCACGACGGCCGCAGGTCCGGTGATGGCCACGGTGACGGTGGGCGGATCCACCACGGCCATGAGGGCCCGCGGACCTGTCGTGACGACCTCGGTCGCGAACAGTCGGGTGCGGAGAGAGTCGACGTCGACCGTCGCGATCACGGTGGCGGGCTCGACCGATAGTCCCGCCAGATCCGGCGGCAGGGCGATCTCGAGTTGCCGGGTCACGCGCGTGGAGACCGCGCCCACCTCGAGCGTGGCCGTCGTCACCTCGGAGATCTGGTTGACGAAGGACGCGGGCCCTTGGAGCCACACGCTGTCGGGGGCGACCTGCATGCCGACGACGAGCACGCCCGCCGCCGCCCTCGCGTCCGTCCGGCCGGAGACGGCGACCCGCTTTCCCACCCGGTCCTCGAGATACACGGTGACGGCTGCGGGAGAGACTTCCACCGGATCGAGTCCCAGTTGGCGGTCGTAGATGACCTCCGAGGTCGAGAGCGGAACCTGGACCACGGTGTCCTCGACCTGGTCGAGAACCTTCCGAATCACGGGCCGCTCGAAGCGGGCGGCGAACACCTGGTTCCGGCGGCCGCGGAAGGTCGTCGTGATCTCGGCGGGCCGCACCTCGCGCAAACTCCAGGCGGAATCGCTCACCTGGATCTCGAGGAGCGTCGAAACCGGCTGCTCGGCGATCTCGGCGTCGGCCGACACGCTGAGCCAGAGGAGCACCGAAAGCACGATAGCCGCGACCTTGTAGGGCCAGTTCTTCGTGAACGCGCTCTTGAAGTCCATCTAGCCCTCCCCGTCGCTAGAGGCCCGTGGCAAGAGCGCCGACGCGGGGTCTTCCCACGGGCTGCCAGGGGTCGCGGGAACCGTGTCGCGGGCGGTCTCCCGCGTAAGATCCGCCGTGGCCGAGTCGGGCGGCGCCCCGGCCACGATCACGGAGACGAGCCCCTCCCCGCGGAGCGCAGAGCCGGGGGCGGGGCTCTGAAAGATGACGCGTCCCCGCACCTCGGGGGCTTCGAGCTGATAGCGGACGGCACCCAGCCGGAGATCCACCTCCTCGAGGAGAAGCTCGAGGTCGTCCACGTGGCGGCCCTGGAGATCGGGGACGGAGACGATCGCCCGCCCCTGGCTGACGAAGAGGCGGACGCGGGCCGGGAGAGGGAGGCTCGTCCCCGCGGCGGGCTCGGTCCGGATCGCGCCGGCGACGGCGCTCTCGTCGCTTTCCTCGATGTCGATCTCGAAGCCGAGGCGGGTGAGGAGGGTCGCGGCTTCGCCGCTGGGAAGTCCGGCGAGATCGGGCACGCGGCGCGTTTCGATGCCGACGCTCGTCGTGAGCACGATCGTGTCCCCGGCCCGGGCGAGCTGGCCGGGGAGCGGCCGCTGGGCGACGACGGCGCCGATGGGAATTTCGCCGTGATGGAGACGTCCCAGCTCGGCGGAGAAGAGCCCCAGCGCCGAGAGGCGTTCGCCGGCCGCGGCCAGGGGGACGCCCGTGAGGTCGGGGATTTCGGTGAACTCCACATCCGTCGGATCCTCCGCCGCCGGGAAGAGCCGGAGCGCGGCGAAGGCGTAGCCGATGCCGAACATGGCGGCGAAGAGGAGGATCGGGCGCAGGAGTCTCACGGGGCTCTCACGCGATCCGCCGCAGACGCGCCGCGTAGGCGCCGTCCGTGCCGGTGAGCCACGGGCGCACGAAGAGGTCGCCGCGCGGCGTCACGCAATCGCCGCGCGCGTCCGCGGGGGGCGGGTCGCGCCGGTAGTCGGGCCTGCGCTCCAAGAAGGCGTCCACCTGCCCTTCGTTCTCCTCACGTTCGAGCGAACACGTGCTGTACACGAGCAGCCCGCCCGGCCGCACGGCCGCGGCGCACGCGTCCACGATCTCGCGCTGCAGGGCCACGAGGTCGTCGAGGCGGCGCTGTCCCAGCCGCCAGCGGGCGTCGGCCCGCCGCCGCAGTACGCCGGTGCCCGTGCAGGGCACGTCGGCCAGCACGGTCCCGGCCTCGGCGACCGGAAGCCGCCGCGCGTCGGCGACGGCCGCGCTCACCGGCAACTCGAGGCGGCGGGCCGGCGCGCCGAGGCGGGCCAGCCGCCGGTGCGAGATGTCGAGCGCCACGACCGGCACGCCGCACCCCGCGGCGAGCCCAAGGGTCTTCGTGCCCGGTGCCGCGCACACGTCGAGTACCGGCTCCTCGAGCGGGCCACCCGCATAATCTACCACGGCGGAGGCCGCAGGGTCCTGAATCACGGCTCGCAGGTGCGAAACCGCCGCCCCGGGCAGTCCCTTCTCGAGCCGGAAGGAGCGCGGCCAGCCGGGGACGAGATCGAGTTCCACGCCCTCCGGCGGCACCGGGTCTTCCCCGGTCAGCATGCGGACGACGACATCCGGCGGCCGGTTCTGCCGTTCGACGAGCCGCCGCACCTCCGCCAGATCCCAGCGCGCCAGCCACCGCCGGACGAGCCACTCCGGATGCGAACCCCAGGAGCACAGGTGCCCCACCGGATCCACATCCGGATCCGGAAAGGGACCGGCGGCCCAGAGCGCGACCGGACCCGCGGCCTCGAGCGCCTCCGGGCCGGTGCCGAGATCCGCGGCACGGCGCCTCGCGAGCGCGCGGAGCACGGCGTTCACGTACCCCGCGCGGCCGCGCCCCAGCGCCGAACGCGTCGCGCCGACGGTCTCCCCCACCGCGGCGTGGTCCGGCGTCCTCAACTCCGTCATCTGGTACGCGCCGATGCGAAGCCAGTCGCGCACCGCCCGGTCCATGCGGGACGGGGGCCGGTCCGCGCAGGCGCGGATCCAGGCATCGAGGCGCGCGCGCAGCCGGAGGCAGCCGAAGGCAATGTCCAGCGCGAGTCCGCGGTCGGCCGCATCCACGGCCGGGAGGACGCGCGACGCCGCGCGGTCGGAGCGCGCCCCGCGCCGCACCTCGCCCAGAATCCGGTGGGCCGCCGCGCGGGGGTTCAAGCGGGCGGCGGCACGCCCTCGAGCGGGCTCGAAGGCACCGCCCATTCGCGTCGGGGCATGCGGCCGGCGACGTAGGCGCGCCGACCGGCCTCCACCGCCAGCCGCATGGCGCCGGCCATCTCCACCGGATCCCCCGCCGCGGCGATCGCCGTGTTCATGAGGATGCCGTCCACGCCCTGCTCCATCGTCGCGCAGGCGTCGGACGCGGTGCCCACGCCGGCGTCGACGATAACCGGAACGGACAGGCGCGACTTGATGATGCGAATGTTGAGCGGATTGAGGAGGCCGAGACCGCTCCCGATCGGCGAGGCGAGCGGCATCACTGCGGCGGCTCCGGCCTCTTCGAGCCGCAGCGCCGTGATGAGGTCGTCGTTCGTGTACGGGAGCACCACGAACCCCTCGGCGACGAGCGCGCGCGTGGCCTCGATCAACTCCCCGGTGTGCGGCAGGAGCGTGTCGGGGTCGCCGATGACTTCGAGCTTCACCCAGTCGCTCAGCCCCGCCGCCCGCCCCAGCCGCGCCGCGCGGATCGCCTCTTCGGCGCTGTAGCAGGCGGCGGTGTTCGGCAGAAGGCTGAACTCGTCCGGGCTCAGCGTGCGGAGGATGTCGTCGCGGTCCGGGTTCTCGATGTCGACGCGGCGCACCGCGACGGTGACCATGTCGGTGCCGGATGCCCGGATCGCTTCGAGCATGATCTCGGGACTCGGGTACTTCCCCGTTCCGACGATGAGCCGGGAAGCGAACGTGCGGCCGGCGATTTCAAGCGGAGCCATCTCATCCGCCTCCCACGAAATGGACGAGTTCGACGCGGTCCCCCGCTTCCAATCGCGCGCTCTCGATTTCGGGCGGACGGACGATCCGCCGGTTGAGTTCGACGACGAGCGTGCGTCCATCGAGCTCGAGATCCCGCAGCAGGGTTGCGACCGACGTTCCCGCGGGAACGTCTCGCTCCCGGCCGTTCACCCGTATCCGTATCGCCATGGTCTCCATCAAGTCCGTATCCGGCCGGTGATCCTCCCGGTTGTCCGCCCGCATCCGGTCAGCGATCCCGCCGGTTCAGCCGGTCCAGTTGTCTGCGCAGGTCGAACGCGGCCCGCGCCGGATCGGGGGCGGACCAGACGGCCCGCCCCACCACGATGCCGTGCGCCCCGGCCTCCGTCACCTCCCCGACTCGATCCGCGTCCACGCCTCCGATCGCGAGGATCGGGGGCGGAGGCCGAGCGGACAGCCGATGAACGGTAAGCCGGTGGGCGGCGAGTCGGCGGCGGACCGCGGACACGGCGCCGGGACCGCTTCCCTCGACCCCCGGGTGCGAGGGCGTCGCGTAGATCGTGCCGAGCACGAGGTAGTCGGCACCCTCCCGGGCCGCCCGGAGCGCGCCCTCCGCGTCGTGCACGGAGGCCCCGATCGCAAGCCTCCCCGCGCACGCTTCGACCACCCGGCGCGTCTCCTCCACCCCGAGCGCCGTGCGCCCAAGTTGTACGGCCCGCGCGCCCGCCGCCAGCGCCACATCGGGCCGCCCGCTCACGACGAGCCAGCTCCCTGCGCGCGACGCGATGGGGGCGAGCCGGTCCGCGGTTTCGAACATGCGGCGGGTGCTGATCCGGGCCCGCAGATGCACCGCCACGGGGGCCGCGCGCTCCAGCACGCGTTCGACCGCCGCCAGCTCGCCGGGGCCGCGCGGGTCGCCCAGCTCCCTCTCCGAGACGAGGACGTGCAAGCGCGGGAGTCGTGGCTCAGCCGAAGCGGACCTCCTTCCGATCCGGGAGGCCCCGCACCCACTCGGCCGCGCTCATGCGGTGTCGGCCGGCCGGCTTCACGGCACCCACGGTGATCGTGCCCGACCCCGTCGCGACGCGCAGTCCCCGCACGGAATCCGCCCGGACGACCGCGCCCGGCTCTGTTCCCGCGCGGATGCCTCCGGCGTCGGCGCCGTCCGGGCGAAGAGCGTCGACGCTCGGCTCGAAGCACTGCAGCGTTCTCCCGGCGTGGGCGGCGGGCGCGGCCAGCGACGTCCACGCGGCGGGCCAGGGGTCGCAGCCGCGCAGCCAGTTCGCAACATCGGCCGCGGGGCGAGACCAGTCGATGCGCGCCGCCGCGCGGTCAAGCTTCGGCGCCCACGTGGCGCGCGAGGCGTCCTGTGCCCTCTCCACCGCCCGCCCGGACGCGAGGTCGTCGAGCACGGCGACGAGGCGCGCGCCCCCCGCCTTCGCGGCCTCCGCGTACAGTTCTCCGGCCGTCATCGCCTCCGGAATCGGGATCCGGGTCTGTCCGAGCACGGGGCCGGCGTCGAGTGCCGCGACCATGCGCTGGATGCTGACCCCGGACTCGCGGTGCCCCCGGATGATGGCCCAGTTGATGGGAGCCGCGCCGCGCAGCGCGGGCAGAAGCGAGGCGTGCACGTTCAGCGACCCGAGCGGCGGGAGATCCAGCGCCGCCGGCGGGAGGAGACGGCCGTACGCCGCGACGACGGAGATGTCGGGGCGCAGGCGGCGGGCGGCGGCGAGGAAGGCCTCCTCGCCGGGACGCTCGGGCTGCAGCACGGGCACTCCGGCCTCGAGCGCCCACGCCTTCGCCGGACTCGTCCGCAGACGCCTCCCCCGGCCGGCGGGCCGGTCCGGGTTCGTGACGACCCCCGCGATGTCGTGCCCCGCCCCCCGCATCGCTTCCAGCGAGGGGAGCCCGAACTCCGGCGTACCCCAGAAGAGGATCCTCATGCCGTCCGCAGCCGCTTCAGTCCCGCTCCCGTTTCCGCCACTTCGCGAGCAGGAGCCTGCGCTTGAGCGGGCTCACGCGGTCCAGGAAGAGGACCCCGTCCAGATGGTCCCGTTCGTGTTGGATGCAGCGGCTCAGAATGCCGTCGGCGCGGATCTCGACCGGCTCTCCGTCCAGTCCGAGGCCGCGGGCGACGATGGACTCGCTCCGCTCGACGGTCTCCGACAGGCCGGGGATGCTCAGGCACCCCTCCTCCTCCCTCACCGCGCCCTCCTCTTCCACGATCTCGGGGTTCACGAGAACGCCGGGCGAGACCCCCTCCTCGCGCACGTCGTACACGAAGAGCCGGATCGGCACCCCCACCTGGGGCGCCGCCAAGCCGATGCCATCCGCGTCGTACATCGTCTCCCGCATGTCGGCGGCGAGTCGGCGGACCTCATCGTCGATCTCCGTCACGGGGGCGCACTTCTCCCGCAGGACGGGGTCTCCGAAGATGCGGATGTCGAGGATCAAGGCCGGACCACGCGTCGAACACGGAGGGCGGTGGCTGCTACTAGTTGACTCGTCCGATCTTGGAGCGCTCGACCTCGATTCGCGTGTCGCCGCTCTTGATCGTGACGATGTCGTTCGTGAGGTGGACGATCTCGCCCACGATGCCGCCGATCGTCGAAACCTTGTCCCCCCGCTTCAGGTTCCTGACCAGCGCCTCGTGCTCCTTCTGCTGCTTTCGCTGCGGCCGGAAGAAGATAAAATAGAAGATGGCGATGAATCCGAACATCATCATCATGGTGGCGGCCGGATTCGCCGTCCCTCCCTCGGGGGAGCCCATGAGGTTCAGCATCAGCATGGTCCGTCCTCACCCTCTTGTTCGGTTCGCGGGGCGCGGGGAGCCGCGCCGGTAGGTGGCGAGCCAGTCGTCGGCCCAGCGGTCGTATTCGCCCCGCAGGATCGCCGCGCGCGCGCGGTAAGTCAATCGAATCAGGAAGCGCACGTTGTGCAGCGAGAGGAGCCGTAGGCCGAGGAGTTCGCCGCTCACGAAGAGGTGCCGCAGGTAGGCGCGGCTGTAGCCGGCGCAGCAGGGGCCGTCGCACGTCTCGTCGAGCGGGGCGGGATCGGATGCGAAGCGCGCCCCCTTAATGTTGATGCGACCCTCGGCCGTGAATGCGGTGCCGTTGCGCCCGTTTCGGGTCGGCGCCACGCAGTCGAACATGTCCACGCCGCGCCGCACCGCCTCGAGGACGTCGTCGGGATAGCCGACGCCCATGAGATAGCGGGGCCGGTCGCGGGGGAGGGCGGGTTCGATCGCGTCGAGCACGCGGTGCGTGACCTCCTTCTCCTCGCCCACGGAGAGTCCGCCGATCCCGATTCCCGGCCACTCGCCCAGGGCAAGGGTGCGTTCGACGGATTCGATGCGAAGTCCGTCGTAGGAGGCGCCCTGAACGATGGGAAAGAGGAGGCCATCCCGTCCGGGACGGGCATCCCGTTGCGCTTCGTGACTCGCCCGGCACCGCGCCAGCCAGGCGAGCGTGCGTTCGACCGCGGTCCGCGCGGCCTCGGGAGAGGACTTCCCCGGGGGACATTCATCGAACGCCATGCGGATATCGGAGCCGATCGCGGCCTGGATTTCCATCGAGAGTTCGGGCGTGAGCCGGTGCAAGCTCCCATCGAGATGGCTGCGGAAGGTGACGCCCTCGTCGTCGATCCGGTTGATGCGCGCCAGCGAGAAGACTTGGAATCCGCCCGAATCCGTGAGGATGGGACCGTCCCAGCCCATGAACCGGTGGAGTCCTCCGAGTGCTTCGAGCACGCGCGTGCCCGGCCTCAGGTAGAGGTGATAGGCGTTCCCGAGCAGGACCTCGACCCCCGCATGGCGGAGTTCGCCGGGGGTGAGCGACTTCACCGTCCCCAGCGTCCCGACCGGCATGAAGCACGGGGTGCGGATCGTGCCGCGCGACAGGCGGAGCGCCGCGGCGCGCGCCCGCCCGCTCGTCCCCTCGACGCGAAAGCGCCCCTCGTCCGCGGGCCCCGTCACGGGATCCGTATCGGGCGGTGAGCCAGCCGTCTCATGTGATGAGCATCGCGTCGCCGTAGGAATAGAAGCGGTATCTCTCTCGGATCGCGTGCGCGTAGGCCTCGAGCGCGAGTTCCCGGCCCGCGAATGCCGCGACGAGCATGAGCAGGCTCGAGCGCGGAAGGTGGAAGTTCGTCACGAGCGCATCCACCGCGCGGAAGACGTACGGGGGACGGATGAAGAGGTTCGTCCACCCCCGCCCCGGCTCGAAGGGGCCGGCGGCGGAGACACCGGTGCCGGGGCCGGCGGCGACCGTCTCCAACACGCGGCAGGTGGTGGTGCCGACGGCGAATACGCGCCCGCCCGCCGCGCGCGTCGCGTTCAGCGCCGCGGCCGCGGCGGAGGAGAAGCTGTACGCCTCGGGGGCGACCTCGTGCTCGTCGATCCGGTCCGCGGTCACCGGACGGAAGGTGCCGAATCCGACGTGGAGGGTGAGGGACACGAGACGGACGCCGCGGGCCTCGACCGACGCCAGCACCTCCCGCGTGAAGTGAAGCCCCGCCGTCGGCGCCGCGACGCTCCCGGACGGAACCGCGTACACGGTCTGGTAGCGCTCGCGGTCGTCGTCGTCGTCGCGCGCGCGCCGCGCACCTTCCCGCCCCGCGCCCGGTTCGTCGCGGGCGTCGCGGACGATGTACGGGGGGAGGGGCACGCGGCCGTGGCGCTGGATCAGGCTCCACGGATCGTCGTCGCCGGCGAGCCGCACGAGGCGCGTGCCGTCGGAGGCGGAGTCGAGGATCTCGACGGCGAACCCGTCCGCCACGTCCACGCTGCGGCCGGGCTTGAGCTTGCCGCCGGGACGGACGATCGCGCGCCAGAGGCGGGTGTCCGTTTCGTCGAATGGGGCGAAGGGCCGGAGGGTGTCGGACTCGGGGCGGACGAGAAGGATCTCGGCCCGGGCGCCGGTCGGCTTGCGGCCCAGCAGCCGGGCCGGGAAGACGCGGCTGTCGTTGACGACGACGGCATCGCCGGCGGAAAGCCGCTCGAGCAGCGCGGGGAAGTCCCGGTCCGTGAAGCGGCCCCGCGCGCGGTCCAGCACGAGGAGGCGGCTGGCGTCGCGCCGCGCGGCCGGGCGGGCCGCGATCAGCTCGGCGGGCAGCTCGTAGTCGTACGCCTCCGTCCGGCCCGCCCGCTCATCCGTCATCGCCGAACAGCGCACCCTGTGCGCCGCCCTCCGTCCCTTCCCGGTCGCTCGGGAGGGCGTACCCGAAGCCCTCGTACGCCTTCCGGGTGGCCACGCGCCCGCGCGCCGTGCGCTGCATATACCCGTTCTGGATGAGGTACGGCTCGTAGACCTCCTCGAGCGTCCCCGCGTCCTCGCCCACCGCGACCGCGAGGGAGGCGAGTCCGACCGGCCCCCCCTCGAAGGTCTCGATGATCGCCTTCAGGACGCGTGCGTCCATCTCGTCGAGGCCGTACTCGTCGACGTTGAGCAGCGTGAGGCCCTTCTCCGCCGTCCGGGAGTCGATGGTGCCCTCGCTCCGCACCTGCGCGTAGTCGCGGACGCGGCGCAGGAGGCGGTTCGCGATTCGGGGCGTGGCGCGCGCGCGGCGGGCGATCTCCTCCGCCCCGCCGGACGTAATCGGGATGTCGAGGAGGTTCGCGGAGCGGGTGACGATGCGCGCGAGTTCCTCCGGCGGGTAGTAGCCGAGCCGCTCGACGACGCCGAAGCGCGCCCGCATGGGGGCGGTCAGGAGCCCGAAACGGGTCGTCGCGCCCACGAGCGTAAAGCGTTCGAGCTTCATCGAGAAGGTCTCCACGCGAGGTCCGTCGCCGAGTCGAATCTCGATGCGATAGTCCTCCATCGCCGGATAGAGAAACTCCTCGATCACGGGACGGAGGCGGTGGATCTCGTCGATGAAGAGGATTCCGCGCGGCGGGAGGTTCGTGAGCAGGCCCGCGAGATCGCCCGGCTTCTCGAGCACGGGGCCGGAGGTGAGCTTGATCCCGACACCGAGTTCCCCGGCAAGGAGGAGGGCAAGCGTCGTCTTCCCGAGGCCCGGCGGTCCGTAGAAGAGGGTGTGGTCGAGCGCCTCCTCGCGGCCGAGCGCCGCCTCCACGAAGACGGATAGGCTCTCCTTCAGCCGCGCCTGTCCGATGAACTCGTCGAGCCGCTGCGGACGCAGCGAGGCGTCCGGACGCGCGTCGCTCTCGAGCACCTCGGGCGTCGTGATCTCCGTGCGCGGACGGCTTCCCCCTCCGGCGCCCGCGTCGCCCGGGTTCCGCGCGTCGCCCGCTCGGCCCGGCGGCCCCGGCGCCGTCATACGTGCCGCAGCGCGCGGCGCACGAGTTCCTCGGCGCCGACGTCGGGCTCCCCGGCCGGCCGCGCGAGCCCCCGCAGGGCGCGACCGACGGCCTTCTCGCTCTGGGAGCGCGGGTAGCCGAGGCCGCGCAGCGCCTGAACGGCCGCCGCCGCGACGCCGCCGCCCGCCACGGGGTCGTCGCCCGCGTCACCCAAGTCGTCGAGCTTGTCCGCGAGTTCGATCACGATGCGCTCGGCGGTCTTCCTGCCCACGCCGCTCACGGTCTGGAGCGTGCGGTGGTCCTTGGCCCGGATCGCGCGCACGACGCGTTCGGGCGGAAGCGCCCCCAGGATCGCGAGCGCGAGGCGGGGGCCCACGCCACTTGGGACGCGGAGCCGTTGGAAGAGTTCGCGGTCGCGCGGGGTCTCGAAACCGAACAGCTCGAAGGCGTTATCGCGCACGACGAGGACGGTGTGCAGCTCGACTTCGGTTCCCTCGGGCGGAAGGCGTCCCGCGAGCCCGAGCGGCACGCCGACCTCGTAGCCGACGCCGTCGCCCGTGAGGACCTCGACGAGGCCTTCCGCGCGCCCGACGAGTTCGCCCCGGAGGCGCCGGATCACGGAAGACTCCGCCGCGCGCGGCTCACCGGAGCGCTCCGTTCACGCGTACCACCCGGCTCACCGAAGCGGTCCGCCGAGGAGGTGGCAGAGCGCGACGGCGCATCCGTCCGCCGCGTCCGCCGGACGCGGTGGCTCGCCGAGCCGCAGATGGTGCTTGACCATGAAGCCGACCTGCTCCTTGCTCGCGGCGCCCGTCCCGACGACGCGCTTCTTGACCTCGCGCGGCGCGTACTCGTACACGGTCAGGCCTCGCAGCTCCGCCGCGAGCACGAGGACGCCGCGCGCGTGCCCGAGCACGAGCGCCGTGCGCGCGTTCCGGCCGTGAAAGGGGCTCTCGATCGCGACGCACGCGGGCTCGAGCCGGTCGATGATTTCGAGCGCCGCGGTGTGGATCTCCACCAGACGCCCGGGGAGGTCGTCTGCGCGCGGCCGCACGACGCCGCACTCGACGAGGCGGTGCGCGAGCCGTCCCGGGCGGCCCCCTTCGACGAGGCCGTAACCGGTCGCCCGCGTGCCCGGGTCGACGCCCAGCACTCTCAGGGAGCTTCCCAGCCCTCCCCCTCCGCCTCCTCCAGATCGACGTTCGTGTTCACCTTCAGCACGTCGTCGTGCTCGTCGAGCGCGTGCAGGACGGCGAGCACCTTCTCCGCGTCGCGCCCTGCCAGCTTAACCGTGTTGCTGGGCACCATCGCGAGTTCCGCCTCCTCGACCGGAAGGCCGGCGTCGCGCAACGCGCCCAGGACGTCGTGGAAGTCGGGCCCCGCCGTCGTCACGACGTACATCCCGTCCTCGGACTCGAAGTTCTCCGCTCCCGCCTCGAGCGCCGCGTCGAGCGCCGCGTCCTCGTCGCACTCGCCGGCGGGCACGAGGATCTGGCCCTTGCGCTCGAACATCCACGCGACGGAGCCGCTCTGGCCCAGGTTGCCGCCCCGCTTGTCGAGCAGATGCCGGAGTTCGGCCAGCGTGCGCCGCGGGTTGTCCGTCAGGCACTCGAGGTACAGTGCCGCACCGCCCGGCGCGTAGCCCTCGTGCGCGACCTCTTCGAAGCTCGCTCCCGGCAGGTCCCCCGTCCCGCGCCGCACCGCGCGATCGATGTTCTCGGCCGGCATGCGCTGGCTCTTCGCGTTGTCGATCGCGGTCCGCAGCCGCGGGTTGAAGTCCGGATCCCCGCCGCCTTCGCGCGCCGCCACGGCGATTTCGCGACCGAGCTTGGAGAAGAGCTTCCCCTTCGCCTTGTCGGTCACCGCCTTCTGGCGCTTGATCTTCGACCACTTCGAATGCCCCGCCACCGGATACCGCCCGCTCGTCCTGCTAGCCGTCGTCGCGCTGCGAATCGGCGATCACCCTCTCTTGAACATGCGGAGGAACCTGCTCGTACGCAGCCAAGCTGCGCGTGTGGGTCGCCTTTCCGTGCGTCAGGGAGCGCAGCGCGGCGGAGTACTTGTAGAGTTCGGCCTGGGGAACGTGCGCCTTCACGACCTGCCGCCGCCCCTTCGAGTCCATTCCGAGCACGCGCCCGCGCCGCTGGTTGAGGTCTCCCATCACCTCGCCCATGTATTCCTCGGGCGTCTCGACCTCGACCTCCATGATCGGCTCGAGGATCACGGGGTTCGCGTCTCGCGCAACCTTCTGGAACGCGATCGAGCCCGCGATCTGGAAGGCGATGTCCGAACTGTCCACGGAGTGATGCGCACCGTCGTAGCATTCGGCTTGGAAGTCGACGAGCGGATAGCCGGCGAGGACCCCCCTGCTCGAGGCCTCCCCGATCCCCTTGCCCACGGCCGGGACGAACTTGGTCGGGATCACGCCGCCCTTGATCGAGTCGACGAACTTGTACCCCTCCCCGCGCGGCAACGGGCTGAGCCGGATGTAGCAGTCGCCGAACTGCCCGCGCCCGCCCGACTGCTTCTTGTGGCGTCCCTGCCCCTCCGCGGTCTTCGTGATCGTCTCGCGGTAGGCGATGTTCGGCTGGTGCGTGTCCACGTTAACCCCGTACTTCCGGGTCATCTTCTCCAGCGAGATGTTGAGGTGGATCTCCCCCAACCCGCGGATGATCGTCTGCCCCCGCTCGGGGTCGTAGCCGGAGGAGAAGGTCGGATCCTCCTCGTGCAGCTTCGCGAGGCCGCTGCCGATCTTGTCTTCGTCGGCCCGGGTGCGGGCGGTGACGGCGAGGGAGAGATCGGGCTGTGGCCACGGGATTCCCCCGAAGGAGAGCTGGCTCCCGCCGTCGCACAGGGTGTCCCCGGTGTGCGTGTCCTTGAGCTTGGTCACAACCCCGATGTCGCCGGGGTTCAGCGCCTCGACATCGATGCGGCGCGACCCGTGCGGAATCGCGAGGTGCGCGATGCGCTCGCTGGCGGAGCGGTCGGGGTTGGCGAGCGTGACGCCGTTCTCGATGCGGCCGGAGAAGACGCGGAAATAGCTCAGGTCGCCGATGTGCGGTTCGGACGTCGTCTTGAAGACGAGCGCCGCCGTGGGCGACGCGGCTCCCGGCTCCAGCGCCACCTCGCCGCCTCCGTCACGCACCGTCCGGGGCGCGGCGCGGTCGGGCGCGGGAAACAGTTCCACGATGCGGTCCATGAGGGCTGGGACGCCCGCGCTCGTCTGGCATGAACCGCAGAACACGGGGACGATGCCGCCGGAGCGGATCGCCTCGGCGAACACCTTCACGAGCCGGCCGGGATCGAGCTCCTCGCCCTCAAAATAGGCTTCGAGCAGTTCGTCATCCCTCGACACGATCGCCTCGATGAGTTCCTCGCGGAGATCCTCCACCTCCGCCGCGACGTCGGCGGGCGCATCGGCCACGCCGGCCGCGCCCTTGTCTCCCCCCCCGGAGGTGTGGGCCTTCATCGTGAGGAGGTCGACGAAGCCGCCGAAGTCGACGCCCGCCCCGATGGGGACGTGGACCGGCATCGCCGCGGAGGTGAGTTCGTCCCGGATCTGACCGAGCGTGTTGCGGAAGTCCGCGTTGTCCCGGTCCATCATAGAGACGAAGACGGCCCGCGGCAGACTCGCGGCGTCCGCGGCCGCCCAAGTCTTTTCCGTCCCCACCTCGACGCCTGAAATCGCATCGATGACGCAGATGCCGGCGTCCGCGACGCGGATCCCCGCCACGACTTCACCCAGGAAGTCCAGGTAGCCGGGGGTGTCGATGAGGTTGATCCGCACGCCGTCCCGGACGGCGTGGGCGACGGCGAGGTTGATCGAGATCTTGTGGCCGGTCTCTTCCGGCGTGAAGTCGGTGAGCGCGTTTCCCTTCTGGACATCGCCCTTCCGCGTGGCCCCGCCGGCGATGTAGCTCATCGAGTCCACGAGCGTCGTTTTTCCCGCCCCTCCGTGCCCGAAGAGGACGACGTTGCGGAGGTTCCGCGTTTGATACTCAGAGGCGGCAGACGCCATGTACACCTCCTGGGATGGAACCGGGGCCGGCGACCCGCGACAGGCGCTTGCTCCGGCCACGGGCCGTTCGATGCGCGACGCTCCCGGCCGGGGGCTCGCGCGGGGCGGACATTGTAGAAACCGGCGGCGCAAAACTCCAGCCGCCGGACCCGGCCACCAGACCCGGCCATCGGATCCGGCCGCGGGACCCGGCCATAGGATCCGGCCATCGGGGCGCCTAGTGTGTGCGGGTCTTTTTCCGCGTCCCCTGTGTCTGCTGGTACTGCCGGCTCACCGCGTCGAGGAAGGCGCGTTCGCGCGCCGAGAGGGAGTCCATGCCGCTCGCGCGGATCTTGTCGAGGATGCGGTCCACCTCATCGAGCGCATCCCCGTCCGGCCGGGGGCGGCGGCGAGGCGTGGGGTCCGGCGGCGGTGCGGCGCGCCGCGCCCTCCCGCGCGGGGGCACCGGCCGTTCCTTATAGAACACCCCGTGCGCGAGGCGGCCAATGCGTTCTCCGAATCGGAGGTAGACGAACCCGGTCACGAGTCCACCGAGGTGCGCCCAGTGCGCCACGCCGTCCGCCGACCCTTGTACGGTCGAAAGGAGGGTGAAGGCGCCGAGCGCGGCCACGAACCACTTCGCCGGCACGGGAAAGACGAAGTAGAGGAAGATCTTCGCGTCGGGCCAGTTGAGGGCGAAGGCCACGAGGATGCCGAAGATGGCGCCCGAAGCTCCCACCATGATCGTCGGTCCCGTGAGCGAATAGAGCAGGACCGAGAAGGCCGCCGCCCCGAGGCCGGTCACGAGGTAGAAGCGGAGGAAGAAACGGCTGCCCCACTTCTGTTCGAGCGGCGGACCGAAGAAGAAGAGGGCGAGCATGTTCATGAACACGTGCATGAAGCCGCCGTGCACGAACATGTAGGTGACGACGGTCCACGGGCGCGTGAGGAAACCGGGCACGGAGAAGCCGAGCCACTCGATCGCCCCGACGGGCACGAGCCGCATCGGCATGAGGAGGAAGATCGCGAAGTTCGCGATCATGAGGCGCAGAACCCACCGACTCATCGGGAAGCCGTGGCCTAAGCGGACCCCGCCGGTCTGGTACGCGGACCGTCTCATCACCCCGGGCCCGCCTCGCCGCCCCCTTGGAGGTCGATGGCGGAGGCGAGCCGCTCGTCACGTTCCGCGCGCTCGATCGCCAGCCGCAGGAGACGGTCGATGAGTTCCGGATAGGACACGCCGCTCGCCTCCCAGAGCTTGGGGTACATGCTGATCCGGGTGAAGCCCGGGAGCGTGTTGATCTCGTTCACCACCAGTGAACCCGCCGCGAGCGGGCCGCAAGCCTCCGTCGCGAGGAAGAGGTCGACGCGGGCCATCCCCTCGCAGCATAGCACGCGGAAGGCGCGAACGGCGATCTCGCGGGCCCGCGCCGTCGTCTCGGCGTCAAGGTCCGCGGGGATGAGCAGCTCCGCACCGTCGTGGTCCAGGTATTTCGCTTCGTAGGAGTAGAACGCGTGCGTCGGGGCGATCTCCCCCGGGATGGAGGCTTCGGGGGTCTCGTTCCCGAGTACGGAGATCTCGATCTCGCGGCCCCGGATCGTCCGTTCGAGGAGGATCTTCGTGTCGAAGGAAAAGGCCTCGTCGAGGGCCCGCCGGTAGTCGGGGTCGGTGTCGACCTTCGACACGCCGACGGACGATCCCATGTTCGCCGGCTTCACGAAGATGGGGGCGTCGAGGGCGCTCAGGGCCTCGTCCCAGGAGGGGGCCTCGCGCCGCGAGAGGACGGTGATGAAGGGCGCGACGGGGACGCCGGCGTCGCGCAACAGCCGCTTGGCCACATCCTTGTCCATGCACACGGCCGAGCCGAGGACCCCGGGCCCAACGAAGGGCACGTGCGAGAGCCGCAGAAGTCCCTGGACGGTGCCGTCCTCGCCGAAGGGGCCGTGCAGGACGGGGAAGATGACGTCGAGTTCCGGCAACTCGGCCGGCTCCGGAAGTCCCTCGCCGGAGCCCTCGCGCCCGCCGGGAGCGGCGTCGTCGCGGGGGACGACGGGTACGATCCGGGGGCGGCGGCCGGGCGTCGGGGCAAGCCTGATCGGCGCGTCCGGGAGGCGGATGCGCCGCGGGTCCGAGGCGTGCCGGAGAAAGCGCGATTCGTCGGCGAGGTGCCAGCGGCCGCGGCGGTCGATGCCGATGAGCACGATGTCGCAGCGCTCGCGGTCGATCGCCTCGATGACGTTCTTCGCCGAACGGAGCGATACTTCGTGCTCCGGGGATTCGCCGCCGAAGAGTACGCCGACGCGCAGGCGGCGGTCAGCCATCGGACGCCGGCATGGGATAGCGGATGGGGAGTCGCGCCCAGATGGCGGTGGGGGCGCCGCGGTGTTGCGCCGGCCGGTAGCGGAGGAGGCGGGCCCCCTCCACGGCGGCCGAGTCGAGGACGGCGTGTCCCGATGAGGTCACGACCGAGACGGAGTCGACGCGTCCGACAGCGGAAATCCGAATGCGGAGGAGGATCTCTCCGCCCGCGCCCTCCTCCAGGGCGGCGGCCGGGTAGGGGAAGGCGGGAGACGGCGCGGACTCGAGCGCGGGCCACACGAGACCACCCTCGCGGAGCTGATCCACGCGCAGCGCTCCGACCTCGGGATCCGGCTCGTCCGTGCACCCGGTGGACGCGGTGCCGGCGAGGGCGGCGAGAACCGCACGAACCCGGGACCCGGCGGCACGCGGCAAGAGCCTTCTAGGCATCGCCGAACGCCTTCCATTCGGCGAGCGTGTTCAGCGCTTCGAGCGGCGTCATCCCGTCGAGGTCGAGCGCGGCCAGTTTCTCCAGCACCACGCGGGCGGCCGCGACGTCGGCGCGCTCGGCGCCAGCGGTGGCGCCGGACGTCGCCGGGCCGTGCTCCGGGGCGGCGGGCGCGGCGGGGGCGGCCTCGAAGAGGGAGAGTTGCCCCATCCCCGCCTCGGCGAGCGCGGCTCCGCGGCCGCCGGCGCCCCACGGCCCGCTCTCGAGCAGGTGCAGGATGCGGGCGGCGCGCCCCACGACGTCGGCGGGCAGCCCGGCCAGCCGGGCGACGTGCACGCCGTAGGAACGGTCGGAGCCCTCCGGCTGCAGCCGGTAGAGGAAGACGATGTCCTGCCCGGTCTCTCGCACCGCGACGTTGAAGGCGGCCGCGCGGGGGAGCGACTCCGCGAGGCCGACGAGTTCGTGGTAATGCGTGGCAAACACCGTGCGCGCACCGAGTTCGTGCAGCCGCTCGGTCACCGCCCACGCGATCGAGAGACCGTCGTACGTCGACGTGCCCCGCCCGATCTCGTCGAGGAGGACGAGAGAGCGCTCGGTGGCGCCGTGCAGGATGGTCGCGGTTTCCGTCATCTCCACCATGAAGGTGCTCTGCCCCGCCGCGAGGTTGTCGCTCGCGCCCACGCGCGTGAACACCCGGTCACATACCCCGATGTGGGCCCGGCGGGCCGGGACAAAGGAACCGATGTGCGCCATGAGCGCGATGAGTCCCGCCTGGCGCAGGACGGTGGATTTGCCCGCCATGTTCGGGCCGGTGACGATGAGGGTCCGGCGCTCCTCGTCGAGCCGCATGTCGTTCGGGATGAAGGTATCTCTCGCGACCGCCGCCTCGACCACCGGGTGCCGGCCCTCCTCGATGTCGAAGACGACGTCGTCGCTAAGCCGCGGGCGTACGTAGTCGGCGGCGGCGGCGACCTCGGCGAGACAGGCGAGGAAGTCGATCTCGGCCACGTGGGCGGCGGTCGCCTGGATCCGGCCCACTTCGGTGGCGACGGCGTCTCGCAGCGAGTGATAGAGCTGCGTCTCGAGCCGCGCGATCTCATCGTCGGCCCCCAGGACCTTCGCTTCCCACTCCTTGAGTTCCGGCGTGAGATATCGCTCGGCGTTGGTGAGGGTCTGCCTGCGGGTCCACTCCTCGGGCACGCGGTCGAGCTTCGAGCGCGTGACCTCGAGGTAGTACCCGAACACTTTGTTGAACCCGATCTTCAACGTGTTGATGCCGGTGCGCTCGCGCTCCCTCACCTGCATGCCGGCGATGAAGTCGACGGCGCTGCCGCGCAGGCCGCGCAGCTCGTCGAGTTCGGCGGAGAAGCCGTTCCGGATCACGCCCCCGTCCTTGAGGGCGTGGGGGGACTCGGGGTCGATGGCCTCCTCGATGCGGGCCGCCACGTCCCGCAGCGGATCGAAGCCGGAGCGAAGCTCGGCGAGACGGACGGCCTCCAGCGGCGCGAGCGCGGCCGCCAGCCCGGGCAGCACGTCGAGCGAGAGGCCGAGGCCGAGGAGTTCGCGAGGCGCGGCCCGGCCGGTGGAGACGCGGGCGGCGAGCCGCTCCAGATCGCGGATCGGACGGAGCGCGCTTCGGATGCGCTCGCGCTCCTCCGTCCGCTCGACGAGTTCCTGCACCGCGTCGAGGCGGACCGCGATCTCGCCGCGGACGACGAGCGGGCGCAGCAGGCGCCGGCGCAGCAGGCGCGCCCCCATCGGCGTTCGCGTGCGGTCGATGAGGGCGAGGAGCGACGCCCCCTCGCCGGGGCGCAGCGGCTCCACGAGTTCGAGGTTCCGCCGGGTCATCTCGTCGAGGTACATGACACGCCCGGCTCGATCCACGCGTGGCGGCCGCAGGTGGTCGAGGCCGGCCGGCCGCACCTCGTCCAGGTAGCCGAGGAGGGCGCCGCTCGCCGCGAGAAGGAGCGGGTCGCGCGCGGGGTCGAGGCCGAAGCCGGTGGTGGAGGAGACCCCGAACCACTCCCGGAGCCGCTCGTCCCCGAGCGAAGCGTCGAAGCGCCAAGCGGGCCGTTGGGTCAGGTGCCAGGGTCCGGGCGGCGCCTCCGTCTCCTCGGGAATCACGATTTCGGCCGGATCGAGTCGCCCGAGTTCGTCGTCGAGATCCGCCGCCGCCACCTCGCGCAGCTCGAACTCGCCGGTCGAGAAGTCGACGGCGGCGAGCCCGAACGGGGCCTCCCCGGCGATCGCGACCACGTAGTTGTTGCGGCGCGCCGCGAGGAACCTGTCCTCGAGAACCGTGCCCGGAGTGATGATCTCGACCACGTCCCGCCGCACGATCCCCCGGGCCTCCGCCGGGTCCTCGAGCTGCTCGCAGATCGCCACGCGGCGGCCCATCTCGAGCAGGCGGGAGACATACTCGTTCACGGCCTTCACGGGGACGCCCGCGAGGGGAACGTCCCGCTTTCCGCCGTTGTTGCGCGCCGTGAGGGTGAGTCCCAGCAGGCCGCTCCCCTCCTCCGCGTCCTCAAAGAACATCTCGTAGAAGTCGCCGACCCGGAAGAAGAGGAGCGAATCGGGATGGCGCGACTTGATGTCCAGATACTGCCGGATGAGCGGCGGGTACGCCCGCGGGTCCAGGGTGGCCGCGGCCATCATCGCCTCACGAGACGACGGGGATGACGGCGGGCTCGAAGCCCGCATCCCGGAGGCGGCGCACGAGGCTCTGCGCTGCTTCCCGACGGGCGAAGCGACCGAGCCGGACGCGGTGGAGTCCGTCATACTCGACGACGCGGGAGAAGAAGCCGTCGGTCTCCAGCCGCCCCCGCATCTCCTCCGCCGGGTCCGGGCGCGAAAACGCCGCGATCTGTATCGCGAAACGCGGGGCGTCCGGCGCGCAGCCGAGCGCTGACGTGTCCGCGAGGCGCGCGGTTTCGGTGGCTCCGACGCGCCGGCCTTCGGCAGCCCCCCTCCGCCACGCCTCGCACGCCCGATCGAGCAGGCCCCGAGCCTCGAACGCGCGCCCCGTCCAGTACCAGGATTCGACGGTCTCGGCGCCCCCGGGATGGTCCGCCCGCAGGCGTTCGAGATCGGCCGCCGCGCGGGAAGGCTCGTCGAGCGCCAAGTCCAGGTGTGCGAGCCGCAGCCACGCTCTGGGTCCGTAGCGGGAGCCGCCATCCATGGCTACGGAGAGGAGTTCCGCGCGGGCGGAGTGCGGGTCGGCCAGGAGACGCGCCCGGAGGTACCGCGCGCGCAGGACTTCGCCGCGAGCCGCCTCTCGCGCCTCCGACGCGAGCCAGTTCTCGATCGCCTCCGCGGCGCCCTCGAGCCTCCCGGCCTCAATCCGTGCCTCGACGTGATCCAGATCCGCGGGAGTGGCGGCCTGCGCGGCCTGGGCAGCCTGCGCGGCGAAGGGGAGGGAGAAGCCCCACAGCGGCGCACCGGAGAGCAGCGCCAGCGCCCACCCGCGGCGGCTCCGCCCGGCCCACCCGCGGCGGCTCCGCCCGGCCCACCCGCGGCGGCTCCGCTGGCCGCGCCGTCCGCGGCCTCGGCCGCTCCGCGTCATCTCCCGGCGCCCTTCGCCTGCCCCAGTTCGAGGAGCAGCTCGGCGAGAGCCGCGTGGTCTCCCCGCCCCGACTTGAGGTGTCTGTCGGCGCGGTGCAGCGCCCGCAGCGCGTGGTCGAGTTCGTGTACGGTCCATGCCCTCGCCTGCTTCGCGTAGGTGTTCGCCTTCCAAGAGAGATAGCCGCGCCCGGTCTCCGACAGGGCGGCTCGCAAGCCGGCGAGTCCCACGTCGAGGGCCAGACCAAGCAGAAGGTGGTGTTCCACAAGTCCGGCGACGAGCCCGACCCCCCGTTCCGATGTGAGCACGTTTTCCAACTCGCGCAAGGCGCCCCGGTAATCGCGCGAAGCGACGAGGTTGAGCCATCTCCAGCGATCTATCCGGTGCGTGCGGGGAACGATGTCGCGGATGTCCGCGTCGGTCCGGCGGTCGGCGGGGAGCGATGCGAGCTTCTCGAGTTCGGCGTCCAGCGTCGAGAGATCCGACCCGACGGCTCCCGCGATCCACTGGGCCGCCGGCGGCGATAGGTCGAGCTTCCAACGCGTCCGCGCCCGATGGTGGATCCAACCGGGGATCTCCGCCTCCCGCGGCGTCCTCCACTCCAGCGTGCGGCAAGCCTTCCGAAGGTCTCGGTAGAAGGCCGCACGCGACCCCTTCGGGATGCGCGCCGTGACGATCAGGGCGAGGTCGGCTGGCGGCGCGGCCGCGACCCGCTGCAAGACGGCGCGAGCCTTCGTCCGCAGTCGCTCGACGTCGCGCAGGTAGACGACGCGGCGTTCCGCCATCATGGGAGGCATGGCCAGGGTGGCGGCGAGCTGCTCTTCCGTCACGTCTTCGGCCCGGAACTGGTCGTAGTTGAAGTCGCGCGTGGCCGGGTCGACGGCGGCCTCGACGAGTTGCTGCGCGGCTTCGTCGCGCAGGCGGATCGCGTCTCCGTGCAGGAACCAGGCGCCGGTCGGAGCGCCCTGGCCCAGGGCTCGCGAGAGCCGCGGGTCGAGGGGCGCGCTCACGGCGGGGGTAGAGACCCGTGCCGCGGGCCGCGGCGATGGGTCAGCGAGACTCGTCGAGTTGGCCGGTGCGCCGCTCGACCGGCAGGACAATGGAGTCGCTCGTCGCGATCGGCACCGCGTACGAGGAACCGAACAGCCCGCCTCCGTCATCGAGCGCGGGAGCGAACGGTACGAGGAACGAGTCGGGCACATAGGGGTCGTCGGCGAACCGCCCCCCCCGACTCTCGGCCACCGTCTCCGTCGGTACGTCCGCCATCACCGGCGGAAGCTGAACTTCGACGAGCAGGGGCTGACTCCCGTTCGACACGCCGAGCGTGAAGAGGCCCGCCGACGCCACGGCGATGGCGGCGGCTCGGCCGACCTGGCCTCGCCAGGACCGCTTCGGAGACTCGTCCACGTGGTAGAGGCGGTGCTGCAGGCGGGGAAGGAAATCCGGAGAGGTGGTCACGCGAGGGAGAGCGCGCCATGCGGCGAGCCCGCGAGTCAGAACCCGCTGGTAGCGCCGGCACGACCCGCAACCCTCCAGATGGGCGTCGAAACGACGGCGCTCGCCGGCGGCAAGCGTATCGTCAAGGTATTCGGTGTGTCGCTCGACAAACTCTTTGCAAACCATCATTGCACCATCACGAAGAACGTCCATCCGGCCTCTACTCCGAATTGCGTGCAGGGTTCCTCCCGGGGGCCCGGCCGTGCGGGCCCCGGGGTTCAATCGAGCATCGGGGCGATAATGCGGGCGAACCGGTTCCGCGCCCGATTGAGGCGCGACTTGACGGTGCCCAGCGTCACTCCCGTGATCTCCGAAATCTCCTCGTAGCTCTTCCCTTCCAGTTCGCGCAGCACGAATACGACACGGTGATGCTCGGGAAGTTCCGCAACCGCGGCTTCGACCTGTTCGCGCACGCGCCGCTTGCGGAAAAGATCGTCGGGCCGGTAGGCCGTATCCTCGAATTCAAGCGGCCGGTGGTCGGCTTCCCAACTCTTCCGGAGCGAATGGAAGAGCACCAGCGGGTTGCGCGCCCGGTTCCGCAATTCGTTCTTCGCCAAGTTGCTGGCGATCGTATAGATCCAAGTTGAGAACTTCCGCCCGGGATCGAACCGGTGGAGGTGCCGGTAGACGCGCACGAAGGTCTCCTGCACGAGATCCTCGGCACGGTCCCGGTCTCCGATGGTGCGGTAGATGAAGTTCAGGAGGCGGTCCTGATAGCGGTCGGCGATCTCGTTGAACGCGAAGCGCTGGCCCCTCAGGTAGTGGGTGACGAGTTCGGCATCGTCGAGGCGCTTCAACTCCCCGCGCCCAAGCGATGCCATCCCGTCCGGCGGCGCGTATTGACTCGTGACTTCGAGGTCCGGCTTCGTGTCCATGCCGCTCCCTTGCTCCGCGTCGCTCCTCAGAGGGGCCCCGCCGGGCGCTTCACCGCTCCCGGCGCCGGCGCGGGGTCTGGCCACGGGCCCTTAAACCCCGCCGCCGCCGATTCGATCCATCCGGCGGGCGACCCAGCGCGCCGCGAGGGTCAGCGCGCAGATCGTCTTGCCGTCGCCGATCTCCCCCGCATCGATCATCTCGATGGTACGGCGCAGCGGCACCCGATGCACATCCATGAACTCGCTCGCCTCATGACTCGTCTCCCCGGCCTCCAAGTCCCACGCCGCGAACAGGTGAATGACCTCGTCCGTGAAACCCGGCGTCGTTCGTACCGAGGCCAGCCGCTCCAAGCGTCCGGCACGCAGCCCCGCCTCCTCTTCCAGTTCCCGGAGAGCGCACGCCTCGGGGGGCTCGCCGGGCTCCAGGTTCCCGGCCGGCACCTCCCAGATGTATCCCTCGGCGGCGTACCTGTACTGACGCACCAGCGTGACGATGGGCTCGCGCGGAGAGGTGCCGGCGGCCTCGCCGGGAGGGTCGGGAACGTCCAGCGCGACCACGGCGGCGGCGCCGGGATGGCGGATCAGTTCGAGCCGTCCGATGGATCCGTCCGGAAACCGCACCCGATCCACATCGACGTGGATCCTGCGGCCGGAGTAGACGCGCTCTCCGTCGATGCGGCCCACCGAACCGCCGCGCCGGGCTCCCCGCCTGGCACCCTCGTGCGCGCCGGCGCGCCCGGCACCTTCGCGCGCACCGCCGGTCACGGTGCGGCCGCGACGCGGGCCGGACATTTCGTCACGGTGCGATCACGATATGGGCCGGACATCCCGTCACGGTGGGGTCACGATGCGGGCCGGACATCCACGGGCCCGAGGCCGTTCAGCGTGGGCGCGGCCGTCGCCGCGTCACCCACGGCGAGGAGCGTGAGGCGGCCGGGATCGAGGTATGTGCGGCAAACCTCCCGCACCTCGTCGGGGGTCACGGCCTCGATGCGGGAGCGGTACGTCTCCCAGTAGTCGTCGGCGAGGCCGAAAACGCGCTGACGGCTCACCTTTCCGCAGATCTGTACGGCGGTCTCGAACTGGAGCGGGAGGGAGAGCGTGAGGGCGTTGCGGGCCAGCTTCATTTCGTCGGCGGTGACGGGTGTCGTGCGCATCGTCTCGATCTCGCGCAGGATCTCCTCGAACGCGGGTCCGGTGCGGGCGGTCTCGACGGCCGTGCGCGCGATGAACGGTCCCGCGCCGCGACGGAACCGGAAACTCGATCTCGCCCCGTAGGTCCACCCCTTGTCCTCGCGCAGGTTGAGGTTGATCCGGGAGTTGAAGAGGCCGCCCAGGATCGCGTTGGCCACGATGATCGCGTGATGGTCCTCGGTGTTGTAGGGCACGCCCACCGTCGCCACGCGAATCTCGCTTTGGGCGCTGCCGGGACGGTCGATGAGGATGAGGTCGTTCGCCCTGGCCTCCGGCGTTGCGGGGGGCGGAACCCGGGTCGTCTCGCCGCTCCAGGCACCAAAACTCGCCTCCGCCGAGGACATGAGACGGTCGCGGTCGAGGTCGCCGCACGCGATGAGGAGGGCGCCCCCGGGGCGATAGCGCGCGTCGTGGAACTCCCGCACCGCGTCCGGGCCGATCTCCGACACGGTGGCGGCGGTGCCGGCGGCGGGCCGGCCGTACAGGCGGTCGCCGTAGAGTTCGGCGATGGTGGCGAGAGCCGCGACGGTCGCCGGATCGTCCGCCTGGCGTTCGATCTCGTCGATGCGCTCGCGCCGGATGCGTTCGACTTCGTGCTCCGGAAACTCGGAATCGAGGATGGTGGCGGCGAGGAACTCGAGCGCCTCCTCGAACACCTCCGACAGGAAGTGCATCGAGACGGCCCCGACGGCGTAGCCGGCCGTGGCGCGGTAGCCGACGCCGAGGCGGTCGAGCCAGCGTGCCATCGCCATGGCATCCCGGCCCGGGGTGCCGGCGGTGAGGAGCCGGGCGGTCAGCTCGCCGAGACCGCCGAGTCGCGGCGGTTCGGCGCCCGCGCCGCACTCGAAGACGAGGTGGAGCGACACCTCGGGCAGACCGCGTCGCTCGGCGTGTTCGACGCGGAGGCCGTTGGGGAGCGCGTGCCGCTCGAAGCGCGGGAGCGCGAGCGCGCGGGGAGCGGCCGGCGGCGGCCGCACGGCACGGTCAGGGCTCGGGGCTCGGGGGTTCGTCACGGCGTCCCCTCCGTCGAGGCCGCCGCGTCCGTCCCCTCCTCGGGCACAACGTGGAGGACCGTGAGGCCGCGCGGGTCGAACACGGTGTGGGCCACGCGCTCCACGTCGGAGCGTCCGACGGCTCCGTAGCGCGCGAAGGCGTCGTTCACATAGGCGGCGTCGCCCCGCAACACGGCGGCGTGCGCGATCGCGTCCGCCCGGTCGCCGAAGCCCGCGCGCCCATTCAGGAGCCCGCGCCGGGCCCGGTTGCGCGCCCCCTCCAACTCCTCCTCCTTGACGCCGTTGCGCAGCAGGTCGTCGATGACGCCTCTCACCTCCGTCTCGAGGTCGGCGGCGGCGACGCCGGGGCGGGCGGTGGCGACGCCGAAGCACATCCCGGCACTCTCGGTCGGCCATGTGAAGGAAGTCGCGTCCGCCGCCATCTGCTTTTCGTACACAAGCGCCTTCTCGAAGCGGGAACTGTTCCCGTCGGCGAGCAGGTAGTTGAGGATGACGACGGCCTCGAAATCGGGGTCGGCGTAACGCGGCGAGTGGTACATGAGGTACACGCGGGGCATCTGGACGCGGTCCCGAAGGAGCGCGCGCCGCTCTCCGCCGCGCCCCGGCGCGGGGACGTCCGGGCGCGGTGCCACGGGTCGCGGGGGAATCTCCCCGAACCAGGCCTCGACCCGCCCCAGCGCCGCAGCCGGATCGAAGTCGCCGACGAGGACGAGCGTCGCGTTGTTGGGTCCGTAGTGGAGGTCGAAGAACTCGTGCACGTCCTCGAGCCGGGCCGCGTCGATGTCGGGCATGTAGCCGATGGTCGGATGACGGTACGGGTGTCCCTCGTCGTAGGCGCACGCGAGCAGGGTTTCGAACGCGAGGCCGTAGGGACGGTTCTCGTACGACTGCCGCCGCTCGTTCTTCACGACCTCGCGCTGGTTGTCGAGCTTCTCCTGCGTGATTCCGGGCTTGAAGAACCCCATGCGGTCGGACTCCAGCCAGAGGCCGAGATCCAGTTCGTTCGCGGGCAGCGTCTCGAAGTAGTTCGTGCGGTCGAACCACGTCGTCCCGTTGAGCGTGCCGCCGGCATCCTGGACGAGCTTGAAGTGGTGCTCGCGCGGCACGTGCGCGGACCCTTGGAAGAGGAGATGCTCGAAGAGGTGCGCGAAGCCGGTCCGGCCGGCGCGTTCGTCCTTCGATCCCACGTGGTACATGACGTGAAGGGCGACGAGGGGAGCGGACGCATCCGGCTGCAGGACGACCCTCAGCCCGTTGCCCAGCGTGTGCTCGCGGATCTCGAATCTCATCTCTCCGTGCCGTTTCCGGTGCTGCCGCGTGAGGTGAGGCGGAGGGAGATAAGCCGGGTTCTGTCACCGGCGGGCCATGCCCGCGGCGAGGTCATCTATCTGGGACCTGCGGTTACCCGAGGCCTCGTGCGGCCTACCCGGAACTCGAACGCGACGGGCCGCCGCTCGTTCCTGCTTGGCCTTGCTCCCGGCGGGGTTTGCCGTGCCGTCCCTGTTACCAGGAGACGCGGTGGGCCCTTACCCCACCCTTTCACCCTTGCCTGTGCGGCCGAAGCCGCCATCGGCGGTCTCCTCTCTGTGGCACTTTCCGTCGCCTCGCGACGCCCGGGCGTTACCCGGCGCCGTGCCCTGCGGAGCCCGGACTTTCCTCGAACGGCATGACGCGCACCCGTCCGCGACCTCTTCTCCCTCCGCCGCCGACAACCTAACCGATTTGGCAACCCCTTGCGGAATTGCCTACTCTAAGGGTAGCAGGCCGTGGCGAAGTCCCGCGTCGGCGCCGGTGGACCGCAGCGGGATTTTTTGACGTCCGGACGGGTGATGGAGTGTCCGGTGGAGCTGGTTGCCGGGCCCGGAATCTTCTCGGAGAAGGAGTCGCGAACGCGCGTAAATCGTATGCTGCCCGAGTCTACAACACCCCGCATGGCGATGGCCCTGTGGGCGCTGGGAATGACGGTCGCGGCGGATTCGCCCGCAGCCTCCCAGGAATCCAGCCCCGAGGGTCCGTCGTCGTATTACGTCTACGTGGCGGCGGAATCGGAGGATCGCGTCGATCTCGTCCGGTTCGATGGCACCGGTGCGTCGGTGCTGGACTCCGTCTTCGTGGGCCGCTTTCCCACGGAAATCGACGGGCCGCACGGCCTCGCGGTCGATCCGGGCGGGGAACGGTGGTACGTGACGCTCGCCCATGGGAATCCCTTCGGAACGGTCGTCGCGTATTCCACGGAGACGAACCGCCCGGTCGGGAGCGCCGAACTGGGGCTTTTCCCCGCCACCATGCAGGTCACGCCGGCAGGGCTGCTCTTCGCGGCGAACTTCAACCTGCACGGCGAGCACGAGCCGAGTTCGGTGTCCGTCGTCGACGTCGGCGCGATGATCGAGGTCGCGCGGATTCCGACCTGCACCATGCCGCACGGCTCGCGGCTCACGGCGGACGGGGCGCGGCACTACTCGGTGTGCATGATGGATGAGCTGCTAGTGGAGGTGGACGCGCACCGGCTCGAGGTCACGCGGCGTTTCCTCCTCTCCCCGGGCTGGGAACAGACGTGGCCGCACGACTGGCTCCCGACGCGGCCTGCGGGGGCGCCCGGGTGCAGTCCGACATGGGCGCACCCGGCCGTGGACGGACGCCACGTGTACGTCGCATGCAACCGCAACGCGGAGGTGCTGGAGATCGATGTGGGTTCGTGGCGCGTGACGCGACGATTCGAGACGGGCGAGGGTCCGTACAATCTCGATGTTTCGCCGGACGGCGCGTTCCTCGTCGTGACGTACAAGGGCGGGCAGGCGACCGGCGTCTGGGATCTGGCCGGCGGGACGGAAGTGGCCCGCGTTCCGAACACGCGGACGCTGCCGCACGGAATCGCGATTTCTCCGGATTCCCGGTACGCCTTCGTGAGCGTGGAGGGCGTGGGAGGAGAGCCGGGAACGGTGGACGTGATCGACCTCCGGGCCGGAGTCCGGGCGGCCAGCGTGGACGTGGGCAAGCAGGCGGGTGGCATCGCCTTCTGGAAGGTGGAGTCGCGGTGAGGCGCGGCGCGCTGGCCGTGCTCGCGGGGCTGCTCGCGGTCGCGTGCGGGGACGGGGGAAGCACGGAGGTCGGCTCTCCGCCGACGACTCTGGTCCCCATCTCCGCCGCCGTGGACACGATCGTGACGGGCGAGGCCACGGATCCGCCGATCGCGGTCCGGGTCGAAGATGCGCTCGGGAACGCGGTCGAGGGGGCGCCGGTCCGCTTCGTCATCGTACGCGGCGAGGGCGAACTCTCGCCGGGGGTCGCCGTAGCGGGGCAGGACGGCGTCGCGGAATCGGTCTACCGCGCGGGGCCCACGCCGGGCGATGCGGAGATTCGGGTGGACATCCCGAGCTCCGCGAACGTTCCGGCGCTCCGCTTCCTCGTCCTCGCGGAGGCCGCGGACACGGTCCTCCTCAGCATCGTGGCGGGAGACGGCCAGCAGGCGGAGGCTGGAAGCCAGTTGCCGCTCCCCTTCTCCATCCGGGCGGAGACGACGAGCGGTGCCCCGGCCGGCGGCGTCCGCCTTGCCTTCGACTGGACGGCCCCGGAGGCCCCGCCTGAGCAGGAAGCCGAAGCCCCGGCCGCGCAGGAAGCCGGGGAAACACTGGCAACGGGGGACACGGCCGCTGTGGCGGAACCGGAGGAACCGCCGACACCGGGGGACTCGCTGGCGCCGCAGGAATCGCTGGAAGCCGGGGGAGCCCTCACGCACGACATCGTAATGACGGACGCGGACGGACGGGGCGGGGTGGTCTTCACGCTGGGCTCGCGGCCGGGCGACTACCGGATCCGCGTCTTCGCCACCGACGGCGTGTACTCGGACACGCTCTCCTTCTCGGCCACGGCTCTCGCATCGCCGGGCGGGGCCGTGCAACTCGATTCGGTGGGGAACGGGAGGATCGCCGCCGGTACGCGCGCGCTCCTTTACGGCAGCGGCTTCCGTCCGGTCCCGGCGGACAACCAGGTCTGGATCGAAGGCACGGCGGCGACCGTGGTGAGTGCCACGGAGACGGAACTCACGGTTGAAGTGCCGGCCTTCGCCCGCACATGCCTGCCCGAGCGCGAGGTCGGCGTGCGTGTGCTCGTGGATTCCGAGGCCAGCAACGGGCTGCTGCTTCCGATCGAACCGGCCGACCTGCGCGTGGGTCTCGAGGTCGGCGAATCGATTACGCTGCGCGGCCCCGTCGAGGTCGAGTGCGTTCAGTTCCCACCCGGGGCGCCCGTGGAGACGGAAGAGGGGGGAGAACTCGAAGCGCCGGAAGACGGCGGGGCGGCGACGCGGGAGTATCGGATCGTCATTGGCAACACGGGGCGCGGTGCCTCAAGCGAACTCCCGCTCCGGCTGACGATGCGGACGCCCGCCGACATGTCGGGGGATGGCCCGGCGACGCCGGTGGGCCTCGGGACGGTCGATCCCCTCATCGCCGAGGCGGCGCTTGCCGGTACGCGCAGGGACATCGGGATTCGCGCGCGCACGCTTGCACGGCTTGTTCAAGCGCGAGTCTCGCCCCTTCGGCCCGATGGATCGACGCCGGTTTCCGCACCGGCCCGGGGAGACACGCTCGAGTACTTCTTCTCCGTCGGTCCGGAGCTGGCGGCAACCTGCGTCGACCCCATGAGGACGGTACGTGGGACGGTGCGGGCCGTGGGAGACGGCGTGGTCCTGGTGGAGGATCTCGCCGCGCCCGAGGGAGGTCCAACGGAGGAGGAGTGGCTCGCGCTCGCCCGGGAATTGGACGGAACGGTCCTTCCGGCCGTGACCTCCTACTTCGGTCCCCCCGGGGACATCGACCGGAACGGACGCGTCGTCGTCCTGTTCACGCCCGATGTGAACCGGCTCGGCGATGGCGAGTCGGGCGTGGGTGGGTTCTCGCTCCCCCAGGATCTTGCCGCTTCGGGACGGGGCGATGGCGAGCTGTCGGACCCGGACGGCGGGATCTGCCCGGCCAGCAACGAGGCGGAGATCGTGTACAGCGTGAGCGCGGACCCCGAGGCGACGCTCGGTCGCGCCGTCTCGACGGAGGATCTGCTGCGGGACACACCGGCCCTCGTGGCGCACGAAGTCCAGCATGTCGTCAACGCCGGGCGCCGTGTGCCCGCTTCTTCAGCGGGTTTCGGGGCGGCCGAGGAGGTGTGGCTGGATGAGGCGCTCTCGAGTCTGGCCGAGGAAGTGGCGGGGCTCGCCGCGCTCGGACTCCCCGTGGGCGATCGCCTCACCTTCGACCGCGTTTCCGGGACGTCCGAGGAACTCGACACCTTCAACGCCTACGTGCTCAGAAACTTCCGCAACCTCGGCCTGTACATGCTCGGCCTCCCCGGGGCGCCCACCGTGGCGACGGACGACCTGGACGGCGTCGGCGGATTGCAGCTGCGCGGCTTCGGCTGGTTCCTCCTGCGACGGCTCGCGGATCAGGCGGGGGGGGACGAACGAGCGTTCTTCCGATCCGTCGTCGGGGGCGGACAGAACTACGGGCGCGGGATCGCGAACCTGGAGCGGGTCACGGGAAGGGAGTGGGCGAACATTCTGGCGGACGTGTCGGTCTCGCTGGCGCTGGGCGCCGGCACGCTGGACGAGGAGGCGGAGGATCCCGCGGGTGAGACCCCGGCAACACCGGAGGCGGGGCCGCCGCTCGGCGCGGCAACGTGGGATGCTACGGATGTGTTCCGATCCTTGAATCAGGATACGGACACCCGATCGGGCCTTCCGGCCGCGATCGCGCTCCGGGCCGAGCCACTGGGGTTTGAAACCCGGGTGTTGAGCCTCGACGTAGGGCCGTCGAGCGTGCAGTACTTCTCACTCGCCTCGGCTCCCGGCGCGCCGGGCCTTTCGCTGTCGCTGGAAACGGCGGGAAGAATCCCGGCGGGTGAGACCGCGGAACCGCTAATCACGATCGTGAGGACCAAATGAGACGCCCGTCCGGCGTTCTTCTCCTTCTCTTTCTCTTTCTGTGCGGGATCTCTCTCGGAGCGTCGAAGCTGACGGCCCAAGTAACTCCCGCAGCGCCGCTCGGCGAGGATACCGGTCCGGAAGTGTTCGGACTCGCCGGCGTCATCCAGCCCCTCAACAACCTCACGGACAATACCGGCGCGTACGGCATCGTGATGCCGCCGGACGTGATGTTTGGGGGCGAGGTGACCTACTGGGCTTCGCGATCGGTCGGGATCGGCGTCATGGGACTCTATTCCCCGGCGACCCTCGAAGGCGTCGGCGGCGGCTTCGGGCAGGGCATCGGAACGCTCGGCGAAACGGAGTATATGGCGGGCACGGTGAATCTGACGTTCCGGCTGCGGGCGTCGGGCTCGGCGGGCGTGCTCGAACCCTACTTCACGATGGGCGCGGGGCTCCGGCATTTGAAGTTCTACGGTGTCGAAGTGCCGAAACTCAGCGCGACGGACCCGATGGCGACGGCCGCGATCGGGGTCCGGATCCACCTCATGTCGTCGCTCTGGTTTCGGGGCGAACTCCGGGACATGGCCTCCTACTACGTCTCCGCCGCGACGGACGCCTCGAAGCTCCAGAACGACATGGGCATCACGATCGGTTTCGGCATCCGCTAACAGCTTACGGGTTGACGCCTCCGATCCGCTGCCGCGGGGGTGCCAACCACGGCACTCCGGTACGGGGTTGGTTCGGCGGCGGGTCAGGAGCCGGTCGAGCCTTCCGTCCCGGCGAACCGAACGCGCACTTCCAGAGTCCCGGGCGCAAGCGAAACGGATGTCCGCTCGCCATTCGACCACACGACGTGCAGCGTCGCGTGGCGAACGGGCGCGTCGCCCCCCGCGGGCGCCACACGAGCCGCGCCAGCCATGCCGAGCGTCTGCGTCGATTCATGGTGGGCCAGGTAGCCCTCCCCGGACCGGACCTCCCGCGCCGGACCCAGCGTTCCGTCCGCGTATTCGAGCCGTAGGCGGGCGCCGATGGCCCGCGGGTTCGACGGTGGGCCCTCCAGCGGGACCCGGAGACCCGGGGTCGCACCGGCGTTGCGGTAGAGCCGGGTCTGGCCGCCGTTGACGCCGAAGGCCACATCCACGCGCCCGTCGCGGTCGAAGTCCGCGAGCGAGACCGCCCGGGCGTCTCCGTAGACCGCGATCCCGGAGCGGGAGCCTCGGACGGGCTCGAACCCCCCGTCGCCGTCCCCTCTCAGCCAGAGGCCGCGCCCCGCGTCGTAGCGCGGCGTCCCCGGCCGGCCGGCGTAGAAGTTCTGGGCGAGCACGAGATCTTCGTGACCGTCCCCGTCGAGGTCGGCGGCGGCGACGCCGAAGGCGGGCGCGCGCTGGGCCACCGCGGGCAGCGGGGCGCTCTCGAAGCCGGAGGGGCGATTCAGCCATACGGTGTGGCGCAGTTCGTTTACATCCAGCCGGCGCTCGGGATCCAATCCGACGATGAGGTCGGTCAGGGGTGTGCTCGCGAATCGCACGTAGGTCACGCGCAGGAGCGTCGAGAGTCCGCCCGGGACGGCGAGCGCGTCTCTTCCCCGGAGAGGGCGCCACGTGCCCGATTCCATCCGGGCTTCGACGAGATCGACGACGCCGTCGCGATTCATGTCGCCGTAGATGAGGGAGTAGGTGGAGGGTACGTCGAGATTCGCGCCCCAGCCGGTCGCGACGAGGTCGGGCCGTCCGTCCTCATCGAAGTCCGCGGCGGCGAGGCCGTTCCAGCGCCCCGTGAGACGAGTCAGCCCCAGCGCGTCGCTCACATCGGTGAAACGGCCCCCATCGTTGCGGAAGAGGCGGACGCTGCCCCAATCCAAGGCCAGCGCGAGGTCGGGGTCGCCATCAAGGTCGTAGTCCGTGAAGAGGGCGGCGGAGACGAGTCCGAGGCGCGCGAAGGGGAGGGAGCGCTCCGGGTCGACGCGCAAGGTGTCGCCGTCATGGATTAGCAGGCGGGAGTCGACGGCCAAGGGGTAGGCGCCGGGGGCGACGCGTCCGCCGACGAAGAGGTCGAGATCGCCGTCACCGTCGATGTCGGCTTGGGCGAGAGGGCCGGAGGTGGCGGGGGGCTGCCCGGGCGGGGTGCCGGCGGCGTCGATGAGCGGGGGCGCCGGGGCGGACGCGCCGAGCGGCGCCGCGATGACCGCGGGAACGGCCGCGGCCTCCGCGGGCGTGCCCGCCTCGTACGCGCTCGTGCCGATGAGCAGCGCGACGCGACCGTCGGCCGCGCGATGCGGCAGCACGGCGGTCGCGTCCCACGCCAGCGCGGGCACGACGGCCCGCGGGGCGGCGAAACCGTCCCCGTCGTTGCGAATCAGGACCGGGCTGCCCCCGCGGCCGCTCCCAACCACGAGATCCGCATCGCCATCGTCCTCGACATCGATCCACGATACGCCCGGTCCGAGCCGGTCGAGCGAGTGGGGCAGGAGCGGCTGCCGGAGCCGGTCGTCGAAGGGCGATTCGACATGCCGGTGCCCGAGCCGATCCGAAACATCGACGAAATGGGTGCGCACCGCGGGTGTCGCCGCCTTGGCGGGATCGTTCGCGCCGGCGCCCACCGAGTCGGTGCCCACCGAGTCGGCACGCACCGCGTCGGTGCCCGCCGTGATGGCACCGGCGGCCGGATCGGAACCCACCACCGGCGTCGCGGTGGCGGCGTCGATCACGTATTCGCGATTTGCGACGACACCCTCCAGCCGCGTGCGGCGGCCGTCCGGCCAGTCGATGGTGAGGATCACCGCTCCGTCCGCCGCCGCGGCGAAGCTGGCCACGGGTTCCGAAGAGGAGAGATAGGCGCCTCCCGCCGTGATCTCGCGCACCTGGGCGGGGTACGCCGCCAAGCTGCCCGGTGCCGGGGGGCCGCCCACGCTGCCCGGTGCCGGGGGGGCACCCGCGCTGCCCGGCACCTCGGGGCCGCCGGAGTGGCCGGCGGCGGCATGCTCGAGGCGGATGCGGGCTCCGATGCCGCGCGTGTTCGGGCCCGTCCCCCGGAGACGCACGAGGATACGGGGCGCAGCGGCGTCGTTCCGGTACAGGAGGGGAGGCGCCCCGAGCCGGGTCACGACGACGTCGAGGTCTCCGTCGCGGTCGAGATCGCCCGCCGCGAGACCGTGCGAGATGTCCGCCTCGACTCCCCAGCGCCAGCGCTCGCTCACATCGCTGAACCCGTCCTCCCCTCCGCGGAAGGCGACGTTCGGTTGCGCGAGCGGGGGGAACATGCGCAGGGCCTGCTCGGCGGGCAGGGCGGGGATCGCCGCCACGCGGGCGTTCGCGTCGCCGTGCAACTGGTCCCACGCGTGTCCCGTCGTGACGAGAATGTCGTTCCAGCCGTCGAGATCCGCGTCCATGATGAGCGCGCCCCACGTCCAGTCGGAGGCGGCGAGCCCGAGTTCCCACGCCGCCTCGGCGAAGGTTCCGTCCCCCCGGTTGAGCTGGACCGCGTTCCGGTTCACCTGGATTCGGGTGTCCGTGACGCCGGGCCGTTCGGGAACGGGCTCGTAGCTCGGGGTCTGGACGAGGCGCGCCGCCGCGTCCCGGGCGAGCATGTCCGTGGTGAGGAGATCGAGGTCCCCGTCGCGGTCGAGATCTCCGACATCGACGGCCATCGAGGAGAGGCTCGTCGTGCGGACGGCCGCACTTGAGGCGGGCGCGAACGTCCCGTCGCCGCGGTTGATCCAGATTCCGTCCTCGCTGTTGAAGTCGTTCGCCACGTAGAGATCCGGATCGCCATCCTCGTCCCAGTCGCTGAACCTTGCCGCGAGTCCCCAGTCGCGAGCCGGCGTCGAGACGTTCCCGCGGGAACGCGCGAGAGGCGCTCCGGGGCCCGCGGGCGCGAACCGTCCGTCGCCGAGCCCGGTGTAATATTCGTCCGGCTCTCCAAGCTCGAAGCGGCGCACGAAGCGGCCGTCGAACTCCACGTGGTAGTGCTCGTCGTACAGTTCCCGCAGCTCCGGAGGGATGAGATTCCCGTCCTCGCCGCGCTGGAGGTGGTTGATGTCGAGAACGTCCGGCGGGTAGAGGTCATCCACCTGCCGCGTCTTGTAGTTGGCGATGTAGAGGTCGAGATAGCCGTCGCCATCGGCGTCGGCGAGCGTGGAGGTCGTGCTCCCCCACTCCGCGGTGAGGCCCGCGTCGTCGAGTTCCGTGAAGCCGCCCGCACCATCGCCGAGGAAGATCCGGTTTCGGCCCCCGTGGACCGCAATCACGAGATCGAGGTCATCATCTCCATCGATGTCGGCGAGCGTGGCGCCCCTCGCGAACACACCCTCGAGCGCGAGCACGGGCGGCGTGATCTCCTCGAAGCGCCAGCGGCCGAGGTTGCGGTAGAGGGCGCTCGCGCGCCCGAAGCCGGCGAGGAAGAGGTCGGCCAGACCGTCCCCGTCGACATCCCCGATCGCAACACCCTGACCCTCCGCGAGCACCCGGTTGCGGAGGCGCGTCGCCTCATCGACGTCGTACAGGAAGGTCACTCCGAGGTCGGAACCAACGAGCGGCCGGAAGCCGCCCGATCCCCGCGGCCGCAACTCTCGCCAGCGGTAGCCGTCCGCCTCGACCCAGGGTCCGGGATCCGGCACGCCGCAGGCCGAGACGAGGAGGGCCGCCGCGAGGAGGGTCGCCGCGAGGAGCGCCCGTGTGTTCAGCCACCCTCCCCGTTTGCCGGCGCTCCGTTTGCCGATGCCCCGTTTGCCGACGCCCCGCGGCCGCCGCCGATCACGCGCTCGAACAACTCGTAGATGCGCCGGTATTCGTCCGTCCACGACGAGGGCTCCGCGAAACCGTGGTTCTCCACCGGGTACACGGCCATCTCCCAGTTCTCCTTCCCCAATTCTATGAGACGCTGGGCGAGGCGCACGACATCGGAGAAGTGCACGTTCGTGTCGTACATCCCGTGCGCCATGAGGAGGTGTCCCTCGAAGCCCTCCGCGAAGTAGATGGGGGAGGACTGGCGGTACGCCTCCTCGTCCTCGTGGGGGAGGTTGAGGATGCGGCTCGTGTACCAGTGGTTGTAGTGCGCCCAGTCGGTCACGGCGCGGAGCGCGCCGCCCGCCGCGAAGGACTCCGGCGCCGTGAAGAGCGCCATCAGCGTGATGAAGCCGCCGTACGAACCGCCGTAGATCCCCATGCGGTCGGGGTCGACGCCCTCCTCGCGGACGAGGTACGCGGCGCCGTCCACCTGGTCGGAGAGATCCCAGCCGCCCATGTGCCGGTAGATCGCCGTGCGCCAGTCGCGCCCGTAGCCGGCGGAGCCGCGGTAGTCGATGTCGAGCACCGTGTAGCCCTGGGCCGCCAGGAAGTGGTGGAACATGTATTCGCGGTAGTAGTTGGACCACCAGTTGTGGACGTTGTGCAGGTATCCCGCCCCGTGGACGAAGATGACGCCGGCCCCGTTGCGCTCGACTCCGAAGTCGGAGGGCCGGTAGATGCGAGCGGGCACCGGCGTCCCGTCGCGGGCCTCGAAGTGCACGATCTCGGGCCGGAGCCAGGGGAAGCCAAGCCACGCCTCGGTGGGGGAGGTCGTGACCTGGGTCATCTCGGCGCCCGGCGCGGCGTCGGCGAGGTAGAGTTCGGGCGGCCGGTTCGCGCGCGAATGGAGGACGGCGAAGCGGCGCCCGTCGGGCGACGGCGTGACGGTGAACGATCCCTCTCCCTCGAGGAGCTGAACCCGGTCGGAGCCGTCGAAGTCCATGCGCCACGGGTGCTGGTCGAAGGGGGAGAGTTCGCTCGTCTGTAGGAGGAAGGCGTCCCACCCGTCCGGGATCGTTGCGCCGAGAACCTCCCATTCGCCGGCCGTGAGCGCCTCCTTGTTGCCGCCGTCGGCGTCGATCGCATAGACGTGCGAGTAGCCGGTTTCCTCGCTCACGTACCACGCGCGGGGCGTCGATCCGGCGGCTTCCGCCGGGAGCCAGCCGATGCAGCCCGCACCTTGGAAGCCGAAGCAGGGGCCGCCGACCCACGCCTCGTCGTGGTGCGTGTCCAGGAGCGTCAGCGAGCCGGTCGCCGCTTCGTAGGCGTAGAGGCGCCACGTCTTGTAGTCGTAGTCGACCGCGAACACGAGTCCGTGGGATCCCGCGTCGTTCCAGCCCGCGAAGCTCGCGACGGCGAGGCGATCGTCGCGTTCCGCGGCGTCCGTCGGGGGGCCGCCCGATGCCGCGCCGTCCGCCTCGGATTCCGTCGCCTCCGATTCCGCCACCTCGGACGCCGCCTCCTCCAACTCCGCCTCCGGCTCGGATTCCGGCCTCGAGCCGTCTCCCGTCAGGTCGAGCCAAGTCGCCTCGCCCGTCCCCGTGTCGACGATGGCGAGGCGCGAGACGCCCTGCTCGTCCCCGACCTTGGCCCGCATCTCCGTGTTCTCGGTGTAGCCCGACTGCGTGATCCAGAGGGGGATGTCGGTGCTCCGGCCCTCGCCGCCGAAGCCGCCGCGCGTGACGGTGACGGCGACGCGGCGTCCGGTCGGGTCGGCGACGAAGGACTGCGCGCGCTCACCCTGTGCGAGGTGCAGGGTCTCGCGTTGCCCGGCCTCCCGGAGTTCGCGCCGCTCCTCGGCGCGCTCCTCCCGGATGTCCTGCACGCGGATGTGCTCGAACAGCTCTCGCTGCTGCTCTTCGAGGAAGGCCTTGTGCCCCTCGGCATCCGGATCCTCGGGCGTCTCCGGGCCGCCGATCGAGGTGAGTTGCCGGATCTCGCCGTCATCGATGTCGAAGGCGAAGAGGTTGTTCCCGCGGCGGAAGAAGATGGAAGCGCCGTCGCCGGAGAAGACGGGCCCCGCCTCGAAGTCCTCCGTGTGGGTCAGCCGGCGGGTCGCGGCGCCGTCCCGCTCGATGAGATAGAGGTCTCCGTCGGAGGACGTCACGCGCCAGCGGCCATCCGGGGAGACGTCGCCCGGCGCCAGGATGGGGCCGAGGCGAAGCTCTTCCTCGTCATCGACCCGCTCGGGCGTGCCGCCGGTCGAACGGACACGGTACAGCGCGCGTTGCTCGTGCCACTCGGCACCGCCCGGGAGCCAGCGGAAGTAGATCCACTCGCCGTCGTCGGACCAGCTCACGCCGACGGGCGTCTGCCCGACGTGCTCGGAGCCCCGCATGATGGATTCGAGCGTGAGGGCGAAGGCGTTGTCGCGCGCGGGGGCGGGCTCGAAACGGGCGAGACCCTGTCCGGCGAGCGGCGGTGCAGCCGCCAGCGCGACGGCCGCCGTGGCGGTCCACGCGGCGATACGCCACGAAGCGGCGCGCGACGCGGCGGGGGGGCGGGGTTTCGGGGAGAACTTCACGGGGTATCTCCTCCGTTTCTGGAGGGCAGATACTGTCCCGGGATCGGCAGATCCGGCCGTTCCGCGGCCCAGTAGATGGTGACAACGTACCAGCGGTCGCCGTCGTGCATGAGCTGGATCGAGTTGATGCCGCGCGCGAACGGCTCGGGGTCGTCCGCGTTGCGCTTCGAGTCGTAGGTCGAGAACGCGTGCACCACGGGGCCGAAGCGCGCCTCGCTGCGGGCGATCTCCCGCTCGAAGAATCCGTTCTGTTCGAGGAAGCCGCCCGCCCGTTCCGCGTATTCGCCCGGACTCCACACGCTGTAGCCGTGCGCGCCCTCCGGGGACCGGGCCGTGGGAATGAGGCGGGCCTCCGGGATGAACAGGGAGCGGAAGCGATTCCAGTCCCGCGCCTGGCCGGCGGGGCCCGAGATCACGTCGTAGAGGGCCGCCAGGATGCTGTCGACCGACTCCACGTCATTCGGATCGGCGTCGGGCCAGCCCTCCGCCATGGCCACGTTCGCGCGGCTCTGGGCCAGGGAGGGGGCGGGCGTCGCGAGCGCCAGTGGGCCGGTGGCCAAGGCGCCGAGGAGGAGGAGTATACGCAGTCGTCGCATCGTCAGCTCCGGGTGAGGTGGTTGGCGTCCCCGAATCTAGTGCCGCGTCTCGGAAGTCCGCGAGCTACCGAGAGTGCCGGGGACCGGCTCCTCCAAGGGCGTTCCGGCGGGAAACGGCGGATCCCGGTTGCATCGGATGCGGGCCGGTTCTACCGTTTTCCGCTCGCGCCACCCGCGCCCGTAGCTCAATTGGACAGAGCGTCTGACTTCGGATCAGAAGGCTGGGGGTTCGAGTCCTCCCGGGCGCATGACCCCTCGTCCCGCGACGCGGGATTCCGAGAACCGAACCCCGAGGACGCGGGAGCACCGAGAACACCGAGCCGTGACGAATATCGCCAACCCGACGCCGAGGCCGGACATCTCCCGGGGGCAGACCGCGAACTCCCCGCCGGGGGCCCGGTGCCCCATCGATCACAGGGCGGCGGAGCGCGCCGCGCGCTCACTGCCGGGGCCCGTGCGGCGAGCCGTCTTCCTGGGCGTGGGGAGCCTGAGCGTGAGCGCCGGCATCATCGGCATCGTCGTGCCCCTGTGGCCCACGACATGCTTCCTGCTACTCGCCGCGTGGTGCTTCGCGCGCAGCTCCCCTCGCGCGGAGCGATGGCTGCACGAGAACCGCCTCTTCGGCCGCTACCTCACCGCCTACCGTGAGCGCGGCGTGATTTCCACCCGAGTACGGCGCGGCGCGACCATCTTCCTGTGGAGCGCCATCCTCGTCTCGGCCGTGTTCGCCGCCGGACACCTCTGGGTCGTCGCCCTCCTCCTGCTCGTCGCCGCCCTCGTCACCGCCCACCTCTACTCCCTCCCCGGCGAAGGCTGAGTTTGCCGTGCCGGGAAAGGCCTCGGCGATTCCCGTCGGCACGGGGTTCACGCCCAACCTGATCAATCTACCCGCCTTCCTTGACGCTCTGATCCAGCACGCCGGAGACCCGGAGGCCCTGCAGGAAGCGGTTTGGCGACCTCCCGTTCGGCTTCCGCGCGAGACTTCCTCCAGGACGCGGAGCCTGCCGGTAGAGTCCGCCATCCAGTACGGCCTTCTAACCAAGGACCGCGAGCCAACGGAGCTGGCCCGGTCGCTGGCGAGTCTGGAACCCGCTGACCTCTATGACCGGTTCGCACGGCACATACTTCTCGAACGTGGCGGGCTTCGCGTCATCGAGGGGATTCGGCAGATGCAGGCCGATGGTCTGCGCGTGACCGGCGATTCTCTCGCCCGCTTCCTGAGCGCCCAAGGGTTTCCCGTGTCGGTGCACAATACCGCCATCAACTCCTTGCGTATGTGGCTCTCCATGGCAGGTGTCTTCCCGCAGGGGAAAAGAGACCCGTGGAACATCTCCGAGGAGGCCGTGAAAGCACTGGTCGGGCTGGACGCGGCCTCGATCGCATCGCTCACTGACTTGGACGCGGCGCAGCGAGGTTTCCTCGCAGGCCTTTGCGCCCTCGATCCGGACGGCTGGTTCCCGGCGGCCGAGATACGGGACTGGGTCGAGACCACGCAAGGCGTTCAGATCGGCAGGCAATCGCTTCCGAAGGCCATCCTCGAGCCGCTTCGGGACACCGGTCTGGTTGAGTTCCGCACCGGTGGTACGAAGAGCGGCAAGACGTCGAAGGTTCGGACGACGGAGAAGTTCCGAAGCGACGTGCTCACTCCCTTCCTGGAGACAACGCTAAGAGATCTCGAATCGGTAGTATCCGAATATTACAAGAAGAAGCCGGACGACATCTACGTGGAGCTGTCAGCCAAGGAGCCTCATGTACGCGGAGCTGCCTTGGAAGCATACACGATCCACATCATGCGCCTCCTCGGCCTGCAGTTCGTCGCGTGGAGAAAACGAAGCGCGCAAACGGCCCACGCGGAAGTCGATATCCTCATGACCGGACTTCTGGGGGGCCTGCCGACTCGGTGGCAGCTTCAGTGCAAGAACACGACGGAGCCGATTCGTTTGGAGGAGATTGCCAAGGAAGTCGGGCTACTTCCCGTGACAGCGGCCAGTCACATCATGTTCGTGGCAAACACCACCTTCACGTCCGATGCGCGCAAGTTTGCAAACATGATCATGGCCCGCTCGGCTACCACGATCTTCCTGCTCGACAAGACGGCCTTCGGGAAGATTCGGGAGACTCCAACCACCATCGCGGAGATCCTCCGAAAGCAATCGGAGGCCATCCTCAGGATGAGGAGCGAGAATCCGTTTTCTCCGACTTAGTACGCCGGTTTCTCCCACCGTCGCCCGCGAGCGGAGGTTCGGGGTTTCCGTTCCAAAGGATGTCCGGTCGCCCAATCCGGTAGTAATTCCGCGGGTCGTTGGCGGCCGGGGGGGCTGAGGAATCGGTAGGTTCCTCGAATCGGGCCACCGCTCCTTCCAAGTAGCTCTCGACCAGCTCCACGCAGGTCCAAGACCGCTGGAGACGTTCGCATGCGGCTCCCGTGACACAGCTACCGGCGAACGGATCGATCACCGTGTCGCCCTTGTCGGTCAGCATGCGGATGAAGTACTCCGGAAGCGCCGTCGGAAACCGTGCCGGATGGGGCTTGATCCCCTTGGCTCGACAGTACCGCAGGTAGTAGCTGTTGCTCTCGGTGTTGGCGACCGCGATCAGATTTGGTGGGATCGCTGCTCCGTTGTCTCGCGTGAACTTGTCGCTGATGTCATGGCCTGATGGGCGGAGCTTGCTCTTGTAGCCGTTCCTCAAGAGGGACTTCATGCTGGGGCTGTAGGGCTGGAGCACACGCCGATTCGACGCTTTGGGCCAAGGCGTCGGCGAAAGCCAGTAGACCGAGTTGACGGCATCCTTCACTCGGATGCGCCGCACGGTCACCCACTCCGCCGGCGTCGGAAGTTTTGACGGGTTCCACCAGTACAGTTCCTGGGCGAGGTGAAACTTGAACTCGTCACACAGCATCACCAGAAGACGGAAGTGGTAGAGGCTACGTGTCGGCTGTCCCCGGACCCACGATCCTCCGATGTCGATAACCAAGCTTCCGGAGTCCTTCAGGATCCGTCGGAACTCCGCTCCAAACGGTCTGAACCACTCGACGTACCGGGCGGCATCAGGGTTGTCATACTCCTTCTTCCGTTGAAGGCCGAACGGGGGGCTCGTGACCACGAGATCAACGGATCGGTCCGGCAAGTCACGCATGTAGTCGAGCGAGTCACCGAGGATGGCCCGACCATGTTCCGTCTCGAAGTAGACCTCTCCACTCGCTGGATCCGGCGGAGGCGGCGACGCCGTTTCCTTCGTCTTCGTCCGTCGGCGTCGTCGTTTCGGCACAACCGGGAGTACGAGCTGCTCCTCGTTGCGTGTCGCGATGTATCGTTCGACGCTCCTTTCCTTGATGATCCAATCTCGTCCGATCTTGCTTCCAAGCAGCATGCCTTGGCTGACTAGGCGACGGACGTGCTGCGTCGTGTAGCCGAGGCGCTGGGCAGCCGCCTCACTCGTGACGAAATCTGAATCGCTCATCTCGGTGCTCCGGAGGGAAAGGATGCTGAAAGATGTTCGCGCGCGAACATCAAGTCAAGAAGCGGCCGTCTGCACCATCCTGCCGGATGCGATCATCCGTCCCTCAAATCGCCCGCAGGCTTTCTGGGGCACCGATGCTTCAACGCGACCGTCACTTCCGGTCGGCGTCGCGGGCCCTCAGGATGCTCTCGGTGGTCACGCGGTTCTTTGACGCCTCCTTTCTGGCGCGGATTTTCCTGAGCCACTCCTTGAGGGGGAGCTTCTTCGCCATCCGGTCACCCGCCCTTTCCGGCGCCCAAGGCGGAGATGAGGTCGGAGCGGGTGAGGATGCCGAGCGTGCCGTCTTCCTGCTGCACGAGTACGGCGGGCTGATCTCCGCTGAGGGCGTTGGCGAACGCGTGGACGGGGTTCGAGGCCCCCACCGTCGGGAAGGGCGGGCCCATGGCGTCGCGCACGAGGGGCCCCCGCGCGTCGGGGTCTCCCATGAGGAAGCGCAGGATGTTCTGCTCGATGAGGCTCCCGACGACTTCTCCTCCCTCCGTCACCGGCAGCTGCGAGATCGCATGCTCCCGCATCGAGGCGATCGCATCCTCCAGCGACATGTCGACCGGGGCCGACACCAGCGGCCTCTCGGTCGAACGGCGTGCGACGAGCACTCCCGCGGTGAGGGTCTCGCCCTCGTCGAGGAAGCCGTGCTCCTGCATCCAAACGTCGTTGTAGACCTTTCCGAGCGCGCGATAGCCGCCGTCGGGCATCATCACGACGAGTACCGCGTCGTCTGAGACCGCGTCGCGGTTCGCGTCCATCCACTGGAGAGCGCCGGCCATCGCCATGCCGCACGAGCCGCCGAGAAACATCCCCTCCTCGCGCGCCAAGCGACGCGTCATGAGCATCGATTCTCGGTCGGTGACGCGCACGTAGTCGTCCACGATGTCGAAGTTCATGTTTCCGGCGAGGATGTCCTCCCCCACCCCCTCGGTGACGTACGGGTAGATCTCGTCCTCGTCGAACTCCCCGGTGTGAAAGTACTTCCAATAGACGGAACCGAACGGGTCCACGCCGACAATTCTGATGTCCGGGTTCCGTTCCTTGAGGTAGGCGGCGGAGCCGGAGATCGTGCCGCCGGTGCCGGAGCCGACGAAGAGGTGCGTGATCCTCCCCTCCGTCCCTTCCCACAACTCGGGGCCCGTCGTCCGGACGTGGGCGAGCGTGTTGGCGGGGTTGTCGTACTGGTTCATGTAGAAGGAGTTGGGCGTCTCCCTCGCGAGTCGGCGCGAGACCTCGTAGTAGGAGCGGGGATCTTCCGCCGCGACCGCCGTCGGGCAGACGATGACCTCCGCGCCGAGCGCCCGCAGGATGGCGATCTTCTCCGGGCTCTGCTTGTCCGTGGTCGCGAAGATGCACCTGTAGCCGCGGGCGATGGCCGCAAGCGCGAGCCCGACGCCGGTGTTGCCGCTCGTGCCCTCGATGATCGTGCCGCCGGGGGCGATCTCACCCCGCGCCTCGGCGTCCTCCAGCATCGAGATCCCGATCCGGTCCTTGACGGAGCCGCCGGGGTTGAAATACTCCAGCTTCGCGAGAACGGTGCCGGGCAGGTGCGCCGGGAGCCGGTTCAGGCGCACCAGGGGCGTGCCGCCGATCGTGCCCAGGATGTCGTCATGCCACATGGAGATTCGCTTCTCCCGCGCTTCGCAGCCCGCATGTGGCTGCTCCAAGGGCCGCCTCGCGCGCTACCCGGTCAGGTTGAACAGCCGGCTGTACTTGACAACGAGCTGCCGCTGCTTCGGACCCGCCATGATTCCGGTGCGTTCGAGCGAGCCGGTGTGACTCGTGTCGTTCCACACGATATACAACCCGGTGCCGGCCGTATCGAGCCGGGCGAACCGAACGTTCGTCCCGACGTCCTTCGTATCGTCGTTGTACTGGACGTTGGCCTGGAGGTATACGCGGGGCGTGAAGGAGTACGAGGCGTTGAATCGAAGGACGGCGGTCCTGAAGCTGCCGCTCCACGCGTCGTCGTCGAGCCGGCCATCGATGACGGGAGGGGACCCGATCTGCGACGCCCGCGCCGAAGGGGGGGTCTGGCCGTGGAGCAGGGCGGGCGCAACGGGCACGACAAGCAGCGTGCTGACGGTACCGGCGGCGATGTCGCGAGTCGCGCGCATGCAGCTCCACTTCCTTCTCAAGTGACGGTCTTTTGAGAAGATGCGGCCCCGGCGCGGACGGCGGCGATCTCGCCGGGACCCACGCGACAGCAGCCGCCGACGCCGTCGGCGCCCGCCGCGCGCCACTCGGCCGCGCTCCGGGCCCAGTCCATCGGGGTCGCGGGGCCCGTCCAGCGCTTCGCGTCCGCGTCCCATTCCTCCCCCGAGTTCGGATAGGCGAGGATCGGTTTTTCGGTCGCCCGCCGCGCCACGCGGACGAGGGGGACGACGAGGCGCGGATCGACGCAGTTCACGCCGACCGCGACGACATGGGGTTCGGCGTCGCACAGGGCGGCGGCGGTCTCGAGCGGGGTGCCATCGGCGAGGCGGGCACCGTCGCGGCACTGGAAGCTGATCCACACGGGGCGGCGGGACACGGCGGCCAGCCGGCAGTAGGCGCGGACTTCCTCCACCGACGGGGTGGTCTCGCAGGCGAGGACGTCGGCCTCGGTCTCCGCGAGGACCTCCCAGCGTCGCGCATGGAAGTCATACAACTCGGGCGCAGAGAGCCCGTAGTCGCCCCTGTATTCGGATCCATCGGCCAGGTAGGCCCCGTACGGCCCGACGCTCGCCGCAACGAGGGGCGGCGGGCGGCTCGGAGACGGCGGGCGGCTCGAGGGCGGGACCGGGCGCGGCGCCGGAGTTGGGGGCGCCGCCCGGTTCGAAGGCGGCGGGGCACCGAGCGGGGACGCCGGCCGGCCGGCTAGGAAGTCCGCGCGCGCCGAGATGGCCAAGTCGACGGAGTCGCGCAGGAGGCGGGTGGTCGCCGCCGCGTCGAGGCCCCGGGCTCGGAAGCCCTCGAAGGTCGCCTGGTACGTCGAGGTGGCGATGCAGTCGGCGCCCGCCTCGAGGAAGCGGCGGTGGGCGGCGCGGATCACGGCGGGGTCATCGATGAGGACGCGGGCGGACCACAGTGGATCGTTGAGATCGCAGCCCAGCGCCTCGAGTTCCGTCGCCAAGCCGCCATCGAGGACGAGAAGGCCCTCCCGCTCGATGAAGTCGCGGATCGGGTCGATCAACGCGGATCCGGGCCGATCATGATCGAGAACCCCTCGAACACGAACTCGACCCCGCCGTCCTGAAGTCGGTTGCCGACGGCGATCCGGTCGAACATGGCTTCCACGGCGTCGTGCAGCTCGAGCAGCCGCGAGGGCTGCGCGACCGGCGTGTTGTGGGCCGTGAACAGCGTCGTCAACTCCGGGACAAGCTCGGCGAGCCGGGCCATCGAGGTCCGGTACGCCTCCAAGTCCGTTTCGGGGGCGAAGAGCCAGATCGGGCCCTCGTAGAAGGAATCCCCGGTCCAGAGGAACCCGGCCTCGCGATCAACGAGGGCGATCGCATCGGGCGTGTGGCCCGGGACGGCGATGACTTCGAGAGTGCGTTCCCCCAGATCGATCCGGTGTCCGTCGTCGATGAAGCCGGAGATCTCGAAGGCGGGCGTGTGGTAGTTGTCCTCCGTGATCCCCGCAGGCAGGGCACGGCAGAGGGCGCTCGCGGCCACCTCTCCCCGCACCTCGGGGTTCGGGCGGCCGCGGGCGCGGATGCGGGTGAACTCCGTGTCCATGGCGAGGACACGCTCGAACTCCGCGTTGCCCCCGACGTGGTCCATATGCGTGTGCGAGTTGAGGACGGTCACGGGCAGCGCCGTAAGCTCGTCCACGACGGCGCGGATGCGGCCGATCCCCATCCCCGTGTCGAAGAGGAGGGCACCCTCCTCACCTAGGATCAGGTAGGAGATGACCTCCTGGAACTGGGACGGCTCGTAGATCGCGTACACCCTCGGGGCGACGCGATAGACTTCGAACCAGTCATCCGCGACCTCGACGCGCTCCAAGCCGGCGTACTGCGAGCGGGGCACGTTCGAGCAGAAGCCCGCCGGCGCGGCGCGCGATTCGGGGGCGAAATCGCCGCCGGGCGCACAGGCGAGCGTGCCCCCGGCCAGCGCCCCCGCGGCCGTCAACCGTAGGATGCCGGATCGCTTCCGCAGTCTCCTTCCGCTCACTGCCTGAGACCTGTGCGCGTGCGAGCCGGGTCGTATCGCACGACACCCGTCCCCTGTTTGCGAGTCGTCGTACACCTCCGTACCTTTTTTCGGCAACTATTTTTTTCCCGCATGAACATGGAAGAAAGATTCCACGGATGAAGCGAAGCGTTCAGGCTCTTGCCGTGCTGGGGTTCGCGCTGGCCGCATGTGCCGATGAGGGTGAAGTCGTATCGCCCACGTTGGACGATGGGGCCTGGGCCGCACAAGTGGTCGCGTCGGCGATGGATGACCTCCAGCCGGGGCAGTATGCGGCGGTGAACAGGAAGTCGCGTACCGTCAACACCTACCCGATGGGCGAGGGACCGTTCGCAACCCCGCACGTCGACGTGGACGATGTCGTAAAGGGTATGAGTGATCCGGTCTTCCGCGAGTTCATGCGCGGGAGCCTCGCGGGCGTGTCCGCCGACGGTGACGACCCCGATTGTGCGATCTCCGCCTCCGATCTTGATGACGACGAATCGGTTAAGGCCTGGAACGGCTGCGTTCAAGGTCTGATGGCCGACGATGATTGCGCTACGGTTACTCTCGAGTACATCAAGAAGGAACAGATGTACCACGCGCATTGTCTGGCGTAGGGCTGCTTCATTCAGTCGTAATCACGCGGCCGACCCTCGCCTGCAGCAGCCGGTTGAACTCCACCAGTTCGTCGGCGAGGACGGCCTGCAACCGCACGACGACCTCGTCGATCTGGTCGCTCAGGAGCTGCGCCACCTCGGCGTGCTGGTCGGTGGGCGGGAAGTCCGCCGTGCCGACCGCCCCTTGGAGGTACTGCAGGCGGCCGGCGATCATCGAGGGCCAGCGCACTCCGTCCGGCCCCGTGTTCTTGAGCTGCACGAGTTCGCCCTCCACCTCGATGAGCGATTCGTCGAGCGCCTCTCCCGCCTCGAGCACGTCCTCCGCGTCCCCGGCTTCCTCGAGCACCGGTCGCAGGTCATGGATCTGCCGCCGCAGGAGTTCGATCTGGTTGACGGCGTCGGCGAGCCGGTTCCGATCCTCCACGATGTCGTCGAGGAGCGCCTTCTGCGCGAGGATGTCCGCCATCGAGCCCTCGGAACTCGGATCGCGGAGGACCGTCAGTTCCTCGGACCCCACGTCCTCGCCGTCCACGACCAGCGTCACCGTGTAGGTGCCCGGTGGCTGGCGCGGCCCGCCGCCGAAGCCGAAGAAGCCGCCCCCGGCCGTGCGGGCGACCTCCGGCATCGGCATCCAGTCGGCGAACTGCGGCTTCGTTCGGTACTCGATCGGGTTCGCGTCGGGGCCGCGGAAGTTCCACCACACCCGGTTGAAGCCGTCGTGGCTGGAGCCGTCGAGCGTGGCCAGCGTGTCACCCTCGGTGTTCTCGACGCGAACCTGCACCTCGCGTCCCTCCCCGCCGCCGAGCCAGTAGTTGATCGACGCCCCGTTGGGCGGGTTCTGACCCACGGACCAGTCCTCGTACATGATCTGGGGCTCGGAGATGTCGTTGAAGCGGTACGCGTCGCGCGGCGCGAACAGGTGGGCGTCGGAGGCCGCGATCTCGGGCGTGAGCTGCTGCACCCCGCTCAGGTCGTCGAGGATCCAGTAGCCGCGGCCGTACGTCCCGGCCACGAAGTCGTTGAAGTGCTCCTGGATGATGAGCCCGTAGTACGGCGACGGGGGAAGGTTCGGCATGAAGAGCTGCCAGCTCTCCCCGTCGTCGTAGCTGATGTAGACGTTCGTCTCGGTGCCGAGGTAGAGGAGGCCCGGCCGCACCGGGTCCTCGAGCAGGTAGCGCGTGTAGTCGACCGGATAGTTGTCGACCCCATCGGTGATCTGCGTCCACGTCGCCCCGAAGTCGTCCGTCTTGTAGGCGCGCGCGTCGAAGTCGCCCACCTGGTGGTGCTCGATCGTGATGTAGGCCTTCGCGACGTCGAAGCGGGAGGCGTCGATGCTCCGCACGATGCCGTCCGGGGGCAGGTTCGGGATGTTCTCCGTGACGTTCGTCCACGTCGCGCCGTCGTCGCGGCTCACCTGCACGAGGCCGTCGTTCGTGCCGGCCCAGAAGACGCCCTGCTCGATGGGCGACTCGTCGAAGGCGTAGATCACGCAGCAGAACTCCACGCCGATGTTGTCCGGCGTGAGCCCGCCGGAGATCGTCATCCGCTCCCGGTTGTTCGTGGAGAGGTCGGGGCTGATGACCTCCCAGCTCTGGCCGCGGTTGCGCGTGCGGTGCACGTGCTGGCTCGTGACGTAGATCGTCTCGTTGTCGTGCGGGGAGATGAGGAGGGGGAAGGTCCACTGGAAGCGGTAGCGGATCTCCTCCGCCGGATATCCCATGGTGGATTCGGGCCATACCTCGACATCGCGGAACTGGCCGCGCTCCCGGTCGTGCCGCACGACGATGCCGCCGACGGCGCCGGCGCCGGAGGCGCTCGACCACACGATGTTGGGGTCGGTGGGGTCGGGCGTCGCGAAGCCGCTCTCGCCGCCGCCCACCGTCGTCCAGTCGCCGCGCGGGATGAGTCCGCGCGCCCAGAAGCCGCTGTAGCGCGTGTTCGACGGCCCGTGGTAGGAGGGCCCGTCCTGCCGGTTCCCCATCACGTTGTAGGGGATCTCGTTGTCCACCGTGACGTGGTACATCTGCGCGATCGGCAGCTGCATGCGCGACCACGACTTCATCCGGTTCTCCGTGATCGCGACGCCGCTGTCGCCGCCGATGAAGACGCGGTCCGAGTTCTCCGGATCGACCCAGATGTCGTGCAGGTCCCACCCCGGGGCCTGCGGGTCGCCGCCCAGCGGGCCGCCGCCGAGGAAGTTGAACATCTCGTACGTCGCGCCCCCGTCGCGGCTCACGCTGAAGCTGGACGAGAGGAAGTAGAGTTCGTCGCGGTCGTCGGAGGCGACGCCGCAGCGCGTGTAGTAGGCCTGCCGGGTCGCGAGGTCGTGGCTGTAGTTCACGAGCCGCCACGTGCGGCCGCCGTCATCGCTGCTCCACAGCTCGCCCGTGTCGGTCTCGTACTCCTCCATCGGCACGCCGTCGCTCGTCTCGATGAGGGCATACACCCGGTCCGAGTCCGAGTGGGACATGCAGACGGCGATTTTGCCGAGCGTGCCCGTCGGAAGCCCGTTCCCTTCGAGTTCGGTCCACGTGTCGCCACCGTCCATCGTGAGGTGGAGACCGCTCCCCGGCCCGCCGCTGTCGCGCTTCCACGTCTTGAGATCGATGTCCCACATCGTGGCGAAGATCTTCCGCGGGTTCGCGGGGTCCATGACCATGTCGTAGGCGCCCGTCCCGCGGTCCACGAAGAGGACCTTCTCCCACGAGATGCCGCCATCGAAGGTGCGGTACACGCCCCGCTCGTCGGACTCCGCGTAGGCGTGCCCGAGCGCCGCCACGTATACGATGTCCGCGTCCGCCGGATGGATCAGGATGCGGCCGATGCGGCCGGTCCCCTCCAGCCCCATGTGGGTCCAGGTCTCGCCGCCGTCGGTCGACTTCCAGGCGCCGTTCCCGATCGAGACGTTCGAGCGGATCGAGGTTTCGCCGGTCCCCGCCCACACGACCGCGTGGTCGCTAGGGGCGACGGCGAGGGCGCCGATGGAGTGCACGGGCTGGTCATCGAACACGGGCCGCCAGTGCAGCCCGGCGTCGTCCGTCTTCCAGAGCCCCCCCGTCGCGGCGCCGGCGAAGTACGTCTTGCGGTCTCCGGGGACGCCCGCGACCGACGAGACGCGGTTGCCCACCGGTCCGATGTGGCGCGCCCGCAACCCCTCGTACTGCTCGGTACTGAGCTGCTGCGCCCCCAGCGGCACGGCGGCCGCCGCGGCGATGGCGAACCCGACGAAAAAGCGACAAACGTTGGACATGGCTCTGCCTCGTTGAAGCGGATGGTTCCCGTTACCGACGCTCCCGGAGCGTCCCGCGCGGAGACAGGCGCCGCGCGAACCATCTTCTTGGCGGTATCGGGAGGAAACGTGTGGCAGGCGAGGAACGGGGACCAGAGCCGTCCGGTCAAGGGCGGCCCCTCGAAACCTCGAACGCCCTGCTGGACCGGTATCCGCTCGTGGACGTGTTCGCCCGCCAAGGCCCGGTGGATGAAGAGCAGGCAAGCCCGGATGTCGTCGCGTTCGAGCATCGGGTATTCCTCGAGGATCATCTCCGGCGAATCACCCGCGGCCAGCATGCCGGGGATGTGCTCTGCGGCGATGCGGAGATCGCGAATGATCGGCTTCCCTCCGAATACTCCCGGGCAAATCGTGATCCGGGCCATCGTTTCCGCATCTGCTGCCATAGCTTCCTCTGGTCTTCGTTCGCGCGGTGGCGCGACTTGGCCGCTTCGAAAACGCCGACGCTCAGGATCGCACGATTTCGGGAACGAGGAGCTTCACCCGGGCGTGTCCTCCATCGTCTCCGGGGCGACGGGGAGTTCAACGCTTGATGGATGGGCGGCGGAGCGGTACACGCGCACGGTGGGCGGGTTCTCCGAGACCTCCTCCGCGTTGTCGCGGTCGGCACCCATGACCGTCACGCGCAGGCGATGGCCCGCGTTGAAGACGGTCGATGTGGGGTGCAGGTCGAGCCGGAGTTCGGCCGGCTGGTCCGGGAGCGGCTGGACGTCACCGGCGTAGCTGCGCTGGAAGGGGAGGCCGAGGTTGTCCCACGGGGCTTCCGACAGGCCGCGGTGCGAAGCGCGCAGCACGCCCTCGGTCACATAGCGGGAGAAGCCCCTTGGGTCCACCTCCTCGAGGAGCACAAAGAAGTCGGCGTCCCGCGTGGACGAGGTTACCCACAGCGTCACGACGGGGTGCCCCGTGACCGTGAGATCCGATTCCAGCGGCGGCGTTGTGTAGGTCAGCGATCTCGCGTCGGTCTCGGCGAGGTCCGGGTACACCATATCCGGCGCCGCACCGACGGCGTTGTCCCACCGGCTGGTGGTCCCGGTCGTCGTCGTGAGGTCCACCTCGTACTCGTCGAATCCCTCCTCCGACACCGGAACATCGACCGAGAGCCCGCCGTCGTTGACCGACGCGACGCTCCCGCTCGTCCCGGAGGCGAAGTAGAGGCGGCGGCTCGTCGTCGCGGGCGGCCACGCCTCGGCCGCGACCCAGCGCCAGTCGCCCGGATCGTTCATCACCGCGTAGTGGATCGGCGCCTCGTCGAGCACGCCGTTGTCGATCCCCTTGAGCCAGTAGTCGAACCAGCGGTGCTGCTCCACCGCGTACAGTTCCACGCGCTCGGCCATCAGCTCGGGGTCCGGGATCCCCGAGTGGGGCCATGCCCCGATGCCCAGCTTCTGCGGGCCGCGGTAGTTCGCGAACCACAGCGTGGCGTCGGTGACGAAGATGTCGTACCAGCCGTTCCAATGGTAAGCGGGGACCTCCGCCTCGAGGATGTCCCCGAGCACGCCGCTCGGGCCGTGACGTTCCCAGTCGAGATCCGGCGTCGCAGCGTCGCGGTAGCGGGAGAGGCCGTAGTGCTCAAGCACGTCCCAGTTGTCCTCGTGCTCCTCCATCGCCTGTCGGAGGAGGACGCCCTCCACGTCTTCGTCCACCACCGGGGCCGGGATCTCGGTGTCGAACTCGCGCGTCAGGCCACCCCAGTGCTGGATAAGGTCGTCCCGGTACACGCCGCCGGGGTACATGAGGTCGTACATGTCGAGCGCCGCCACGTCCGGGAAGATCGCCTTCAGCGCCGGGGGGCTCGCGGAGGCGGCCATGTACTGCGTGATTCCCAGGTAGGAGCCCCCGTACATGCCGACGTTGCCGTCCGACCACGGCTGCGAGGCGAGCCACTCGATGAGTTCGACCGCATCGGCCGTCTCCGCCTCCGAGAAGAGTCCCTCGTAGCGGCCGAAGGAGGCGCCGCTCCCGCGCACGCCGGCCGCCGCCACGACGTAACCGTGCAGGACGAGCCGCTGCAGATCCTCGTTCGCGTCGACCATGGACCGGATGTCCGGGACCGGATCGAGATCCGGCGCGAGGACTCTGATGATCTGCCCCGGATTGCGGTGATAGCGGGAATGCGTCCACACGACGGGCAGGGGCTCGCTCTCCGGCACGCCTCCGAGCGCGGGCCGGGTCACCTCGACCGCGAGCCGCACGCCGTCGCGCATCTCGACGTAGCGGGAGGTCGTGATCCACCCGTCGTAGCGGGCCTCGGTGTACCCCTCGTAGCGGCCGAACTCCGACACGCGCTCCGGCGCTTCTCCCCCGGCGCCGTCAGCCCCGGCGTCGCCGACCCCGGAGTCGGCGGCGCACGCCACAAGAAGGGCGGGTACAACGAGGGTCGCGAAGATCGTGGTGATTCGTCTCATGTCTCCCCCCTGGCATTCCTCGGTTGTAGGCCGGGAGCTCGGCGGCGTCAGTTGTAGGCCGGGAGGCCGGTCGCATCGTGCCCCAGGATGAGGGAATGGATGTCGTGCGTGCCCTCGTACGTATAGACCGACTCCAGGTTCGCCATGTGACGCATCGAGGCGTACTCGGCGAGGATCCCGTTCGCGCCGAGCAGGCGCCGCGACTCGCGCGCGCACTCGCACGCCATGTTCACGTTGTTTCGCTTCGCGAGGGAGACGTGCTGCGGCCGCATCGTGCCCTCGTCCTTCATCCGGCCGAGCCGAAGGCAGAGAAGCTGCGCCTTCGTGATCTCGGTGAGCATGTCCGCGATCCGGACCTGCTGGATCTGCGTCTGGGCGATCGGCGTCCCGTCGAACTGCACGCGGTTCTTCGCGTAGTCGACGGACTCGCGATAGCAGCCCATGGCGGCGCCGACGGCCCCCCACGAGATCCCGTAGCGCGCCTGCGTGAGACACTTCAGCGGGCTCTTGAGCCCCCCGCTGCCGGGGAGGAGGCTCGTTCGCGGCACCCGCACATCCTGGAGGACGAGTTCGGAGGTGTCGGAGGCCAGGAGGGAGAGCTTCCCCTTCTGGTCGCTCGCGGAGAAGCCGTCGCGCCCCGTTTCGACGATGAAGCCGCGGATCGAGCCGGCATCGTCCAAGTCTCCCGTCTTGGCCCAGATCACCGCCACGTCGGACATCGACCCGTTCGTGATCCACATCTTGGCCCCGTTGAGGATCCACTCGTCCCCGTCCTCGACGGCCCTCGTGATCATGCCGCCGGGGTTGGAGCCGAAGTCGGGCTCCGTGAGGCCGAAGCAGCCGATGGACTCGCCGCTCGCCAGCCGCGGCAGCCACTCGCGCTTCTGCTCCTCCGATCCGAAGGCGAAGATGGGGTACATGACGAGGGCGCCCTGCACCGAGACGAAGGAGCGGATGCCCGAGTCCGCCCGCTCGAGTTCCTGCATAATGAGGCCGTAGGCCACGTTGTTGAGGCCCGCGCAGCCGTACTCCTCGGGGAGGTTCGCCCCGAAGAAGCCGAGTTCGCCCATCTGGGGGATGAGTTCCCTCGGGAACGTGCGTTCGATGTAGTGGTGGCCGATGATGGGGAGGACTTCCTGGTCCACCCACTCGCGCACCAGATCCCTAATGGCGATCTCCTCCTCGTGGAGGAGCGCATCGAGATTGAAGTAATCGACACCTTCGAAGCTCATTCGCGGGTTCTCCGGATTCCGGGCAGCCCGGGGCTGCGGGATGAGGGACGGCGGACGAATCCGCGCGGAAACAATGGACGCCGAGCGCGACGCCGGCGGCGGCAAGGAGGATGCCCGCGGCGACCCCCGGCCAGCCGTACACGTGCGCGTTGATGACGAGGACGATCCCGACCATGGTGGCGAGCGCGGCGGCCGGAAGCCCCAGCACGGTCCGGATGCCGGCGCGCCCGCCGGGCCGGATGCGGGCGCGCCCGTCGGGCCGGGCGCCTATCGGGCGAGCCGCCATCGGGTGTAGCCCTTCACGACCTCGCGGCCGATGCGGAAACCGAGATAGTACGCGGCCACGAGCGGCAGCCCCCACGCGTACGCGGGCAGGAAACCGAGGCCGGGGGAAGTGCGGAGCCAGACCGCGACCCAGACGGCGAAGGGCAGCGTGATGCACGCGGCGACCACGTGGCGCCAGACCCGCATGCGCCGCTGCATGCGCGGCCCGCACTCCTCGCACCAGTCGTCGCCGTCCAACTGGCCCTTGGGAAACATCTCGCCGCAGGCGCCGCACATCACGCCCTTGAAATGAAGCTCTTCCATCCGTTTGCGCTCCATGCCGGTCGTTCCGGGCCGGTCACTCACCCGCGGCACCCAGTCGTTCGATCACCGCGCCGGCGAACTCCGCCGTGCGCGCGGAACCACCGAGGTCCGGAGTATAGCCGACGCCCTCCCGCAGGGTCCGCTGCAGGGCGGCGCGGATGCGCGCGGCCACCTCGCCTTCGTCCAGGTGGTCGAGCAGCAGGCAGCCGGCAAGCAGGAGGGAGGTGGGGTTCGCGATCCCCTGCCCCGCGATGTCCGGGGCCGATCCGTGCACCGCCTCGAAGATCGCCGCCCGCTCGCCCAGGTTTGCGCCCGGCGCGAAGCCGAGCCCGCCAATGAGTCCGGCGACCTGATCGGAGAGGATGTCGCCGAACATGTTCTCGGTCACGATCACGTCGAAGCGGTACGGATCCAGGGCCAACTGCATCGCCGTGGCATCCACGATCTTGTCGTCGAATTCCACCCTCCCCTCGTACTCGGCCGCGACGTTGCGCCCGACCTCGAGGAAGAGACCCTGCGTGTACTTGAGGATATTCGCCTTGTGGACGAGGGTCACGAGGCGCCGACCGTGGGCGAGGGCGTACTCGAACGCGAAGCGGACGATGCGGCGCGACCCGTAGCGCGTAATGAGCATGACGGATTCGGCGACGGCGCGGGGGTCGTTCTCCATCCCGATGAAGTGCTCGATCCCGGCGTAAAGGCCCTCGGTGTTCTCGCGCACGATGACGAGATCCACGTCCGGATAGCGGGCGGCCGGGAAGAGGGTTACCGCCGGCCGGACGTTCGCGTAGAGGTCGAAGTGCTTGCGGAGCGCGACGTTCACGGATCGGAAGCCGGAGCCGATGGGGGTCGTGAGCGGTCCCTTGAGCGCGACGCCGGCCGCCTCGATCGCTTCGAGGGTCGCCTGCGGCAGCGGCTCTCCCACGGTCTCCATGGCGGTGACGCCGCCGAGGCACTCGCGCCAGCGGATGGGCGCGCCCGCGGCCTCCAGGATGGCGACGGTGGCTTCGGAGATCTCCGGGCCAATGCCGTCACCCGGAATCAACACGACCTCGTGGAGCGGCTTCATCGTCACGATGGCGCGAGTCGCGCGGCCACGCGCAGCGCGAGCGTGGTGAGGGCGAGCGGGGACTCGGCCTCGGCGGCCGCCCCCGCGACGGCGCCGTGCCAGAGGACGGCGCTGCGCCGCACGTCGATGACGGCGAGTTGCAGGACGGCCCGGCGCTCCCGATACGAGACCGAGAGCGGCAGGACGACGAGGCGGGCTCCGAAGAGGGCGGCCACTTGGCGAAGCTGCGTGTGGAGCGGTTCGTAGAGTTGCGCGTGGGTGTCCGGCGCCGCGAGCAGGCCCCGGAAGGCGAGCCGCCCCGGATCGACCCCGAGCGTCGGGTTGCGCGCGAGGCGGGCCGTCACGGCCGGCGCGAGGGCCCAATGCGCGGCCCCTTCCTCCTGCCCGAACGCGAACTCGATCTCGGCGTTGAGGAGGTCGATCGTGCGCTGCGCGCTCCCCGTCCCCCCGACCCACGCCCCCGCCGGGTCCGGGACGGCCGACTGCACGGGGAGGACGACGACGGGCACACCCGAGGGCACCGACGGAGGGCCGCCGTCCGGAGGCTGCTGCGCCGCCAAGGCCCCGACGGAGAGAAGGGCGAGCGCGCACGACGCCGCTGTCCGGCGTCTCATGCCCGCGCCGCCTCGACGCACGCAATCTCGGCTTCGATTTCCTCCTGCGAGAGCGTGTGATCGCACTTCTTGGCGAGTCGGAACAGCGCCTCGCACAGGGTCTCGTCCCCCGCGTCGTATCCGTGCTGGCTGAGCCAGAAGCGGACGTTGCTCAGACCCGACACCGGCGAAATCTCGATCATCTGCTTGCGCCCCACGATCGAAGCCGGGACGCCGCTGTAGACGCGATCCTCCAGCCAGCCGTCTCCCTTCTGCATGGCCTTGATGATCGCGGCCGCGTGTACGCCGGTCCCCGTCCGGAAGGCGTCGTCGCCGATGACGGGATAGTTGTGGGGCACCTCGACGCCGCACATTTCCGCCGTGAGGCGGCAGTAGTCCGACAGCCGGTCGATCGGGTGGGCGTGCGTTCCGAGCAGGTGGAGGTTCACGAGCAGCAGGTCCATCTCGACGTTGCCGATCCGCTCGCCGATCCCGAGCGCGGTGGCATGCACCCGATCGACGCCCTCCTCGATCGCCGCCAGCGCGTTCGCCAGCCCGAAGCCGCGGTCGCGGTGTCCGTGCCAGTCGATCTTCACGGACTCTCCCGTGCCGGCCACGATGTCCTTCGCGAAACGCACGAGCCGCCGTACCCCGTGGGGCGTCGAGTGCCCGACGGTGTCCGCGAGACAGATCCGCCGGGCCCCCGCCTCGACTGCGGCCGAGAAGAGCCGGGCGAGCGTCCTGGGCCGCGACCTCGTCGTGTCCTCCGTCACATACATCACGTCGAGTCCCTCGCCGATGGCGAACCCGATGGCGTCGCGCGTGGAAGAGAGGATCTGATCCACATCCCAGTTCTCGGCGTACTGGCGGATCGGGGAGCTTCCGATGAAGGTGGCGACCTCGATGTTCAGACCGGTCGCCTGCTGGACGCGCGCCACGGGTTCGATGTCGGCCCGGACCGTTCGGGCGGCCGCGTTGGCCTCGATCGGGAGTCCGGCACCGGTGATCTCGCGAGCCAGCGCGAGGCACGCTTTGTAGGCGCGGGGTCCGGCGCCGGGGAGGCCGATGTCGACGGCGTGGATGCCGAGGTCCACCATGAGGTGGAGGAGTTCGATCTTCTTCTCGATGGGCGGGTCCTTGACGGACGGATTCTGGAGGCCGTCGCGCAGCGTCTCATCGTCCAGTTCGACCCGGGCCGCCGCGTAGTCGTGACTCCCCGGAAGCGCGTTCCAGTCGTATATCAGTTCGTCTTGGCTCACGTCCGCTCGCCTTCGACGACCCCGTCGTCTCCCACGCTCACTCTTCCGCGCAAGCCTCGAAGCGTCACGCGGTCCCCGACGAGGGAATCTATCAGATCGCAGTCTTCGATGACGCTGTCCGCGCCGATGATCGTGTGGCGGAGGCGCGAACCCCGGACCCGGCTTCCGGATGCGACGCTCACGTTGGGGCCCACCGCGGAGTTCTCGACGGTGGCGTCGGCTGCGACCGCGATCGCTCCGTCGACGGCGACGGAATCCGGCAGGCCGGGATCCCCCCCGTGCCCGCGCTCGAGCATCACCCGATTCGTCTCGAGCAGCGTCTCGGGTTTCCCGCAGTCAAACCAACCGCCCACCTCCGCCGTATGGAGACGCGCGCCGCGGTCGATCATGTACTGGAAGGCGTCCGTGAGGAAATACTCGCCCAAGTGGGGATCCCGATCCATCACATGCCGAACCCCCTCGAACAGCAGTTCATGATCCTTCACGTAGTAGACGCCGATGTTCGCGAGCTTCGATACCGGTTCCGACGGCTTCTCGACGATGCGCTTCATGGTTCCGGCCTCGTCGGTGACGATGACGCCGAACCGCTGGTAGTCCTCGACCTCCTTGGCCCAGATGATGCCGGACGCGGACGCGTGGCGGTGCAGCACGCCGAAGTCCGCATCGAAGAGCGTGTCCACGAACACGATGAGGACGGGCCCGGTCACGTGGGGTTCCGCGAGCGCAATCGCGTCCGCCGTCCCCCGCTGGGTGGCCTGCTCCACGTAGGTGACCGAAACGCCGGGGAACTCCCCCGCCATGAAGGCCCGAATCTGGTCGGCGAGGTGCCCGGTGATGCAGATGAAGTCGTCGACGCCCTCGGCTCGAAGCTGCTCGACGACGTAGGACAGCACGGGCCGGTTGGCCACGCGGAGTAAGGGTTTGGGACGGGTGTGGGTGTGGGGGCGGACCCTTGTACCCATTCCCGCCAACGGTATTATGGCCTGCATGTTGAGCCGTCGGAGTTTCGGGAGAGTGGTCCTGCCGTCTGCGGGGGCCGGGAGCCCGGGCCCACCGGGCCCTGCGGAGCGCCAAGCTAGCCGCTTGCGGCGGACGCCGGCAACCGCGGCGAGAGGACTTCCGGGGTGACGGAGGCATCTCCCGCGGGCGGACGGAGCAGCGGGCGCTCGCGCTGGTTTCACGAGAACTCGGCGGACACCCGCGCGCCGGGCGGGCCCGCGGCGCGCGTCTACGAGGTCGCCTTCTCCCGGGTCTGGGACCAACTGCTCAAATACGTGGGGCGGCGCTGGTGGTGGACGCTCGCCCACCGCGACGAAGACCTCGGACTCATCTCCGTGAGATGTGTGCTCCCGCTCTTGCGGTGGGCGGATGACCTGACGATCTGGGTCGCCCTGGATGCGAACGGGCTCACGCGCGTCGAGGCGTTTTCCCGCGCGCGGCGGCGAGATTTCGATCTCGGCATGAACCGGCGACGGATCGGGCGAATGCTGAGGTCGCTCGACCGGGCGCTGGGACCCCGAGCCAGGCTGCCCGAGTCCGTTCCCGGCGCGGACGCTTGGGATGCGCCGGGGGAGAGGTGACCGGCCGCTGGCCTTCAGGGGCGGCGGGCGCCGCTCGAACGCAGCGGGGCCTTTTCTGCGGCCTGCTAGTTCTCTCGGCCTGTGCGGGACCTCCCCCCGACGGAACTGCTGAGGTTGGCGGAGAAACCGTCGGCGAGACGCTCACGGCGGCGGTCGACGCCCGCTATCTGACGCACCTGCTCTTCGCCGCCGACGACGGGACCGCGTTCATCGGATCCTTCGATCAGACGGCCGAGGGCGAAGACCTCAGACTTGACTACGACGTGCGCCTCTCCGACGGCGACGCTTGGCGATCCCTCGTTCTGACGCGCGACACGGTATCCGCGGCCCGCGCGGCGTGGCGCCTTCTCCCCACGCCGACGATGGCCGTGCGGGTGGGGGATGCCGGCCAAGTCGTGAGTCTTCGGTTCAGCGAGGGCGAGGACGCGGATTCCGTGCGTCTCGTGGCGGGCGAGGAAGTGTCCGTGTGGACGGGACCGACGGGGCAGCGGGAGTCGCTGGGGATCGCGGCGCTGCAGACGAGTGGTGGGGTCGTCCCCGGCATCCTCTTCTTTCGTCGCGCCGCGCGCGCCCTGAACATCCCCGTCGCGTCGACGGACGGCCAGACGTTCGTGTTCGCCGACTCGCTCGGAAACGGCCTCGTCGTCCACGCGGGCACCATGCGCCAGCCGGCCGTGGCCCACACCTGGTTGCACGGCGTCGAGGCCGCCTGGGGCGACGTGACGCTCGAGCCGCCGGATCCGGGTCGGGCCGGCGGATCGGCCGCGGGCTGGAGGTTCGAGATCTCCGGTACGACGGTGCGTGGGAGTTTCCGGCCGCTGACGGGCGAGGATTCCGGCGACGGGACTCTCCTCCGCATGGAGGCCATCGTCTACGTCGGAACGGAGGTGCTCGACTTCAGCGGGTTCGCCGCCACGCTCCCCTCTCCCTAGTGGAATTCGATTGGCTGCGCGCCCTCGTCACGGTGGCCTTCGGCGCCTTGGCGGGCGGGATTACGAACCGGATCGCCGTCTGGATGATCTTCCATCCCTACCGTCCGCCGAAGATTCTGGGCCGACCCGTGCGGTGGTTGCAGGGAGCGGTGCCGAAGAATCAGAAGCGGCTGGCGGATTCGGTCGGCGGCGTCGTGGGCGGGGCGCTCCTTACGCCGGAAGACATCACTTCCGAGCTGCGGCAACTCGAGTCCGCCTTCAGGGAGCGGGTGCGGGAACTCGCGGTCGAACTCAGCGAGGAGGAGCAACCCGCGCTGGCCGATCTCCTCCCGGAGGCCGCGCTCGTCGAGATCCGCGAACTCCTCACGCGGATCCTTGGACAGGGCCGCGAGTTCCTGGCCGGGACGCTGGATTCCCCGGACTTCGGGGATGAGTCCGGGCGCCTCCTCGAGTCGATCCGGGAGTCGCTGAGCGACGAGTCCCTTGCGCAGACCCTGGCGCCGGAACGGGTCGCGGCCATCCGGGGCGCGATGGACGGCTGGCTCGCACGGCTCGTCGACTCGTCGGCCTTCGAGGCGACGGTGCGCCGCCACTTGGACGAGGCCGCGCGGCAACTGCTCCAGCCGCACCGGACGTTCGAGCAGTTGATTCCCGCCGGGCTCGTGGCCGCGCTGGAGCACGCGATCAAGGACTACCTCCCGGTCGCGATCGAGCGCCTGGGCCGACTGCTCGACGACCCGGACGCGAGACGGCGGATCGAGCACGTGCTGGGGGAGCTGTTCGACCGCTTCATGCAGGATCTCCGCTTCCACCAGCGCGTCGTGGCCCGCCTCATCGTCACCGAGGAAACGGTGACGCACGCCCTCGATGCGCTGCGGGAGGAGGGTGCCGATCGCCTCGGCGGCGTGCTGCGCGAACCGGAGGTCCAGACGGCGATCGCGCGGCACGTCAACGATGGCGTCGTAGAGTTCCTCCGGCACCCGCCTTCGGAGGTCATCGGCGGCGCGGGCGATCCACAGGTCGAGAGCGCGCTCGATGCGTCGGCGGAGTGGCTCGTGAAGGCGGCGCGGGATCCGGGCTCGCGCGTTTTCCTGCTCGACCGACTCGAGGGACTGCTCGAGCGCTTCGGGGAGAGGAGCTGGGCGGACCTGCTGCGCGCCGTTCCGGCCGACCGCGTGGCGGCCTCGCTTGCGGCGGGATTCCGGTCCGACGCGGGACGCGTCCTCTTCGACTCGATCACCGAGCCGATGGCGGACCGGCTCCTGCACACGCCGATCGGGCGGCTCGGGCGCTTCCTGCGCGAGGACGCCGCGGTACGGCTTGCCGATACGCTGGCCGCGCCGGCGTGGGACTGGATCGTCAACCGGGTGCCGGAGGTGGCGGAACGGATCCGGATCGCCGAACGTATCTCGACGAAAATCGAGAACTTCTCCATCGAGCGGATCGAACACCTTGTGCGCGACATCAGCCAGCGCGAATTCGACCTCATTGTGCGGCTCGGATACCTGCTCGGCGCCGGCATCGGCACCGGGCTCGTGATCCTCGATTCCCTTCCGGTACTCGAGTTCATCCGGGGACTGTTCGGATGAGGCCGGGGCGCGTCGTTGCAGCCGCGGCGGTCGCGTGCGGCATCGGTCTCGCCGGGTTCGCCTGCGCCTCCCCCGACACGGCGATCGACCGCACGGAGGGCACGGGGGAGCTGCGCGGGTTGGCGCTCGAACGGCCGTTCGAGGCGCCGGAGTTCGCCCTGACGGATTCCCGGGGACGCCGGTTCGACTTCCGGCGGGAGACCGCGGGGTCGCTCACGCTGCTCTTCTTCGGATATACGAACTGCCCCGACATTTGTCCGGTGCAGATGGCCGTGCTCGGGGCCGCTCTCGACGACCTTCCGTACGCGGACCGCCGCGAGGTCGACGTCGTCTTCGTGACGACGGACCCGGCGCGCGACACGCCGGAGCGGTTGCGGAGCTGGCTCGACCTCTTCGATGCGTCCTCCGTCGGCCTCCGCGGGGAGATGGAAACGGTGAACGAGATCCAAGCCGGGTTCCACCTTCCGTCCGCGCGGATCGAAGGAACCTCGCCCCCGCCGGGCGCGGGAGAGCCGTATTTCGTGGGACACGCGACGCCGGTCGTCGCCGTCACGGGCGACGGCGTGGTGCGGGCGCTGTACCCGAGCGGCGTGCGCCAGACCGACTGGCGGCACGACCTTCCGCTGCTCCTGCGTCTCAACCGATCCGTGTCGAAGCCGGGGGACGAAGCGGGCACGAGCGGCTGAGGCCACGATGCAATGGTGGTGTGCGGCCCAGGGCATCCCGTGGGACTGGTCTTGGCGCCCCTATCCGGGCGTGTGGCTCTTCATCGCGGCCCTCTGCCTCGCCTATCGCACCCTCACGCGGGGCGCCGCGCCCTCGCGGCTCGAGGTCGCCCGCTTCGCCGGCGGCGCGCTCATACTCTGGGTCGCGTTGGACTGGCCGGTGGGCGCGCTGGGTTCGGGATACCTGGCCTCGGTGCACATGGTGCAGTTCCTCCTCATCGCGCTGCTCGCTCCGCCGCTTCTCATCGCGGGCCTTCCGCGCGCGGCGCTGGAGCGCGTGCGCGGCGTCAGGGCCACCGCCCTCCTCGGCTTCGCCGCGCGCCCGCTCATCGCGCTGCTCCTCTTCCACGCGATCGTCATCGCGACGCACTGGCCGGAGGTCGTGGACAGTCTCATGGCCTCGCAGGCGGGCTCGCTCGCGCTCGACATGGCCTGGCTGGGCGGCGGACTAGTCTTCTGGTGGCCCGTGGTGAGTCCGATCCCGCACCGGCCGCGTTTTCCGCTCGGCGTGCGGATCTGCTACCTGATCGCGAGCACCGTGCTCATGACGCTGCCGTACGTCTTCCTGACGTTCGCGGAACTCCCCTTCTACGCGACGTACGAACTCGCGCCTCCGGTGGGCGCGCTCTCCGCGGGGGAAGACCAACGGCTGGCGGGGCTGATCATGCGGATCGGCGGAGGCGCGATCCTGTGGACGGCGGCGGGGGTTCTCTTCTGGTTCTGGTACCGCTCGGAGAACGACACCGCCCGCTGAGGCGCGACGCCGCCCGCTGAAACGCGACGGCGCTATTCGCTCACCTGTGCGGAGACCCAGTCCAGGTAGGGCGCGGAACCGGCGGCCACGGGGATGAATAGGACCTCGGGGACCTCGTAGGGATGGAGTTCGCGGATGCGCCGCTCCACGGCGTCGCTGCGGGCGGCCGTCGTCTTGAGGATGCCCAGGGCTTCCGCTTCCTCGCGCACCTCGCCCTCCCAGCGGTAGACGGAGGTGACGCGGTCCACGACGTTCAGGCAGGCGATGAGCCGTTCCTCGACGAGGGCTCGTCCCAGCCGCAGGAGTTGTTCGCGGTCGGGCCCCGTCACGAGCCCGGCCACGACGTCGCTCACGGGCGGTCTCGCTCCTTCTCCCGCCCGCTCATGGCGTCCTCGGCCCGCTCGTAGAGCGCCTCGATCGCGTCGGCGAAGCGGGCCTCGATCACGCGACGCTTGACCTTCAGCGTCGGCGTCAGCTCCCCGCCCTCGACGGTGAACGGCCCGGGGACGAGGAGCACGTCGCGCGGCTGCTCGTAGTGCGCGAAGTCCCGGCAGCGTTCCCGCACGGCCCGTTCGATCATGCCGCCCGTCCGGGCGTCCGCGACGAGGTCGGCGTCCGCCGCCTCCTCGACTCCGTGCAGCTCCGGACGGACGGCCTCGAATTCGGGCACGACGATGACGATGGGGAACTTTCTTCCGTCGCCGAGCATCACGACTTCCGCCACCATCGGGTGCCGCTTGATCTCCGCCTCGATGGGCTGCGGGGCGATGTTCTTCCCGTAGGCGGTGATGAGGAGGTCCTTCTTGCGGTCCGTAATCCGGAGATACCCGGCCTCGTCGATCTCACCCACATCGCCGGTGTGGAACCAGCCGTCGTCGTCGATGGCTTCGGCCGTCGCCTCGGGCTTGTTGTAGTAGCCCGTCATGATCTGCGGCCCGCGGACGAGGATCTCCCCGTCCTCGGCGATCCGGATCTCGGTGCCGGGGATCGGCTTCCCGACCGTGCCGAGGCGGACGGCATCGAGCGGGTTGAAGCTGACGGCGGGCGAAGTCTCGGTGAGCCCGTAGCCTTCGACGATGGGCAGGCGCGCGGCGAAGAAGAAGCGGGCCACGGCGGGGGCGAGCGGGGCGCCGCCGCTCACGAAGTAGCGGACCCGTCCTCCCGTTCGGGCGCGCAGCTTCGAGAATACGAGGCGGTCGGCGAGCGCGGCTTGGAGACGGAGACCCGGCCCGATCCGACCCCCCTCGAGTTCGGCCATCGCACGCGCCTCCCCGACGCGGCGCGCCCAAGCGAAGATCCGCTGCTTCGCGCCGCCCGCCTCCCGAGCGCTCGCTTCGGCCCTCTCGAGCACTTTCTCGAACACGCGCGGGACGGCGGCCATGAAGGTGGGCGAGACCTCGCCTAGATCGCGGGCCACCGTGTTGGGGGATTCGGCGTACGCGACCGTAACCCCCGCTCTCCACATGATATAATGGCCGACCGTGCGCTCGAACACGTGCGCGAGGGGCAGGAGCGCGAGGGCCACGTGAGTGGAGTCGATCGGGAAGACGCGCAGCGCCATGTCCGCGTTCGAATGGAAGTTGGCGTGCGTGAGCATCACGCCCTTCGGGTCGCCGGTTGTGCCCGACGTGTAGATGAGCGTGGCCAGGTCTTCCGGACGCGTCTCTCGGGCGTGCGTTTCGTAGGTCGCCGCGATCGCTTCGGGCGCGGACTCGCCGAGATCGGAGAGGGCCTCCAACTGCAGCGTGGCGAGCGAGGATCCCCCGGGCGCGGTGACGGCCTCGAGGGCGATGGCCAGCTCCAGATCGGGGAGGTCGTCCCTGACCTCCGCGACCTTGTCCAGTTGCTCCTGATCTTCCACGAATACGGCCCGCGCGCCCGAGTCGGCGAGGATGTAGCGTACTTGTTCGGCGGGAAGCACCGGGTAGACGGGGACGGACGTGAGCCCCGCCATGACGATCCCCCAGTCGGCCAAGGCCCACTCGAGGCGGGTCTGCGAGAGGATCGCGATGCGGTCGCCCGCCGAAAAACCTCGCGTTCGGAGCCCGAGCGCGATGGCGCGGGCGCGGCGCCCGATGTCATCCGTGGAGGTCGAGACCCATGCGCCGTCGGCGCCCCGCGTACGCGCCGCGTCGGCGCGGGGCCGCGAGAGGCCGTCGAGGAAGAGTTCGGCTAACGTGCCGAGCCGATAGTCTTCCGGGAGCGGGCTCGAGGCTTGCACGCGGTGACCGGTGGGCGGGCCGCTAGTGCGCGGCCGATTCCGCGACCGGCACGCCGAGCCGCTTCAGCGTGCGCCGGGCATGCTCGAGGTGCCTCGGCTCCTCCCGGTCTCCCCGCGCATGGGCCAGGAACTCTTGAAGGTGCCGCGAGGCGTCCCGCTCGGCGCCCTTCCTCAACAGGAGGAACGCCAGGCCGTAGTGCGCCGCGGTGCTGCGCGGGCGCTCCTCGAGGGCGACCCCGTAGGCGCGAACCGCATCATCGGTCAGTCCGATGCGCGTATACACCACGGCCATCTGCTCCAGCGTGGCCGGGTGCCGCGGGTTGTACTTCAAGGAGAGACGAAATGAGATGAGCGCCTCGTGGTAGAGTTCCTGCCGAACCAGCTCCACGCCTTCCTCATAGAAGTCCGGCAGTCTCCTTCGGCACCTTCCGTTACTGTCCCAGATCTTCCGCCACACCATACCACCCTCCCCGAGAGCGAGTTGAACCGTACATCTCACTCCTACACCCTCCACCCATCCCCACACATCCGGACATCTGGCGATGGCGACTGGCGATAACGGGGCACCATTATAGCGCCTTGTCGGGCTGTGGCAAATCTCCGGGCTACGCTGGACGACGTTCGCCGACCCAGACGGTATCGTCGGAGGCGACTTCCGCGAATTCGGACGCGGCGAGGGCGTCGAGGTCCGCGGGAGTCGGGGTCTCCACGACGAGGCGCGCGCCGGGGCGTGTACAGCGCGCGCTCTCGGACAGTTGCGGCGGCCCGGGGGTGGCGAGCGCAATGCCGTGGAGGGCGCTGGAGCGGATCGGCCAGCGCTCCGGCGCGGCGCCCAGGAGAGGATCGACGCCCGCCACCAGATCCTCGACGGCCAAGGCAGCGGGGGGGGAGGCGTCGCCGGGGTCCGGCAGCCAGGCAAGCACCTCGAGACGATCTCCGAGGCGGGCGATGGCGGGGGCGTGCGCGGCCAGCCGCGGGCCCAGGAGCACCACCATGCCGGCCCGGTCGCTGACGCCCAGCAGGGCCGCGAGGCGCAGTGCCGCCTCGGGCGCTGTTCCGGCGCGATGCGCGTGCTCGGCGGGACGCGCCGTCTCGGCACGGGGGGTGGCGCGTCGCACGGCGTCGGAAAGATCGAAGCGCATCGTCCCCCGACGGATGGGCACCTCGATCTCGCACAACGGGCAGCCCAGCCGTCCCTCGACCACGCGGCGCGACTGCGCCCGGTCGACGAAGGCGACCAGCCCGGCCGACGCCTCGCAGTCGGGACAGTCCAAGACTTCAGCCAGCTCGAGAAACACGCCGCCATCCCATGCCGTCGCCCGCCGCTCCGCGCAGCCTCGAGAACCGACGGGCTACGATCGTGAGGCTGTTCGGCTCCGGGCCGGCAGCCCGTGGCGAGACCCCGCTCCGTTCGAGCGGCGCTGACGCGGGATCTCTCCCGGAGCTGCTAATCCGAGCGCGCCAGGCGGAGGAATTCCTCGCGCGTCCGGTGATCCCGCCGGAACAGGCCGCGCACGGCACTCGTGATCGTCTTCGAGTTCTGCTTCTCAACGCCCCTCATCATCATGCACAGGTGAATGGCCTCCACGACGACTCCGACACCCTGCGGATTGAGCGCGTCCTCGATCGCCTGCGCGATCTCCTCGGTCAGGCGCTCCTGAAGCTGAAGCCGGCGGGCGAACACGTCCACGATGCGGGGGAACTTGGAGATCCCGACGATGCGTCCGTTCGGGATGTACGCGATGTGCGCCTTGCCGAAGAAGGGGAGCATGTGGTGCTCGCACAGCGAGTAGACTTCGATGTCCTTGACGATCACCATCGAATCGTGGGGTTCTTCGAAGACCGCCGTCCCGATGACCTCCTCGACGGTCTGGCCATAGCCGCGGGTGAGAAACTCGAGGGCGGCGGCCACGCGCGCCGGCGTTCGGACGAGCCCTTCGCGGGCGGGATCCTCGCCGAGCAGTTCGAGCTGTTCGCGGACGAGACGCGATAGACGCTCTTCGCTCACGATCTCCTCCAGGAGTGCTCCGGGGATGTCCTCGGACGGGTGCGGGGCGCGTGCGGTTCGACGGGACGCCGACAGCGCACCGGCGCGCACCGGCCGGGATGCAAAAGGGGCGACCCGTGGGTCACCCCCTCTGTAGAATCAGATGCAAGGGGATTTCTTGAAGCCCTCCGCAACACGGTTCGGCCCCTCCCATCGGTTTTCGCCGTCCCCGCAGGGCATGACGTCCGCCTCCGGATCGGAGACTCTACGGGCAATTGTTGGCTCAAGAAATATGGCCTTGCATCCGTCTCCGTGAACGTTAGTGCAGCCTGGGGCTCGCGGCAAACCCCGCCGGCGCGCGCGGAAACGTACGGCCCCGGTGGCGCGTCGCGGTCGCCGGCGGCATGATGCTTCCGAACCTCTCCCACACGGAGGCGCCATGGCCCGCCGACCCTCTCCGCCACCTTCCGTCCCGTCGTCACAGGAGGTGACGGACGAGCAGCTCGACGCGTACATCCGCACCCGCCTCGCGCTGGCGGGCGTCGATCTCTCCGTGCTCCCCGAGGACGATGAGGATGCGCCGGCGGATCAACGCCGCATCATGGCGTCCGCGCGGCGCTTCCTCAGGTCGACGCCCGGGGCGATCGCCGAGTTCGAGTTCGACCCGATGGGGCCGCCGCCGGCCATCTATCCCGCCGAAGTGAGCGCGTGGAACCGTGGGTGAGCTGAACCGGCGCCGCTTCCTCGAGCGCATGACGGCGCTGACCGCGACGGCCGTTGCGACCCCCGCGACCCTGGGCGCGATTCCCCACACGGGGTCCGGGGTCGGGACGGGAGGCCCCCGAGGGGACGGAGCGGGCGGCGGGGCCGAGGCCGGACGGCGAGGAGCGGGTGGTGGGGCCGTGGCCGGACGGCTCGGCGAGCTGGACCTTCCGCCGGCGGGCCGCCCACAACCCTCGGAGCTGACCGAACTCACGCTCGCGGAGGCGGCGCGGCTCCTTCGCGACGGCGACGTGGGCGCGGTCGAACTCGTGGAGGCGTATCTGGCGCGGATCGGCCGCTGGGAGCCCCGCTACCAAGCGTTCAACACGGTGGTCTCCGAGACCGCGCTCGAGACGGCCCGGGCCGCCGACCGGGCGCGCGGCCGGGCACTTGGCCGGGCACTCGGGCGGGGGCCGCTGGCGGGGGTGCCGCTCGCGATCAAGGACAACTACTTCACGGCCGGGGTCCGCACGACGGCCAACTCGTTCATCTTCGAGGACTTCGTGCCGGACTTCGACGCGACCTCGTGGGCCCGGCTTCGCGACGCGGGCGCGATCCTGCTCGGCAAGACCCAGATGGGACCGCTCGCGACGACGGCCGCCTCGACCCCCACGGGAGAGCGCACGACGGTGAACGCGTGGGCCCCGTTCCACGACAACGTGAGCCCGGGCGGGTCTTCGAGCGGATCGGCGACGGCGGTGGCGGCGCGCATGGCCGCGTCAAGCACCGGGACGCAGACGGGCGGCTCGATCACGAACCCGTCGAACGCACAGGGCCTGACGGGTATCAAGCCGACGATGGGCCGGGTCTCGCTGCACGGCATCCTCCCTCTCACCTACACGCGCGATCATCCCGGGCCGCTGGCCAGGGATGCGGTCGACGCCGCGCTGATGCTGCGGATCATGGCGGGGCCGGACCCCGCGGACCCCCGATCGCTTGGCCTCCCGCCGGTCCCGGACTACTTGGAGGCGGTGAGCGGGGGCGACGGCGCGCTCACGCATCCCGAGCGCGGAGGAGCGGTGCGGATCGGCGTCCTGCCGGGCTTTCTGGACGAGCCCGAACCCCCGGAGGATCCCGCGCCCGACCCGGATCCCGATGTCGACCGCATCGGGAGTTCGTTCCCGCGGCGCGAGCGGACCCAAGCGGCGTACCGTCGCGACGTGGCGACGGCGGAGGCGCGGCGGCGCATGCTCGCGACCCTCGAGGAGCTGGGAGCGGAAATCGTCGAACTCGACTTCCCGGCCCACTGGGAGACGTTGACGAGCTTCAACTTCAACAACGTGCGGCTCCCGGAACGCTCCGAGATCTTCCTCGAACACCTGCGCGACGACGTGACGCAGTTCGGCGTCTCGCTCGCGCCGTGGATCAATGGGCTTCTCCTGCCCGCGGCGGAGTACGTGCGAGGCTCGCGGGCCCGGCTCGTCCTCTTGCAGGAGATCCTCGACGAGGTGTTCGGCCGCTGCGATCTGGTGACGCAGACCGCGCCCTACCCCTTCGACATGGTGGGGCTGCCGCTCATCGGCTTCCCGATCGGGTTCGAGACCGAATCGACGGGATACCCGAGACCCGTCGGGGGCATGTTCGGCGCGGAACCCTACGCGGAGCACCACCTGCTCGTCGTCATCGCGGCATACCAGCGCGTGACGGACTGGCACCTGAGGCGGCCCGCGGACCCCGGCGACCTGCGGCCCGCGGACTCCGGCGACCTGCGGCCCGCGGACTCCGGCGAAGTGCGGCCCGCCGGCCGGGACGGGGACCGCCCGCGCGACGGATCCGACCGCCGGGGCGGCCGGAACCGTTCACCGGGGCGCTACGATCTGTTCGATGTGATGGAGCGCGGCGAGTAGTAGCCTTGTCCAACGGCACATGAGCCTGAACGTGGGCCGGGTTTCCACCGGGAGGTGAGCCCGAAGCGCGGGGCGATGAGATCATGGAGGCATGATCGTGACGCTTCGCACCGAACGGATCCGCACCCTTGAGCAGGTTCGCGCCTTCCTCGGCGGCAGCGAGCCGGTGGACTTCGAGCTCGACGACCGGGACTCGGCGTAGGGCTTCGTCAGACCCACGCCGGGAGGCTCCGCCACCACCATCTCCGCAAGCCGGACAAGGGGCTGGTGAAGGCCTACCTCGCCAAGGTGACCGGGTGCTGATTCCGACGCATGTCGTCCACCGATTCCAACGGATGCCGTCCGCCGATTCCGACGCATGTCGTCCACCACGGTGCGCCCTTTGTGGGGCGCGCCGGCGACACCATCGCGCAGGAGTCGAGCGGCCCCGGAGGGGCGCTGGATGACCTGATGTAGGGGGCCGTTCTTCCAACCTCGCGAGAGATCCCTGAGCGAGGAGGAGGAACGGTGGCCCGGAAGAGGTTGTCCATGCGCAGGATTCGAGATGTACTCCGGCTGAAGTACGGCCTCGGCCGGAGCAACCGGGAGATCGCGGCCATTCTGCGGATCTCCCACAGCACGGTCGGCAGCTACCTCCGGCGGGCGCTGGAGGCGGGAGTGTCGTGGCCGCTGCCGGACGATCTGGACGACGCGGCGCTGGAGGCGGCGCTGTATCCGCCGGCGCCACCGTCGCGGGTGCCGCGCCCGGAGCCGGACTGGGCCCGGGTGCGTCGGGAGCTGGCGCGCCACAAGGGTGTGACGCTTCAGCTTCTGTGGCTCGAGTACCGGGGGGCGCACCCGGACGGATACCGGTACAGCCGGTTCTGCGACCGCTACCGGGAGTGGCGCGGGCGCCTCGATGTGGTGTTGCGCCAGATCTACCGGGCGGGCGAGAAGGCGTTCGTGGACTACGCGGGCCCGACGGTCGAAGTCACGGACCGGCGGACCGGCGAGATCCACGAAGCGAAGGTGTTCGTCGGCGTGCTGGCGGCGTCGAACCACACCTTTCGTCGACGTCACGCTGACGCGTTCGCTGCCGGACTGGACGGCGTCGCACGTGCGGATGTTCGAGTACTGGGGCGGGGTGCCGGAGCTCGTCATCCCCGACAACGAGCAGGCGGCGGTGCGCCGTGCGAGTCGGTATGAACCCGACGTCAACCGGACGTACCACGATCTGGCGACCCACTACGGCACCGCGGTACTGCCTGCCCGCCCCCGCTCGCCCCAGGACAAGGCGAAGGTGGAGGCGGCGGTCGGGAACGTCGGACGGTGGGTTCCGGCGCCGTTGCGCAACCACCGGTTCTTCTCGCTGAGCGAGGTCCGCGAGGCGGTCGAGCCCCTGCTGGCGGCGCTCAACGAGCGCCCGTTCCAGAAGGCCGAGGGCAGCCGGCGCAGCCTCTTCGAGGACCTGGACCGGCCTGCGCTCAAGCCGCTCCCGGCCGAGCGCTACGAGTACGCCCAGTGGCTCAAGGCGCGTGTCAACCTCGACTACCATATCCAGGTCGACGGCCACCTCTACAGCGTTCCGCAGGCACTCAGGGGCGAGGAGGTCGAAGTCCGGCTCAGCGCCACGACGGTCGAGGTCTTTCACAGGCACCTGCGTGTGGCGGCCCACGTCCGCGGACGCCGGAAGGGGGGCTACACAACCCTCCGGGCGCATCTGCCCGCCGCGCACCGCGACCACCTCGAGTGGACACCGTCGCGACTCGTCCGCCGGGCTCGAAAGACCGGGCCCCGGACCGCAGCCTTCACAAGGGAGCTGCTCGATAGCCGGCCCCATCCGGAACAGGGCTACCGCAGCTGCCTCGGCCTCATCCGGCTCGCGGGCATGGCCCAGGCCTTCGAGGAGCAGCTCGCCATGCCCGACATCGGCGAGCTCGCCTTCGAGGACCGCCTCTCCCCGCTCCTCGAACGCGAGAAGACCGAGCGCGCCCAGCGCCGCTACCTGCGCCTCAAGGGCCTCGCCAAGCTCCACCTCGACGCGACGATCGAAGACCTCAACCTCAAGGCCGCCCGCAGCCTCGACCGCTCCCTGATCCTCCGCCTCGCCTCCGGACAGTGGATCAAGAACGGCCAAACGGTGCTCGTCACCGGAGCCACCGGGTCCGGCAAGTCGTACCTGGCCCGCGCCCTCGGGCAGTAGTCCCAAAACAAGCGAGTCGGGCATTGGTAAGGGGTTTGGAGTTGTACGGGTCAGGATAGGGGACTGGAGGGGGTGAGGAAAGCCGTCTGACCGGGTTTCAGGAGGGTCTGCGGAGCCTCTGAGCAGGCTGAAGTCGGTGCGTTCCCGGCGGGTTTTGGGGTAGGGAGACACCGATGCCCTGAGGCGGGTGGGTGAGGATCAGGCAGTGCGGGGGAGGCGTTACGTAAAGCCGGTCCGCTCGATGGCTCGCCAGACGCTGAACAGCCGGTCGGTGGTGGGTTGCCAGCCGATGATCCGCAGCGTGGTGCGCCGTGCCCGGCGGATGACCTGGCAGGGCAGAAGGATCATCTCACGGATGAACCGCTTGAACTCCATGGCGATGTACCGCTTCCGGTCCGCCTTCAGGTGCATCATCATCGCGAACCAGCTCTTGAGGTTCCACGCGAGCGACGCCATGACCATGTAGGCCCAGTTGCTCACCAGGTCGTACAGCGGCACCCGCAGCGCATTGACGCCGCTCTTCAGTTGCGCGACCACGTTCTCCTGGTCGCAGCGGGCGTTGGCCAGCCGGACGACCTCGGCCGGACCCAGATCCCGCCGCGTGGTGATGTGGAAGAAGTAGCGGATCTCGTCGACGAGGGTGAGTTCGCCCTTCATCCGGCTGATGTTCTTGCGCACGATCACCATCCGGTAGGTCTTGCGGCACTTCGAAGGCCGGTACTCGTACTCGGCCACGTCCTCGAAGTTGAGCCGCTTGTTGGCGTAGCCCCGCTCGCGCACGATGCGCTCCTTCTCGTTGGCCCGCCTGCTGCGCGTCATTCCCGTCGCGGACCGGCGCGGCTGGCGCTCCAGTCACTTCCAGACACCCTCTTCCAGCGCCTCGGCCCGCGCCACGATCGCCGGCTGGGCGTCGTAGCCGAAGATGAAGTCCGCCTCCTCGCTCCAGCGGTCGAAGTTGACGGTCAGCGAGAAGTCCGTGTCCCCGCGCACGCACACCCGCTCAGCGTGCGGGGCCACCAGGGTAACCGCCCGGTCGATCCACTCGGCCGCGCCCCGGTGGCTCACCGCGTTGCCCGGCCGGTTCACGAGGTACGGCACCTCGCCCGTGTTCGCCAGCGAGACGACGAGCGGATGGTAGCCCCACACCCCCTTGTAGGCCATGTCCATGCCCCCCTTCTTCTTTCCCAGCGTCGTCGCCGGGGTCCCGTCCACATCGATGTACGCCACCGGCCCCAGCAACTCCCGGCCCCGTCCCCGCCACAACCGCAGCCGCACCGCGTTGATGCACTCCATCAACTCGATCACGTCCGCCTCGGCGAAGCGCCGCGTG
>JAAXHJ010000045.1 GCA_012270965.1 Candidatus Palauibacter poriticola
ATCGGGCTGACCCGCGCCGAACACCTCGAGATCCTCCGGCTGAAGACCGCGTGGCTCTTCTACGGCTGCGGCAAGATGGGGGCGATGATCGCCGGGGCGTCCCCCGAGACGGAAGAGGCGATCGCCGAGTCGTGCCTGAACCTGGGCATGGCGTTCCAGGTGGCCGATGACCTTCTCGACTTCACCGCGAGCGCCGACGACCTCGGAAAGCCGGTTCTGAGCGACCTGAAGGAGGCGCACCTCACGCTTCCCATCCTGCATTCGCTGGAGCGCGCCCCGGACGCCGTCCCGCTCGTCGAGGACGTGCTCCGGAAGGGGCGGCTCACTCCTCAGTCCCGGCGCGCCATCCTGGAGCTGGTGCGACGCGAGGGCGGGATCGAGGAATCCCGCCGGATGGCGGAGGTCTACGCGCAGCGGGCCCGCGAGGCTCTCGCCCCGGTACGGCCCTCCCGTTACCGCGACGGGTTCGAAGCCCTCGCGGACTACGTGATCCAGCGGGAGCGGTGAGCGGCGTTCGTCTGAGCTGCATCTGACCCTTCCGCTGCCCGGCTACCGGCATCGCCCGGGGCGAACCCCGCATCCGGAGCGCGACGCCGCCGGTCACCGATTCCTCGACCGGCTCCCGGAAGGGACGCTCCCGGCCCCGGCGGTCCCGTTCGAGAAGCTCCGGAAGACCGTTCTGTTCCGGTACGGCGAGCGTCTCTACCGGGAGGGCTACTTCTGGGAAGCCCACGCCGTCTGGGAAGAGCTGTGGGTGGCGGCGAAGGGCGCTGGAAAGGGGGCTGGGAACGAGGCCGCGGCGGAGGGGCTGCGCGCCCTCATCCAGCTCGCCGCCGCCGCGGTGCAGACGGATCTCGGGAACCGGAGGGGCCGCCGGAAACTCCTCGCCCGGGCGGACGCCGCGCTCGGACGGGCCGAGGCGGCCGGGCCGCTGCCGGAGTGGTTTCGACCCCGCTTCGAGGCCCTGGCCGCCCGGCTACCATCCTGACGATGCCGCGGAAGACGTCGGAGGACGTGTCCGTCCTGGTGGTGGACGACGAAGCCGTCATCCG
>JAAXHJ010000058.1 GCA_012270965.1 Candidatus Palauibacter poriticola
CGTGGTCGAGCGAGGCGGTCACCGCGGCGGCGTTGCCCGCGCCGCTCTCGCCGACGGTCGCCGGGGAAAGGGCGAGCGTGACCGTGGGGTCGGCCTCGTCGTCGGCGAGCGAGACGCGTACCCCGCCGCCGTGGCCGCCGTAGCCGCCGCCGGAGGTGCTGTGGTTGACCAACACCATGCGGCCGTCGTTGTCGATGTCGTCGTCGACTCCGGTCACCGTGACGGTCTGAGCCGCGCTCCAGTCGGCCGTCGTGAAGGTGAGCGAGGAGGGAGAGACGGTCAGCGCCGTCGAGTCCGCGCTGGTCACGCTCATGGTCACCGCCCCGCTAGGCTGGGACGCGAGTTGGACGCCGTACGTATCCGTGCGGCCAGGCCCAGCCGCCTCGGTTACGCTGACCGGAACGCCGGAAAACGTGATGCCCTTTCGGTCGTTGTCGGTGACGGTGAGCGTGACGTCGGCGGGATCCGTCACGCCCCCGGCGTTGGCGGCCGACCCGGAGACGGCGAAGGTCTTGTCGGGCGCGTCCGACGAGTTGTCCACGGCGGTGATCGTGACCGTCCCCGTGCTCGCGGTCTCCCCCGCCGCGATCGTCAGCGTGGCGTTGCTCGACAGGTTCACATCGCCGGCCGACGCGCCCTGGTTGGGCGAGACCGACACCGTCACCGTGGTCGCATCCGCGGAAGCGCGGTCGAGCGACGCCGTCACCGTGCTCTTCCCGCCGTTCTCGCCGATCGTCGCCGGGGACAGGGCGAGCGTCACGGCGGGCTCAGGGTCGTCGTCGGTAATGCTTACCGTCACGGTGCTGCTGCTGCCGTCGAACCCGACACCCGAGGCGGCGTGCGTGATGGTGGTCGTGTGACCATCGTTGTCGATGTCGTCGTCTACGCCGGTCACGGTGACGGTCTGGGGCACGTCCCAGTTGTGCGGCTGGAAGGTGAAACTCGCCGGAGACACCTTGGCTGCGGCCGGGTTGGCACTGGTGTTGGTGACGGTCACCGCCTTCTCGTGCACTAGGGTTAGGAGCCTGACGGTGTAAGTGGCCGTGCGGCCCGGGCCCGCCGCCTCGGTGACGGTGATCGCATTCGGTATCGAGAGGCCGAGCGTGTCCGGCCTAGGTACGGCGTAGACGTAGACGTTGTTGTCGTCGCTGTAGATGACCGGCGCCGGCCCCGAAGCCGCCCTCAAGCTGATGGCGTAAAAGGTGCCGTTGGTGAGACCGGGTACCGTGTAGCCCCTTGTGGTGGCGTCGCTGCTCGGGATCCTGATGTACTCTCCCCACTCCCCCCCAGTGAAAAGGATATACTCCCAATAGTCGATTCCGTCGTCTTCTTGGCGCAGGGTCCATGTCAGGTGCACCTTCATGTCACCTGGCTCGCCTTTCAGCACTGGTTCGGCGGGGGCGATCTGGATCCGCACGGACAGCGTGTCGCTGGCACCCGTCGTATCGGTCGCCGTGTAGTGAAAGGTCCCGACGGAACGCGACCGGGTCGGGGTGCCGCCAAGCTGGCGGGTGGTTGCGTTGAAGGTCAGGCCCGGCGGCCGTGAGCCCAGGGCGTAGGTCAACTCTCCCTCCCCGCCGCTCGCCTCCGGCAGCGTAAGCGAGTTGATCGTCCTGCCGACCACATAGCTCTGTTTCGCCACCGACTTGGTTCCGAAGTCGGGACCCGCCCGCGTCTTGACACTCGCTACCGGCACGTGGTAACCGGCATCCGTCCAGCCGTCCGAGATGACCTGTGCGTTGGCCGGAGGAGCGGCAACCGCAGCCACGACGAGGATCGCGACGCTTGGTGTTCCTAGTGCGGAGGAAAAACGAGACGGTGCACCGTGCACTCGCTCGGCGTCGGCGGAGGAGGAGGTCGAAGCCCTCAAGATGTGGAGATCCCGGGGGGAGTCAGCCGCTTCCCACGGCCCGGCGCGCCTTGAGTTCGCCGAGTCGGAGGCGGTAGACGCCGGCTTCCACCGGATCCTCCGCGGCGGCCTCCTCGGCGATGGCGGCGAAGATCGTCTCGGCTTCCTCGAGACGGCCGAGGGACGCGAGGATCCTCGCCGCGGAAGCCCGGGCTTCGCGACGCTGGAAGGCGAAACGCGCCGTCCCTCCCAAAGCCTCCCACGTGGTGAGCGCGGTCTCCGCGTCGCCGGACGCCTCCTGCGCCGCCGCGAGGAGCGTGCGCGCGGCGAGTCCGACCGGACGGTCCGGCGCCTCCGAAATCGTGCTCGCGATCCGTGCGGCATCGACCGACCGCCCCCGGTCGAGATAGGTCCGCGCAAGAAGAAGCCGGCCTTCGTTCGCCGCCGCGATGCCATCGAAGCGCTCGACGTAGGTTTCGAGCTCGGCGATGAGGATTTCGGGGTCGGTCGCGGTCATCCGCAGCGTCGCGAGTTCGGACGCCGCCTGCTCGCGCACCGAGGCTTGAAAGTTCGTGTAGTACACGACGCCCACGACAACCATCGCGATGCCGGCGGCCCCCACCAGCACCCCCCGCATGTTCTTGTTGACCCAAGTGGCCAGGCGGAAGGTGGACCGGACGAAGGCATCCTGCCGGCCGTCCCCGCCGTCCGGTGTCTTTCCGCTGGCGAGCGCATCCGCCATCCGCCGTCCCCTCCTCGTTTCCCGCTTGGTCGGTCGAACGGCGTGGAATCTACCGGGCGGGGCGGATCGCCGCCACTTGAGCGAGTTCCGTCACGACGCGCCGGACCCTCGTGTGTCCCCGATGCGCCGGATGGCCAGGACGGCCGCCGCGCCGAGGAACGAGAGGGCCACCGCCGGCCAGATCTCGCCGGCACCGGCGGGCCAGCGGTTCCCCAGCAACCACTCGATGCGGCCGTCGCCGTGCGTGTACAGCTCGCGGAGCCGCGCCTTCCACGGCCACAGCGCGTTGAGCGAGCCGAGGAGAAACCCCGTGAGGACGGCCAGCGTCGGTGTCCGGTGACGTGCGAGCAGGCGCCGCAGGATGCGACTGAAGGCGAGCAGGCTGGCGACGACGCCGAGGCCCACGGCCGCGAGCCGGACGAAGTCCAAACTGTCGAGGGCCGCGATCACGGGTGCGTACGCGCCGAGGATGAGCAGGATGAAGCTGCCGGAGATGCCGGGCAGGATCATGGCGCAGGCCGCCACGGCCGCAGCCGCCGCGAGGAAGAGGGGCGCGTCGGAGCGGACGAGCGGGGGCAGCGATGTGATGACGAAGGCCAGCACGGCCCCGGCGGCGGCAAGGGTCCAGATGCCGGCCCGGCGATCGGCGATCCGCCGGCCGACGAGCGGGACCGACGCCGCCACCAAGCCGAAGAAGAAGGCCCACAGCTCCGCGGGCCGGTTCGCGAGCAGCCAGTGCAGCAGCCCGGCGAAGGCGAACACGCTCGTGCCGATGCCGGCGAGCAGGACGGCGAGGAAGCCCAAGTTGCCCGCCTGCCAGACGCCGCGCACCCCCCCTTCCCGGAACGCTCCGAGCAGGCGTCCGTCAAGACACGCGATCGTGGCCACGAGTTCGTCGTAGATGCCCGAGATGAAGGCGATCGTCCCTCCCGACACCCCGGGCACGAGATCCGCCAGCCCCATGGCGAGGCCCTTTGCGTACACGCCGGCCCAGGCCCTCACGGGCGACGCTCCCGGTCTCCGCCGCGCACTCGGCGTCCCCGCGTCGTCGACCTCGACGAGCCGGTCCTCACGGGTATTCGCTCCCGGTCTCCGCCGGACGGCTCACCCTCGATGAGGGGGACGAAGCGGACCCCCGTGATCGTCTCCCTCGCGAAATCGTCTCCGCGTCGCGTATAGCGGCGCAGCTCCTGACGCCGGGTGCCGACGGGCACGATGAGGTGGCCCCCCTCCTCGAGCTGGCTGAGCAGTGCCTCGGGCGGGCGGGGGGCGACGGCGCCCACGATGATCGCTTGGAAGGGAGCGTACTCGGGCCAGCCCCGGCTCCCGTCCCCGTGCACGAGGTTCGCCTCCACGCCGAGGCGGTCCAGCGCGCGCGCCGCGGCCTCGCACAGGGAGGCGATCCGCTCGATGGAGTACACCTCAGCCCCGAGCACCGCGAGGAGTGCCGTCTGAAACCCCGCCCCCGTCCCCACCTCGAGGACGCGATGACCGGGCCGGACCTCGGCGTATTCGAGGCTGAGGGCGTGGATCGTGGGGCTCGAAATCGTCTGCCCCCGGCCGATGGGGAGCGGCACGTCCTCGTATGCGCGCCCGCGCAATGCGTAGGGTATGAAGGCGTGCCGCCGAACACTCTTGAAGGCGTCCAGGACGGCCGAATCGCCCACCCCCCGCTCCCGGAGCCGTTCCACGAGGCGGCGGCGGTCGCGCCGGTAGTCCACCGCGGGATCCCGCTCCGTCAACCTCCCAGCCGCCACGACCTCACCTCGTTCAGCAGCTCGAAGTTCGTCAGATCGAGGTGGAGCGGCGTCACCGACACGAAGCCGGCGCGCACGGCGCGGAAATCCGAATCCTCCCGGCCGCGCCAAGCCGAACGTCCCCCGCCGATCTTGAAGTATTCCATGCCTTCCTGATCCCGAATCCGCCGCAGCGAGTCGTGGTACACCCGGCGCCCGAGCGCCGTCACCGTGATCCCCTTCACCTGGCCCGCCGGCCGGTCCGGCAAGTTGACGTTGAAGAACGTCTCATCCGGAAAGGATTCCCGGCCGAGACAGGCCGCGATGATGCGGCCGAGCAACTCCTCGTAGCTTTCGAGGACGCGGTCATCGCTCCCCGTGAACGAGAAGGCGATCGCGGGCACGCCGAGAATCGTCGCCTCCATCGCCGCCGCCACGGTGCCGGAGTAGAGCACGTCCTCCCCCATGTTGGGCCCGTGATTGACGCCCGAGAGGACGAAACGGGGTCGTGCCTCGAGGATCTCCTTCAGGGCGAGGAGCACGCAATCGGTCGGGGTTCCGTCGACCATGTAGCGTCGCGCTCCGAGCCGCGTCAGACGGAGCGGCCGGAAGAGCGAGAGCGCATGGCTGGTGGCGCTCTGTTCCCGATCCGGCGCCACCGTCCACACGTCGCCGAACGCGTCCGCCACACGGGCGAGCAAGGCGAGCCCGGCCGACTTCACGCCGTCGTCGTTCGTGCACAGGAGGACGGGTATTTCCGCTTCGGTCACCCCGCCCCGCCGTCCTCGAGAAGCTGGACCAGTTCGTCGGCCTCCCTCCGAAGGTCGCGGATCGTCTCCCGGTCCCAGGCCACGCGTGCCTGCGCCTGGAGTTCCCCGCCCGAGCGCAGTTGATCGAGTTTTCGCCGCGCACCCTCGATGGTGTATCGCTCGGTGTAGAGGAGGTGGCGCAGGAGCTGCACGAGCTGAATCTGCTTCGGGCGGTACACCCGGTTCCCCGCCCGGTTCTTCGTGGGGCGAAGCGCCGAGAACTGCGTTTCCCAATAGCGCAGGACGTGCGGCTTCAGATCGGCGATCTCGCACACGTCTCCGATCGAGTAGTACTCCTTCCGGGCGATGCGGTCGGACACGCCTTCCCCCTTCCCCGCTTCCCGGCGGTCTGTGATGCGGGCAGCCCGCGGCTGCTAGCCCCAGCGCTCGGGTTTGGGTTCCCGGGCCATCAGCCGCGCCAGCGCCTCCTGGGGCGCCACATCCTCGTACAGGATCGAATATACACCGCTCGTGATCGGCATCTCCACGTCCAGATCCCGGCTCAGCTCGTATGCCGCGCGCGCCGTTCGCACGCCTTCCACGACCTGGTCCATCTCCCCCACCACCTCCGAAGGCCGGCGCCCCGCTCCAATTGCGAGTCCGACGGAGCGATTCCGGCTCAGCCGTCCGGTGCAGGTGAGGACGAGGTCTCCGAGCCCGGCGAGCCCCCCGAGCGTCGTTTCCCGCGCCCCGAAACGACGGGCGAGCCGAGCGATCTCCGCCAGTCCGCGGTTGATGAGCGCCGCGCGCGCGTTCGAACCCAACTCCAGCCCGTCCGACATCCCGGCCGCGAGCGCGATCACGTTCTTGAGGGCGCCGCCCAGTTCCACGCCGTCCACGTCCGGCTGCGTGTACACCCGAAAGTACCCGTTCCGGAACAGGCTCTGCACGGCGAGCGCGTGGTCTTCGCTCCGGCTCGCGGCGACGACCGCAGTCGGGAGTCGGCGGAGGAGTTCCTCCGCGAAGCTCGGTCCCGAAAGGACCACCGTGCGCCGGCCCGCGGCCTCGCCCAGCGTCTCCACGATGACCTCCGACATCCTCCGGTGCGTCCCAAGCTCGATCCCCTTGGAGGCCGAGATCAGCACCTGCCCGGCAAGGTGGGACGCGGCGCGTCCAAGCACCTCGCGCACCGCGTGCGAGGGACAGACGGAGAGCACGAAGCCGGTGCCGTCCAGCGCCTCCGCGAGATCCGAGGTCACGGCGAGGGGACGGCCCAGTTCTATTCCAGGCAGGTAGCGGTCGTTCGTCCCGGTAGCGCGCATCGCGGCCGCGTGTGCGCCGTCCCGCGCCCACAGCCGCACGTCGTGGCCGTTTCGCACGAGGACATCCGCCAGCGCCGTACCCCAACTGCCCGCGCCCAGGACGGCGACCCTCTGCCCGCTCACGTCTCGTCCTCCGGGGACTTCCGCGCCGCTCTCTCCCGGCGCGGGAGCCGGCCGCGGCGCCAATCCACCTGAAACTCCTCTCGTCTCGCGATGCGAGCGAGGTTCGAGCGGTGCGTCCACCAGACCGCAATGGCAATGAGGAGCGCATAGGAGACGACCGAGCGCGGGGCCGCCGAGCCGCGCGCCATGATGGGCACGAGGGCGGCGGAGAGAAGGGACGCCATGGAGGCCGTCCGCGTGAGGATCACCGTCACGACCCACACGAAGAAGGCGACGATCACGGCCACCGGAACCAGGGCGGCCATCGTTCCGGCCGCGGTCGCGACTCCCTTCCCTCCCCTGAATCCCGTGTACGCGGGCCACACGTGTCCGGAGATGGCCGCGAGCCCGTACGCGAGCGCCCAGGCGCCGCCGGCACGCCCGTCCCACATCGGGAAGAGCCAGACGGGCACGAACCCCTTCAGCAGATCCACGACGAGCACGCCCACGGCCGGGAAGAACCCGAGGACCCGGTAGGCGTTCGTGGATCCGAGGTTGCCGCTCCCCTCCCGGCGCAGGTCGTACCCGTAGGCCCGCCCGACGAGATAGCTGGTGGGGAAGGCCCCGATGAGGTAGGCGGCAAGCGTGAGGAGCGGCGCGGTCAGAAGCGGTGCGGTCATTCGCGCCCCGAACGCTTCCTCAGCTTGATCCGGATGGGAGATCCCTCGAATCCCCAAGCCTCCCGGAAGCCGGCGCCGAGGTATCTCACATAGTGCTCCTTAAGGTCGTGTGGCCGGTTGGACCAGAGTACGAACCGCGGCGGGGACGCCGCCACCTGACTGCCGTACAGCAGCCGCACGTCCCCCCGCCCGCCCTGGGGAGGCTGCCGCCGCGCGACCAGCCGTTGAAGGACTTCGTTCACCTCCGGCGTGGGGACCCGCCGCGCCCGCGCTTCCCGGACCTCGAACGCGAGGTCGATCACCTTCCGCACCCGTTTCCCCGTCAGCGCCGAGCAGGTGATGATGGGCACCCAGCGAAGATAGTGCGCGCGCTCCCGGAGTTCGCGCTCGAAGCCCGCCAGCGCGGAAGGTCCGCGGTCCTCGATGAGGTCCCACTTGTTGGCCACGAACACGAGGCCCTTCCCCTCGTCCCACGCCTGGTGTCCGATCCGAAAGTCCTGGTTCGCCGCACCGGCCCGCGTGTCCACGAGGAGGAGGCAGACGTCCGCCCGGTCGATGGCCGAGGCCGCCCGCAGCCGCCCCAGGAATTCGAGGTCGTCCACGATGCGGGCCCGGCGCCGGAGGCCCGCGGTGTCGATGAGACGGACCCGGCGCTCTTCCAGGACGAGATCCGTGTCGATCGCGTCGCGGGTCGTCCCCGCCTCCTCGTGGACGATGACGCGATCCTCTCCGAGGAGACGATTCACGAAGCTGGATTTCCCCACGTTGGGGCGCCCGATGACCGCGATGCGGATGTCGGCATCGCCGTCGTCCGTCTCCGCCGACTCCGGGAGGGCTTCGACCACGCGGTCCAGAAGGTCCCCCGACCCCTTGCCGCTGAGGGCGGCGAGCGGCGTGGGGTCGCCGAGGCCGAGTTCGTAGAAGTCGAGGTGCCCGGTCGCGTCGCCGAGTTCGTCGAGCTTGTTCGCCGCGACGATCACGGGCAGGGCCGACCGGCGCAGGAGTTCCCCGACGTGGCGGTCCACGGGCTGGACGCCGTCGCGGCCATCCACGACGAAGACGACGACGTCGGCGTGGCCGATCGCCGTCTCGGCCTGCCGCCGCACCTCGACGTCGATGTGTTCATCCGGCCGGTCGACGAGGCCCCCCGTATCGACGAGCAGGAAGCGCCGCCCCGCCCATTCCGTCTCGGCGAACTGCCGGTCGCGCGTCACGCCGGGGCGCTCGGCGACGATCGCGACGCGCCGCCCCAGGATCCGGTTGAAGAGGGTCGATTTGCCCACGTTGGGGCGGCCCACGATGGCGACGGTGCGGAGAGCCATCCGTGTCGGCGCTAGAGGCGCGAGAGGATGTCGACGAGGTCGTGGGAGGGCTCGACTCGGCGGTCGGGAAAGTCGGCCCGCAGGTCGGAGAGGCTCACGTCGTCGAGGAAGATCTCTCCGTCGTTCAGCGCCTGCGCGGAGAAGAGCGCCACGTCGAAGTCGCCCGCGCCGCGGAGCGCGCTCCGGTGGTCCGCGCCCGGCAGCAGGCCCGCCGTCGTGACCATCGGCCCGTACAACGTGTTTTCGACCACGACGGTCGACACCTCGGCGCCGGTGCGCCGCGCGATGCGCTCCGCGAGACGCGTCATCGTCGGCCCCATCGAGGTCCCAGTGACCGCAACGACCCGGCACCCCTCCAGCGGGCGCAGCGCCTCCAGCCGTCCGGTCACGCGATCCGTCAGGGTGGAGATCGCCCCGACGCCGTTGCTCTCCAGTTCGTGGTCGTCGAAGTACGCGGCGCCGGGCGGCTCGAGCCCGGCCTGCAGGTACATCTCGTCGGCGGCGTAGCACCACCCCTGCCCCCGCTCCGACAGCGCCCTCTCCCGGATCGCGTCGACGGCCTCAAGCGCCGCGCGGCATTCTCCCGGTTCGAGGGTGCGCCCGCCCGGCGCCGCGTTCCACGAGGTCAGCCCCACGGGCACGATGGAGAGCGACCGGATCGCATCCCCGCGGCGATAGAGGTCGTCGATCGTTCGCGTCAGGTGGTCGCCGTCGTTCACCTCCGGACAGAGGACGACCTGCGCGTGCACGATGATGCGGCCCCCGGCCAGCCGGTCGAGATCCCGCCCGATGTTCGCGCTGCGGGGATTCTTCAGCATCGCGAGCCGGACCGCGGGGTCCGTCGCGTGGACGCTCACATAGAGTGGGGACAGGCGCTGCTCGAGTATGCGATCCCAGTCCTGCGGACGGAGGTTCGTCAGCGTGATGTAGTGGCCGTGCAGGAAGGACAGCCGAAAGTCATCATCCTTTACGTAGAGGGGAGCCCGAAGCCGGTCGCGTTTCGGGTTCCCCTTCACGAAGCAGAACGGACACGCGTTCGTGCAACGGCGGATCTTGTCGGGCTCCGGGACGATGCCGAGGGGTTCGTCCGCGGGTTTCTCGATCTCGAACAGGAACCGCTCGCCCGTCCGCTGCTCGGCGAGCACGCGGAGCGCGGGCTCCGCTTGCTGGAAGAGAAGGTCCAGACCGTCCCGGACGGGCTTGCCGTTGATTTCGAGCACGGCGAGGCCGGCCGGCAGCTCGAGGTCTGCCGCAATCGACCCCGGCTCGACGCTGGCGATTCGAATCATGGGTCCCCGGGCGCCTGGGAGCGCCGCGGGCGGTCAGCCTCCGATCGTTCCGTACCGGAAACCGGCCAGGGGCACGTCAGACTGGATCTCGAAGGTGAAGCTGCCGGAGTCGGCCTCGAAGGTCTGCGTCTGCTCCGTGACGACCTGCCCGCTCGCATCGATGAACTCGAACGCGACCTGCAGCGTGCCCTCGGCGGTTCGGTTCGTGAAGGCGAACTGCACGATGTACCGGCCGTTCGCGGCGGCGGCCATCTGCGCGAAGGTGACGGAGAGCGGCAGCTCCTGCTCCACGCCCATGACCTCCATCGCCCGCTCGTTCATAGCAGCCCGGCCGAGAGCTTGGAAGTGCAACTGATGGGCCATCGCGTCGTAGGGATACCATTGGGTCAGGGTGTCGGCGAGCGCGATGACGGTCCCCGGACGGTCGGATTGGATGGAAGCGTTGACGTAGTTCTCCATCGCTTCCTTGTTGTAGGGGTTCCCCTCGCGGGCCTTCCCAAACGCCGTCGCCGCGTCCGAGAAGTTCTGCGCGTTGTAGAACCCGACGCCGACTTCGAGCCACTGCTGGTACGTCAGATCCGTGCGCTCGAGCGTCGCGGCATAGATCGCCGCCGACTCGTCGGTCTGCCCCTGTTCAGCCAGGACTCCCGCATACCGGATCTGGATGACGACATCGTCCGGATAGTTGGCCAAGTAGTCGCTGTAGGTCTGCAGGGCCTCATCCGCCCGGCCCGCCTCCGTCAGCATGTCGCCGAGCCCGCGGACGGTGCTGCGCAGCGACTCGGCGTCCGCATCGGGAATGTCCGCGGCGAGCGCGGCTTGGTACGTCTCGATCGCACCCGCATTGTCTCCCAACTGTGACTGCAGCAGCGCCGCGTTGCCGTAGGTGCGGAGGTCGGGCTTGAAGTCGTTCGCGAGCATGAAGGCTTCGAGCGCCGCTTCGAAGTCCGACGCGCCGTAGGCCGTGACGCCCTGATTGTAGAGCCGGACCCAGCCGTTGTAGCGCTGTGCGTCGCCGTGCATCGCGCACTCGGGGGCCGCGGTGGCGTCGTAGCGGTCGAGAAACCCGGCGGCTTCGGGGAAGTTGCCGAGACCCATCTGGACCTGGGCGCCCAGCAGGGGAACCACCGGATTGTCGCTGTCCAGCTCGCTCCCGAGCGCCTCCCACGCCTCCGTAAGGATGGCCAGGCTGTCCGCGGCCGTTGCGGCCTCGGCGAGTCGCTGAAGCGCTTCGGAAGCCGTGGCGGCCGCGGGGTTCGGCTCAAACTGGCATTCCTGCTCCTGCCCGAAAAGTCCCGCGGACGTGAAGATCGACGCCAGAGTCGCGGCGGTCGCCGCCCTCACGCCGGTACGCACCATGTTCGACATCGCTCTGAGCCCCTGTTTCTGGTTTGAGTCGCACACACGGTCAAAGTAGCCGGAAGGCTGCGGCGGCGCACGGAACCCCGCCAGCGAAGAATCCGCTCAATACGTGAGAAGGTGTGCGGTGTTGAAGAGGACGATGGTCTCTCCATCGCGCAACTCCCCGGCCCGCCGGAGTTCGCGCGCTCCGGCGAGCGTGGCCCCGCCTTCGATCGCGGCACCCACGCCGCAAGCGCCCAGTTCGAGCGCCCCCGCCCTCATCGCATCGTCGGAAACGGCGACCCCGCCTCCGCCCGATGCGCGAATGGCTTCCAGCATCAGAAAATCTCCGAGCGCCGCCGGAACGCGGAGTCCCCAGGCTTCGGTCGAGGCGTTCCGCCACGGCTCGGCGTACGTTTCGCTCGCCGCGTGCGCGCGCACGATGGGCGCGCAGCCCGTGCCCTGCACCGCGTAGAGGCGCGTGTCGCCGTCGATCAGGCCGAGTTCACGCAGCTCGGCCAAGGTCTTGGCGCTGCCGATGAGGCCGGTGCCGCCGCCGGTGGGATAGACGATGGCGTCGGGTGCCCGCCAGCCGAGCGCTTCGCAGATCTCGAGCATCATCGTCTTCTTGCCCTCGATCCGGTATGGCTCCTTGAGCGTGGAGATGTTGAACGCGCCGGTCTCCGCGCCGTACCCGGCGGAGAGACGGCCGCATTCGTCGATGAGTCCGTCCACCCGGACGATGTCGGCGCCGTAGTGCTCGCAGCGCCGCGCGACGCCCTCCGGCGTGTCCTCGGGGATGAAGAGACGCGAGGGCACTCCGGCGCGCGCCGCGTAGGCCGCGAGGGCCGCGCCGGCGTTCCCGGCGCTCGGGATGACGAGGTCCGTCGCCCCCTCGTGCACCGCCCGCGTGACGGCGGCGCACAGGCCCCGGTCCTTGAAGCTCCCCGTGGGGTTAAGGCCCTCGTCCTTCACCATGAGCGTGAGGCCCTCGAACTCCCCTCCGATCTCGATCTCGAGCAGGGGCGTACCGCCCTCCCCGAGCGTCACCGGATCCTCGTGCGGCTCGACGGGCATGATCTCCCGAAAACGCCACATGCCGCCCTGTCGGCCGGCCCATGCCCGCCGCAGCGCTTCCCCGTCCAGGGTTTCGAGGTCGTACCGGGCCAGCAGAGGCTTCCCGCAGTCCGGGCAAACGGTGGCAAGTCCCCGGGCGACGGGTCGCCCGCAGAGGCCGCATTCGAGGCGCCAGCTCATACGCTTTCGCTCCTTCTTCCGGTTGGGGTGGGTGCCCCAAGTGCCCCACGCGCGGGTCCCACGCGCCACAAGCGCCCCAGGCGTCCCACGGGCGCGGGTGCGGTCAGGGGGTGTCGCCGCTCGCCCCGCCGCCGGCCTTGGGCGCTCCGGGCGGCAGCGCCGCCGCGAGCCGCGCCAAGGTGCGCTCCCGTCCGAGCGCGTAGGCGACCTCGCCCAAGTCGGGGCCGTGAAGCTGCCCGGTCAGGGCGACCCGAACGGGCGGAAAAAACGCGCGCCCCGCGAGCCCGGCGTCGCGCATCGCGCCGCGCAGCGCCGCCGCGAGGGGTTCGGGTTGCCAGGCCGTGTCCGCCCACGCCGCCCGGGCGAGGCGGAGCGCGGTCTCGGCCGCGGGGGCGGAGAGCGACTCCCGCGCGGCGGATCCGCCGGTCTGCGGCGCGCGGTAGATGGGCTCGATCTCGGCCGCGACGTCGGAGAGGAGGCGCGTGCGCTTGGCGAAGACCTCCGCCGCGCGGCGGAGATCGGCGTCGTTCAGCCCCAGCCCCTCCACATCGAGCCGCGCCGCCCAGGCCCGGGCCAGCCGCTCGGCCGGCTCCGCCCTCAGGTGCCGTCCGGAGAGCCAGGTCATCTTCTCCTCATCCACCTCCGTATCGGCCGCCCCCAGCCGGTCGAGGTCGATCCGCTCCACGAGCGCCTCGCGGCTCAGGAACTCCTCGCCGTCCTCCGAAGACCACGAGAGGAGCGACAGGTAGTTGAGCACCGCGTCCGGGTGGAATCCCCGCTCCCGGTAGTCGAGGACCCCGGCCGCCCCGCGCCGCTTCGAGAGCTTCCCTCCCCCGGGGGCGAGGACGGTCGGGATGTGGACGAACTCCGGCGGCCCGACCCCGAGGGCCCGGTAGAGGAGCACCTGCTTGGGGGTGTTCGAGAGATGGCCCACGCCCCGGATCACATGGCTGATCTCCATCTCGATGTCGTCCACCGCAACCGCGAAGTTGTAGGTGGGTCGCCCGTCGCTCCGCACGAGGACGAGGTCCCCCAAGTCGTCGCCGTCGATCGCGAGGGGGCCCTTCAGGAGATCCGTGAACTCGACGGGCCCGGATTCCACGCGCATCCGGATGGCGGCCTCCCGCCCCTCCGCCCGAAGGCGGCGCGCCCGCCCCGGGGGAAGGTCGCGGCAGCGCCCATCGCGCCCCGTGGGCTCCCCCGCCGCAATCGCGGCCTTCCGTCTCGCCTCGAGTTCGTCGGGCCGGCAGTAACAGCGGAAGGCCTTCCCCGCTTCCAGCAACTCCACCGCGCGGGCCCGATGGCGATCGGCGCGCGCCAACTGGCGGTACGGCCGGAACGCCCCCCCCTCCCGCGGTCCCTCGTCCGGGGCGATGCCGAGCCAGTCGAGGGCCTCGTAGATCATCTCCTCCCCCCCCGCTACCGCGCGCTCCGTGTCCGTATCCTCGAGGCGGAGCACGAAGGCGCCGCCGTGCCGCCGCGCGAAGAGCCAGTTCAGGATCGCCGTGCGGGCGTTGCCCAAATGGAGGGCTCCGGTCGGGCTCGGCGCGAAACGGGTTCGCACCGGCCCCCTCGGGGCGGCCGCTGAGATCACGGAGCCTCTTCCTCCGTCTCCGTCCGGAAACCGGCGCAGCGCAGCACGGGCAGCGTCGGATAACGCCGAAAACGTGAGTCGGTGCGCGACAGCCGGCAGAGCAGGAAGGCGGATCCGCGGTCGCTCCGGATCCAGCGGCGGTGGCGGCAGCGCGCGCACAGGCCCGCGGGGGGACGCGTCACGAGGCGGCCCCCGGGGCCGGGTCCTCGTCGCCGAGCGCGGCGAGGATCGACGCGGCGGTCACACGGCCGATCCCCGGCGTGCGCGCGAGCTGCGCGGGCGTGGCCCGCCGGATGAGGTCGAGGCTGCCGAAGCGCTCCAGCAGACGCTGCTCGCGCTCCGGCCCCACCCCCGGGATCTCGCTCAGCCTCGATCTGAGGGCGCGGCGGCGGCGCAGCGTCCGGTTGTACCGGAGCGCGAAGCGATGGGCCTCATCGCGCGCCCGCTGCAGCCAGTGCAGACCCGGATCCGCGCGCCCAAGCCGCAGCGGGGTCGGGATCCCCGGCCGGAACACCGCCTCATCGCGCTTCGCGAGGGCCACGGTGGGCAGGTCGGAGACGCCCGCCCCATCCATGGCCTGCCGCGCGGCGGACAGTTGTCCCCTGCCTCCGTCCACGACGACGAGGTCCGGCAGCGCGCGTCCCTCCCGGACGCGGCGGTCGAAGTATCGCGAGACGATCTCCTGCATCATGGCGTAGTCATCCGTCCGTCCCTCTTCCGAGTCCCGGATCCGGAACCTGCGGTACTCATCCTTGCGCGGCCGTCCGTCCCGGAGCCACACGCAACTGCCGACCGACTCCCGGCCCGCGAGTGTCGACACATCGAAGCAGACGATGTCGCGCGCGGGCGCCTCCAGCGAGAGCGTCTCCGCGAGCCGCGCCGCAGCCGGCGACGGACCCGCCGCCCCGACCCCGGCCCCGGTCCCTACCCCGGCCGCCGCGTCGCCTCCCCGCTCCAAGCGGTCCCGCTCCAACACGTGCGCCGCGTTTCGGCTCGCGGCCCGCGTCAGCTCCAGCCTGGGTCCGCGCACCGGCACCCGGATGCTAAAGCGGTGGTTGGCGACTCCCGACAGGTACTCCTCCACGAGGTCCTGCTCGTCGAACCGACCCGGCACGAGCAGCTCCGAGGGCACATCGTCCGCCTGGCGCAGATAGTACCCCTTCACCAGCGCCCCGAGCACGGCTTCGTCCGCTTCGTCCCCGACGTTCGCGAGATAGTGGATCCGGCGGCCGACGAGCCTTCCCTCCCGCACCCGCAGCACGATGCCGCACACCGACCCCTCCGGTGGCCGGCGCGCGAATCCGATCACGTCGCGGCTCCCGCCCCTGGGGTCGATCACCGCCTGCCGGCTCTCCAGTTGATCGAGGCCGCGCAGCACGTCCCTCAACTCCCCCGCCCGTTCGTAGTCCAGCGCTTCGGCGGCCTCGGCCATCCGGCGTTCCACGGAGCGCCGGACGGCCCCCGCCCGCCCGCCCAGGATCTCGAGGATCTCGTCGATCATCGTCCGATAGTCCACCTCGGACTGGAGGCCCGCGCACGGCGCCTTGCAGCGCCCGATGTGATAGTCGAGGCAGGGGCGGGGCGGAAGCTCCGCCGGCATCCGGTAGTGGCACGACCGCACGGTGTACATCTTCTTGATCGTGCGCAGAGCCCGCCGCATCGCCCCCACGTCGGTAAAGGGGCCCAGGTAGCGCGAGCCGTCATCCTTCAGCTGGCGCGTCACGAAGATCCGCGGGAAGGGTTCGGCGACCGTGATCTTGATGTACGGATAGCTCTTGTCGTCGCGGAGCTGGATGTTGAAGCGCGGACCGAACTCGCGGATGAGGTTCCACTCGAGGAGGAGGGCTTCGGCTTCCGAGCGCACGGGGAAGGTTTCGATGGTGTCGACCTCCCGCACGAGGCGGCCGACCTTCACGGAGCGGCTCGCCTCGGCGCCGAAATAGGAGGCGACGCGCGACCGCAGCGATTTCGCCTTTCCCACGTAGAGGACATCCCCCGCCCCGTCGCGATACAGATACACGCCCGGCTCGTGATCCAGCCCCCGCGCCTGCTCGCGTAGCCGGTCGAGGTCCGTCCCTCGCGCCGCCCGCTCCCCGCTCATCCCCCTCCCTCCGCCGGTGGAGCCTCCCCGACGGTCCGCAGCCCGGTCGGGAGCCCGGCGCAGGCGACATAGCAGAGCCCGCCCGCGCTGAGCGCGGCCGCGAGGAGGGTGGCGTCGCCAAGAAATCCGTCCGGGAGGCGGCCCCCGAGCAGGGAGCGCATCGCCACGAAGGCGCCGCTCGCGAGGCCGGCGCCGACCGCCATGCGGCCGAGCGAGCGCCGCACCGGAGGGAACCACCCCCGGGCACCCCGCCGCCTCAGCCCGCGCACGAGGAGGAGGAGGTTGATCCAAGCCCCGACCGAACTGCCGAACACGAGGCCGGCCGCCGCCCGCAGCTCGAACCCGCGGTCCTCCATCCACAGGGCGGTCGCCGCTCCGATGAGGATGCCGGTCCCCACCCCGGCCACGGCGTACTTCACCGGCGTCCGCGTGTCCTGGAGGGAGTGAAACGCGCCCGCGAACAGCTTCGTGAGGCCCGTCGCGACGAGTCCCAGCGCGTAGGCGCCCAAGGCCCACCGCACGACCGGTACGTGTTCGGCCTCGAAGGCTCCCCGTTCGTAGATGAGCGAGGTCACGAGATCCCCGAGCAGGAGGAGGACGGCGACCGATGGAAGGATGAAATAGGCGACGCGCCGCACGCCGGTGGAGAGATGGGACCGCAGGGCTTCGGCCCCCCTCTCGCGGGACATCTCCGGCAGCGCCGCCACGGCTACGGAGGCGCCGAAGAGGGCCATCGGCACCATCGCGATGCGCTGGGCGAAGTAGATCCCCGTGAGCGCGCCCTCGGCGAGGAGGCTGGCGACGAACACATCGGTCAGGCTCGAGAGCTGGAAGATCCCCTGCCCCGCCGCCACCGGCATGGCGTTGCGCGCGACGCGGCGCGTGGGCGCGAAGCGCAGGTCGATCCGGGGCCGGAGCGTCCCGAGCAGGCGGTACGCGGCGGGAAGCTGGACCGCGACCTGCAGCACGCTCCCGATGAGGGTGGACCAGGTGAGCACGACGATGAGCGGGGCCCAGCCCAGTCGCGCCCCCAGCAGGAGGCCGGCGATCTGCGACAGGTTCCAGACGACGGGCGCGGCGAAGGGGAGGAGGAAACGGCGGTGGCTCGTGAGGATGCCGAGGCACCACGCACCGACGATCATCACCCCCGACATGGGGAAGAGGATCCGGACGAGGCGCGTCGTAAGCTCGTTCAGCTCGACGTCGTAGCCGGGCGCGAGGATCCCCAGGAGCCAGGGTGCGGCGGCGACGACCGCGGCCACGACGAGGGCGGAGAGGATGAGGATGCCGCCCAGCACGCCCTGCGCGAGCCTCCGCGCCGCGGCCGTGTCGCCCCGCTCCATCAAGGAGGAGAAGACCGGCACGAACGAGGCGGAGAGGGCGCCCTCGCTCAGCAGGTTGCGAAAGGCGTTCGGGATCTTCAGCGCGGCCGCGTAGGCGTCGGTGACGGGCCCGACCCCGAAGGTGGCGGCGATGATGACGTCTCGCAGGAACCCGGTGATGCGGCTGGCGAGAATACCGGCGGCGACGCGCGTCGCGGAACGGCCCTGCCCCGGCACCTTCCCCCCGGTCAGATCAACGCTCCCCACCGTTTCGGGCCGGCCGCCCCGCGTCCCGGCCGGGGAGTGCGGGGAGCCCTTCATCTCCCTCCACGAGCGCGCGCACGAAGGCGGTCTCTTCCCGGATGCCCTCGACCGCCCGCGTCAGGTACTGGACTTCCTCCTCCAGCGCGTCGATGCGGGCGGACTGGTTCGTGCCGGAATCGGTGTTCCCGATCCTGCGCGCCAGCGCTTCGGAGAGGGGAGAGTCGATCACGATGGCGAGCACCGGAATGAGGACGATAAGCCCGAGGACGATCATGAAGGCGAAGGTCATCTCGGATCTCCCGTGCCGCTCATTGTCGCGCCCTCCGTGGAAGAACGTCCGCTCGCGGTGTGCCCGCCGTCCCGTGCCGGGATGATATACCCGCCGCGCGCTACGGGGCGATGTGGCCGCCGAGCGCTCCGGGGCGATGTACCCGCGAACGCCGCAAGCTAGCCATCTCCCGCACGGCCCGCCAAGAATGATGCGGCCTGGCGGTCGGTCTCGCGGGCCAGCCGCTCCACGAGTTCGGGCCCGTAGCGGCAGAGGAAGGAGAGGGGGTTCAGCACGCGTTCCTGGGGGCGCCGCCGTGGGAAGAGGTTCGCCCCCGCGCGGCGCACCTGGCCCAGGCGCACGTCGAGCCGCTCCCGAGTCGCGCGGTCCACCTGGCGGGACAGCTCGGCGACGGCGTCGAGGATGCCCTTGCGCATCTTCCCGGCGGCCCCCCGCAGTCCCGGCACGTCGTGGGCCACGGCCTCTCCGACCGCGGCCGTGCCCGCCTCGATGCTCTCCCGGAACCCCTCGAGCGCCCGCTCCACGGCATCCGGCCGCGCCTCCCGCGTGAGGCGTTCCACGACCGGCTCCGCTCCCATGGCCAGATCCCGCGGCGAAAGACCGTTCCGCTCGAGAATCCGTCGCGTGCGCGCCTCAACCAAGGTCCATGCCCCGCGCGGCTGGACGGCTGGTAAGGGGACGTCGAGGGCGTCGAACAGCGGGCCGAGTTGGCTCCAATACCCGATCTCTCCGGGTCCCAACACCGTCGCCGCCACGGGGAGGAGGTAGGACTCGAGCGCGGGGCGGGATGCGACGTTGGGCGAAAAACCCTCCGGCGCGGCCTCCAGCCGTTCGAGCCACCCTTCCGGCGTCGTCGTCGCGTCGCGCCGGACGCGCTGCCGCCCGCCACCCTCGTCGAAGAAGAGCGGCAGCGCATCCTCGACGCACGAGATCGGCGCCTCGAAGCCCGCCGCCCGCAGCGCGCGCGCCCCCGCCGCCTCGGCCTCGAGAGTTCCGTCCCAGTCGGCCAGGAGTCGGCCGTGGAAGGGGGCCGCGGCGCGCCGAACCTCCGGGCGGGCCGAATCGATCCACGCGTACCCCCGGTCCCCTAGCACACCCGCGAGGAAGCGGGCGAAGGCGGCGGAGACGGGACGGCCCTCGACCCAAGCATCTCGTATCAACTCGAGGTAATGACCCGTAAATGCGGATTCGGGAAGGATGTCGGGCAAGGCGTCGAGAACTTCCATGCCGGGGCGGTCGAGGATGTGGGAGCCCACGGATCGGCGCTCGCGGCCGGCGGGGACCGGCAGGGCGAGCGTCCGCGTTGCGTCCGAACGGTCGAGGATCGTCGTGCTCCCCACCTCGTCCCAGTCGTGGTCGTCCGAGGCGATCCAGAACAGGGGGACGACGGGCGCGCCGAGCGTCCGCTCGAGGTGTGCGGCGAGCGAGATGGCGGTGAGCGCCTTGTAGAGGACGTAGAGGGGTCCGAGGAGGAGGACGGGCTGGTGCCCCGTCGTGACGAAGGCCCCCTGCCCGCGGAGGACGGACTCGAGGCGCGCGCGGACCCCGCGTCCGGAGAGGCCGAAGGCCTCGGGTCCAAGCCGGGAGCGGCGGGGGGACGGAGGGGCGGCCGTGGGTAGACGGCTGGCGAGCGGGAGAAGGCCGGCGCCACCGGCGTCCAGGACGGCGTGCGCGATGGAGCCGGGGACGTCCAGGGGCCGCGAGAGGACTTCCGGGTTCCCCGTCGGATTCAAAGGGTCCGTCCCAGCAGCAGGAGGCGAGCCGAATCGCCCCGGAACGGCGTCCCGTCATAACCGCCGAAGGCGTTCGTCGCCTCGAGTCCCTGCTCGCGGAGGAGCCCGCGCAGCGCCTCCGGCGAATAGAGGCGCACGCGCTCGTGGTAGACCTCCGGTGCCCGGCCCGCCGTGCCTCCGACCTCGATGCGCTTGAAGACCTGGTCACCTTCCACCCACCGCGTCTGCCGTACGGGAGTTCCGTTGATCTCGCCCACGGACTCGGGATCGAGGCGGTCGATGACCCAGGCCGCGTGCAGATAGTCCATCAGGAAGGGGGCGCCGGGCCGCAGCACGCGCCGGATTTCGCGCAGAACCTCGACATCCTCCTCCGGCGTGAGGAAATAGCCGAAAGAGGTGAAGAAGTTCACGAGACCATCGAAGGTGCGGGCGGCGAAGGGGAGTCCGCGCATGTCCGCGCGGATAAGGGAGCCGTCCACGCCCGGGCGGGTTCGCGCCGCCGTGAGGAGCGGGGCGGAAAGGTCGATGCCGACGGCCCGCAGGCCCGCCGCCCGGAGACGCTGCAGGTGCCGTCCCGCGCCGCAGGCGAGGTCGAGGACGCGGGCCCCGCTCGCGAGTCCCGCGCGTTCGCGATAGAGCGCGACTCCCCGGGCGGCCTCCTCCTCATCGCGGTGCGGATACAACTCGAGGTAGGCTCGGCCGAACCAGTCCCTGAACCACTCCGCGGGGGCGCTCATCGGTCCGCTCACGCTTCGCTCAGGGTCCCTTGTGGTACGGTTCGCCGCGGAGGATCGTGGCCGCCCGATAGAGTTGCTCCGCGAGGACGAGCCGGGCGACCTCGTGCGGGAGGGTCATGGCCGAGAGGGCGAGCCGCACCCGCGCGCGGGCGAGCAGCCGCGGGGCGAGTCCGTGCGCCCCGCCGATCGCGAACGCGGCTCCTGGCCGCCCATAGGTGCGCATGTCGTCGAGGTAGTCCGCGAGGACCCGCGTCGTCCAGTGCTTGCCTTCGCGGGTGAGAGCGATGAGGTCCAGCTCGTGGGGGATTCGCCGCTCGAGGGCCGCCGCCTCCCGCTCCCGCGCCTCCCCGGCGCGCGCATCCGGAAGTCCGGCCGGGTCGACGACCACGGCCTCGAACCGCATGTAGCGCCGCAAGCGGTCTTCATACTCCTCCGTCGCCCTTCGCAGAGCGGTGGCCCGGTTCCGTCCGACCGAGGCCACGAGGATCCGCGTCACCCCCCGGCCGCCGGATCACGGTCCTCCCGACCCGATGCCGCATCTAGAATCAGGCGTCTCACGTCTTCCCAGCCGGTCTTCCATGTGAGCGTCTCGGGGAGAACCCAGATCGGCAGGCCCGGGTGGAATAGCGGGCGGAGCCGGGGAAGATCCTTGCGCGTGGTGAGCACGCCGCCCCACCCCGCCGCCCGGATCGCGGCCGTCCGCTCCAGGGGCGATGGCATCCCGTGATCGCTCAACGCGAGTCGATCCCGAACCGACGCGCACGCGACGCCGGCCTGCGCGAAGAAGAGATTGGGCTTCATGATCCCGGTCAAGGCGAGACGGGGGGCCGGCGGCCCGGACCAAGCGCGCGCTCCGGCGTTGGCGGCTTCGAGGGGCCCGTGCCCCAACACGGCCGTCGCCACCGGCACGCCGCGGGCCAGACTCGCCAACAGCATCCGAAGTACGCGGTCGAAGCGGGCCACCTCGGCCGTCCACGGCTCCCGCCCCGTGCTGAGGATCGCGTCGGCTCGGGCGACGGCGCGTGCCCAGCGCTCGCGAAAGGGACCGGCGGGGAGACGCTCCCCGTTCGTGCGGCGCAGGGCGTCGCGGTCGAGGACGAAGAGATTCAGGTCGCGGAAGAGGCGGCGGTGCTGGAAGCCATCGTCGACGACGGCGACGGTCGCTCCCTCCGCCGCCGCCCTCCGCGCGGACCGAAGCCGGTCCGGGTGACCGCGGATCGACGCTCCCGGCGCCTCGCGCGCGAGCAACTCGATCTCGTCGGCGTATCCCCGCGTGAGGATCGCCGGACGGTGCCCGGCCTCCCGAAGCGTACGGGCAATGCAGGCGGCGAGCGGCGTCTTGCCGCTCCCCCCGGCCGTGGCGCCGCCCACCGATATCACGGGGATGCCCGCGGAATGCGCGGCGAGGACTCCGCGATCGTAGAGGCGATGCCGCCGATCGTGGACGCCGCCGTAGATGCGGGCCAGCCCCCGCAGCGGAAGCGCCGCGCGCGGGCGGCGCCATTGGCGGCGGATGCGGAGTTCGAGCGAGCGCCGCACCGGGTTCGCGCGTTCCGGCTGCGGCGGCGGGTGGTTCCGCGCGGCCTTCCCCCGTGCGATCCCGGGCGGACGGGCCCAGCGCGCCTCCCGCGCCGCCTGCTCGCAGCGGGCAACCTCGCGCTGGAGCGCGGCCTGGATGTCTCCCGTGTCCGGCGGCTGACCCTCGACAACCGGAGCGGTGGACACGAACACGGTGGCCCCGGGGGCGGGGATTAGGAAGCGATCCCAGCTCGGGAGCCGCAGGCCGGAGGAGGCCGCGATGCCCACCACGGTCACGGTGCTGTCCGTCAGCGCCGCGATGCGCGCCGTGCCCTCCTTCAACGACCGCCGGGGGCCGCGCGGCCCGTCCCCCGCGAGAATCACGCCGCGTCCCGCCTCGAACGAGCGGGCCAACTGGCGGAAACCGGCCGACCCGCCGCGGGTGCTCGAGCCCCGGACCACGTCGGACCCGAGGCGTCGAAGGACGCGGGCGACGATCTCGCCATCGCGGTCACGGCTCGCGAGCGTCGCGAGTTGCTGGCCCGCGAGGAGGCATGCGAGGGGAAGGAGGTGTTCGTGCCAGCAGGCGTGGACCTCATGCTTGAGCACGGGCCGATACGGTCGTCCGGGGTCGTCGGGGTGCCGGAAGCGCCACGTCCGGCTGATGGGAAGCGCCGCCCGCACGAGCCCGACCGCGATGCCCAGCGGGATGCGGCGAGCGCTCAGCACGGCACGCCGGGTCCGCCCGCGCCTTCGCGGACCGCCAGCCACCCGCTCGCGGATTCGCGGCCCTCCAGGAGCCCGCCCGCGCACTCGCGGCCCGCTAGAAGCCCGCCCGCGCACTCGCGGCCCGCCCGCAGCCCGCCCGCGCATTCGCGACCCGTCAGCAGCTCGACCGCGTGCGCCGCGACCCGGGCCGCGCACCCCGGCTTCCCGAGCCGCTCGCGAACGACGTCGAAGGCCCGCAACATCTCGCGCCGCGCCGACGCCCCTTCGTCGAGGAGGGCGTCGAGGGCCTCCGCCGCGCGCTCGGCCGTAAGCCCATCCTGCAGAAACTCCGGGACGATCCGGGCCTCCGCCACGAGGTTGACAAGCACGATGGAGGGAACGCGCACCAGGCGGCGGCCGATGGCCCACTCCACCGCGCCCATGCGGTAGCCCACGACCATCGGCACGCTCGCCAGCGCGAGTTCGAGCGTGATCGTGCCGGACTTCGTGAGGGCCGCCCAGGACCGCTCCGTCGCCTCGGACGCTCCCGCGGTCGGGAATCCCGCTTCGGCATAGAGCGATTCCGGGAGATGGGGCGGGCGCGCGATGATGAAGTCGAGGTCCGGGTGCCGCCGCGCGAGTCGCCGCGCGGCTTCCGCGAACACCGGAAGCATGCACCGGACCTCCTGCGCGCGCGATCCCGGGAAGAGTCCGACTACCCTCCCCGTCCCGGACGGGGGGAGCCCCGCGGCCGCGCCAGTCCCGGCGCCCCCTCCGGGAGCGCGCGGCGCGTCGAGGAGGGGGTGCCCGACGAACTCCGCGCGCACGCCGTACCGCTCGAGCAGCGCCGCCTCGAACGGGAGCACGGTGAGGACGCGGTCGCAGTCGCGCCGCAGCTTCCGGGCCCGGCCCTCCCGCCAAGCCCACACCTGCGGCGCGATGTAGTAGAGGACGCGCCGTCCCTGCCGCCGCGCACTTCGAGCGAGCCGCAGGTTCAGCCCCGGGTAGTCGATGGGAAGAAACAACCGAACATCCTCCGTTGCGAAGAGGCGCCGGATCCCGCGCTCCAGCCTAAGGAAACGGGGCAGACGCCGCAGCACCTCCGCCGCCCCCATGACCGACAGCTCCTCCAGCCCGGCGACCCTCGCCACTCCCGCCGCTTCCATCTCTCGCCCGCCGATCCCGAACAGCCTCGCGTCGGGCAGCCTCCGGCGGATCTCCCGCGCGACCGCCGCGCCGTGGTGGTCTCCCGAGGACTCGCCGGCGGAGATGAAGACCGCCGGCCGCGGACGTGGGGTCAGGACATCCGGCCTAGGTAGGACATCAGCATGAGGACGACCGCCAGGAGAATGAGAAGAACCAGGGTCCGGGGTCCTCGCTTGACCGCGCCTCCGAGCTTCTTCCGCTCCTCACGAATCTTGAGCAACGACATGTACGAACTCCTCGATTTCGCGGGTGATCCGGGTCGCGACCTCCAGCGCTTCCCTGCCCGCGCGACCCGATACCAGGCGGCTTGCACGTCCCCCGATCGCGTCGGCGAAGGCCGTGAGTTCCCGGGCGAGCGCCTCGCCGCCGCAAGCCTCCAGCGGCACATGGTCCACCACGGCCTCTACTCCCGCGATCGCGGCCCCAGGCGCGCGCAGCGTCCCGGTCCCGGGTTCGCGCCGCCGGTAGTGGTGTCCCGTTTCGGCGGCCAAGTCCAAGCTGAAGTACCCGGAGCGCTGGAACAACCGCAGCTTGCGCAGCGCCTTCAGCGCCACGCGGCTCGCGGTAATGTTCGCCACCGTGCCGTCCTCGAAGGAGAGGCGCGCGTTGGCGAGGTCGATCCGGGGAGAAATGACGGGCACTCCCACCGCGCGCACCTCCGCTAGCGGCGCCTCCGTCAGCGTGAGGACGAGGTCGATGTCGTGGATCATGAGATCCAGGACCACCGTGGTGTCCGCGCCGCGAGGCTGAAAGGGCGCCATACGCAGCGACTCGATGAACCGCGGCCGGTCGAGCCACGGATCCGCGGCGAGGAGGATGCCGTTGAAGCGCTCGACGTGTCCGACTCCGACGATGACGCCCTCTTCCTCGGCGAGCGCGAGGATCTCGTCCGCCTCGCCGAGGCTCGCGGCGAGCGGTTTCTCGACCAGCACGTGGCACCCCGCCCGGATCGAGGCGACCGCGGCCTCTCGGTGCGCGGCGGTGGGCACCGCGATGACGACGGCTTCGACTCGGCCGAGCAGCGTCTTCGCCTCCGCGAAGGCCGGCACGGACAAGGCGTCGGCCACCTCCCTCGCGCGCGCGGCCGACCGGTCGTGGATCCCCTCCAACTCGAAAGCGTCGCTCCGCGCCAGGAGCCGGGCGTGCTCGGCGCCCAGCTTCCCGACCCCGATGACGCCGGCCGGGATCCGGCTCACACGGCGGACCGGATTTTCGCCTCGCGCGGCTCCGGCGGGAGGTCGTCGTCCGGTCCGACGCGGGTCGCGGTCACGCCCCGCTCGGAGTCGCGGATGAACTCCACGAGTTCCCTCACTTCAGGGGTCATGTCTCCCCGCCGGACGCGATCGAGACTCGCCCGCAGGGGCTCACCCGACCGAAAGATCGTCCGGTATGCGGCTTGGAGTGCGCGTATCGCATCCCGTTCGAACCTCCGGCGCTCGAGGCCGATGCGGTTAACGCCATACGTGCGGGTCCGGCCTCCCCCGGCGAGCGTGTACGGTGCGACATCCCGCGAAACGCGCGCGCCTCCTCCGACCATCGCGTGCCGGCCGATGCGCGTGAACTGGTGGATGCCCGTCAGCCCTCCGACGATCCCCCAGTCTCCGATCTCGACGTGTCCCCCCATGGTGACGCCGTTCGCGAGCACGACGTGATCGCCGATGCGGCAGTCGTGAGCGATGTGTACGTAGGCCATCACGAGCGTGTCCGCCCCGACCGAAGTCAGGCCGCTTGCGGCCGTCCCCCGGTTCAGCGTCGTGAACTCGCGCACGACGGTGCGGGCTCCGATCTCGAGGAAGGTGCGTTCCCCCGCGTACTTCAGGTCTTGCGGGTCCGAACCCAGGACGGCGCCCTTCGCGATGCGCACACCCTCGGCCACGCGCGTATCCCGTTCGATGAGCACGTGCGGGCCGATCCGTACCCGTTCGCCGACCTCCACGCCGGGGCCGATGATCGTGTACGGGCCCACGGTGGCGCTGGATGCGATGCTCGCCGACGCATCGACGACCGCCGTCGCGTGGCGCCCCGTGGCGTAGTCCGCCGGCGTCACCGGTCCATGCCCTGTCCAAGAATCGTGGCCTCGGCCGCGACCCTGCCGTCGACCCGGGCGATCCCCCTCAGCTTGCCGCGCTTTCCGCGCCCCTGAACGAGGTCGAGTTCGAGGATCAATTGATCGCCGGGGATGACGGGCCGCCGGAACTTCACGCCGTCCACCGACAGGAAGTAGATGACCTTGTCCTCGGGGTCCGGGAGGCCGCTCATCAGCAGGAGTCCTCCGCACTGGGCCAGCGCCTCGATGATGAGCACCCCGGGCATCACGGGACGGCCGGGAAAGTGCCCGGCGAAGAACGGTTCGTTCGCGCTCACGTTCTTGAGGCCGACGATCCGCTGTCCCGGTTCGATTTCGAGCACGCGATCCACGAGGAGCATTGGATAGCGGTGCGGGAGGATCTTCAGTATTTCGGTGACGTCCATCACCCTTCCCCGTTTGTCTCGTTATCCCTCAATCCGGACAGCCGGCGGGCGAGTTCCAGATTGCCGTGATGTCCCGGGCGTTGCGCGACGACATGACATTGCAGCCTCGCACCCACGAGTGCGAGGTCGCCGATGATGTCCAGAATCTTGTGACGCGCGAACTCATCCGGGAAGCGGAGTTGCTGACCGGTTGCAAGCCCGTCTCCGGAGAGGACGAGCGTGTTTTCCCGCGTCGCCCCGAGCGCGAGTCCCCGCTCTCGCAGCCCCTCCGCCCATGCGGACAGACCGAAGGTGCGGGCCGGCGCGATCTCCCGGGCGAACTCCGCGGGCTCCAGCCGCGCGCTCGCGGACTGCCGCCCGATGAGAGGGTGGTCGAAGTCGATGGTGACCGAGATCCGGCCGGCCTCCGCAGGCAGGACATCGTACCGGGTCCGCCCGATCTTCAGGCGCAGGGGACGGTCGATCCGCAGGCGGGGCGCGTCCGCTTCCTGCGCGACGGGCCCGGCGTCCAGCAGCCGGTCGCACCACGCGGCCGCGCTCCCGTCGAGGGCGGGAGGCTCCGGGCCGGAGACGTCGATCCGGAGGTTGTCGAGCGCCAGACCGTGCGCCGCGGCGAGCACGTGCTCGGCGGTGCGAACCACGGCTTCACCCTTGCGGAGGGCGGTTTCCCGGTGGGCGGAGTGTACGAACTCGACCGTGGCCGGTATCTCCGGTGCGTCGGCGAGGTCCGTGCGGCGGAAGCGCAGACCGCCGTGCTCGGGCGCGGGGCGCAGCCTGACGACGGAGGGCTCGCCCGTGTGTATCCCGTGCCCACGAACCTCCACGGCCCGCGCGATCGTGCGTTGTTTCGCCGTCAAGCGCTGCCAGCGTCCGACCCGTCCCGCCGGACGCGCGGCTCGCCCTCGCCGACCCCCGACCCGTCCCGCCGGACGCGCGGCGCGCCCCCGCCGGCCCCCGACCCTCGCTCGAGTCTCGCAACGCGCTGGAAGAGGTCCGGCAGCCTGCCCAGGTACGCGGCCTCCTTCAGCCACGAGCGCCGCGGCCGGGCGGGCGTCCCTCCCACCTGACCTCCGGGCGGCACATCCCGCACCACTCCCGTCTGGCCCGCGATGCGGGCGCCCGCCCCGATCCTCAGGTGGCCGGCCACGCCGGCTTGGCCGCCGAAGCGCGTTCCGGCGCCGATCTCACTGCTTCCCGCAATGCCGACGTGCGCCGCGATGAGGCAATCGCTCCCGATCCGCACGTTATGCCCCACGTGCACGAGGTTGTCGAGCTTGGTCCGGTCCCCGATCCGCGTGTCGTCGAGCGCGCCGCGGTCGATCGTGCAGTTCGCGCCGATCTCGACGTCGGCTCCGATCACGCAGCCGCCGATCTGCGGCACCTTGTGCGCCCCGTCCGGCCCCGGGACGTATCCGAAGCCATCCGTGCCGATGCGCGCCCCGGCGTGCACGCGCACGCGGTCGCCCAGCTCGACGCCGTGGAGGATGGAGACGGCGTGGCCGAACCGGCAGCCGACCCCGACCCGGGCGCCGCGACCGATGAAAGTCCCGGGCCCCACCCACGTCCCGCGCCCGATCCGCGCTCCGCCCTCCACCACCACGCCCGGGCCCAGCGACACCGCCTCCCCGACCCGCGCCCCCTCGTCGATCCAAGCGGTTGGGTGGATCCCCGGTGCCGGCACCGGCTCCGGATGGAAGAGCCGCACGATCCTGGCGAAGGAAAGTTGGGGGTCGTCGACTCTCAGGATGGTGAAGCGGACGCCGCCAGGTTCGAAGCTGCGCGGGGCCAACACCGCCCCGGCCCGCGTCCCGTGGACGGCCTCCCGCATCGCTTCGCGGGCAAAGAATGCGAGGTCCCCCGGACCGGCCACGCCGAGCGAGGCGACGCCGCACAACCGACGGTCGGGATCACCCAGCACATCCGCGCCCACGCGACGGGCGAGATCGGAGACCGTGAACGCCGGCATGCGCGGAACGGGGCGGGACTCGACCCCGGCTTGCCTGCTAGCTGCCGGTCTGGGCCGAGAGGGCGGCGAGATCCACGCCGAGACGCTCGAGCACCGAGGTGGTGATGTCGAGCGACGTGTCCGCCGCCACCACGCCCGCGGCGACGTCGAGCACGATCGAGTAGCTGCGCTCCGCCCGGATCTCCTCGATGACGTCGTTCACGCGCACCACGATCGGTTCGAGCAGTTCCGCGCGGCGCCGGTCCAGCTCCACGTTCAGCTCCTGCTGCCTCGCCGCCGCCTCCTGCTGCTTGTCGCGGATCTCCCGCTCCTTCTGCTGGCGTCCCGCCGGATCGAGCAGCGACTGCTGTTGCTGGTACGCCCCGATGAGAGAGTCGATCTCCGCCGCGAAGGCAGCGAGTTCACTCTCGAACTCGACGGAAACGCGCTGAAACGCCGCGCCGGCCGAATCGGCGCCGGGCGCGACGGGGAGGATCGCCTGCGTGTTCACATAGACGATCGGCGTCCCCTCGGGGGGCAGCGGGATGGCCTCCAGCGCCGCCGGCTCCCCCGCCACCTCCTGACCGGCGAGAGGGCCCGCGATCAGCAAGCCGAGCGCCAGAGGGCCCGCAATCAGCAAGCCGAGCGCCAGCGCGCACATGGCCGCCGGCCCCGCGCGCCTGTGGATGCAGTTCATATCGGTATTCCTCTCGGTTCAGAACACGCGTCCGAACTTGAAGTGCAACTGCCAACCCGGATCCGGCCGGCCCAGCACATCGCGGCGATCGAACCCGTATGCGTAGTCGAGGCCCAGGGGACCGAAGGGCGTCACGAGACTCGCGCCGATCCCCGCCCCCACCAGAAGATCCGTCGGGTTGAGCTGGCTCGCGTCCAGCCAGACGTTCCCGGCGTCCATGAAGGCACTCATGAAGATGTTGCTCGTGAGCTTGATCCCGAAAGTCACCCCGGTTCGGAAGAACGATTCTCCCACGCGGTCGAGGTCGCTGAAGGGGGCGTTGTCCGGGATGTGCCCCGACGGGGTCACCGAAGCCTCGTCGTACCCTCGTAACTGGATCCCCGCCTGCGTGCCGCCCGCGTAGTAGCGTTCCGTGAAGAACGGGTTCCGGCCCAGGATGAGCCCCGCCTCGAAGCTGAGGCCGAAGGTGAGTTCAATGGGCGGGCTCGTGCTCCCGGGGCCCCCGCCGAGCTGGCCCACCGGCACGAACCACTCGCTCGTCAGGTCGAGTTTCTGGTAGTTCCCGTCGCCTCCGAGAAAGCCGCCCGTCTGCCGGAAGGCGAGCTGGTTCCGGGCACCGCTCGTCGCGAACAGGGGATTGTTCCGGCTGTCCTGGACCAGACGCCCGGAGAGCGTGGACCGCAGACCGGAGAAGAGCGAGAAGCGCCGCCCGATCACGTTCGTCGTGTCCAGCCCCCGAACATCGTCGTCGAACAGCGAATAGCCCAGGAAGACGCGCGTGTTTCGGATCCCGAAGATGGGGATGCCGACTTCGGTCAGGCCGCCCGTCTGGCGGCGGTCCCCGAGGCTGAAGCCGGTGAACTGATCGCGCGAACTCCGGAGCGTGACGTTGGCGGAATAGTGGCTTCCGAGCAGTTCCGGATCCGAGTAGCTGATGTCGAGGTCCCGCTGCCGCCGGCCGAAGATCCAACGGAAGCTCCCGGTCTTCGCGAGTCCGAAGAGGTTCGGCTGCGAGTAGCCGATGAACCCCGCCAGTCCGGTGTAGCCGGAGGCGGTGATCCCAAAGTTCAGCGTCCCCGTCTGCTTCTCCTGCACGCGCAGCGAGATGTCGATGTCCCCGTCCGGGCGCGGGCGGATGTCGATCGCCTCATCCGGCGGCAGCGGCTCGAAGAAGTTCAGCCCCTGGATGTTCTGGAACGACTGGATCAGGCGCTCCTGCGAGTACACGTCGCCGGGGAAGATGAGCAGGCGGTTCCGGATCACCCGGTCGTGCGTGGCCGTATTCCCCTCGATCGCGATCTCGCGGATATAGCTGCGCACGCCCTCCTGGATGACGAGGTGGGCGGTGACGCGGGGCGGCTCGCCCTCGGGGACGTCCACGCGCCGCACATCCGGCGTGACGCGGGATCCGAGGTACCCGTTGTTCCGGTACAGATCTCCGAGGTCCGCCGGCGAGGCGTAGAAGGCGGTGAAGTTGAAGGGGTGATACGCCTCGTCCCCCTCGGCCTCGTGCTGCCCGCGGCGCACAATCGGCTCGATCGTCGCGAGCGGGAAGGCGCGGTTGCCGGTGATCCTCAGATCCTCGAGCAGATATTGGTCGCCCTCCGCCACGCGGATCTCGATCCGGCCCTTCCCGGTGACGCGGTCCGATATGATCGTGTCCCCGAGGACCTCGAAGTCGGGATAGCCGTTCGCGCGGTAGAACTCCGGGAGCCGCTCCGTCAGGTCGCGTCGGAACTCATCCTTCTTGAGTTCGCCCGAATCGAACCAGAAGAACCCTTCCTCGTCCGTGGCCATCGCCGCCCGAAGCTCCGCGTCAGAGAAGGCGTCGTTCCCCTCGAAGGTGATCGCCGTGACCCCGAGCCGAGGCCCCTCGTCCACGTCGAACACGACGAGCAGGTCCGGAGGAAAGGCCGGATCCGGGCGGATGAGCGTGTCCACGCTCGCGGTCGGGAACCCCTCGTTCGACAACAGCTCCAACATCGTGACGCGCGCGCGCCCGATCCGGCTGGGGTCGAGCGGACTGTTGTTCGCGAGTCCGATGGTGTCGCGGATCACATCCTCGTCCACCCGTTCCAGTCCGCGGAAGGCGTACTGCGTGACATAGGGCCGTTCCTCGACGCGGATGTAGAACACGCCGCGCTCGGGATCGTCCGACTCCGCCACTCCGATCTCCACATCCGAGAAGTCTCCGGAGCTGAAGAGACGGCGGATCGCGCCCTGGATCTGGGGCTGGCGGACGACGTTGCCCGCGCGGAGGCCGCTGCGGGTGATGATAATGTTCGCGGAGTGGCGTTGGTTCCCCCGCACCACGACCGAATCGACGCGGACCGAGGACTGGTCGAGCCGAATCTGCGCCGCCGCCGGCTCCACCGCGGCGAGCCCGAGGATCAGGCCCGTCAGCCACAGTCCGCCCGCCGCGCCGGCGGACGGCCACCGGCGGTTCATTTCGCCGAGGAGGTCGTGGGCGTGGCGAACACCAGGCTGTCCTTATCGTCGGCGATGTCCACCCGGATCCGATCGCCGGGCTCGAAATCGGCCATCAGGATCCGCTCGGAGAGCGCATCCTCGACGTGCCGTTGGATCGTCCGCTTGAGCGGCCGCGCCCCGAACTTCTCGTCATAGCCGCGGTCCACCAGGAAGCGGATCGCCGCATCGGTCAGCTCGAGTTCGAGCTGCTCCTCCGCGAGGCGCTTCTGCACCTCCCTGAGCTGGATGTGCACGATCTCTCCCAGCTCTTCCTTCGACAGCGGATGGAAGACGATCGTCTCCTCGACCCGGTTCAGGAACTCGGGCGTGAACACGCGTTCGATCTCGTCCGAGACTCGTTCCCGGATCCGCTCGTAGTCGATCCCGCCCGTATCCTCCGTGAACCCCACGCGCGTCGAGCTGCCGATGTCCCGGCTCCCGACGTTCGACGTCATGATGACGACCGTGTTCTTGAAGTCGATGACCCGGCCGTAGTTGTCCGTGAGCCGGCCCTCGTCGAGCACCTGGAGGAGGATGTTGAAGACGTCGGGATGCGCCTTCTCAATCTCGTCGAGCAGGACGACGCTGTAGGGCCGGCGGCGGATGGCCTTCGTGAGCGCGCCGGAGTCCTCGTAGCCGACGTAGCCCGGCGGCGCGCCGATGAGACGGCTCACGGAGAACTTCTCCATGTACTCCGACATGTCCACGCGCACGAGCGCGCTGTCCTCCGCGAACAGGAAGCGCGCCAGCGCCCGCGCCAGTTCCGTCTTCCCCACCCCCGTCGGGCCGCAGAAGATGAAGCTCCCGATGGGGCGGTCGGGATCCTTGAGGCCCGCCCGCCCGCGGCGGATGGCGCGACTCACCGCCTCGATCGCCTCGTCCTGCCCCACGACGCTCTCGTGCAGCTCGTCCTCCATACGGAGCAGGCGGTCCGTTTCCGCCTCCCTGAGCCGGGTCACGGGAATCCCCGTCCAACGGCCCACGATGAAGGCGATGTCGTCCTCATCGACCGTGGGGCGGAACTCGGCCCGCTGGCGCTCCCATTCGTCGCGCCGGCGCTTGATCTCCTCCTGAACCTCCTTCTCGCGGTCCCTCAGGTAGGCGGCGCGCTCGAAGTCCTGGTCGCTGATCGCGGCGTCCTTCCATTCCGCGAGTTCCTCGAGCTTCGTGCGGAACTCCTGCACCTCGGCCGGCGGCACCTGCGCGGCGAGCCTCGAGCGGGCACCCGCCTCATCGATCACATCGATCGCCTTGTCCGGGAGAAACCGGTCCGTGATATAGCGCTCCGCCAGCCGGGCGGCGGCGGAAAGCGACGCATCCGGGATCTCGACGTTGTGGTGATCCTCGTAGTACTTCCGCAGACCCTGCAGGATCTCGACGGTCTCGTCGATCGTCGGGGCCTCGACGATCACGGTCTGGAAGCGGCGTTCGAGCGCCCCATCCTTCTCGATGTACTTCCGGTACTCGTTCAGCGTTGAGGCGCCCACGCACTGCAGTTCCCCCCGGGAGAGGGCCGGCTTGAGCATGTTCGAGGCGTCGATCGCGCCTTCCGCCGCGCCCGCGCCGACGAGCGTGTGCAGCTCATCGATGAAGAGGATGACGCCCTTCGCCTGCGACGTCTCGTTGACGATGGCCTTGAGGCGCTCCTCGAACTGGCCCCGGTACTTCGTGCCGGCGATGACCGCGGCCATGTCGAGCGCGAGGACCCGGTGCCGCTTCAAGCTGTCCGGTACGTCGCCCCGCTGGATGGCCTGGGCGAGCCCTTCGACGATCGCCGTCTTGCCCACTCCCGGCTCGCCGATGAGCACGGGGTTGTTCTTCTTTCGGCGCGACAGGACCTCCATCATGCGCTCGATCTCGCCCAGCCGTCCGATCGTCGGATCGAGTTTCCCCTGCCTGGCGAGCTGCGTGAGATCGCGGCAGAAGTGGTCCAACGCCGGGGTCTTCGACTTCTTGCCGCCTTTTTTGGCGGACGAACTCGCGGGATCGGAAACGGAGGCCGCCGCGGCCGTACCGCCGGCCGGCATGTCCGTGCCGAGCAGCTTCAACGTCTCGGCCCGCGCGCCGTCGAGCCGGATGCCGGCTTCTCCGAGCACCTTCGCCGCGAGCCCCTTCTCCTGGCGGAGGAGCCCCAGCAGCAGGTGCTCCGTCCCCACGTAGGTGTGGTTGAGTTCCTCCGTCTCGGCCATCGCGTGCTCGAGCACGTTCTTCGCCTGCGTCGTGTAGGGGAGTTCGCCGATCGACGAACTGCTCTTGCCGGTCCGGATGTTCCCCTCCACGAGCCGCTTCAACTCTTCGAGGTCGGCGGACAGGTTGGCCAGAACCGCGGCGGCGACGCCCTCGCCTTCGCGAATCAGGCCGAGGAGGATGTGCTCCGTGCCCACGTAATCGTGCTTGAGGCGGATGGCTTCCTCGCGCGCCATGGCGAGCACCTTCCGAACACGATCCGTGAAGTTGTAGTTCATCCGAGCCTCATGGGGCGTCGACGTAACGGGCGGCGCGACTCAGTGCGATCCCGCGCCATTCAAGGCTCTTCGAACGTAGCTCGCGCGGAACGCGTCCGCATCCGCCTCGTCGAGCCGGCGCCCGGCCGCGCGCGCGAGATGCGCGGTCTGGGCATGGATCATCATGCGGCTGATTACGTCTACCCGAGGCGATTTGATAAGTTTCAGCGAGATGCCGAGACGAACTCCGGAGAGGAGGTTCATCATCTCTTCGAAGGGCAGACTTCTTGCGTGACACAGAATCCCGTAGGCTCGCCAGACCTTGTCCTCGAGTACGTTCGGCGCCTCGCGCAACAGGACGGCGCGCGCCTGCTTCTCGTATCCGATGACGCGGCCGACCAGGCGTTCGAGCTGGTCGATCAGGTCCTCCTCGGTCTTGCCCAGGGTCGTCTGGTTCGAGATCTGGAACAGGTTTCCCACGATCCTCGAACCCTCTCCGTATAGACCCCGGTAGGTCACGCCGAGTTGCCCCATCCCCTCGAGCACCTTGCGGATCTGGCGGGTAAGGACGAGACCGGGCAGATGGATGAAGACGGAGGCCCGCAGTCCGGTCCCCACGTTCGTTGGGCAGGAGGTGAGGAAGCCGAACTCCTGGTGGAAGGCGTACGGAAGCCGGGCACCGATCTCCTCGTCGAGCTGATCGAGGTCGCGCCAGGCGGCTACGAGCTGGAATCCCCCGCGCAGCGTCTGCAGCCGGAGGTGATCCTCCTCGTTCACCATCATCCCGAGCGCCCGCTTCCTGGAGGAGGCGAGGCCCGAGCCGCGGCGCGGTCCGGTTTCGGGTTTGCCGATGAGTTCCTTGCTTACGAGGCGCCGCTCGAGCAGGACGAGGCGGTCCACCGGGCCGAGGCGAGAGATCTCCCAGAAGTCGACCCCGTCGAGCATGCCCGCCGCCTCCGTCGCCGCCCGCGCCTTCTCGAGCACGGCTTCACGCTCCTCTCCGGTTGCGTGGGCCGAGAACGAATACCCTTGGAGGTTGCGGGCGAGGCGCACGCGGCTTGAGACGACGATGTCGCCCGCGGGCCCCTCCTCGTCCAGCCAGTCGAGACCGTGGCTCCCGATGGGCGGCGCGGCCGCGGGCCCGTCCGTCACGACACCTCCGTCAGCGCGTGGATCGCGTCCCGGAGGTCCGCCGCGGATTCGAAGTCTTCGATCTCCACGGCGCGCTCGAGCCGTCGCCTGAGGCTGGAGAGGCGGACCTGCTCCGGATCCAAGTCGGGGCTCGCGCTCACGTACACCTTCCCCATGTGCTGGGAGGAGCCGTGCACGCGGCGGAGGAGCGCGCGGAGCTGGCGGTGGAACTGCGCGTAGCACTGCGGACAGCCCAGCCGTCCCGATTTGCGGAAGTCGCCGGCTCCCGTGCCGCAGTATTCGCACGCCTCCCCGGCCTCGTCGAACAGGGTGTCCCCGGCGCTCCCGCCCAAGTGCGCGAGCAAATCGGCCATGGGCGCGGATCCGCCGCCGTCCGACACGCCCTTCAGCGTCGCGCAGGTCGAACAGAGAGAGAGGGTACGCAGCTCGCCGTTCTCAGCCTCCGCAAGGCGGATCGTCGCCTCGCGCTCGCCGCAGTTCTCGCAGTCCATCCGGCTTCTCCGTTTGGCTCGCCCTACGTCGCCCGGCGCCCCATCACGCGGCGACGAGCGCCCCGTTTTCGATGCGCAGCACGCGGCCCGCGCGCCCGGCCAGCTCTCGGCTGTGCGTCACGACGATCAGGGCCGCGCCGTGTCCGTCCACCAGCTCGAACAGCAGGTCGTGCAGGCGCAGCGTCGCCTCGGCGTCGAGGTTCCCGGACGGCTCATCCGCCAGCACGAGCGGGGGCGCGTTCGCCAGCGCCCGCGCCACCGCGACCCGCTGCTGCTCGCCGCCGGAGAGCCGGCGCGGCCGGTGGCTCGCCCGTTCCGCCAGCCCCACCTGAGCCAGCAGCTCGGCGGCCCGGTCCCGCGCCTCCTCCCGCGACGCCCCGGCGATGAGCCGCGGCAGCATCACGTTCTCCAGCGCCGTGAAGTCCCGCAGCAGGTGATGGAACTGGAAGACGAAGCCGACGAACCGATTCCTGAGTTCGGCCAGTCGCTCCCCCCCGAGTCCCGACACCCGTTCGCCCCCCAGCCACACCTCTCCCGCCGTCGGCCGGTCGAGCGCGCCGAGCAAATGTAGCAGCGTGGACTTCCCCGACCCACTCGGACCGACGATGGCCAGAGCGTCCCCCGGGTCGACGGTCAGGTCGACCCCCCTCAGGACGGGGAGGAGACCGCCATCCGGGCTCGGAAAGGTCCGCTCGAGTCCGGCCGCCCGCACCGCGGACGGGGCCTCTTCCCCTCGACGCGCCGTCATTCGTGTCGGATGGCGTCGACGGGCGCGAGCGCCGCGGCCTTCCGCGCCGGATAGATCGTGGCCAAGTAGGAGATGAGCAGCGATCCGAAAATGATCAGCGTGACATCGAGCGGCGCGAGCGAGATCGGCAACCGGTCGATGAAGTACACGTCGCTCGGCAGAGTGATGAACTCGTAGCGCGTCAGCGCCCAGGCGAGGATGGCGCCGAGCACGGCCCCCAGGGTCGTGCCGACGACGCCGATGAAGAGCCCCATGTTCGTAAACACCCTGCCGACGCTCCCGGCGCTCACCCCCATCGAGCGGAGGATTCCGATCTCGCGCGTGCGGTCCGCGACCATCATCACCAGCGTCGAGACGATGTTGAACGAGGCGACGAGGACGATGAGGACGAGGACGACGGCCATGCCGAGCTTCTCGAGCCGGAGCGCGGAGAAGAGGCTTCGGTTGAGTTCCTGCCAGCCCTCCACCCGGTAGGGCCAGCCCAGCGCCTCCTCGATGCGCGCGGAGACTTCCGTCGCCTCCCACGGGTCGCTCACATCGAACTCGATCCCGGTCACCGCCTCGCCGAGTCCGAGGAGGGACTGGGCTTCCGCCATCGGGACCATCACGAGTTCGTCGTCGTACTGGTAGAGTCCGGTCTGGAAGATCCCGGTGACCTCGAAGCGCTCGAGGGCGGGCGAGAATCCGATCGCCGACAGCGGTGCGTTCTGAGTCGATACGGCGGTAATGAGCTTCCCCTGATAGAGGCCGAGCTTCCGTGCGAGACCGCGGCCCGCCACGACGCCCGGATGGCCGGACTCGGTCGGACCGAAGGGCGGCTCGCCGACGATGAGGTGTTCGATGAGTCCCGCGATCCTCATCCCCTCCGGATCGTCCGGGATGCCGCGCAGGACGACGGACTGGTTGTAGCTGTCACCCGCATTGAGCACGACCTCGGTGAAGACGAAGGGGGAGGAGGCGACGACATCCCGGTCCCCCCGGACACGGCCGAGGACCGTCTCCCAATCCTCCATGCGGAAGCCGCTGTCGAGTTCCATCACGTGCGCGTGAGGACCGCCGCTGAGGATCCGGTCCCTCAGGCTCTCTTGGAGGCCGTTGAGGACGCCGATCACGACGATGAGCGCCATCACGCCGACGGCCACGCCTCCGACGGCGAGACTCGATATGAAGGTGACGAGCCTCGAGTCTCTCTCGTCCACGGTGCCGGCGCCCGCGAGGGGCCGCCACGGCCGGCGGACGAAGCGGCCGAAGCCGCGGAGAGCCCCGAGGGCGGACATGCGACGCCCCGTCCCCCTCAGATAGCGCCGGGCCACGAAACGTTCGAAGCGCCCCCGCCCTCGGCTCACCAGCGTCCCTCCTCGGGACGGAGGATGGGGAAGAGGACGACGTCGCGAATCGAAGTCCGTCCCGTCATCAGCATCACGAGGCGGTCGACCCCGAGCCCGAAGCCGCCCGTGGGGGGCAGCCCGTATTCCAGCGCCCGCACGTAATCCTCGTCGATCTCCATCGCCTCCTGGTCGCCCGCTTCCCTCAGGCGTCGTTGCGCCGCGAACCGGTTCCACTGGTCCGCCGGATCGTTGAGTTCGCTAAACGCGTTCACGAGTTCGAAGCCGCAAGCGATGACCTCGAAGCGCTCGGCAAACCCCGGCTCCCCCCGCTTCGGTTTGGCGAGCGGGCTCATCTCGATCGGGTGACCGTACACGAAGACCGGGTCGGTGATCCTGCCCTCGACCCGCTCCGAGAACAGCGCGTCGAGCATCTGCACGCGGGAGAGTTCGTTCGCGTCCGTGCGCCCGGTCTCCCTTACCAGGGCGCGGAGATCCTCCTCCCCCGCCCCCCGCGGATCGAGTCCGGTGGCCTCCGAGAACGCCTCATCCCAGCGCACGCGCGCCCAAGGCGCGGCGAGGTCCACGACCGTCCCGGCGTACTCGAAGCGCGTCGTTCCCATCACCTCACGCGCGACGTCGCCGATCATCGTCTCGGTGAGCCCCATCACATCCTCGTAGTCGGCGAAGGCGAAGTACAACTCGAGCATCGTGAACTCGGGGTTGTGCGTACGGTCGATCCCCTCGTTGCGGAAGTCGTGTCCGATCTCGTACACGCGGTCGAGATTCCCGACGATGAGCCGCTTCAGGTAGAGTTCATCGGCGATGCGCAGGAACATCTTCCGGTCGAGCCGGTGGTGGTGCGTGGAGAAGGGCCGGGCGAGGGCACCGCCGTAGAGCGGCTGCAGGATGGGAGTCTCCACCTCGAGGAAGCCGCGCTCGTCGAGCCAGCGGCGCAGTTCCGTGACGATCCTGCCCCGGATCCGGAACACCTCGCGCACCTCCGGGTTCACCGCCAGGTCCGCATACCGCTGCCGGTAGCGCGAGGCCTGATCGCTGAATCCGCTGTGTACGACTCGTCGCCCATCCCCGGCGACCTCCTCCTTCCCGAACGGGAGCGGGCGGAGGGTCTTGGTCAGGAGGTGCAGCGCTTCCGCGCGCACGGTGACTTCGCCGCGCCGTGTCCGGAAGAGGGTCCCCTCGACCCCGATCCAGTCCCCAAGGTCGAGCAGCTCCATGAGAGCGGAACCCTCGTCGCCCAGGAGGTTGCGCCGCAGGTGGATCTGCAGCCGTCCGTCGCGGTCGCCGATATGCGCGAAGGCGCTCCCTCCCAGATCGCGATAGGAGAGGATGCGGCCCGCCACCCGGACGCCCTCGACTTCGGGCGGGGCCCCGCCGGCCGTTGCGCCCGCGTCCGCCCCGTCCGCCGCAGCCGCCTCGTCCGCCGTTTCCGCCCCGTGCGCCGCCGCCGCCACCCCGTCCGCCGTTTCCGCCGCCGCCCCGTCCTCCGCCTTCTCGAAGGCCGCGGCAGCCTCGCGCAGTTCGTGGGAACGATCGAAGGCGTGGCCGTAGGGATCGACGCCGAGCGCGCGCAGCCGGGCGAGTTTCGCGAAGCGGTCCCTTACGGGCTTCGGCCGCGCCTCCGAAGCGTACCAGCAGGCGGTACAGACGCCGTCTCGGAGTCCCGGGGGTTCGGAGCCGCAGGAGGGGCAGTTCATGCGCCCGTCTTGCCGGATTCCTGGAGAAACGCCTGGATGAAACCGTCGATCTCGCCGTCGAGCACGGCGTCGACGTTGCCGACCTCGAGATTGGTTCGGTGGTCCTTGACCATCTTGTAGGGCTGCAGCACGTAGGACCGGATCTGCCGACCCCACTCGATCCGCGTCTTCGCCCCCTCCAGTTCGGCCCGGCGCGCTTCCCGTTCCTCGACCGCGCGCTGGTAGAGCGCGGCCTGCAGCATCTTCATCGCCTTGGACTTGTTCTTGTGCTGGCTCCGCTCCTGCTGGCACGAGACGACGATGCCCGTCGACAGATGCGTGATCCGCACCGCCGAGTCCGTCTTGTTCACGTGTTGGCCCCCCGCCCCGGATGCGCGAAAGGTGTCGATCCTGAGATCCTCCTCGTTGATCGAGATTTCGATGTCGTCATCGACGACGGGGTAGACGAAGACGGAGGCGAACGACGTGTGGCGGCGCCCCTGCGAATCGAAGGGTGAGATGCGCACGAGACGGTGGACGCCGCGCTCGGCCGACAGATACCCGTAGGCGAACTGTCCCTCCACGTCGAGCGTGGCCGACTTGATCCCCGCCTCCTCGGCCGGGAGGACGTCCATGACCTCGACGTCGTAGTCGTGCTGTTCTGCCCAGCGCACGTACATGCGCATGAGCATCTGCGCCCAATCCTGCGACTCCGTGCCGCCGGCGCCCGGGTTGATGGTGACGAGCGCGCTGCGGTGCGCGTCCTCCCCTCGCAGCATGTTCCGCGATTCCAGGCGGGAGGCCTCCATCTCCGCCCGGCCGAGCCCCGCCTCGAGTTCGGCCTTCAGCTCGGCGTCGTCCTCCTCCTCCAACAGGAACGCCACCTCGAACAGGTCGTCCACGCGGGCGGAGCAGTCCGCCCATGGACGGGTCCAGCTCTTGAGAAGGTTCGCCTCGCCGATGACCTCTCTCGCGCCGCCGCGGTCGTTCCAGAAGTCGGGGGCCGCCATCTTCTTCTCGATCTCGGCGATGCGGGTCAGCTTCTCGGAAATCTCAAAGATACCCCCGTAGCTCGTCGAGCCGGCTGCGCAGCGCCTCCGCGCGTTCCTTCTGTCTCGCCAACTCCGTCATTGCCGGCTCCAGTCCTCCTCGGGGGTGTTAGCCCGGGTTTCTCACACCAAAAAGAGCGGCACCGGCCCTCGAAAGCTGTTAGGTTTAGTTGGCCCAACAACTTAGCCACAGCAACCCGAGGGGACCGATGCCAACACAGCCTAATCCGCTGTCCCCCGCATTTCAAGGTTGCCGCCGCCGGGGGCGTGGCGGCGCCGGTCCTCCAGGCCGTGCTCGTCACTACGCTGCTCGCGACGGCGTGTGGGGAGCCGGCCGATGTCGCGTCTCAGCCCATCTCGCTCGATCCGCTGGGCTCCGCGCCGTCACCACTGAGCAGACAGAGCCAACTCAACCTCCTTGCCGGCGGCGCGGCCTGCGTCATCGATTCGTACCGGCATCGCGTGAGCTGCATGGATCCCGGCGGCGGACCCGTTGACTTCGGTCGCCTCACACGAGGCCGAAATCGATCCGCCGCGCGTCGCGGTCCACGCGGACGACCTGGACCTCGACGGGATCCCCGAGCCGGTAGCTCCTCCGCGTACGACGGCCCCGAAGCGCGTGCTTCGTCCGGTCGTGTACGTAGCGATCGCCCGCGAGGCGGCTCACATGGACGAACCCCTCGATGTCGTACGCGTCGAGCCGGACGAAGAAGCCGAAGCGGGCGGTGTGGCTGATCGTGCCGCCGAAGTGATCTCCCAAGTGCCGCTCCATGAACTCGACCTTCTTTAGTTCCACCGAGTCCCGCTCGGCCCGGGCCGCGTTCTCCTCGCGCGCCGAAGCGTGTCGGGCGGTCGCGGAGAGCCAGTCCCCGCTCATCTCGCGCACGCGCGCCGGCTCCGCGAGCCAGCGGGCCAACTGCCGGTGGACGACGAGGTCCGGGTACCGGCGGATGGGCGAGGTGAAGTGGAGGTACGCCGGCGAGGCGAGCCCGAAGTGGCCTACGCTGCGTGTAGCGTAGCGGGCCTTGGCGAGACTCCGCAGCAGTTGAACCGAGAGGACCGGCTCCTCCACCCTGCCCCGCACCGCGTCGAGCAGGCGCTGGAAGTCGCGTGGACGCGGGTTCCGCCGTGGAAGGGAGAGTCCGAACTCGCCCGCCAAGAGGCGCAGCGCGTCGAGCTTCTCCGGATTCGGTTCTTCGTGGATTCGGTAGAGTACGGGCACCCCGTGCTCGATCGCCCAGCTCGCCACCGCTTCGTTCGCCGCGATCATCAGGTCCTCGATGAGCCGGTGCGAGTCGAGCCGTTCGCGGCGCCGCACGTCGACGGGAGCCCCCTCCTCGTCGAGTTCGACCCGGGACTCCGGCAGGTCGAAGTCCAGGCTGCCCCGCGCCCTGCGACGTCGACGGAAGCTTCGGCTCGCCTTGAGCAGCGCCCGAAGATCCTCACGCAACCCTGGGTCTCGCTCCGTCGCGGGCGTGGCTTCGCCGTCCAGCGCCTCCTGCGCCTCGTCATACGAGAGCCGGTGCGCGCTGCGGATGACGGCCCGGGCGAAGCGCGCCCCGCGGAGCGCTCCGCGACGATCCACCGTGAGGAAGGCGGCCAGCGTCAGCCGGTCTTCGCCGGGCACGAGCGAGCAGAGCCCGCCCGACAGCGCGTGCGGAAGCATCGGCAGCACGCGACTCACCAGGTACACGCTCGTGCCGCGCTCCCACGCCTCCGCATCGAGCCCCCCTCCCTCGCGCACATAGTGCGACACATCCGCGATGTGGATGCCGATCCGCGCCCCGCCCCCCGCGAGGGGCGCGATGGAGATCGCGTCATCGTGGTCGCGGGCGTCCCCGGGGTCGATCGTGATCACGCGGTCGCCCCGACAATCCTCCCGCCCCTCGAGATCTGCCGGCCGGACACCGCGCTCGGCCAGCGCCGCCGCCGCTTCCTCGACGTCTTCGGGGAACGCATCGCGGATCCCGTACCCCACCTGGATCGCGAGCACCGCCACACCCGGATCTCCCGCGGGCCCGAGCACACGTTCGACGCGGCCCGCGGGACTGACACTCCCTTCCCCCCAGTCCGTCACCTCGGCGACCACGAGGTCGCCGGATTCGGCCTCCCCGCGTTCGCGGTCCGGGATGAACAGGTCGACCCCGAGCTTCGGGCGGGTCACCTCGAGCCAGCCGTGCCCCCGCCCGCCGCGGAAGACGCCGACGACACGCGAACGGGCACGGTCAAGGACCTCGACGATGGTCCCGCGGGGGCCGCGCCGTCCGCGATCGTCGATCCGCACCGCGACGCGGTCGCCGTCCACGGCCGTGCCCAGATCGCGGGCGCGGACGAAGATGTCCTCGTCCCCCTCGTCCGGAATGACGAAGGCCGCGCCGCTCTCGATCCGTTGCAGCCGTCCGCTGACTCGCCGGCGACCCCGGGCCTGCCCGCGATTCCGGGCTTGGCCGCGACTCCGGGACCGGCCGCCGCCCCGGGGCTGGCCGCGGCCCTGGGACCGTCCGCGGGCGCTCAGAGAGGCTTCGCCTCGTCGATCAGCATGATCGGGATCCCGTCGTCGACCTCGTACTTTAGGCGGCACGCGTGACAGAGCAGGGCCTCCCCTCCCTCCCCCTCGCGGTATTCCAGCTCGCCCTTGCACTTCGGGCAGGCGAGGATCTCAAGCAGTCTGTCGTCGAGGGGCATCAGCTCTCCCGCGCGGGAACCCGGAAACCGAGCACCCTAAGGTGGTGTGTTTTCTTCCGCCAGTTCGGCAGAACCTTCACCCGGAGCCGCAGATAGACTCGTCTCCCGAGGAAGCGTTCGATCTTCACGCGGGCGCGGGTCCCCAGTTTGCGGATCGTTCTCCCGCCGGCCCCCACGACGATGCCCTTCTGGGATTTCCTCTCCACGTGAATCACGGCCTCGATGTACGTCGGCTTCTCCCCCTTCCGAACCCGGAACTCCTCGATCCGGATGGCCACCGCGTAGGGAATCTCATCCGCCAGCTCCTCGAGGCACGTCTCCCGGATCATCTCGGCCACGAAGTGCCGGACCGGCGCGTTCGATAGTTCATCCACCGGGTAGAGGGGCGGTGACTCCGGAAGGTGCGCCGACAGCGCCTCGCGCAGCTCCGGCACCCCCTCCCCACTCGTGGCGCAGGTCGCGTGCACGGCGTCCCAGCCGTCCCTCCCAAATGCGGCACGAAGCTCCTCGATGGCCGACGTCGCAACCCGGTCAATCTTGTTCAGGCAGAGGACCTTCGGAACACCGATCGAGTGGGCGAACTCCCCGGCCCAGTCGACACTGCGCGCAAAGCCCACGTCCGCCACGCCGAGCACGACATCACCATCGTCGAGCGCCGCCAGCGCCTCCTCTCTCATCGACCGGTGCAGCGTGTAGCGCGGCTCCAGAAGGCCGGGCGTGTCGATGAACACGGCCTGCGCGGCGTCGTCCGAGTAGATCCCGAGGAGTCGTCGCTGCGTCGTCTGGGCCCTCGGCGTGACGGCCGCGAGCCGCTCTCCCAAAAACGCGTTGAGTAGCGTGGACTTCCCGACGTTGGGAAGGCCGACAATCGCGACGACACCGGCCCTGAACGTCATGCCCGGCCCACGGGTTTGGAGTAAGCCGGCGACGATGGCCGGGAGGTTGAAGAAGAAGGTGAGCGACTTGCGGGAGGTCCAGGTGCGCCTTTCTCATCGAAAGGACATCTCCCTAGAAAGGAGGTGATCCAGCCGCAGGTTCCCCTACGGCTACCTTGTTACGACTTAGCGCCAGTCACTGAGTTTACCTTCGACGGCTCCCTCCCGAAGGTTAGGCCACCGGCTTCGGGTACCCCCAGCTTCCATCGCTTGACGGGCGGTGTGTACAAGGCCCGGGAACGTATTCACCGTAGTATGGCTGACCTACGATTACTAGCGATTCCGGCTTCATGGAGTCGAGTTGCAGACTCCAATCCGAACTTAGACCGACTTTTTGGGATTCGCTCCACCTCGCGGCATTGCTGCCCTTTGTGTCGACCATTGTAGCACGTGTGTCGCCCTGGACATAAGGGCCATGATGACTTGACGTCATCCCCACCTTCCT
>JAAXHJ010000044.1 GCA_012270965.1 Candidatus Palauibacter poriticola
GCCCCAGTCAAACTACCCGCCTGACACTGTTCCCGGACCGGCTTCACGGTCCCAGGTTAGAATCCAGACATCGCAAGGGTGGTATTTCACCGATGGCTCCACAGAACCTAGCGGCCCTGCTTCAATGCCTCCCACCTATCCTACACAGACGGTGCCCGAACCCAATATCAGGTTGTAGTAAAGGTGCACGGGGTCTTTTTGTCCTGCCGCGGGTACTCGGTATCCTCACCGAGACTCCAATTTCGCCGAGCTCTTGGTTGAGACAGTGCCCAAGTCGTTACGCCATTCGTGCAGGTCGGAACTTACCCGACAAGGAATTTCGCTACCTTAGGACCGTTATAGTTACGGCCGCCGTTTACCGGGGCTTCATTTCAGAGCTTCGCCGAAGCTAACCCTTCCATTTAACCTTCCGGCACCGGGCAGGCGTCAGTGCCTATACGTCGTCTTGACGACTTTGCAGACACCTATGTTTTTACTAAACAGTCGCTTGGGCCGATTCTCTGCGGCCGGTCTCGGCTCTCCCGCGCGAGGCGGGGTCACCTACCGCCGGCTCCCCTTCTCCCTAAGTTACGGGGACATTTTGCCGAGTTCCTTAACCAAGACTCACTCGAGCGCCTGAGGCTACTCGCCTCGCCCACCTGTGTCGGTTTACGGTACGGTCACACGTACTCCTCGTCCACGGAGCTTTTCTCGGCAGTACGATTACAGTCCCTTAGCGAAGTCCGAAGACTTCTTCGGCATCGGATCTCGGCTTCACCGGGCGGATTTGCCTACCCGGAAACGCCTACCTCCTTGCATCGTTCATGTCCATGGAAACGACGGACCTTTCACCTCTGCGTCCCTCCGCAGACTCAAGCGCAGTATCGTGTGGTACGGGAATGTTGACCCGTTTCCCATCGACTACGCCTCTCGGCCTCACCTTAGGGGCCGACTAACCCTGAGCTGATTGGCATGGCTCAGGAAACCTTGGGCTTACGGCGACAAGGGTTCTCACCTTGTTTCTCGCGTACTCATTCCGGCATTCTCGCTTGCCTGCGCTCCACGGGCAGCCTTCCGGCCCCGCTTCGCGGCTCAGGCAACGCTCCCCTACCCCGCGCGCGGCTGCGCGCAGCCTTAGCTTCGGTGGCTAACTTGAGTCCCGACCATTATCGGCGCAAATCCGCTTGACTGGTGAGCTATTACGCACTCTTTCAAGGATGGCTGCTTCTAAGCCAACCTCCCAGTTGTCTCCGCAAATCCACCACCTTTGTCACTTAGCTAGCACTTGGGGACCTTAGCTGAAGGTCTGGGCTCTTTCCCTCTCGCGCACGAACATTATCGCACGTGCACTTCCTCCCTGAGACCGACTAACGGGCATTCGGAGTTTGGTAGGGGTTGGTACCCGGTTTAGGGCCCTAGCCCTTCCAGTGCTCTACCTCCCGCAGTCTACACTCAGAGGCGATACCTAAATATCTTTCGGGGAGAACCAGCTATCTCCAGGTTTGATTGGCCTTTCACCCCTATCCACAGCTCATCCGAGCAGTTTTCAACCCACAACGGTTCGGTCCTCCACGAAGCATTACCCTCGCTTCAACCTGGCCATGGATAGATCACTCTGGTTTCGGGTCTGTCCCCAGCAACTTAACGCCCAGTTAAGACTCGCTTTCGCTTCGGCTCCGCCGCAGAGCGGCTTAACCTCGCTACTGAGGAACAACTCGCCGGATCATAATGCAAAAGGCACGCGGTCACCCGACGTTCCCTCGCGAAGAGGGGATCGGGCTCCCACCGCTTGTAGGCACACGGTTTCAGGATCTGTTTCACCCGCCTCCTGGCGTACTTTTCATCTTTCCCTCACGGTACTCGTTCGCTATCGGTCACGGACGTGTATTTAGCCTTGGCAGGTGGTCCTGCCGGGTTCAATCGGGATTTCACGTGTCCCGACCTACTCAGGAATGGCCCAGAGATCGCGACGGCGGCTTCGCCTACGGGGCTGTCACCCTCTTCGGCTTGGCTTTCCAGACGGATTCGACTCACCGCCGCGCGACGCTCCGAGAGCCGGCAGACTCTCACGAACCATCCTGCTACGCCACGGAAGCAACGGCTGCCGCCTTGACACCTCCGTGGTTTGGGCTCTTCCCCGTTCGCTCGCCGCTACTGAGGGAATCACGGTTGTTTTCTCTTCCTCGAGGTACTTAGATGTTTCAGTTCCCTCGGTTCGCCTCCCATCGCCTATGTGTTCAGCGAAGGGATGACCGGGCATCACCCCGGCCGGGTTTCCCCATTCGGAAATCCAGGGATTAACGCTCGCTTGCAGCTACCCCTGGCTTATCGCAGCTTGCCACGTCCTTCGTCGCCAGTCCGTGCCTAGACATCCACCCTGTGCCCTTGATCGCTTGATCCATCTTCGTTGACGGCATCAAGCACCTCAGACGCACTCGGCGCCCAGCACTCTCACTCGCTACCAGATTGTCAAAAGAGCGGACCCCGCGAGGCACGCCGAGGCGCTCGCAGGGAGACGGGTAACATAGGGTCGTGACGGGAGGACGTCAAGCGCCGCCGTGGAGGGCCGCGAAGGGCCGCCGTGGAGGGCCGCGAAGGGCCGCCGTGGAGGGCCGCGAAGGGCCGCCGTGGAGGGCCGCGAAGGGCCGCCGTGGAGGGCCGCGAAGGGCCGTGGGGGAGGGCCCCGACGAGCCGTCGGGGAGGACCCCAAAGCAGCCCCGAGGAGGACCCGAGGGCACGCTTGCGGAGGATCCCGAGACACCCCAGCGGGCCGCCCTCAAGGCAATCCCCGGCAGGGTCCCCGGGACGGGCTCCCGGAGGAGCTTCAGGGCGCCCGCCGCCCGGGCGACCCGCCAAGGGTCAGCTATCCGCTGCCGGCTCGACCTCCTCGGCGAGGACGGCGACCGTGTTGTCCAAGACCTGAAGGAAGCCCCGGGCGACGCGGAAGTGGCGCGGACCGTCGCCGGTGCGGATGCGAAGCAGGCCCTCGCCGAGCAGGACCACCATGGGGGCGTGGCCGTACAGAATCCCCATCGCGCCGTCGTGCGCGGGGGCGATGACCGATTCCGCGGTGCCGGAGAAGGCGGCGGTCGACGGCGAGATCACCCTGACGCGCAGGCTCCGTTCGGCGGACGACGCCGGCGTCATGCGGCGTCCGCCTCAAGCTGCGTCGCCTGCTCGATCGCCTCCTCGATTCCGCCCACCATGTAGAACGCCTGTTCCGGCAGGTGGTCGAACTCGCCTTCGACGACGCGCTCGAACGACTCGATCGTCGTCTCCAGCGGGACGTAGCGACCCGGGATGCCGGTGAACTGCTCGGCCACGTGGAAGGGCTGCGACAGGAACTTCTGGATCCGCCGGGCCCGGTTCACGATGACCTTGTCCTCCTCGGAGAGTTCATCCATCCCGAGAATCGCGATGATGTCCTGCAGGTCCTTGTAGCGCTGCAGCGTCCGCTGCACGGCGGTCGCCACGCGGTAGTGCCGCTCTCCCAGGAACTGCTCGCTCAGGATGCGGCTGCTGGAGTCGAGCGGATCCACGGCCGGATAGATTCCGAGTTCCGCGATCTGGCGCGAAAGTACGGTCTGGGAGTCGAGGTGCGTGAACGCCGCGGCCGGCGCCGGGTCCGTGAGGTCGTCCGCCGGCACGTAAATCGCCTGCACCGAGGTGATCGAGCCCCGGGTGGTCGACGTGATGCGCTCCTGGAGGTTGCCCATCTCGGTGGCGAGCGTCGGCTGGTAGCCCACCGCGCTCGGCATGCGGCCGAGCAGCGCGGACACCTCGGACCCGGCCTGGCTGAAGCGGAAGATGTTGTCGATGAAGAGGAGGACGTCGAGCCCCTCCACCTCACGGAAGTACTCGGCCACGGTGAGGCCGGTGAGTCCCACGCGCAGACGCGCGCCCGGCGGTTCGTTCATCTGTCCGTAGATGAGCGCGGTCGAGTCGATGACGCCCGATTCCTTCATCTCGAGCCAGAGGTCGTTCCCCTCCCGGGTGCGCTCGCCCACGCCGCAGAAGACGGAGCGGCCACCGTGCTCCTGCGCGATGTTGTTGATGAGTTCCATGATGATGACGGTCTTGCCGACGCCGGCCCCGCCGAAGAGTCCCGTCTTGCCGCCCTTCACATAGGGGGCGATGAGATCCACGACCTTGATCCCGGTGACGAAGATCTCCGTCTTCGGCTCGAGGTTCTGGAGGGTGGGCGATTTGCGGTGGATCGGCCACCGCTCCTTCGCCTCGACCGGTCCCATCTCGTCCACGGGCTCGCCGAGGACGTTGAGGATGCGGCCCAGCGACGCCTCGCCGACGGGTGCCGAGATGGGGTGTCCGGTGTCCATCACTTCCATCCCGCGCGTTACGCCGTCCGTCGCATCCATGGCGACGGCGCGCACCTGGTTGCGGCCGATGTGCTGCGCCACCTCGCACACGAGATCGTGCGCGGTTCCGTCATCGTCCTCCCACGAGAGGGAGAGCGCGTTGTAGATCTCCGGCAGATGCTCGGGCTCGAACTCCGCGTCGATCGTGGGTCCGATGACCTGCACAACCCTGCCTGTGCCTCGTTCGGTCGATCCTTCAGACATGTGTCAGCCTCATGGCTATCGGTTCTCGGGGGCACCACCGCCCCGTACGTTCTGCGTCCGCCATCCGTCCAGCGCGTCGGGCATCCGTCCAGCGCGTCGGGCTATCCGTCCAGCGCGTCGGGCTATCCGTCCAGCGCGTCGGGCTATCCGTCCAGCGCGTCCGCACCGCCGATGATCTCCGCGATCTGATTCGTAATCTCGGCCTGGCGGGCGCGGTTGTACGTCCGCCGCAGGTTGTCGAGGAACTCGTTGGCGTTGTCCGTCGCCGACTTCATCGCCGTTCGGCGGGCCGCCTGCTCCGCCGCCGCCGTCTCCAGGAGCGCGCTGTACGTCGAGTTCGTCACGTAGAGCGGAAGGAGATGATCGAGGATGCCCTCCTCCGACGGATCCAGGATATAGAAGGGCTGCGGACCCTTGCGCGCCTCGCCGACGCCGACCGGGAGGACCTGCCGCACCGAGGGGGGCGTGCTCACCATGTTCCGGAACTCCGCGAAGACGAGCCGCACCGCGTCAAGCTCGCCGGCCACGAACCGGGCGGCCAGCTTCTCGATGAGGGTGCGCGCGTCATCCATCGTCGGAGGATCCGCCAAGTCGTTGCGCGTGTGCGCCATCTCCACGCCGCGGAACCGGAAGTACGATATCCCCTTGTTCCCGTAGACGTGGAACTCGACCCGGGCTCCGGCTGCCTCCAGTTCGCCGAGCTGCGCCTGCGCGGTGCGAATGAGATTCGCGTTGAAGGCCCCACACAGCCCGCGATTGCTCGTCACGAGCACCACCGCGGCGCGTGCGATGCGCGCGGGCTGCCGCAGCAGGGGCCGGGATTCCGCCAAGTCCGGCGTGGCGAGCCGGGCGATCATGTCCATCAGTTCGGCCGAGTAGGGACGGGCGCGTATCACCCGCCCCTGCGCCTGCGCGAGCTTGGCGGTCGCGACCATCTCCATGGTGCGCGTGATCTTCTTCGTGCTGTCGACGGATTTCATCCGCCGATAGATGTCCCTCGACTTGCTCATGCCGCGGCGTCCGAGGCATCCCCGCGGGAGGCGCCGGCGTGGACGAAGGTGGCCGAGTACGCCTCGATCGCCTCGCGCAGGGCCGCCTCCGTCTCGTCGGACATCACCGTCTCGTCCCGGATCGCCTCGCCGACCTCCGGATGGTTCGTCCCCATGTACTCGAGGAAACCGACTTCCCAGCCCCGAATCCGCGACACGTCCATGTCGTCGAGGAACCCCTGCGTGGCCGCGAAGATCACCATCACCTGCTCCTCGACCGGCATCGGCTCGTACTGGCCCTGCTTCAGGATCTCGACGGTGCGCCGGCCCCGGTCCAACTGCCGCTGCGTCGCGGCGTCCAGTTCCGTGCCGAACTGTGCGAAGGCCTCGATCTCGCGGAACTGCGCGAGGTCAAGCCGCAGACGTCCGGCGACCTTCTTCATCGCCTTGATCTGCGCGTTTCCGCCCACGCGCGAGACGGAGATCCCCACGTTCACGGCCGGGCGCACACCCGAGTAGAAGAGATCGGTTTCGAGGAAGATCTGGCCGTCGGTGATCGAGATCACGTTCGTCGGGATGTAGGCGGACACGTCACCGGCCGCCGTCTGGATGATCGGGAGCGCGGTCAGCGAACCGCCGGGCTTCCTGATGTCGGGGTGGCCGGCGATCGCCTTCGGATCGTTGCTGATCTTGGCCGCCCGCTCGAGCAGGCGGCTGTGCAGATAGAAGACGTCGCCCGGGTAGGCTTCGCGCCCCGGCGGGCGCCGCAGAATCAGCGACGCCTCGCGATACGCGTCGGCCTGTTTCGTGAGGTCGTCGTAGATGACGAGCACCGCCCGGCCTTCCTCGTACATGAAGTACTCGCCGATCGCGCACGCCGCGTAGGGGGCCATGAACTGCATCGGGGCGGGCTCCGACGCGTTCGAGGCCACCACGACCGTGTAGTCGAGCGCGCCCTCCTCGCGGAGCCGCTCGACGATGCCGGCGACGGTCGAGCCCTTCTGCCCGATCGCGCAGTACACGCAGACGACGTCCTCGCCCTTCTGGTTGATGATCGCGTCGATCGCCACGGCCGTCTTGCCCGTGCCCCGGTCCCCGATGATGAGTTCCCGCTGCCCGCGGCCGATCGGAATCATCGAATCGATCGCCTTGAGGCCCGTCTGGAGCGGCTCGTTCACGGGCTGGCGGTAGACGATGCCGGGCGCTTTCCGGTCGACCTTCATGTAGGTCGCGGTCTCGATCGGCCCGCGGCCGTCGCGCGGCTGCCCCAGCGTGTCCACGACGCGGCCGAGAATCTCCGGACCGACGGGCACGGAAAGGACGCGGCCGGTGCGGCGCACCGGATCGCCCTCCTTGAGAGCCAGATAATCGCCGAGGATCACGGCGCCGATGTTGTCTTCCTCGAGGTTCGAGGCGAGACCGATCACGGAGACCCCCGTGTCGCGGGAGGTGATCTCGAGCATCTCGTTGGCGACGCACGTGGAGAGACCCCAGATGCGGGCCACGCCGTCCTTCACCTCGAGGACCTCGCCCACCTCCTCGACCCGGAGTTCCTCCTCGTAGCGGTCGATCTGCTCGAGCAGGGCCTTCTTGATCTCGCTCGCTCGAAGGGAGCTGTCGAAGCCTGTCATCGTCTTCTCTTCTCTATCTTTCGTTTCCGACGGTCTCAGTAGAGTTCGCGCCGCATCCGCTCGAGTTGCCGCCGTAGCGAGGCGTCCAGCAACTCGTCGCCGACGCGGATGATCACGCCGCCCAGAATCTTGGGATCCTCGTGGAACTCGGGGACGATTTCCCGCTCGAAGCGCCGCTCCAACGCCGAAACCACCTCGCTTCGCACGCGGTCGTCCACCTCGAAGGGCAGCGTTACGGTGGCGCGGACCCGTCCCGCCTCCTCGTCGAGAAGATCGCGGTAGGCGCGCGCGATCCCCGGCAGGGCCCGCTGCCGGTGGCGATCCAGGATGACGAGCAGGAAACGAACGAACGGATCCGGCGCCTTCCCCGAAAAAGCCGCCTGGATCGCCTCCTTCTTCTCGAACAGCGACACCGCGGGCACTTCCAGGAACCGCTGGAAGTTCGGGACGTTCGCGTACAGGTCGCCGACCTCCTCGATCAGCCGCCCGTACTCCGCCTCGCTTCCGTCCCGCGCCGCGAGTTCGAAAAGGGTCGCCGCGTAGTTGCGGGCCACCGCCGACGCGCTCATCGCTCCTTGTCAGGCAAGCGCATCACGACTCTCGGCGCCGACGCGGGGTTTCGCCACGGCCTGCCAGGGGGACGCGACACTAGATGTCCGACACGAAGTCGTGGACCAGCCGCCGATTCTCCTCGGCGTCCAGCCGCGCCCGGATCAGCCGCTCGGACGCGGCCAGCGCGAGATCCACCGCATCCCGCCGGATCTCCTCGCGCAGCCGATCGCGCTCGTGTCTGATCTCGCGGCGCGCGTCATCGAGCAGTTGCGCCTGCTGCGCCCGCGCCTCCTCCAGCATCTCCTTGCGGAGGCCGTCGGCGTGCTGCCGGGCGTTCTCAAGCATCTCGCGAGCGTCGCCGCGGGCCGCTTCGAGCGCGGCCTCCTGCTGCGAGAGCAGCCCCTTCGCCTCATCGCGCGCGGAGAGGGCATCGTCGATCGCGCCCTGTATCTTCGCGTGCCTCTGCTCGAGTCCACCGGCGATGAGCGGGAAGGCCCACTTCGCCAAGACGAGAAGCGTGAGCACGAAGAGGACCACCGTCCAGATGAAGAGTCCCCAGTTGAGCGAGAAGATCCCCGTCTCCGCCTGGGCGGCCAGCCTCACCGGCGCCGCGAAACTCCAGAGGGCGCCGAAACCGGCCAGCTTCACCGGTGCCGCCAAGCTCCGGAGCGCGCCGAGACCGGCGAGACGCATCAGAGGCCGCCGCGGATGAAGCCGGCGATCACGAGTCCGAACAGCGCCACACCCTCGATGAACACGGCGAGAATGATCGCGCCCGTCTGGATGGTCTGCGCCTCCTCGGGCTGGCGGGCCATCGCCTCCGTCATGCGCCCGCCGATGAGACCGATTCCGATCCCGGCTCCGAGCACGGAGAGTCCGCCTCCGACGACGGCGAGCCCGATCGCGAGGCCGTCTCCCGTCGACATGCCCTGCAGCAGCGTCAACATGTTCAGCATCGTTTGCTCCAGTTTCCTTTCTCTGTCGGGGGTTCGGACGACACCCCCCGTTCCGTCCGCGCCTCCGCGGCGCGGAAATTGCCCGCAGACCCCTCCGGGTCAGTGCGCGTGGCGAATCAAGCCGATGAACACCGAGGTCAGCATCGCGAAGATGTACGCCTGAAGGAGCGCGATGAAGATCTCCAGCATCATCACGAACAGCGCGAGGCCCATCGACCCCAAAATCGTCACGGCGCCGATCGGAATGCCGAAGCCTCCCTCAACGATCATCGAGCCGTAGGTGAGGATGAGACCCATGAAGGCGAGGATGACGAAGTGTCCCGCCGTCATGTTGGCGAAGAGCCGGATCGCGAGCGCCATGATCTTCGAGAACTTCGCGATCAGTTCGACCGGGGCCATGATGAGCAGCGTGACCGGCTTCAGCGGCCCGGGCAGCCCAGGCGGGAGGAAGAAGACGGTCTTCGCGTAGCCCACCGGGCCGAGGGCGATGAACCCCGCCGTTTCGATCACGACGAGCGCGATGATGGCGAGCGCGGCCGTGACCATGATGTTCCCCGTCGCCGTCGCGCCGAAGGGGATGAGGCCGAGCAGGTTCGCGTAGAGGATGAAGAAGAAGAAGGTGATGACGAGGGGGACGAACCTCTCTCCTCCGCGGCCGATGTTGGCCATCACGACGTCATCCCTCAAGTAGAGATAGAAGGCCTCGATCCCGTTGAGGAGCCCTCGGGGCGCTTTCTTACCCTCCTCGAGCCGCTCCGTCGAGCGCGCGGCGATGAACATCGTCACGATCGTGAGCACGGCGGCGAACGTGAGGAAGAGCACGTGCTTCGTGATCGAGAGGTCGATCTCGAGGCCTCCGATGTTGAAGGCGGGGAACTCGGGGAGATGGACCTCGCCGAAGGGCTTGAACTCCCAGATGTTCGAGTCCACCACGTGGTGCATCATGACTTCGGTGCCCCACTCCTCGGCGTGCTCGCCCGCCCCGGCGGCTTCGCCGTGGTGTTCCTGGGCGGCGGCCGCGGGAGCCGCGTGCTCCTGCACCCGCTCCGTGAGGCTCCGCAGGGAGTCCATCGATCTATCGAGCACCCGGTTCATCCGGCCGTGCGTTCCATGTCGAGTGGGTTTCCGAGTTGGGCTTCGAGTTGGTCTTCGTGCGCCCGAGCGCGAGCCACAAGGCTTCCGTCCACAACAGCACCAGCATGGCGAGTCCGTACGCGATGGGCAGGTCGGGCGTCGCCGATCCCGTCCATGCGAGTCCGGCCGTCACCACCAGCCCTCCCGTGCGGAGGCCGATCCCGCCCAACCAGGGCCGGGTCGCCCGCCGTCCCGCCAGGAGCGCCCGGTTCAGCGGCCAGACCGCGACCGCCTGAATCAACCAGGCCGCGGCGATCCCCCACGCGCGCTCGCCATCCCCCATCCACGCGGCCGCCGCCACCGCCAGCCCCAATGTGGCCAGCGCATAGGTCGGCGTGCGCCGCGTCCAGCCGGTGGGAACATCCTTCACTTCCCGCGGTCCGTCTCCCCGCGATCCGCCTCCCCGCCGATCTCATCCGCCCCGGAGCCCTTTCGCGCCGCCGCCAGCCTGCCGTACATGCTGTAGCACCCCCCCGCGAACCCCGCGAACACACCGAGAAGGACGAAGAGCGGCGCGGTTCCGAGACGGCCATCGAGCCAGTTGCCACCGACCGCGAGGAGCGTGATCGCAAGTCCCATCGCGATGCCCAGACTCGCGAACTCCGTGCCCGCCGCCTTTGCGCGCAGGCGGCCGGCATGCCCCTCGGGCTTCTCGGGTTTCGGCCGGTTCGTCGAACCGGGACGCGGATGCGGCATGGGGAGTTATCTCCGTTCGGGAGCCCCGCGCCGACCGCTTGTGAAAAATTTCCCAAGCCCAATCTGTTCGCTTGTGAAAAATTTCGCAATCCCGGTTTCGCTTGACGCTGGGCGATGAAGGCCTAGGTTGCTGCCACCAAACTGAAGGCCTCTGGTCAACTCCGAAATGGCCTCGCCGACGCCCGGGTTCCGCATCCCCGCGGCCCCCCTCACCCTTGGAGCCGATTGAGTCTTGGAAGCCGGTCGAAAGGTCGAGACGGATGACGTTCGGCTGCTCGAGGAGCTGGGGCACGCCCGGCGCCGGATCGAGGAGGAGGTCGGGAAGCGGATCATCGGGCAGCGGGAGATCGTCGAGAAGCTGCTCATCACGCTGCTCGCCGATGGACACGCACTCCTGGTGGGGGTGCCCGGCCTGGCGAAGACGCTGCTCGTCTCGACGCTCGCCGAAGCCCTGCACCTGGAATTCAGCCGGATCCAGTTCACGCCGGACCTGATGCCCTCCGACATCACCGGAACGGAGGTGCTCCAAGATGACCAGCGCACGGGGGAGCGCCGTTTCGCGTTCGTCCGGGGGCCGATCTTCGCCGATGTGATCCTGGCGGACGAGATCAACCGCACGCCGCCCAAGACGCAGGCCGCCCTTCTTCAGGCGATGCAGGAGGGGGAGGTCACGGTCGGCAGCGAGACGTTCCCGCTCGGCCGTCCCTTCTTCGTCCTCGCGACGCAGAACCCGATCGAGCAGGAGGGGACGTATCCCCTTCCCGAGGCCCAACTCGACCGCTTCATGTTCGAGCTTCGGATCGGGTACCCGACGGCGGAGGAGGAGTCGGTCATCGCGGACATGGCATCGAGCGGATCGCCCGCCCGCGTGAACCCCGTCGTGACGGCGGGCCAGCTTCTCGCCTACCAGGCGCTCGTGCAGCGAGTGCCGGCCTCGGAATCGGTGGTTGGCTACGCGGTGCGGCTGGCGCGGGCCACCCGGCCGCGCGAGGCCTCCTCGCCGGAATTCGTGCGCCGCATGGTGAGCTGGGGCGCCGGGCCGCGGGCCTCGCAGCACACGGTGCTGGCGGCGAAGGCGCGGGCAGCTCTGGATGGCCGTCCCGCCCCCAATCTCGACGACGTACGGGCGGTCGCGCCCGCCGTGCTCCGCCACCGGGTCGTTCCGGGTTTCGAGGCGGAGGCGGAAGGGAAGACCGCGGACGACATCGTCGCGGAGCTGATCGAACACAGCCGCGGCTGGTAGCCGCGGGACCGAACCCATCATCATCCGGCTGCGGCGTAACGGGATCGCCGTGGACGGCGGTGCCGAACTGCGGGAGATCAGCGCTAGGGAACGCACGTCGGCACCGCGACGGGGGCTGCGGTGGCCGTGCGCAGATACCAATCGAACAGCAGGTCTCCGAACAGGAACGCGGCGGCCGCGCCGAGCGCGAGGAAGGTCCCGAACGGCACGGGCTTTCCCGTCCGGAGTGAGACGGGACCGTAGACGAGAGACCCGGCGAGCGCGCCCAGGAAGATCGTGAGCAGGGTGCCCGAGGGGCCAAGGAAGGCCCCCACCATCGCCATCATCTTCACGTCGCCGCCGCCGAGCGCCGGTTTCCGGAGCGCCTTCTCGCCCAACCACGCGACTAGGTGGAGAAGTCCGAACCCGAGCACCGCGCCGGAGATCGCCGCGAGCGGCGGTGTCGCTCCCGGGAGCGCCGAGAGGGCGAGGCCGGCGGCGCACCCGCCGAGGGAGAGGGCATCGGGGATCACGTAGTGGCGCCCGTCGATGACCGCGATCGCGAGGAGGAGCGTGAACAGGACCCCACCCGTCAGGGCGGCGACCGACGCGCCATGCAACCAGGCCATGCCGCCCCAGGCAAGGGCCGTTGCCAATTCGATCGCGGGGTAGCGCAGGGAGATGCGGGCTCGGCAATCGCGACACCGCGCCCGCAGGAGGATCCAGGAGAGGACGGGGAGGTTGTCGCGCCAGCGGATGGTTGCGCGGCACGCCGGGCAACGGCTGCGCGGGTGAAAGACGCTGTCTCCGGTGGGCATCCGGGTGACGCACACGTTGAGAAAGGAGCCGAGGGCGGCACCGAGCAGCACGGCCGCCCCGATGATCGCGGGGTCAGCCAAGCGGGGGCCCGGTCCGCATCCGGTCCAGCAGGATGGCGCCCGCCGACGCCACGTTCAGCGACTCTACGCCGCGCGCGAGCGGCACGGAGACGACGCGGGCGGCGGCGGAGCGGAGGGAGGTGGAGACGCCGTGGGCCTCGCTCCCCAGGGCGAGCGCCACCGGTCCGGGAGGCGGACGCTCGAGCGGCGGGGCATCGGCTGCGGCGACCCAGATCGGGATCCGCCGCCGTGCGAGCCGATCCACGGCAGCCCGGGTGTTAGTGCGGAAGACGGGACCGCGGAACGACGCTCCCGCCGAGGCCCTCAGCGCCTTCGGCCCCCAGGGATCGGCGGTCTCGCCAACGCCGATTACGGCAGCGGCTTCAAGTGCGAGTGCGGCGCGCACGAGGACGCCGACGTTGCCCGGATCCTGCACGCCGTCTAGGAGCACGATCGCGCCGTCGCCCACGTCGGCCCAGCCGTACGCCGGCACCTCGCCGATCGCGAGGACGGGCTGCGGCGTGGCGGCATCCGCCAGCGTCTGAATGATCGCTTCGGGCACCGCCTCCGCGCGCACGCCCCGTGCGACCGCACGCACAAGCAGGGCTTTCAGCTCCGGCTCGTCCCCCGCCGCGTCGGCGTACAGCACGGCAACCGTGCGGCCCGGCCAGTCGAGCATCTCGCCGACCAAGCGACGCCCCTCGGCCAGGAAACACCCGGTTTCCCGGCGCCCCTTCCCGCGGTGCAGCGACCGCCAAGCCTTGACCTCCGCGCGCGTCGGCATGCCCTTAATCTTACGCCGTGGCGCAACGTACCGTCATCGCGGCGCACGGAGCGGGGGTGGGCCGATCAACCCGACCGGAGTTTGAGAGTGAACCCGAAGAAAGCGACGCGGGCGACGGCCCTCACGATCGCGGGAAGCGATTCTGGGGGCGGAGCCGGCATCCAGGCCGACCTCAGGACCTTCCACGCGTTCGGCGTGTTCGGAACGAGTGCGGTAACCGCCGTGACCGCGCAGAACACCATCGGGGTCCAAGCGGTGCAGGCGCTCGACCCGCCGATCGTGCGTCGCCAGATCGAATCGGTCCGGGCGGACCTGCCGCCAAGGGCCGCGAAGACCGGGATGCTCGCCAACCAAGACATCGTGCGGGCCGTCGTCGCGGCCTTGGACGGCTTTGAAGTACCGCTTGTGGTCGACCCGGTGATGGTGGCCACGAGCGGCGACCGGCTGTTGGAACCGGCGGCCGTCAACGCGATCCTGGACGAACTGGTCCCGCGCGCGACGCTTGTGACGCCGAACCTCCCGGAGGCGGCCATTCTCGCCGGGCTCCCCGTGCGGTCCCCGGGGGCGATGTCGGCGGCGGCCCGGATCATCGTCGATCGCGGGGCCGGCGCGGCACTCATCAAGGGCGGACACTTGGGCGATGCAGTGGTGGTCGATCTCCTTTGGGACGGCGAGAGCGAGCGCGTGTGGACGAGCCCCCGCATCCGCACTACGGAGACACACGGCACGGGCTGTACGTTGTCAGCCGCGATCACGGCCGGGCTGGCCGCCGGGCTCGCCCTCGAGACCGCCACCGAACGGGGCATCGCATTCACGCACGCGGCGATCGCGGCGGCACCGGGCCTGGGCAGCGGCCGCGGTCCCTTGGATCACTGGACGGATCCCGGCCCCGAATAGCTCCGAAAGGCGGCGCGGCGGGATGCACGGGCGTCAGTTGTAGCAACGGCGCGTGAAACGGCCCCCGCCGCCGGGATGGGGACCGTAGGAGGGCGCCAGCGTAACATCGGTTCCCGCCAACCGCACCGCGGCCCCCTCGACCGGCGGGCCGGTCCCCTCCGCGCGCACCACGCCCGCCACCCGGCCCGCCTCCTGCCCCGCCGCCGTCTCCGGCCACGCGAAGCCCAGCACAAGCGCCACCCTTGGGCCGGAGCATCCGCCCTCGGACCCGGTCGCCGGTGCTCCGGTGTCCAACTCCTCAAGTCATACTGAAGACAGGATGCAGAGAACAGACCGATGGCACGCCCGGGGAGATGTCGGAGGCGGCGCATCGGGCTACGTGGCCGGTCCGGTGCCGGGCGACTCCGTCAGCAGGCGCGCCAGGAGCATGAGCGTGTCGTACCCCGGGTTCGCCACCTTGCCGCGGACGACCCCCTCGCCGTCCACCCCGACGGCGAACGGAGTCATGAACACCCGCCAACTCGCCGCCATGTCGCCCGCGGAGTCCTCCAACACCGCGACCTCCGGTCCCAAGCCAACCGCGAACTCGCGAACGTCGTCCGCGGATCCGGAGCACGCAACGAGGGTCTGGACCGTATCCGCGTGGTCGGCGGCAAAATGGGAGATCTGCGGCCGCCGGTGGCGGCACGGCTGGCACGTTACGGCCATGAACAGGACGATGCGCGGCCCCGGTGCAGGGCCGTCCGCGGGTCGCACCTCGTCGCCATCGAGTCTTGGCGCGGCCGCTCCCTCCGGCGGTCCGTGAAGACGGGACCGTCCCTCCCGAGAACCGAGAACCAGGTCGGCGTGCTCGCGAAGCATCATTACCATGGCAACCGCCAGTAAGACGACGAGCACCCACAGGGCGGCGTAGCCCGCCCAGAAGAGCCAACTCACGCGTTCGCCGTCCCCGCGGCATCGGCCGACGCGGCGGTCTTCCTCGCACCGCGCACCGCCATGATCCCGTCAATCATCGCGTAGGACAGAACAGCACCCGCCGTGACGGCCGCGCACGCCGTCATTTGCGGGAAAGGGAACGTCCACAGGGGCGGCGTCCCGGCCCCGCCAGCCACGACCAGCAGGAGAGCCGCGACCGCGACCGCCATGAGCATCCCGTTCCGCAGGAGATCCGGCCAGCCAACCGTCCCTCTCGCCGAGCGCTCTCCGAAGCATGCGCATCCGCCCTCGTAGCCGCGCATCCGCAGGACGCCCAGCCCCAGCGTGGCGACCGCCAGGAAACCGGTGACACCCGCCAAGACGATGTCAGCCGAGAAGCCGACGATCAGCAGCCCCGCCAGCGCTCCCTCCGCTCCGAGCAGGACGACCGCGAAAACGGTGTGGACCGTGGACGCCAGCCCCGGAGCGAGGAATCGGAGCACCGCCCTCAACGCGCTCCACTCGCGCACCTTGGAGAAAACGGCCGCGAGGAACACCGCGGCGAGCAGCGTGCGGCACAGCGCGACGATCTCCGCATGATGAGGCGGCGCGGCGGCGGGGGGCACGGGACCGCCTACGCCCCGCCGAAGCTGTCCCGCTCCGAGACCGGAGAAAACCTCAAGACGACAACCTGCTCTACGTCGAATTCCGTTTCCCGCACACCCACCGCAATGTCGCCGCGCACACCCCCGTACCAGATTCCAATCCCTCGGGGCCAGTCCGCAACGTGGACGAACGTCCCGTCATCATCGTATACGTGAGCCTCGTACCTGCGATCCGACTCCGCCGGCCACAGAAACACCCACAGCCGACCCTGCTCATCGAACCACAGGCGATTGATGACCGGCTTCCGCTCCGGCATGCGGTATTCTGGAACGTCCCGCAACCGCTCCATCCGTTCCCGTTCTCGTCGCGCCTCCGCCGCCGTGACCACCGGTCCCGCCGCATCCCGCCGTAGCCTCGCCTTGGGTGTCCCATCCGCATCGAAAACGCGGATGTCGTATTCCGGCGAAAACGCTTGCGCGAAACCGCCATTCGGAGCGGACGCGACGAGGTTCCGAGCCGCGAAGGGCGGTTCGACGGTACGCGTTTGCAGTTCCTCCCCCGTGTTCCATATGAGCCCCGGGGCCCGCAGCGGCACCCTTGGCCACTCCCATTCACCATAGTCCGGAAGCTCCGTCACGAGTGGAACTCGGCTGATGATGTCGCCGTTCTCCGCCACGTGTGCGTGTTCATCATACGCGCCTTCGGTAATGACCACTCGGTAACGCGGGACGGTGAGACCCGTCGGTCCAGCGAACATGGGACTCCCACAGGTGGCGCCCGTCGACCGCTCGTTGTCCCGCACCGTCACTTCACCGACATATGCGGCGTTTGCTCCACTGACCGCGAAAATGTGAAGCCATTCCAGTTGGTTCACCCATAAGCGGCCCCTTGGATCAAACGCCAAGCCACAAAGACGAAACCGACCGAATTCACCCGGTCCGTCGCCGCGACCGCCGATGCGGTAAAGATAGTCGCCCGTCGAATCGAAGACTCGAACATCGCTCGTCCCCGAGTCGGCCACATAAATCCGGCCCGCTCTATCCCGCGTGAGCGCACTGACGTCTTCGAAAAGGTACGGCGTCTCACCCTCGACGAGGCCGATCGCCACCTCCACGTCTCCCCGCAAGCGAGGCACCTGCGTGCCGCGGGCCTGCGGCGGAGTAATCTCGAGCGTCGCCATCCCGGGGCCGTCGCCGCCCGGCGGCCGGACGGCTCTCATTTGAGCCCTCCGGGGTGCCTGCCACCGCCGCCGACGCGCGGGCACCAATGTGAGTTTAGGGTGTAGCATATACAGTATCGTCCCGGGCATGCGCAGTCACACGCATGCACGGGCACATCGTCTTGCGCCATCTGGCACCAGCAATTCGCCCCCGCTCCGCTCGGCTTCCAATCTTCCTGCCGCCCGCCGCACGGCCCGTGGTTCGGACCACACGGCGCTTGGCACTGCCCGTCGGCGCCGCAGGTACAGAATGAACTCGCCCGGACGTAGGGAACTGGAGGACGCACCAGACCACCAAACGCCACGACAGCCATTGCCCGCGTGAAGGTTCTCCGACTAAGCGCCGACGCGCGCGGGTGGTTGACTGGATCCTGAAGTCGTTCCGCCGACCACAGCAAGCCACGCCGAAGGTGTCGCAGCATACAGTCCTCCTTGAAGAATTAGATTCGGGCAGGTACGTGAAACCACGATTGAAACATGATCCCGAGAAGGAACGAGACGACAAGGCGGCCCGCCAGCGCGGGTATCGGTCTCGACCATCCCAACCAGTCCAGGCATTCGGGCGACTCGCCCCCTCGCCGAGCGAGACAGCGGCCGACGAGTAGCATCGGGACGGATCGGGCAAGACCGAAGACGGCGAGAATGCCGGCGGCGCGAAGTGGATCACCGGAGCCGGCGGCAACCAACACCGTGAGATATACGGTCCCTGTAGTAACCGGCGTTGCCAGGCCGACGCCCAGCGACACCCCGAACAGCAGGGAATAGCGTGACCGTCCAAGGCGCATCCAGGTTCGTGGAACCACCCAGCGTCCGCTCGGTGGGCCTGCGCCGGGGAGGAGGATAGGCCTCAATAGCAGGAGGCCCGCGACGGTAACGGCCCCAAACCGGAACAGCCGGCCATCCACCACGCCGCCAAACCAGCCCAAGACCGCCCCGAATAGCGCACCTGCGGCCACGGCTCCCGCAGTGAACAGGCCTGTACCCCCGAGGCACCGTCGCAACCATGCGTTCGAATCGCCACCCACCGGGGACGTGATCGTCAGGATCGCATTCGAGCCTCACGGCGAGTAAGTCGCGAGCCACCCGGCAAGTGCCGCCAACGCCAACGAACTCGACAAGAGCGGAGGCGGCCCGCCTACGGCGAGGCCGGCCCACACGGCGAGCGCGGGAAAAACGTACAACCGTATCCCGATGGCAGCCCGGGAGTACCGGTGACCATAAAGGTCCGGCTGAGGCCGGGTCCACTTCGGGTGGGCGGTCAATTTCGGCGCACCCTGTACTGGACCAGGTACGGCACGTCGAACTCATCGTATTCGACGAACCACGGCGTCTCCCAATCCGGCCAGATCAGATAGTTCTCTTCTGGCGGTTCCAACCGTCCGATGAGCTGGCCGGACGTATCCAGCACCACCCACTCGGCCGAGTTCATCCCCGTACGCAGCAGTAACCAAGTGGTGCCGTCTTCTCCGGCCCGGGCGCTGCGGACTGGCGGAAAAAACCGCGGCTCGCTGAAGGCCTCCTCCACGGCCCGACGATAACGGGCAAGGTCGACACCGGTACTGGCCCTTTGAACCCAGTCCTCCACTCGCCGGGATAGCCACTCATCGGTGACCCGTATGGGATCGTACGAATAATCACGAACCCAAGCGGTGTCCCCCTCAGCGTCGAACCGGACGACTCGGTAGGTATGGGGGTCAGCCTCGTTCGCCACTTCCCGGTGAACAACCACGAGCCCCAACCCGTATCGCGAAGCCGTCGCCACTGAACGGTCGTATACCGGCCGCACACCGAAATCCCGCCAGCCGGGTCGCCCTTGAATCTCGACTACGAAGGGTAAACCAACGACCGCCGACACGGTGTCGAGACGCGGGTTTTGGTGATCGAGTCGGATCACGTGGTCGGGCCGGCGCGGGTCGGCGACGACCTCGTGGGCGTAACGCTCGGCACGGACGAGCAGGGACCCGTCGCCAAACATTCCGATCACATCCCAACGTCCGGGCGGCAGAGAGGGATGGCTCCAGATCGGTACCGATCTTGCGTAGCGATACTCCGCATCGAAGAACTGGACGCGCCCGAGGTCCCCATCGGCGACCCAGAGCAACCCATCGTGAAGACCCATGGCGTCCAGCGACTCGAACTCCCCCGGCCCTCCTCCACGACCCCCTATGGAACCCAGAGGGGCACCGTCCACCGAAAGCACGCGAATGCGGTGTTCAAGCGGTTCCTCTACGAGGATTCTATCGCCATCGACGATCACGTCTCCAACGCTGGAGAAACCCCTCTCTGCGTCCAAAGCATCGCCAATCGTCGCGCCGCGCTCTAGAATCCACGTTGGCACTTGGCTCCAGACGGCGGCAGGCTCCGCCGCGCCGAAGGCGTAGAATCCCAGAATCCACCGTATGACGCCTGCCGGTGTCGTGCCTCTCCGCACCCACCTCTTCCTCTTCGTCATCGGACCCCCGTCGGCCTCAAATGGTGATTCGCCGAAGGTTCGAACGGATCTCCGCAGCCCGAGAAGGCACGTAGTCTCTTTCAATGATAGCGCCGGTACAGGAGTGACGTCTGACCGCCGGAGGACTCGCGGCCGGTCGCTCTTCGCGATGCCGCCCGTCAAGAAACCCACTACTCGTCCGGGGGGCGAAACGCGTCTCCGGCGGAGTGACAACCGCATAGTGTCGCGAGACTCGGCCGTGTGGACCGATGGCCAGGGCGCAATCCCCCACGCCGTTCTCGTCCGTGCTGATGGTGCACTGGTCGTAGGTCGGCCGGTCGCACGACAGGCCGCCGTTGGTTTTTGCGATGCCGCAGTTCATCCAGGCGTCACGCTTGCGCCCTTCGGCGTTGGGATCGCCCTTCTCAACCTTACACACCGCGCATGGGGCGGAGGTCGCCTGAGCCGCCGCTGGCTCGGGAGCCGCAGCGTACAAGAGCGGGATCAGTACCACGAGGAACGGGAGCGGGGACAACAATCGGCGCAGCATCGTGACGCGTCCTTTCGTCAAGGGTTCTGACCTAACAACCTGATGTGACCGGAATCCGCCAGCGCCACGAGTAGACGACGAGTTCGCTTTCCTCGAACGTCCGGAGGGCCACCATGATGGGGGCTTGCGACGCGGTGCCGACGAAACCGAACGGGGCGGCAACCAGGCGCTGCGACAGCACGCCACCACCGGCATCGTAGGTGACGAGGAGCCTCCCGTCGCTCGTGACATCCGCGATCACTTGGAGGAAGCCGGGATCGAGATGGAGGGCGCTCAGGGCGAGCCAGTTCGGAGGCAGTTCGCCCTCCCCCTCCCCGGTCGGTGGTGGGTCCGGCTGCATGGACGCGACCACCTCTCCGTTCATCTCATCGCGATCCTCCAGACGGTGTGGGGCGGATCCCGGAACGCGACGAGCGCATCGGCCTCCGCGACCGCCAGGAAGATGCGGTCCGTCGATGGCCAGAGTGGCGCCACGAACGTCGAACGGGACATCCCGCCGTTGCCGTCGGGCACGAAGTGAAGTTCCGTCCCGTCGGACGAGGAGGAGGGCGCGAGGAACCACCAGCCGCCCGGTCCCCGTACGGCCGAGTGAACCTCCGCCGACGCGGGAGATTCAACCCGCTTGGTGGGCGGAGCGGCCCACGCCATGTGTGACATCGTCCCGTCGGAGTGAACCATCTCGCCCGTGCTTCGGCCAAGGAAACGGCCACCGACGACCGGTCGGAAAGCGGGCAGCGTTCGGGGCTCCGCGTCCGACCCGTCGTAGAGAAGCACGGTCGGCGCGCGCGCCGACCAAGCCAGCAGGCGATCCCCCTCCCTCGAGAGAACGGCACCGCCAACGGTCACGCCGGGCGGCACCCGGTGGGTGCGCATTTGCTCGAGTTCCAAGACGGGCTTCTGGCGAGAAGCAGTCGAAGCGCCGGCGAGCCCGGAAGCCGGTGCCGAGAGGAGTGTCCAGAAGCCGGTGATGACCGTCCATGCGTGGACGTCTCGTCGAAAGCGGTACCAAGCCAACATGGTTTTCGTCTTCCCAAATCCTCGAACTCGGGGGGAACCGGCCAGCGTGTGAAGAAACCTCGATGGGTCGGTTTGCGGAGACAAGGCGACGAAACGTATGAAGATGGCGCAAATCGACTACTTGTCGGTCGAATCGAATGATCGGACCAAGTCGGGCGGTGGCCCCCCCCCCCGAAGATTTTCCGAAAGCGAGGCCCAAGACGGGCTGGACATGCCGTACCGTAAACGCCGCGAGCAGCTGATCGGGAGGAATCCCCGGAAGCGCGCCGGGGGTGCAGCCAGGCCAAGTCCGCACCCTCCGGTTCACCGTTGCGCGACGGATTCCCGTGCGGGCGGTCACGCGCTTCCAGCCCAACCCGGAGCGGCGAAGCTCGTGCGCCCGGAGAATCGCGAGACCACCCAGCAGTCCGCCAAGGGTCGTCTCGCCTCGGGCGCAAGCCCGGAACTGCTGGAACAGCGTGACGGGAGCACAGCCGACGGCTTCCGCCAACTCTCTCACGTTGCGCACGGGTCGCGAGGCGGCCTGACGCACGGCATATACGAGAGCGCGGCGAAGAGCTCGGGGAATCTCGGCTCGTTCGAAAGCCGCCGCCAGGCACAACAGCCCCGACGTGACGCGCACCGCATCAAGCCGGGATGGCAGCCGGGTCCGCAGTGCCGGAAACCAGACAAGCGCCGATACGCGCACGGCAACCAACAGCTCGGCGACTTTGGGATGGCGGTCGGTCACGAGCACGACCGGCACCCACGGGCGCTCGCGTTCAAGTTTCCCCAGTAGATCGAGTCTCTCGCGGAGCCGATGTCTCCTGCAGGCAATGATCACGGCTTGGGCATCCCGGGTCCGCGCAACAAGCTCGCCCTCGGAGTCCGCCACGTGCACAGCCCGGCCGGCTGCCCTGCCGATCTCCCGAATCTCCCAGGGCGTATCCGCAAGAACCAAAATCATATCGGCCCAATCTTCCGATGAGGTCGTGCGTGACCGCGGCGGAGTCTACGGCGTCTGCGGTAGGCCGGGCAACGCGGCGCATCTTGACTCGGCGCGTGTTGACTCGGCGCCGTGTCGGCCCCCCGGTGTGTAGTGGCGCGGCGGAAGCCGGGATTCCGGCGCTACTCGCCGTAGGGGACCCAGATGTTCTTGATCTGGGAGGCGCGGCGCAGGAACTCGCGCCCCTCGCCTCCGGGGCCGAACCAATTCCGGCCTCGATCCGCGTGCGCCCAGGTGCGCTTGAGGTTCGAGGCGGAACGCCGTTCCACATCGGCGGCACCCCCCTCCGACCCGAAGTACCACATCCCGTCGACCGCGTCGTGCTCGGCGAGGATCGGCCGAAGTTCGTCCTCCAGGCCGGTCAGGATGTTGATGACGCCGGGAGGAACATCCGACGTCTCAAGCACGGGATAGGAATCCGTGGCCAACAGCGGCCACCGCTCCGAGGCCACGGCGACGACGGAGTTCCCGAGCGCGACGGGCGGGATCACGCTGGAGATGAACCCCAGCAGTGCGGGCTCGACCGGACACACGACCGCCATCGTACCGAGCGGTTCGGGCATGGCGAGCGTCACGTTGCGGAAGGGCGTACGGTGGACGGCCCCGTCCCATTTGTCCGCCCAGGCCGCATAGGTGAACAGCCGGCGCACGGACGCCTCCACCTCGCACGCCGCGGCCTCGACGCCACAGCCCGTCAGAGTGCGCAGCCGCTCCTCGAACGACGTCCGCCGCGCCGAGAGGTTCTCCGCCACGTAGTAGAGGATCTGCGCCCGCAGGTGCGCCGTCGTACCGTCCCACCCGCTGGCGAGCGCCGCCTCCACCGCGTTGCGGACATCCTTGCGGTTTCCGCGCGCCACTTCTCCCGCCGGGCACCCCGCATGGTCGCGGACCGCAAGACTGTACCCGCCGTCCGGCCGCGCCTGCCGCCCCCCGATGTAGAGCTTCGCCGTGCGGTCGACCGGGGGCGGCGACCCGCGAGCCGGCGCTTCGCCGCCCGGCGCCGCAGTGCCCGCCTCCGCAGGATCCGCCTCCGCAATGTCCGCCTCCGCAATGTCCGCCTCCGCAGCGAGCGCCGAACCCGCCGCACGGCCCGCCGCGCGCCCCTCCGCGTCGACCGCCCGGCGCGGGCGGACGTACTCCCACAGGCCCTCCCGGCCGCCCTCGCGGCCGAATCCGCTCTCGCGGTAGCCGCCGAACCCGGACGCGGCGTCGAACACGTTCGTGCAGTTGATCCAGACCGTCCCGGCCTTGATCTGAGAGGCGATGTCGAGGGCGAGGTTCACGTTCTCCGTCCAGACGCTCGCCGCGAGGCCGTAGCGCGTGTTGTTCGCGAGCGCGACAGCCTCCGCCGGCGTGCGGAAGGTCATCTGAACCACGACCGGACCGAAGATCTCGACCTGGGCGATCCGCGCGGCCGGCGACACGTCCGTGCAAAGGGTCGGCGGGTAGAACCACCCGTCCCGGGGCACGCTCCAGGACGGTTGCCAGACCGCGGCGCCCTCCTCGCGTCCCTCTGCGACGAGCGACTCGATCTTCTTCAACTGGACCGGCGCGATGATCGCGCCGATGTCGACGCCCTTGTCGAGCGGGGCCCCCATGCGGAGCGTCTCCATGCGGGCGCGCAGGCGGTCGGCGAGCGCGTCGGCGATCCCCTCGTGGGCGAGGATCCGCGATCCGGCGCAGCACACCTGTCCCTGGTTGAACCAGATCGCGTCGACCACGCCCTCGACCACGCTGTCGAGGTCCGCGTCGTCGAACACCACGAAGGGCGACTTCCCGCCGAGTTCCAGCGAGATCTTCTTGCCCGTCCCCACCGTCGCCTCGCGAATGAGGCGTCCGACCTCCGTCGAGCCCGTGAAGGCGATCTTGTCGACATCCGGATGATCGACGATCGCGGCACCCGTGCGGCTATCGCCGGTCACGATGTTCACGACGCCCGGCGGGAGATCGATGTCGCGGCAGAGTTCCGCGAACCGGAGCGCCGTCAGCGAGGTGAACTCGGCGGGCTTGAGGACGACGGTGTTCCCGGTCGCGAGGGCGGGCGCGATCTTCCAAGCGAGCATGAGCAGCGGGAAGTTCCAGGGGATGATCTGGCCCGCGACGCCGAGCGGCTCGCAGTCCGCGAGTTCGCCGTCCATGAGCTGAGCCCAGCCCGCGTGGTGATAGAAGTGCCTCGCGGCGAGCGGAATGTCGATATCGCGCGATTCGCGGATGGGCTTGCCGTTGTCGAGCGTCTCGAGCGTCGCGAAGAGCCGGGAGTGCTTCTGCAGGTGACGGGCGATCGCGTACAGGTGGCGCGCCCGCCCGTGTCCCCCGAGATCCCGCCAGGTCGCCTGGGCCGCCCGCGCCGCCGCCACCGCGCGGTCCACATCGCCGCCCCCCCCCTGCGCAATCTCGCCCAGTTGCTCTTCGGTGCTCGGGTCGAAAGTCGCGAAGAACCCGCCGTCCGCCGGTTCGCACCAAGCGCCGCCGATGTAGTGCCCGAAGCGGGGACCCCGTTCCCCGATCCACGCGCGCGCCTCATCGGCGGCCTCCGGGGCGGGACCGTACTCCATCGTCTCGAACAGTTCCGCGATCTTCGGCATCTGTTTCAACCCCCTCTCAACCCGACCCTCACCCCAGCGGGTGCCGGTGGTAGGCGGAATACCGCCCCGTCGCCCGGTGCTCCAATTGGCGTTCGATGTCCGCGAGCAGTGAACTCGCGCCGAATCGGAACAGCGACCGGTCGAGCCATTCCCCGCCCAGCTCCTCCTTCACCAAGATCAGCCATTCGAGCGCCTGCTTCGCCCTCCCCACTCCGCCGGCCGGCTTCAGGCCCACGTGGAAGCCGGAAAGCCGCCGGTAGGCGCGGACCGCGCGCGCCATCACGAGTCCGGCCGGGAGCGTGGCGTTGACCTTCTCCTTGCCCGTCGAGGTCTTGATGAAGTCGGCGCCGGCCATCATGCACGTCCAGCTCGCGCGGGCGACGTTGCGCAGGCTCCCGAGTTCGCCCGTGGCCATGATCGTCTTCAGATGGGCCCCGCCGCACGCCTCGCGGAAGGCGCGGACCTCGTCGTACAGCGCCTCCCAGCCGCCCGTGAGCACGTGGCGGCGGGTGATGACGATGTCGATTTCGCGCGCCCCGGCCTCGACCGCCTCGCCGATCTCCTCGACCCGCTGCGCGAAGGGCGTGAGCCCGGCGGGGAAACCGGCGGCGACCGCGCACACCGGGATGTCGTCGCCGGCGAGCGCCTCGACGACGGCCGGCACCAGCGTCGGATACACGCAGACGGAGGCCACGCGCAGGCCGAGATCCTCGGCCCCCAGCGCGCGGAGGAGATCGGGACGCACGGGCTGGCGGGCCTTGGCGGCGAGGCGGGCCACCCGTCCCGGGGTGTCGTCTCCGGCGAGCGTCGTGAGGTCGATCATCGTCACGGCGCGGAGGAGCCAGGCGGTCTGCCACTCCTTCTTGATGCTGCGGCGCTTCCCCAGCGTGGCGGCCCTGCGCTCGATCGCGCTGCGGTTCGCGGCCTGATCCCGGATCAGATCCAGATCGAGCGGCGTCCCGGCGTTTCGCCCTCGCATGGGGACGACGGCGGCCTTCGCGCCGGCGCGAACCCGGCGGGGAGATGAAGTGCCGTCCCGGGGTGGGTTCCCGCGTTCCGTCGCTCTGTTCATGATGCGTCGTTCATGAGGCGTCCATGGGTGTCGATGATCGCTGGGAGAAGGCCATCGGTAGAATATCGCTCGGATGCCGAACTCGGGCGAATGAATCTCCCGCTTGGAGGACGGCGATGTCTACGGCGAGGCGCCGGCGGTTGCTTGACGCCCGGCCGCCCGCGGGCCGAAGCTGTTGCCCGGACGCCCGTGAGAGAGTTCGCTGGAGCCGTGAGCCGACGCTCCCGCACGAAGGCCGCACGCCGCCTTATTCCGCGGCGCGTATTCCGCTACCGTGACGAACCGCGATCTGGCGGTTGACCATATGGAGAATCCCATGACCACGAACGAAATCTGGTGGCCGAATCAGCTCAGCCTGAAGGCCCTGCGCCACAACTCGCCGGCGTCGGACCCGATGGGCGGGGACTTCAGCTACGCCGAGGCGTTCAGGCACGTCGACGTCGAGGAACTGAGGCGGGACCTCGAGCGCGTGATGACGACCTCCCAAGACTGGTGGCCGGCGGATTACGGCCACTACGGGCCGCTCTTCATCCGCATGACGTGGCACGCCGCGGGCACGTACCGCATCACCGACGGCCGCGGCGGAGGCGGCTCCGGCCACCAGCGTTTCGCGCCGCTCAACAGTTGGCCCGACAACGGCAACCTCGACAAGGCGCGCCGCCTGCTGTGGCCGGTCAAGCAGAAATACGGCCGCAATCTCTCGTGGGCCGACCTCATCATCTTCGCGGGCAACTGCGCCCTGGAGTCGATGGGGTTCCGGACGCTCGGCTTCGCCTTCGGCCGCCCCGACGCGTGGGAGGCCGACGAGACGGACTGGGGATCCGAGACCGAATGGCTCGCCGACGAACGCCACGACGAGGACGGGGAACTCCGGGAAGGACTCGGCGCCGACCACATGGGGCTCATCTACGTGAACCCGGAGGGGCCGGGCGGCAACCCGGACCCCGCGGCTGCCGCCAAGTACATCCGCGCGACCTTCGCGCGCATGGCGATGAACGACGAGGAGACGGTCGCGCTCATCGCCGGCGGCCACACCTTCGGCAAGGCGCACGGCGCGGGCCCCGAATCCCACGTCGGCCCCGAACCGGAGGGCGCCGGCCTGGAGGCACAGGGCTTCGGCTGGCACAGCAGTCACGGCAGCGGCAAGGCCGGCGACGCGATCACGAGCGGCCTGGAGGGCGCATGGACGGCCGAGCCCACCCGGTGGGACAACAACTTCATGGAGAACCTGCACGAGCACGAGTGGGAGCTGACGAAGAGTCCCGCCGGCAAGTCGCAGTACACCCCGGTCAACGCCGCCGAGGTGGCCACCGTGCCGGACGCGCACGACCCCGCGAAGAAGCACGCCCCGATGATGCTCACGACGGACCTCTCCCTGCGCGAGGATCCGGCCTACGCGCCGATCTCGAAGCGCTTCCTCGAGAATCCGGCGGAGCTTGAGGACGCCTTCGCGAAGGCCTGGTTCAAGCTCCTCCACCGCGACATGGGGCCGCGCAGCCGCTACTTGGGGCCGCTCGTCCCGGAGGAGCCGCAGCTGTGGCAGGATCCGGTGCCGGACGTCGACCGCGAGTTGATCGACGAGCGGGACGTCGCGGACCTCAAGGCCGCGGTCCTCGCCTCGGGCCTGTCCGTGTCCCGGCTGGTTGCGACGGCGTGGGCGGCGGCGGCTTCGTTCCGCGGGACCGACAAGCGCGGTGGCGCGAATGGAGCGCGCATCCGCCTCGCGCCGCAGAAGGACTGGGAAGCGAACGACCCGGCCGAGCTGGCCGATGCGCTGCGAACGCTGGAGCGGATCCGGGCGGAGTTCAACGACGCGCGGAGCGGCGGCAAGCGGGTCTCGCTCGCCGATCTCATCGTCCTCGCCGGGTGCGCGGGCGTCGAGCAGGCGGCGCGGGAGGCGGGGCACGACGTGCGGGTGCCCTTCGCGCCCGGGCGCACGGACGCGTCGGAGGAGTGGACGGACGCCGAATCGTTCGCCGTGCTGGAGCCCATCGCGGACGGGTTTCGCAACTACGTGAAGGACGGAAACGACGCCCCGGCCGCGGAGCAGCTCGTGGAGCGGGCCTGCCTGCTCACGCTCACCGCGCCCGAGATGACCGCGCTGGTCGGCGGCATGCGCGTCCTGAACACAAACACCGGGGCATCCTCCCACGGCGTGTTCACGGACCGGCCGGGCGCACTCACGAACGACTTCTTCGTGAACCTGCTCGACATGAGCACGGAGTGGCGGGCGTCCTCGGATGGCGCCTTCGAGGGTCGCGACGCGGCGTCCGGCGATGTCAGATGGACGGCCACCGAGGCGGACCTCGTGTTCGGCTCGAACTCCGAACTCCGAGCCCTCGCGGAGGTCTACGCGTGCGACGACGGGGAAGAGGCGTTCGTGCGCGACTTCGTCGCCGCCTGGAACAAGGTGATGAACCTCGACCGCTACGACCTCGCCTGACCGCGGCCTGCCGTCCGGCACCAGGTGAGGACTTCCGTCACCGAACCGGCAAGCCGCGCAGGGTCGGCGTGGGCTTTCGTCGCGGAAGCTCAGCTTCGCGATGCGCCAAGCGGGAAACTGCTGTTCCGGAGAAGGTAGAGATGCCTGCCACCACCCAGAACCCGCGAGTCCTCCGGCAATGGCACCTCCTCGTCGAGCTTCCGGCCGGTTCGCCGGTCGAGTCGCCCGCCACGACGGCCGGAAAGCGCGCCAACGAACCCAATACGGGTTGTTCTATGGGTACGTACGGGAGCCGATACGCGCTCCAAGCGGCCTCGTTGGCCGTCCACCGATGGAATAGCAGAGGACGCCGGACGAACCGCGAAACCCCCTCATCCGACGCGCCCAGGCTTACGGACAGCAGCAGATCGTCGTCCACGGACGCGACGCGTATCGGGGTCCCGGGCCACCGCAGGATCGTGTCGGGCAGCAGGGCGCTCGTGAGGTAGGTGAGCCGACCCTATCCCGAGTCGAGCACCACGAAGCGACCGGAGGACGTCTCGGCCAGGCCGGCGATGCCCGGAACGCGAACGGGGCCCTCGCCGAAGCGTCCGAACGCCGCCTCGAGCCGCCCCCGCGCATCATAGGCGCGGACCTTGCGCCAAGGCCGCCAGACCGTTGATCCGCTGGAATTCGACCGGCCCCTCGCCGAATCGTCCAAGGGCCGCGTCGCGCCGTCCGTCCTCAACACCTTGCCAAGAACGATCCGCATCGCTCCACTTCCCGTATCGGGCGCACCCCCGGCATGCCGCGACCGCCAGCACCGTCGGCGAACGGAGCGAGGCGCAGCAAACCGTGGATCCTCCCGCAGAACAGCCACCATCGACCTCTCACCCCCGATCCCGCGCTCGTCGCGGCTCGGTTTGTCCGGAAGCGCGGTCCCGGCCGGACCGGGGAGCTCGGGACGATAGTGCGAACACAGTTCCGGATTCCCAAAAAGCACCCGCCCGCGGGACCTGCCGACAATCCACCGCTGAACGGCAGACACCCCGACGGTACGCCGGAACCGCCATAACAAACGCCGATTGCGCGTACAAGGCTCGCCGACCGCACCGAGGGTGCGGGGCGGGCGCAATCGGATCACCGACGCGGGCGGCCTGGTCGTGGTTCGAAGGCTGTGGGAGGCGGTGGGGCCGAGCGGCAGGATCGACGGACGGCGCGGGAGCGTTGCCGGCCGCTACCGACCGTCGCTGATGGTGGAGCCGTGGGGTGGGTGCTGCTGCCGTAAGGCGGCGGCGTGACAGACCACCTGCCGCTTCCGGAGCGATGTCGGTTAGACAGATCGCAACCGGCGACCCGGCCGGAAACCGTGGCGCGCCCCAGCGTCGCGTCGGCCCGGCAAGGCAGCCGTCGGTTCCGCGACCCATCACTTCAGAATCTCATACTTGACGACATACGAAATGTCCATCTCATCGGTCTCTACGATCCAGCACTCCGTCTCCGTAGCGGATACAACGCGCGACGCTGCCGGAAGCCTGACTCTTCCAATCGTTGCCCCACTCCGATCAAGGACGAGCCACTCGGCTTCTCCGCTTCCATCGTCGGCCTGGCCCAACCACGTCGTCCCATCGCCTCCCGCCAACAGTCGTGTCACTGGCGGAAAGTACCGGCGTGTCTCAAAGAATTCTCTCACAGCGCCCGCGTGGGCCGCGCGATCGACGACCGAGTTCGACGTGAGCATGTTCTGTATTCGGTCGTCGAAAAAATCCTCGGGCACGCTCCGCGGCCGATATGCTACACTTCGATCGAAAACTGTGTCTCCAGCTGCTGAAAGGCGTGTAACCTGAAACTCCGGCGTCCCGGCGCCATTCCAACTACGTCGATTCACCACAACCGCCGCGGCTCCATCCGGTGCCAAGTCGATCAAATCCCCCTGAGGAAGGGGCGTCGACAAAAACATGATCGAGTTCGACTGCAATCCCGCCGTTATCTCGGCAATTTCTCCTTCCCGCGACAGCACCGCCAACGTGTCACGCACCGCACCGCTTGCATCCGAAACCGGAAGCACGACGAACGGTGTGAGCCCGCGAGCAATCGCGTGACTCCCGGTCTCGGGATACCCCACGATTCCTCCATCCGCCAAAACCGCCCACGGACCCCAGCTGAACACATCGTACGCCGCTTCAAACGGTTGCGCATACGGTACCGTCTTCACACCGCCGTTGTCGACATCGAAGAAAGTGACACGCCTTGCATTCCAGTCACTCACCCACAGTTCGGAACTGTACCATCCCATGAGCAGAGGCGCAATGAATTCTCCCGGTCCGCCCCCGCGACGCCCAAGAGTCTGGGCGAATCGGCCACGGTGATCGAAAACCACAACGGTCCCGTCCTGTGGTTGCAATATATATACGTGATTCTGATCCACCAGAACCGTGCCCACTCTCGTGAGCGCCGACGATGGGTCGTCTACGCTTCCGATCGTCACGCCGCGACGGAGCGACCATTCGGACACCATGGCTGGCGGGGCGGTGTCCGTCCCACACCCACTCCAGGTCAACCACGCAGCCAGCACGCCCGTCGGCCACCTCATGACCCGGCCGATACTCATATTCGAATGCGTATCGTGCTGGCAAAAATCGCTTGCGCCTCGCTCGCCGAGTACCGGCGAGCGATGATTCCTCCGTCGCAGCGCCGCCGCATGATCGAGGCAGGAACCAGATCATTACGGATCATCTCCGCGTACCGCGCGTCCAGGTCCGATCCGTAGACCGCAGGCACGGTACCTACGGAACTCGCGTGTGAATAGCCGAGGGGCACTGATCCGTCCGTCCCGTCGGGACGAAGTCGCCCATCTAACATTACGACGCTGCCGAGACAGAATTGACCGCCGACCTCGCAACGTTCGCACTCCGGCGTCGTACAGTAGTCATCCAGACCCCAGAGTGCGTTGTGGACGCAGTAATTACACTCTACCGCGCTTCCATCGGCCGGTCCGGGGCCGGACGTACACCAAAAGCACTGCGCCACTGCGGGTGCTGCGACCCCCGCCCCGGCCAGAATAGCAAGGCCAAGACTCAGCATGACGAATCGTGAGCGTGTCATCGTTCTTCTCCTGCGCTTCCGGTTGAGTCTGGGACGCGTTCCCAGGAATACTTTACAAGCTCCGTATTATTCAACGTCCGGATGGCCAGTACGACGGGACCGATGGTAGCACTATCGACGAGCCCAAAGGCGGCGTCGACCGTCGTATATCGTGCGAATCGGCCGTTTGAGTTGAACCAAAGCAACAGCCGCTGGTCCGTCCCCCGGTGCGCCATGGTTTGAGCATAGCCCGGCCCGATGGCGACGACGGAGGTCGTATTCCAAATCCCTGGATCGAGATGCAAGGACCTGGCGATGTTGTTGTCGAACCAGTCGCCCGTGACCTGTTGGAACTTCACGGGCGGCTGATCCGTGACGCCGCCAATGCGCCATACGCGAAAGGGATTGAAACTCTGCCACACGAGCGCGTCGTGTCCGTTAGCGGAGAGTGCGATGCTCCCTGCGTAGGTCGAGTCGGGAATCCAGGCGTCTTGGCCGTCGGGCATTTGGACGCGTGGCGGCGAAAGGTCCGAGGACGCAAGAAACCAGCCGGACGTGGTCCGCGCTGCAATATCGGCTTTCGCTGCGCCGGGCAGACTCTGTCGGGCAACTACGTTTCCCGCCGTGTCCGCCACAACCAGGTCAGCTCCGCCGCCATCGATGATTTCGAGCGTGGTCGCATCCAAGAACGCGACGCCGATCGCTTGCCCGACATGCTGGGTAAGTACGTCCTTGCCAATGGATCCACGGTAAACGCGGATCCCCGGAGTACTATTGAACCAAGCAACGATCAACTCTCCCGAAGGTGACAAGACCGCGCCCCGTAGCAGTCTCCCGTCTGGTATCGTGACGCTCGACTGCTCGGTCAACTCGATTGAAGGGCGTGACCACCGAGCATCACTTGACTGCCCGAGTTCCGTCGCAGGTGACACGGTTCCGTGTGGGGTCGGTTCGGCGGATGAGCGGCCGGGATGGGCGAGGAGTAGCAGGGCAACTGAAAGGATCTTAACGATCTGGCAGCATCGCCGCCGTCCGCGGACGGGTGGAGCTGTCCCGCCTTCACGGACGATTGATTTCCGCGGTTGAACCCGGCCCGTGTTGTTCCCCACAACCCCTCTCGCGTGGCCGGGAGAGGTGGGTGCGCACCGCCGGCCCGCCTCAGGCCGCATGGAGGCTCTCGTAGTCGGCCGGCGACTCGTAGCCGAGGGCGGAGTGAAGCCGACGCGTGTTGTGGAAGCCCTCGATGAAGCCGAAGGCCTCGTGCCGGGCCTCCGACGCCGTGCGTAACGAGCGCCTCCGGACGAGTTCGCACTCGGGCGTCGTGAAGAAGCTCTCGCACAGCGCGTTGCGGTGCGCGTCGCCGACCGAGCCCATCGACCGGGCGATGCCCGCGCCGCGGCAGCGCTCCCCGTCAAGGCGCCGCAGCTCCGTCGTCGGGCCGTCGCTTCGGAACCCCTCGTCCACGTCCGCCTGCCCGAGCCAGTTCCGGATCGTCGGCTCCGAGAGCTCGAACTCCCGGATCGGTGAGCCCGGCCCACAACCGGACCGCGCAAGCTCGACCAGCCGTTCCCGGTACTCCGGCAGGTACCGCCCCGCCCTCGCTGCCACGACGCGCCTCCGTGGTTGGCCCCATGGGAAGGTGCCGGTGAAACCGGGGCAACTCCAGGGCGGAGCATGGCGGGTTTGAACGACACCCTCACTCTCGTGTGCGATTGGCCTCATGGGATGCGCACTCAAGCCAAAAAATCATCAAGAAATAAGGCGTGCAGACGATACCGACCGCATCAGTGTACCCCCCCCCCCAATCCGGAGTCAACCCTCTTGGTCCTCGAACCTACGGCGCGGTCAGCGTGCTTCCCTCAAACGCCGCCAAGGGCTACGAGAACCGGCGGATCGACTCGGCGACGAGGCGCTGGAAGCCGGGCTGGGCGAGCTTCGTCGTCTCCAGCACTTCCTCGTGATTCAGCGGTTCGTCAAGCACGCCCGCCGCGTAGTTGGTGAGGCATGAGACGGCGACGCAGCGGATGCCGAGGGCGCGCGCCGCGATGACCTCCGGCACCGTCGACATGCCGACGGCATCGGCACCGAGCCGCCGCAGCATGCGGATCTCGGCCGGGGTCTCGAAGGCGGGGCCGTGCATCGCCGCGTAGACGCCCTCGTGCAGCGTCTGGCCGAGTTCGGTCGCCACACCGAGCACGATCGCCCGCAACTCCCGGTCGTAGGCGAACGTCAGGTCGGGGAAGCGATGCTCCGCCCCCACCACGGGACCGATGAGCGGGCTCGTTCCGGTCAGGTTCAGGTGGTCCGAGATCAGCATCAACTCCCCAGGACGCCAGCCCTCGCGGATCGCCCCGGCCGCGTTCGAGAGGAAGAGGGCCCGGACCCCCAGCACCGCCGCGACCCGCACGTAGAAGGCGACGCGGTCCGGCGGGCCGCCCTCGTAGAGGTGGACGCGTCCGCTCAGCCCCAGCACCGGCCGGCCACCGAGCATGCCGATGAGGGCGTGGCCAGCGTGCCCGACGACGGTGGGGCGCGGCCAACCGGGCAGCTCCTCGTACGGCACGCGCAGCGCATCCTCGATCTCCGCACCGAGGCCGCCCAAGCCCGAACCCATGGTGATCGCCGCGATCGGCGTGTCATCGCCGAGCCGGGTCTCGATGCGCTCCCGCAGCACGCACGCCGCACCCTCGACCTCCGCTCCGATGGCCCTTGGAGCGGGGCGGCCGGCAACGCTCGGAACCCTCACGCGAGAACCCCCGCCAGCGTCGCCGTCATCCACGTCGCCACCGTCCCCCCGAGCATCGCGCGCAGGCCGAGCCTCGACAGGTCCGGGCGGCGGGCGGGGGCGATCCCGCCGATGCCCCCGATCTGGATCGCGATCGAGCTGAAGTTCGCGAAGCCGGTCAGCGCGTACGTACACATGATGAGCGACTTGTTCGAGAGCTGCAGATCGCCGGCGAGGCCGGCCCCGAGGTTCGTGAAGGCGAGGAACTCGTTCGCGACCATCTTCACCCCGAACAGCGTTCCGACCTCGACCGCGTCCGCCCAAGGCACCCCGATGAGCCAGGCCACGGGCGCGAAGACCCAGCCGAAGATGCGCTCGAGCGTGATGCCGTCCACGCCGAACAGCCCCGTCACCCAGCCGATGATGCCGTTCCCCAAGGCGATGATGGCGAGGAAGGCGAGGAGCATGGCCCCAACGTTCAGGGCGAGCTTCAGCCCGTCCCCGGCCCCTCCGGCCGCCGCGTCGATCACGTTCGCGTGCGCCCGCGGCGGGTCGACCTCCAGCGTGCCGCGCGTCTCGGGTTCCTCCGTCTCGGGCATGAGCATCTTGCTCACCACGATCCCCGCCGGCGCCGCCATGATGCTCGCCGCCAGGAGGTGTCCCGCGATCCCCGGAAACACCCCCACGAGGATCGCGACGTACGCGGCCAGCGCCCCGCCCGCCACGGTCGCGAAGCCCCCGGTCATCACGGTGTTGAGTTCCGACATCGTCATCCGGTCCACGAAGGGGCGGATGAGGAGAGGCGCCTCCGTCTGACCGACGAAGATGTTGCCGGCCGCCGAGGTCGTCTCGGCACCGCTCGTCCCGAGGGTCCGCTGCATCGCCCACGCGACGCCGCGCACGACGCGCTGCATGAACCCCAGGTGATAGGCGAGGGCCATGAGAGAGGAGAAGAAGATGATCGTCGGCAGGACGCTGAAGGCAAAGTTCGCGCCGATGTTCACGAACCCGCCCCCGCCCCCGTCCACGGGCGTGGAGCCGTCCACCAGCGACCCGAACACGAACCGCGATCCCTCGTTCGTGTAGCCGATGAGCGCCACGAACACGTCGTTCACGGTCTCGAAAAAGCCGCGCCCGACGCCGGTCCGGAGGACGAGGAGGGCGAACGCCACCTGAAGCCCGAGCCCCTTGAAGACGAGCGGCCACGAGATCGACTTACGGTGCGCGGAGCAGAGCCACACCGTCGTGAGCAGAAACACGATCCCGAGCAGGCCCCGCCCCAGGCGGGAGAAGAACGATTCGTCGATCGCGCCGCCCACCCCCTCGAGTCCCTGCGCCGCCAGCGGAGCCGCGCCGGCGACCAGCACGACGCAGAGGGACGCCGTTGCCGCCGCCGCGGCCACGGCGGAGCGGGAGGGATCGCCACGCTGGTACATCGGCGCACTCCGGTTGGGGTTCGGGACGACGGGAGCCAAGAACATACCCCGTCGCGGCTTCCGCGCCACGCTGCGCCTCGCTCCATGCCAATTTGGCACCCCACGTCGGCTTGCGGCTCCGGCGAGTGCCATTTTGTCGGGAAAAGGCGGCGGGCGGACAGCCTGCGGCGCGGCACGGCGATTGCAAGGTGTTTCTTCGTTCGCGGGCGCGCGTTGACGCGTTGAGTTGAAGGAAGGCGCCAACCCGCGGTTCGGACTTGGAGCGTAACGAGCGGAAACGGCAGACAAGCACAGGCCAAGGACAATCGAATGGGCAAGATCATCGGAATCGATCTCGGGACGACGAACTCGGTCGTCGCGGTAATGGAAGGTGGAGACCCCGTCGTCATCCCGAGCGCGGAGGGCGCCCGCACGACGCCCTCGGTGGTCGCCTTCACGAAGGAGGGAGAGCGGCTCGTCGGGCAGGTCGCCAAGCGGCAGGCCGTCACCAATCCCCTCAACACGGTCGCCTCGATCAAACGCTTCATGGGCCGCAAACGGTCCGAGGTGGGCGAGGAGATGAAGCTCGTCACCTACGACATCCAGGGCGACAACCAGGACCGCGTCCAAGTCAGGATCCCGCACGCGAACAAGACCTTCACGCCGCCCGAACTTTCGGCCATGGTGCTGCAGAAGATGAAGCAGACGGCCGAGGACTACCTGGGCCAGGAGGTGACGGAGGCGGTGATCACGGTCCCGGCCTACTTCAACGACGCGCAGCGACAGGCCACGAAGGACGCTGGCCGCGTGGCCGGCCTCACCGTCCGCCGCATCATCAACGAGCCGACGGCCGCGGCGCTCGCCTATGGCCTCGACAAGAAGTCGGACGAGAAGATCGCGGTGTTCGACCTCGGCGGCGGCACCTACGACATCTCCGTGCTCGAACTCGGCGACGGCGTGTTCGAGGTGAAGGCCACCAACGGCGACACGCACCTCGGCGGAGACGACTTCGACCAGCGCCTCATCAACTGGCTCGTGGACGAGTTCAAGCGGGACCAGGGGATCGACCTCTCGGCCGACCCGATGGCCCTGCAGCGCCTCAAGGAGGCGGCGGAGAAGGCGAAGATCGAACTCAGCTCGACGATGCAGACCGACATCAACCTCCCCTTCATCACGGCCGACGCATCGGGGCCCAAGCACCTCAACCTCGCCCTCACGCGGGCGAAGTTCGAGCAGCTGGTGGACGACCTGATCCAGCGCACGATTCCGCCCATGGAGAAGGCGCTGGCGGACGCCGGTCTCTCGGTCGACGAGATCGACGAGGTCATTCTCGTCGGCGGCTCGACCCGAATCCCCAAGATCCAGGCGGTCGTGAAAGACTTCTTCAACCAGGATCCGCACAAGGGCGTGAACCCGGACGAGGTCGTGGGCATCGGAGCCGCGATCCAGGGCGGCGTGCTCGGCGGCGACGTGAAGGACGTCCTCCTCCTCGACGTCACGCCGCTCTCGCTCGGAATCGAGACGCTGGGCGGCGTCATGACGTCGCTCATCGAGCGCAACACGACGATCCCCACCAAGAAGTCGGAGATCTTCTCGACCGCGGAGGACAACCAGAACACGGTCGACATCCACGTGCTCCAGGGCGAGCGGAAGATGGCGAGCGGCAACAAGACGATCGGCCGCTTCCAGCTCACGGGCATCCCCCCCGCCCCGCGCGGCGTGCCCCAGGTCGAGGTCACCTTCGACATCGACGCGAACGGCATTCTGCACGTGAGCGCGCGGGACAATGCGACGGGCAAGGAGCAGAAGATTCGCATCGAGGCGTCTTCGGGGCTCTCCGACGCCGAGATCGAGAGCATGGTGAGGGACGCGGAATCGCACGCGGCGGAGGACCAGGAGCGGCGCGAGACCGTCGAGGCCCGCAACCGGCTCGACTCTCTCGTCTACCAGACCGAGAAGAACCTCGAGGACTGGAAGGAGTCGCTCGACGATGCGGACCGGTCCGCGATCGAGGAGACGCTGGAGCGGGGGCGGGCCGCGCTCAAGCAGGACGACACCGGGGAGGTGGCCGCGGCTACCACCGCCCTCCAGGAAGCGGTCGGCGCGGCGGCGCAGAAGATGTACGCCGCGGCCGGGATGGGGGCCGGCGCCTCGCCGGGCGACATGCCGGGCGCGGGAGAGGGAGAGGCCGACGTCGAGAGGGAGGCGAACGGCGGCGGGGAGGAGGAAGTCGTGGAGGCGGACTACGAGATCGTCGAGGAGTCCGACGACAAGTAGCCCCTCCGGCGGCGACGTCTCACCACGCGACCCGGGAGCCCGGATGCATGGGCAACCCCGGGTCGCGCGTCGTTCATCCCAAGGTTCGGCGTTCGGAGGGTCACGGACCCGGTCTGGCGACCGCCGGTGGAGCGGGAGTTGGAGCAACGCCGGCTCGGTTCGCTATATTCGTGCGTCGGGCGTGGAGTCGCGGCCTGAGGAGAGAGAGATGGAGAGATGAGCGAAGCGTTGCGTACTCGACTGAACCTGCTGATCGCGACGACGATCGCGTTCGCGTTCGGGGTGGGACTGGCCTCGGTGCTGGATCTGACGCCGGTTTCGATCGCGGCGGACACGGACCGCGACCCGGGGTGGGTGGTCGGCGCCCCCTCGCGCGCCGCGGTGACCATGGAAGAAGGCTTCTCCGACGTGACGCGGCGGGTGGCGCCCGCCGTCGTCACCATCTACCTAACGGCCGAACGAGAGGTGACCGAGGGCCGGTTCCCGCTCGGATTCGAGCCACCGCCGGGCTTTCAGCTCCCTCCCGGCTTCGAGTTGCCTCCCGGCTATGGACCGCCCTCCGGCGACGAGCCCCCGGCCGAGGATGAGTCGCCCGAGGCCGACCCTCCGACGCTAAGGGACTCGTGGAGCGGATCCGGGTTCATCGTCTCGGCGGACGGTTACGTGGTGACGAACAACCACGTCGTTGCGGGCGCCGAGCGCATCGATATCGAACTCCACGACGGGCGGGTGTTCGAAGACGTGGAACTCGTCGGACGCGATCCGCAGACCGACGTGGCGCTCCTCAGGCTCGAGGCGGACGACATCGCCGTCCTGCCGATCGGCTCCAGCGACGCGACGGCCGTCGGAGAGTGGGTACTCGCGATCGGGAGTCCGGGCTTCCGGGCGGTGTCGGGGCCGCTGCTGTCGTCCGTCACGGCGGGGATCGTCTCCGCCAAGGGACGCAACATCCGCATCCTTCGGAACCGCTCGCCCCTGGCGATCGAGGATTTCATCCAGACGGACGCGGTCATCAACCGGGGCAACTCGGGGGGTCCGCTCGTGAATGCCGCCGGGGAGGTGATCGGGATCAACACGGCGATCCTCTCGACGGACGGGAATTACCAGGGGTACGGCTTCGCGGTCCCGATCGAACTCGCGCGCGAGGTCGTCGACGACTTGATCGAGTTCGGAGAGGTCCGGCGGGCGCTGATCGGCGTGTCGATCACCGATGTCGATGCGGCGGACGCCGCGTTCTACGGACTTGACCGGGTCGGAGGGGCGAAGATCCAGACCTTCTCCTTCGACGACAGCCCGGCGCGGCTGGCCGGACTGGAAGGCGGAGACGTGATCGTCGGCGTGGCGGGGCAACCGGTCTCCGGCGTCTCGGAACTGCAGCGGCGGATCCGCGCCTTCGAGCCGGGCGAGACGGTGGAACTGGACGTTGTGCGCCGCGCCACGCTGGAGCGCGACCGGGCGCGTGTCCGCCTTGTCGGGGCGGAGGACGACTCCCCTCCCCGAGTCGCGTCACGTCCCGAGGCGCCCGAACCGACGGGTGACGTCCTCGGTCTCGAGGTCCGGGACGTTGCGGATCTGGCGGCGCGCGAACGTGACCGCTCCGGGATCGACCCCGGATTCACGGGCGTCCTCGTCGTCGAGGCCGATGCGCGGGGCGCGGTGGGCCGGGCGGGGATCACTCCCCAGGGCGCGCTCATCGTCGACATTAACGGCGAGGAGGTCCGCACGGCGGGCGACTACGAGCGCATCATCTCCGTGTTCGAGCCGGGCGACGCCGTGAGCCTGCAGTTCAGCTTCCGCACGCGCGACGGGGGCTGGCAGAACGCGTTCCGGAGCGTCGTGATTCCGGAACGTTGATTCGCGAGGCGCCGGGCGGGGCGGGGATTCCTGCTTGCCCCCGTTCCACCCGGTGCCGAGATTCCCGGCCGATCCCGGCGCTGCGTTCAACCTGGCGGGTTCGCGCGAAAGTGGCGGAATTGGCAGACGCGCCAGCCTTAGGAGCTGGTGGCCCTTGGCCGTGGGGGTTCGAGTCCCCCCTTTCGCACTTCGTGCCGTAGCGGTGTGCAAACACCGAGCCGCTGGCAGCCCGTGGCAAACCCCGCGTCAGCGCCGAGAGCGGTGAAGCGCTCGCCTGACAAGAGGGCCGAGCGAGCAGAGCCAGCGCGCTGGCCCGTGCGGAGATTCGAAGCGAGAGCCATACCGACCTTGAGCCCAGCCGATTCACAAGCCGCCGCGACGGATCCGTTCGACGTCGCGATCAAGCGCGAAAACGACTACCTGCGCCGCCTCGACGTGTCCGTGGACCCCGCGCAGGTGGCGGCGACGCGTCGCCGGGAGGCCGCCAAACTCCGCAAGACGACCCGCATCAAGGGGTTCCGGAAGGGGAAGGTTCCGGTGCGGATCGTAGAGGAACGCTACGGTCCCCTCATCGACGAACGAACCGTCGATGCGCTTGTCAACCGGGCGTATCGCGACGCCGTGCGGCGCCACGGCCTCTCCGCGATTGGGGAGCCCGTGGTGAGCGACTTGGATTACCAGCCCGGGGAGCGGCTCTCCTTCCGCATCGACGTCGAGGTGATGCCGACCATCAAGCTTGCGCGGACCGGAGGGTTCCGGGTCAAGCGGCGCGAGGTGGCCGTCGAAGATGCGGACATCGACGAGGTCGTCGAGAACCTCCGCAAGGAAAAAGCCGTGCTCCAGCCCGTGGACCGGCCGCCGCGGAGCGGGGATGTCGTCGCCGTGGCGATCAGAGAACTCGGGGGAGGCGAGGGCGCCGCGGAGAAACCGTATCGATTCGAGTTGGGCGCGGGCTACGCGATTCCGGACGTCGAAAACGCGATCCTCACGCTGGCACCCGGCGAGGAAGGCACGTTCAGGGTCTCCTATCCGGATGATTTCGGGACCGACGAACTTGCGGGAACCACCCGGTCGCTGCAGATCCGCCTCGACGATGTCCGCGCCAGCGAGCTTCCGGACCTCACCGACGCGTTCGCGGGCGAGGTCGGAGATTTCGGGACGCTGGCGGAGCTTCGCGAGGCGGTCGGGAAGGAACTCCTGGCGCGGGGTGAACGCCAGGCGGAGGAGGAAGTCGGCCAACGACTCGTCGACGCGGTGATCGAAGCCAACGCCTTCGAGGTGCCGCCCAGTCTCACGTCGCGTTATCTTGACCGGGTGATCGACGCCCCCGAGGGAGCGGATCCCGAGCGGGTCGAGGAGGCCCGCAGGTCCGTGACCCCCCACGTGGAGCGTCAGATCAAGCGGGATCTGGTGCTTGATCGACTCATTGAGGATCAGGGACTCGATCTGTCGAGCGAGGAATTCGACGAGCGCCTGTCGGAACTGGGGAAGGCGAGGGGCAAGAGCCTGGTGGAGATGCGCCGGGAACTCGCGAGGGAGAAGCAGCTCGACTCGCTCCGCCGCGGTTTTGCCATCGACAATGCGTTCCGGTTTCTGATCGACGGCTCGGACGTGAGCTGATGGGCTTCCGTGAGCCGATGAGCTTCTGTGAGCTGATGGGCTTCGCAAACCACGTGAGGGACTGACTTGAGCACGATATTCGCGCCGTACGTCATCGAACGGTCGAGCCGCGGGGAACGCACGTACGACATCTTCTCGCGGCTCCTCATGGACCGGATCGTCTTCCTCGGGGCCCCTATCAACGACGATGTGGCGAACGTGGTGATCGCCCAACTGCTCTTCCTGGAGGCGGACAACCCGGAGCGCGAAATCCACATCTACATCAACTCGCCGGGGGGGAACGTCCAAGCGGGACTCGCGATCTACGACACGATGCAGTTCCTGAACGCCCCGGTGGCGACGATGTGCATGGGGATGGCGGCGTCGATGGGAGCGTTCCTGCTCGCCGCCGGCACGCCCGGCAGGCGGCGCTCGCTGCCGAACGCGCGGATCATGATCCACCAGCCTTCCGGCGGCTCCTACGGGACGGCGGCAGACATCGAGATTCAGGCGAAGGAAATCCTCAACGCCCGCGAGCGGCTGAACCGGATTCTCGCCGAACACACCGGGCAGGACGTCGACCGCATCGCGGACGACGTCGACCGCGACCGCTTCATGTCCCCCGAGGAAGCGCGGGATTACGGGCTCATCGACGTGGTCGTCGCGCGCGAGGCGCAGGTTGACGGCGGGAACGGCCGACCCGGCCCCACCGTGGCGAAGTAGCGCCCGGGCAACCCGAGGGACCGAGGGGAGGCGACGATGCCGAGCGACAAGCACCTGCGCTGCTCCTTCTGCGGCAAGTCCAAGGACGCCGTCCAGAAGTTCATCTCCGGACCCAACGTCTATATCTGCAACGAGTGCATCGCGCTCTGTAACGAGATCCTCGCCGAGGAAGAGGAGCGCGAACAGTCCGGGCGCTTCACGGAGATCCCCACGCCGTCGGAGATCAAGGCGACGCTCGACGAGTATGTGATCGGTCAGGAGATGGCGAAGAAGACGCTCTCGGTCGCCGTCTACAATCACTACAAGCGGATCAACCACGGCAGTCTCGTCGACGACGTCGAGATCGAGAAGTCGAACATCCTGCTGCTCGGTCCCACCGGGGTGGGCAAGACGCTGCTCGCGCAGACGCTGGCGCGGATTCTCCAAGTCCCGTTCACGATCGCGGACGCGACGACGCTCACCGAGGCGGGGTATGTCGGGGAGGATGTCGAAAACATCCTCGTCCGGCTCCTGCAGGCGGGCGAATACAACGTGGCGGAGTGCGAGCGCGGCATCGTCTACATCGACGAGATCGACAAGATCGCGCGCAAATCGGACAACCCGTCCATTACGCGCGATGTCTCCGGCGAGGGCGTCCAGCAGGCGCTGCTCAAGATCCTCGAGGGGACGGTGGCGTCCGTGCCGCCCCAAGGCGGGCGCAAGCACCCGCAACAGGAGTACATCCAGATCGACACGCGGAATATCCTCTTCATCTGCGGCGGCGCCTTCGACGGACTCGAGGAGATCATCCAGGAACGGCAGGGGCGTCGACAGATCGGTTTCCGGGATGACCTCATCGCGGGTGGAGTGGCGCCGAACGACGAGGACAACCTCCTCGCCTGCGTCGAACCCGAGGACATGCTCCGCTACGGGCTCATCCCCGAACTCGTCGGGCGGCTGCCGGTGCTCGTGGCGCTGCACGATCTCGACGAGGATGCGCTGGTGGAGATCCTGCAGCGTCCCAAGAACGCGCTGCTCAAGCAGTACGCGAAGATGTTCGAACTCGAGGGCGTGGGCCTCACGCTCGACCCGGAGGCGCTGCGCGCGATCGCGCGCAAGACGATCGACCGCGGGACGGGCGCCCGCGGACTGAGGGCGGTGATGGAATCCATCATGCTCGACGTGATGTTCGACCTGCCGGGGCGCATGGACATCCGCGAGGTCGTCGTCACGCGGGACACCGTCGAGGAGAGCAACCAGCCGCTCCTCATCCTCGAGCCCGAGGCCAGGCGCAGGGAGGCGTAGCGGGCCCGTGCCGCCGGCGGACAGGGGCGTCACGCACGTCAGGACGGTCGAGTTCGTCGGCGCGGTCGGCGTGGCCGGCCAGAAGCCTCCGCGCGATCTCCCCCAGGTCGCGATCGCCGGACGCTCGAACGTCGGGAAGTCCTCGCTGCTCAACCGGCTCGTGGGGCGCAAGAGCCTCGCGCGAACCTCGAAGCAGCCCGGGCGCACGCGCGAGATCAACTTCTTCCTCGTCGACGACCGCTATATGCTCGTCGATCTGCCGGGCTACGGGTTCGCGAAGGCGCCGAAGACCGTGCGGAAGAAGTGGGGACGGCTGATCGACGGGTATCTGCGCCGGACGCCGAGGCTGCTCGGACTCGTGCTGCTCGTGGACGCGCGCCGCGGACTCACGGACGACGACGAGCGGATGATCGAGTTCCTGGGGGCGACCGGGACGCCGACGCTCTTCGCGCTCACGAAGACGGACAAGCTGAACCGATCCGGGCGCCGGCGGGCGACGGAGAAGCTGCGCGAGGCGCTCGGGCTCGACTCGGACCAGTTGGTCGAGACATCCGCGCGCACCGGCACCGGCGTCGACACGCTGCGGGAGAGCATCGCCGCCCTCATCAGCGACGCGTAGCCGTACCCGCCCGTGGCGAACCCCCGCTGCGTTCGAGCGGCCCCGCATCGCGCCTACACGCTGCGCTCCGAGTCGCTCCTCGGGCCGCTATTAGTTGATGTCGTACTTGCGGATCTTTCGGTAGATCGTGCGCTCGCCGATGCCGAGAGCCTCCGCGGCTCGGCGCCGGTTGCCGCCGGCGTGGCGGAGCACCGCGATGATCGCCGCGCGCTCGATCTCCTCCATCGTCATTCCGGGCCGGATCGCGATCACAGCCGCGTCCGCAGGCTCGGGGCCGTCCGCCTGACCCGGGTCGTGCTCAGGCTCGGGGCCGTCCGCAGGCTCGGGACCGTGCTCAGGCTCCGGGCCGTCCCCCGCCACTGAGACGACTTCGGTCCCGGTGGCGTCGGTCGTCTCGACCGCGTCGGTGATGTCGATCTCGATCGCGTCCTCGATGTCCTCCCCCGCTCCGCTCCGGGGGGGAGCCGGGGGGAGTTGGCGAGCGCCCGACCTGTAGGCCTCGAACTCCCGCTTGAGGTCATCGATGTCCACCTTGAGGTCGACGAGGGTGCGGAAGACGAAGGCGAGTTGCGGTGAACTCGGGATGGACCCTGCGCCCACGCCGGCCGCAGGCGCGATGCGCGCCGGAGACGGCACGAGGCTCATCCTCCCCGACCCGATCTCGGGCGGGATGTCCTCGGGGCGGATGACGGAGCCGGGCGCGAGCACAACCATGGACTCGATCAGGTTCCGGAGTTCCCGGATGTTCCCCGGCCAGTCGTAGTCGAGGAGAATCTGGAGCGCTTCCGGAGCGAGTCCGCGAAACTCCCGATCGTGCTGGCGGCTGAACTCCGAGATGAAGCGGCGGATGAGGACGGGAATATCGCGGCGGCGCTCGCGGAGCGGGGGGACGTGGACGTTGAGGACGTTGAGACGGTAGTACAGGTCGCGGCGGAACTCCCCGGTCTCGACCGCCTGCCTGAGGTCGCGGTTCGTGGCGGCGACGACGCGCACGCTGACGCGGATCTCGTGGTCTCCGCCCACCCTCATGAAGCGGCGGCTCTCGAGAATCCTCAACAGCCGCGTCTGGGTGGGGAGCGGCATCTCCGCGATCTCGTCGAGGAGGAGCGTGCCGCCGTCGGCGAGTTCGAACATCCCCCGCCGCAGCGACGTCGCTCCGGTGAAGGCGCCCTTCTCGTGCCCGAACAGTTCGGATTCGAGCAGCGACTCGGGGAGGGCGGCGCAGTTCACCGCAATGAAGGCCCTGGCGCGCCTCGGGGACAGCCTGTGGAAGGCGCGCGCCACGAGTTCCTTTCCGGTTCCGCTCTCGCCGGTGAGGAGGACGGTGCTCATCACGGGGGCGATCATGTGCACCCGCTCGAGGATCTCGCGCACGGCCTCGGTGCGCCCGATGATCCCCGTCTGTCGCTGCAGGTCGTAGCGGTCGAGGTGCGCCTGCAGGACGACCCGCACTTCGTCGGGATCGACGGGAAGGGGGAGCGCCTCATCGAGATCGAAGGACCGCGCCAACTGCCGGCGCGCGTCCGGGTGGGTTTCCTCCGTGAGCCCGAGCACGGGCGGGCGCGGAATCTCCGCCTCGAACAGTCCCCGCATCGCGTTGGCGCGCGCTTCGCCGGGAGGGCCCGTGAGGACGAGGGCGACCTCGGCCGCCCCGCCCAGCCGTCCCTCGAGTTCGCGCACGGACTCCACGAACTCGACTTCATGGCCGTCGGCCTGCACGGCTTGGCGGACGGCGATCGCGGCCTCGACCGCGCGCCCGTCGACGAAGACGCGTGCCATCAGACGCAGCCGCCCGGCATCAGACGCAGCCGCCCGCAGACGCGTGGCCGGTATCGCCGCGCAGCAGATCGACGGCATGGTCGACCACGGACTCGAGAGCGGCGAGCCCGTCGGAGACGCCGCCCGGACTCCCGGGCAGGTTGATGACGAGCGTCTCGCCGCGGACTCCCGCCAGCCCGCGGCTGAGCGCCGCGTACGGCGTGGACTCGGCGCCGGTGCGGCGCAGCATCTCGGCGATCCCCGGCGCGCGGCGCTCGAGGATGGTGCGCGTCGCCTCGGGCGTCACGTCGCGCGCCGCAAGCCCGGTTCCGCCCGTCGTGAGAACGACGTCCACCCCCTGCACGTCGCACCAGTGCAGGAGGCGGGCGGCGATCTCGGCGCTCTCGTCAGGGATGACATCGGCGCCGGCCAGCGAGTAGGCGCGCCCCCGAATCCACTTCTTGATGAGATCCCCGGAACCGTCTTCCCGCTCTCCGGCGGACACGCGGTCGGAGATGGTCACGACGGCGATCCGCGGGGCGATGCGGTGCAGCGAGCCGCGCGGATAGAAGGGCGGACGCACGACCTCGGCCGCGATCGCCTTCCCCCGGATCATGATCTCGACCGCGGCGCCGAACCCGGCGGCGACGGGCAGGTACGCGGTCGCGATCCCGTGCCCCATGGAGGGGCTCACGGTGCCGCTGCGCACCTCGCCAACGGCCTCCCCCTCGAAGCGGACCTCGTAACCCGGCCGCGGGAAGCCCCGATCGAGCAGTCTCAGGAAGCGCAGCCTGCGGGTGAGGCCGGCGGCGCGCTGCGCGGCGAGGGCCTCCGAGCCCACAAAGTCGCCCTTGCCGTGCTTCACGAGCCACCCGAGTCCGGCCTCGAGCGCAGTCGTCTCATCGTCCACGTCGTTTCCGTAGAGCGCGTAGCCCATCTCGAGCCTAAGCGAGTCGCGGGCCCCCAGACCCGCGGGGACGGCGCCGGCCTCGACGAGCACCCGCCACGCCGGCGCCGCATACGCCTTCGGCATGTAGAGTTCGAACCCGATCTCCCCCGTGTAACCGGTCCGGCTGATCACGCACGGCGCGCCCGCGACCTCCCCGCGCACGAAGTGGTAGTAGTCGATCTCCGCCAGCGGCTGGTCGGTCAGCGGCGCGAGCGTCCTCTCCGCCAACGGACCCTGGAGGGCGAGGAGGGCGATCTCGTCGCTCTCGTCCGTCATTTCCACGTCGAAGCCCCGCGCGAGCCTGCCGAGGTGCGCCCAGTCCTTGGCCATGTTGGCCGCGTTCACGACGAGCCGGTAATCCGCCTCGCCCATGCAGTAGACGATGAGGTCGTCGATGACGCCGCCGGTCTCGTGGCACATCGCGCTGTACTGGGCGTCCCCATCCCGCAGGCGAGAGGGGTCGTTCGTCGTCGCGTAGGCCACGAACGCCTGCGCGTCCTCACCGCGGACGCGGAACTCTCCCATGTGGGAGACGTCGAACAGGCCCGCCTTCTCGCGCACGGCACGGTGTTCGGCCCTGATGCCGGTCGGATACTGAACGGGCATCGCGTAGCCGGCGAAGGGAACGATCTTGCCGCCCAACCGGACGTGTTCCTCGAATAGCGGGGTCGCTTTCAGGTCTTTCACGAAGCCGCTCCCATGAGCATGGTGAGGATCGCCTTCTGCGAGTGGAGCCGGTTCTCCGCCTCGTCCCACACGCGCGAGGCCGGCCCGTCGATGACGTCGGCGGCGACTTCCTCGCCGCGGTGCGCGGGCAGGCAGTGGAGGAAAATCGCATCGCCGGCGGCGCGGGCCATGATCTCCGCGTCCACCCGGTATCCCTCGAAGGCCCGCGCGCGCTCCGCGGCCTCCTCCTCCTGTCCCATCGAGGCCCACACGTCGGTCGTCACGACGTGCGCCCCCTCGGCCGCCTCAGCGGGCACCCGGAAGAGGTCCACCCGCGTCGCGCGTCCCGCGGCGGCGAGTATCGCGGGGTCCGGATCGTAGCCCTCGGGGCAGGCGAGACGGAGCCGGAAGCCGAGTTTCGCCGCCGCGTTCAACCACGAGTTCGCGACGTTGTTGCCGTCGCCGATCCAAGCGACGGTCCGTCCCGAGAGGTCGGGGCCGAACTCGGCGCGCGCGGTCTGAAGATCCGCCATGATCTGGCAGGGGTGCAGCAGATCCGTGAGTCCGTTGATGACGGGAATCGAACCGTGCTCGGCCAGCGCCTCGACGTCGGCCTGCGCGAACGTCCGGATCATGATCCCGTGTACGAAGCGAGACAGGACCCGGGCCGTATCGGAGAGCGGTTCCCCCCGCCCGATCTGGATGTCGCGCGCGGACAGGAAGAGGGCCTGCCCGCCCAGTTGGTGCGTCCCCACCTGGAAGGAAACCCGGGTGCGGGTCGAACTCTTGGTGAAGATCATGGCGAGCGTCTTCCCGGCGAGGGGACGGCCCGCCGCGCCGGGGTCGGCCTTGAAGCGGTCGGCAAGATCGAGGGCCTCGCACAGCCGTTCGGGCGACCAGTCGGCGATCGAAAGAAAGTGTCGGGTCCCGTCCATGGCCTCGGGAGTCGTAGCAGCGTCTCGGGTCAAAGGATATACCGTCTCAGGTCTTCGTCGTCCGCGATGCGCGACAGACGATCCCGCACGAAGTCCGCATCGACGGTGATCGTCTCGTGCGCCCGCGCTTCCGGCAGATCGAAGAGGATCTTCTCCAGCAGCGTGCTGAGCACCGTGTGGAGGCGCCGGGCGCCGATGTTCTCCGTTCGTTCGTTCACGTGGCTCGCGATGCGGGCGATCTCGCGCACCGCGCCCTCCTCGAACTCGAGCCGGGCGGATTCGGTCTCCACGAGGGCCTGGTACTGCGCGAGGAGGGCGTAGCGAGGCTCCCGCAGGATGCGCGTGAACGCCTCCGCGTCGAGACTCTCAAGTTCCACGCGGATGGGGAACCGGCCCTGCAGTTCGGGAATCAGGTCCGAGGGTTTCGCGATGTGGAAGGCCCCGGCGGCGATGAACAGGATGTGGTCCGTGCGGACCATGCCGTGCCGCGTCTGGACCGTGGACCCCTCGACGATGGGCAGGAGGTCGCGCTGCACGCCCTCGCGCGAGACGTCGGGTCCGGTGCCGCCGTGCTTTCCGGCCACCTTGTCGATCTCGTCTAGGAAGACGATCCCCATGCTCTCGGTTCGGCGCAGCGCCTGCTCCGTGACCTCCTCCATGTCCACCAGATTCGCGAGTTCCTCGGAGCGCAGGATGCGGCGCGCGTCCGCCACCGTGACCCGGCGGCGGCGCGTCTTCTTCGGCAGAACCCCCTTGAGGACCTCCCCGACGTTGAAATCCACACCCTCCATGCCGCCCCCCACCTCCAGCATCGGGATCGCGCTCTCGCTGACCTCGACTTCGACCTCCCGGTCATCGAGCATGCCGTCGCGCAGGAGGCCGCGGAGCTTCTCCCGCGTGCGCTGCTTTCGCTGCTCGGAAGGCGCGTCGGACCGGGTCTCGGATGCCTGTCCCGCGAGCGACACGACGAACTGCCGCTGCGGGCCCCCGCCGGAAGCGGGCGCTTGCTCGCCCTCCGCCACGGGAGGAAGAAGCAGGTCGAGAAGGCGCTCCTCGACGCGCCGGTCGGCGGTCTCCCCGTGCCGGGCCTCCTGCTCCTCGCGAACGAGCTTGATCGCAATCTCGAGGAGATCCCGGATCATCGATTCCACATCGCGGCCGACGTAGCCCACCTCGGTGAACTTCGATGCCTCGACCTTGATGAACGGAGCCCCCGCGAGCCGCGATAGGCGGCGGGCGATCTCGGTCTTCCCCACGCCGGTCGGGCCGATGAGGATGATGTTGTTGGGGAGGATCTCCTCTCGCATCCCCTGTTCGACGTTGCGCCGGCGCCAGCGGTTGCGAAGCGCGATCGCGACGGCCTTCTTCGCCTCGTCCTGCCCGATGATGTACTGGTCGAGTTCCTCGACGATCTGCCGCGGGGTGAGCGCGGCCGCGATGCCGGGGTCGCCGGAATCCGGGGCGGGACGGATATCGGGGCGGCGCGTCACCTGCCTGCCATCTCCGGTCGTCATGGATCGTCTCGGGCCGTCATGGCTCGCCTCCGGCCGGTCACGGCTCGTCTCGGGTCGGTCTCGACTTGTCTCCGGTCGGTCATGGGCTCGTCTCGGGTCGTCATGGCCCGCTCCCGTTGCCGTCGGCGCCGTCGGCGAGTTCGAGCACCGTGATCTCCCGGTTCGTGTACACGCAGATCTCCGCCGCGATCTCGAGCGCCTGCCGGGCCACTTCGGCGGCCGGCAGATCCGTTCGGCGGGCGAGGGCCCGCGCGGCGGCGAGCGCGTGCGGCCCGCCGGAACCGAGCGCGAGAATGCCATCGTCCGGTTCGATGACCTCTCCAGTACCGGCGATGAGCAGGCTCGTCTCCCGGTCGGCGACGGCGAGCAGCGCCTCGAGCCGCCGCAGATAGCGGTCGCTCCGCCACTCCTTCGCGAGTTCGACCGCGGCGCGGGTGAGGTGGCGAGGGTAGCGTTCGAGTTGCGCCTCGAACTTCTCGAACAGGGTGAGGGCGTCGGCGACGCCGCCGGCGAAGCCCGCCAGAATCCGGCCATCGCGCATCGTGCGCAGCTTGCTCGCCTTCGCCTTGACGACGGTCTCTCCCATCGTCACCTGGCCGTCGCCCGCCATCGCGACTTCCCCTCCGACGCGAACGCAAAGGATCGTCGTGGCTCGAATCATGCTCTTCACTCTCCGCCGCGTGGGTGCGCCCGGGAGTGTACGCGCTTGAGCCGGTCCACGGATGTGTGCGTATAGATCCGGGTCGTGCTCAGACTCGCGTGTCCCAGCATCTCCTTCACCGAGACGAGGTCCGCCCCCCGGTCGAGAAGGTGGGTCGCGAAGGAGTGGCGTAGCGAATGCGTGGTCAGGGGGTCGCCCTCCGCAACCCCTTCGAGTTGGGCCGTCACGTCGCGCTGGATCTGCCGTCGCGAGAGGCGGGTGCCGCGAATGGAGAGGAAGGCGGCGCGGGAGGCGCTCTCCCCCCGTTTCCCAAAATAGGCGCCGAGCGCTTCCGAGGCGGGCCGGCCGAGAGGGACGACACGCTCCTTCCCACCCTTGCCGAGCGCGCGAACCTGCCCCGTGTGGCGGTCCACGGCGGTCACGTCGAGGCCCTGCACCTCCGCCAGCCGCAATCCGCACGAGTACAGCAATTCGAGAAGGGCCCAGCGCCGGAGCGCCACCGCGGATCCCTCGTGCCGCGCCGCCTCGCCGGCGGAGTCGAGCAGTTTGCGGGCGTCCTCTTCGCTCAGAAACGAGGGCAGCGTCCGGTCGCCGCGGGGGGTGCGGACGAGCCGGGCCGGGCTCGCCTCCACCCGGTCCGTGCGCTGAAGAAAGGCGAAGAACGCGCGTACGGCGGCGAGCTTGCGGGCGATCGAGGAACGCTTCAGCCCGCGCAACTCCAGGTCTCCCATGAAAGAACGGATCGAGACGCGATGGACGTCCGCCCAAGTCCAGTCGCGCGTTCCCTCATACGCGCTCACGAAGGCCTCGAACTGATCGAGGTCGCGGCGGTACGCGGACACGGTGTTGGGGGACAGCCGGCGCTCGGCGCGGGCGTAGCGAAGAAAGTCGTCGACCCATTCGCGCCGGGCTCGCCCTCGCGCACCGGCGGGCGCGGACGTCCGGGTCATTTCCTTGACGACGTCTTGCGGGGCCCGCCGCGCCGCCCCCCCGACTTCTTGCGGGAGGCGCCGGGCCGCCTCCCCGACTTCTTGGCCGCGTCGCGCTCCTTCCGCTTTCTCAGCAGCTCCAGCGCCACGTCCAGCGTGACTTCATCTGGCTCCGTCCCCTTGGGCAGCGAAGCGTTCGTCCCGCCGTGTTTCACATAGGGACCGTAGCGACCATCGAAGATCGCGATCGACGCGCCGTCATCCGGGTGCGCACCGACCTCGCGCAACGGTGTGGCGCTCGCCCGGCGACCCCTGGGCTTGGGCTCGGCGAGCAGCTCCATGGCGCGCTCGAAGGTGATGTCGAGCGGGTCATCGGTCTTCGTCAGCGAGCGGTAGTCCGACTGGTGGACGACGTACGGTCCGTAGCGTCCGATTCCCACCTTCACCGGGTCGCCGCTCTCCGGGTGGGCGCCGAGCGGGGCGGGCATGGCGAGCAGCTTGAGCGCCGTCGCAAGCGACACCTCCTCCGGCCGCAGGCCCTTCGGGATCGAGGCGCGCTTCGGCTTCCTCCCGTCCGCCCTCTCGCCTCGCTGTACGTAGGGGCCGTAACGCCCCTCCATGAGGTAGATGGTCTCTCCGGAATCGGGATCCTTCCCTAGACGATCCGGACCGTCCGCCCACTTCCGGAGGTGATCGATCGCCTGCTCCTCGCTAAGGTCGGCCGGGGCCACGTTCTCGGGGACGGGCGCCCGGAGCCGGTCGCCGTCGCTCTCTAGTTCGAGGAAGGGCCCGTACTTGCCGATCCGCACGCGGGGGGTGAGATCCTCGAGCCGCACGGTCGAGGCCTCGCGCGGGTCGATGGCCGCTTCGCGCTCGACGAGTCGCGCTTCGAGGCCGTCTCTCCCACCGTAGAACTCCCCGAGGTAGGCGCGCCAGTCCACATTGCCGCGGGCGATTTCGTCCAGCGCCTCCTCCATCTGGGAGGTGAAGCCGGTGTCGACGAGGCTGGGGAAGTGCTCCTCCAAGAGACGGGTCACCGCGAAGCCGATGAAGGTGGGGACGAGTTGCTTGTTCTGCCGTACGGCGTACCCTCGATCGACGACGGTCGAGATGATGGCGGCGTACGTGGAGGGACGCCCGATTCCGTCCGCCTCAAGTTCCTTCACGAGCGTCGCATCGGTGAAGCGGGAGGGCGGCTTCGTCTCGTGCCTCCGGCTCTCCAGCTTGCGGTTCTCGAGCGTTTGGCCCTCCCGCATGTCGGGAAGGACCGTTTCCTGGTTTTCCAGCGCGACGTCCGGGTCGTCGGAGCCTTCAACGTAGGCGCGGAAGAAGCCGGGGAACTCGATCACCTTCCCGGCGGCGCGGAAGCGCGCCTCCTCCGCATCCACCTGCACGTTCAGGTGCCGCAGCCGGGCATCCGCCATCTGCGTCGCGACCGCGCGTCTCCAGATCAGTTCGTAGAGCGCCTTCTGCCGGCCGGTGAGTCCGAGTTCGCCGGCCGTCCGCATGTCGGTGCCGGCCGGGCGAATCGCCTCGTGGGCCTCCTGCGCGGAGCCGGACTTCGTCTTGTAACGCCGCGGGGCCGGGCTCAGGTATTCCTTCCCATACCGGGCGGCCACGCGGCTTCGAATCGCGGTGATCGCGGCTTCGGACATTGTGACGGAATCGGTCCTCATGTAGGTGATGCGGCCGGCCTCGTAGAGCGCCTGAGCGATCCGCATCGTCTCACGGGCCCCGAGATTCAGCTTGCGGTTGGCCTCCTGCTGCAGGGTCGCCGTCGTGAACGGCGGGTACGGGCTCCGCTTCGACCGCTTCTCCCGCAGGCTGACGACCGTGAAGGTCGCGTCGGCCAGGCGCGCGCGGAGGGCCTCGGCGCGTCCTTGGTCGAGCAGTACCACCTTGCGCCCGGACTTGAGGGCACCGGTGCGCTCATCGAAGTCCCGGCCCGTCGCGATCGCCACCCCGTCGAGTGCGGCCAGATCGGCCGTAAAGGGGGCCCCGTCGGCGAGGAGGTGCGCGCGCAGACGCCACCAGGTGCCGCTCCGGAAGGCGCGCCGCTCCCGTTCGCGCTCCACGAGCAGGCGGACGGCGACCGACTGCACGCGGCCGGCGGAGAGTCCGCGCTTGATCTTCTTCCACAGGAGCGGCGAGACCCCGTACCCGACAAGACGGTCCAGAATCCTGCGCGCCTGCTGGGCCTCGACGCGGGGGAGGTCGATTTCTCCCGGCCGCTCGAGCGCGGCGAGCACGGCACTCTTCGTGATCTCGTTGAACGTGATGCGGCGGCACCGCTCCCGAAGCGACCGTTTACGCGCGGTCAGGGCCTCCACGATGTGGTAGGCGATGGCCTCGCCCTCCCGGTCGGGGTCCGTGGCGAGAAGAATGGAATCCGCCTTCGCCGCCGCCGCGCGCAGCTTCCGGAGGACGGGTTCCTTCCCCTCGATCGTGACGTACTCCGGCTCGAAACCCCCCTCGACGTCGACGCCGAAGCCCTTCTTGGGGAGGTCCCGGACGTGCCCGACGGATGCCTGCACGCTGAAGCCGACCCCCAGATACGACTCGAGGGTGCGGGCCTTCGCGGGCGATTCCACGATGACGAGATTCACGGGCGGTCTCTCAACTCTCCTGTTGTCCTTCCGTTCGTCCTGCCGCTGGTCCTTCTGCGCCGGCGGGCGGGCGGCGAAACGCCGCAGACCTCTCAGCGCTACCTCCACGACATCTTCCGGTTCCCGTCCGTCCGTTTCCAGCACCACTTCGGCCTCCCCGTAGGCGGCCTCCCGCGCCTTGAGCAGCGAGGCGAGCGCGGCCGCAGGGTCGGGTCCGGCCAGCAGGGGCCGGGCCTCGGCATCCTCCCGGGAAAGGCGATGGATCGCGGTCTCGGGGCGCACGCGCAACCAGACGCGCACTCGGCCGCCGGATGCGCGGTCGATGTCCCGGCGCGCCATCCACCCGCCCCCGGTTGCGACGACGACATCCGTGGCCCGTGCCGCCCGGGACGCGGCCGTGGCCTCGAGCCGCCGGAACTCGGCTTCCCCGCCGACGCCGAAGAGGCGCGGGATCGTCTCCCCCGCCAGCTCCTCTACCTCGCGGTCGAGGTCCACATAGCGATACCCCAGCCGCCGCGCGAGGAGGGGACCGATCGTACTCTTTCCCGCCCCGGAGAGGCCGACGAGCCAGATCTTCCGCGGCAGGCTCGACACGTCACGTCCCGATACGGGCGAGATAGCCCTCCACGTTGGACCGCATCTCCGCGAGGCTGTCGCCGCCGAACTTCTCGATCCACGCGTCCGCCAGCACGAGCGCCATCATCGCCTCTCCGACAACGCCTGCCGCGGGAACCGCGCACACATCGCTGCGCTCCCGGATCGCCTTGGCCGCTTCGCCCGTCCGGGTGTCGACGCTGTCCAACGGGCGGCGGAGCGAGCTGAGCGGCTTCATTGCCACGCGCGCCACGATGTCGCCCCCCGTCGTCATCCCCCCTTCCAAGCCTCCCGCGTTGTTCCGCCGCCGTCTGTAGCCCCCGCTCTCGCGGCGCGCCGGATCCCGTTCGATCTCGTCGTGGACGTCGGACCCCCGCCGGCGCGCGGCCTCGAATCCCATCCCGATTTCCACACCCTTCATCGCATGGATCGACATCATCGCGCCGCCGATGCGGCCGCTCAAGCGGGTCTCCCACGTGACGTGGCTCCCGAGACCCGCGGGAACGCCACGCACGACGACCTCGAACACGCCTCCCAGCGAATCGCCGGCGCGGCGAGCCGCATCGATCGCCACGACCATGGCGGCTCCGGCCTCCGCATCGATGCAGCGCACGGGCGAGGCGTCGGCCACGGCGAGAAGATCCTCCGGCAGCGGCACATCCGGCGGCACCTTCACCGGACCGATCAACACCACGTGACTCGCGATGCGCACGCCGAACTCGCCCAGCAACCGCTTGGCGACGGCCCCGGCCGCGACGCGCGCGGCGGTCTCTCGCGCGCTCGCACGTTCGAGGATGTCGCGGGCGTCCTTGCGCCCGTACTTGAGCATCCCCGCGAGGTCGGCGTGTCCCGGCCGCGGCAGGTACACGCGGCGCAGGAGTTCGTCGTCATCCACCTCCGGCGCCTCGACCGCCATCGCCGCCCCCCAGTTTCTGAAGTCGCGGTTGGGGATGCGGATCGCGACCGGAGACCCCAGCGTCTCCCCCAGGCGCACACCGCCGAAGATCTCGCCCACATCCCTCTCGATCCTCATGCGGCCCCCGCGGCCGTGCCCGCCCTGCCGGCGCGCCAGTTCCCGCGCCACGTCGTCAGTTTCGAGCGCCAATCCGGCGGGGATCCCCTCCAGCACGGCGACCACGGCGGGGCCGTGTGTCTCGCCCGCCGTGGTCAACCTCAGACACCTCAACATTCCGTCGGCATCGCGTACATTCCCTCCTCATCAACCGGCCGTCCCAACGGCGGGAAAAGGATGCGCCGAGGGCGGGAGCCGCAACCGGCGGCTGAAACGACCAACTCGGTGGAGCCTCGCCGACGCCGTCTTCCATCATCCGCCACGAAGAAGCGGCTCATGCCGTACGGGCTGTGAGACGCCACCGTCTACCAGGGTGTGAGGTCACATGGGACCAACAGATGTGGGCACCGCCGCAACGAGAATGGCGGGCTCCGGGAAAACCCTGTAGAGAAAGATCTCTTTCCCGTAGCTAGAGTCGTGGGCCCAGCTGCTTTCGTCCACCCGGGCCCGACCGCCTCATGCGTCAAGCGGCCCTCCGTTGTGAAGAAACGTACGCGCTCTTCCGTGAAGCCCACTTGTGCAAACCCGCGTCCGTCGGCGGCAGGGAACAGTTGCGCCGGCTATCCGATGCCGTCTCTGATCATAGGCTCAAGCCTCCCCGGTGCCGCCGACGGAGTGGACCCAGAGTAACCCTCGGGCCTCAAGTGGCCCATCCCCTTGTTCGAACGGCGGAAGAAGGATGTGCCGAAGGCGGGGGCCGCAACCTGCCGTCCCTCCATCATCCGCCGGGCCGGGGTTGGATGATGTGCGGCGTGACGAGGATGATGAGGTCCTGCTTCACCTCGTATTCCTTCGTGCTCCGGAACAGGGCCCCGAGCAGCGGGAGGTTCATCAGGCCGGGGATGCCGCTGCGGCTCCGGCTCACCTCGCTCAGCGTCAGCCCGCCGATCACGGCGGTCTCGCCGTCATCGAGCAGCAGTGTCGTCTCGCCGATCTGCTTTTCGAACACGAATCCCACATCCGAGAGTCCGACCTTCAGGCCGGACCGTTCGGCCATCAGTTCCAGCCGGATCTGGTTGTTGTTCGTGACGTGCGGAACGACGTCCAGAATGATCCCCGTGTCTTCGTAGTCGACGTTGACGCGCGCGGACTCGGTCTGGGCTCCCGGCTCCAGGACGCGGATCGGGGTGCGTTCGCCCACCTGGATCCTTGCGTGCGCGTGGTCCACGACTCGGATCGAGGGTGCCGCCTGCACGTCCGACAACTGGTGGGACTCCAGCGCTTCGAGGAACGCGAAGAGGGAGAACTCGCCGAACGCCACGGCCGTCAGGATCTGGAGGGCGGGCCCGATCGGACGATCGTTCGCGTTCGCCAGCGCCGCGACCGCCGAACCGCCCAAGCTTACGAGCGTTTCGTTCGTCCGCCTGATGAACCCCTGATCGACGGTGCCATCGCCGTCCACATCGACGAGCTGGGGTGGCGAGTTGGGATCGGGCACCGCGATGAGGTCGTTGAGGCCCTGCTCCACGAAGCCGCCGTTGCGCTCCTTGAGGTCGTACACGATCCCCAGTTGTTGTACGTCGGTCCGATCCACGAACACGATCTTCGCCTCGATCGCGACCTGTGGGAGGCGCCGGTCCAAGGCCGCGATGATCGTGTCCATCCGCGCGACGACGGACGGTGCGTCGGTCACGATGACGCTGTTGCTGCCGGAGAACGACACGACTTGGCCGCGGTTGGGCGTGGCCAGGTGTCGGAGCGTCTCGGCCACCGAATCCGCCCGCGCGTAGTTGACCCGGATCACGCGCGTTTCGCTGAGCAGTTGATCCCGCGCCTGGAGGTTCTCCAGCCAGTCCACGACGATGATTCCGCTCTCGGTCCGGTGCCAGCCGAGGTTCTGGGCCGACAGGATCGCGTTCAGCGCCACGTCCCACGGCTGGTCGCGGATGTCGATGCCTCGAACGACGACGGACGCGACCTCGCCGTTCGGGACGACCGAGATGTCCGCGAACTCCGAGAAGCCGGCGAGGACGTCGAGCATGCTGGCGCTGTCGTACACCACCGAAATGCGCGGCTCGGTCTCCTGCGTTACGGACGGCGGCCCGGTCTGCGGCCCGGTCTCCGTGACGGGCGGCGGCCCCGTCCGCAGCTCGGTCTCCGGCGTGACGGGCGGCGGCCCGCGATCACGGCGAGCGCCCGTCGTCGACCACGGAGCAAAGGGCGGCCCCGGGTTCTGGAAGGTCACGCGGGTCGTTCCGGAGTCCGCGGCGACGCGGTAGGCGGTTTCCCGATCAAGGTCGAATACGAGGCGCAACGTCCCGGGCTGGAGCTGAGTGGAACGCATGGCGAGGACTCCGCCGCGGCCGATCCGGTCGTAGTGGCGGCGCGCCAGACCTCGGCTCACCCCGTCAAGGTCCAAGACTAGTCGCGGAGGATTGGCGAGCATCATGTGGCGGGGCGTGGCCGGTCCGCCGACGACCAACGTGATCTCGGTGTCCGTCCCCTCGGAGGTGATCCTCACTTCCCGCAGTTCGGCTGGGGAGGCCGCCGCAAGCGCCAAGGCGAAGGCGAGAATGGCCCGGGAGATCATCGGTCCGTCCCTCCTTCGCGCCGTACGCGCAGCGTCTCCCGGCGGCTGACGCCGAAGCTCGTGATGACGAAATCCACCGCGTCCATGCCAATCCGCGCGACGCGGGCCGTGCCGATGGTGTCACGTTCGCGGGCCCGGTATCGCCGGCCGGTCGTCCGATCGGTCAAGACCGCCACGCTTCCGAGCTGCGGGTTGTAAACCACGCCGGCCAGCGTAAGATCGCCGAAACGGGGTCCCTCCCGCGTGTCGAGGTGAAGCGGCCGAAACGGGTCGCGGCGGTCGAAGCCAGGGTAGGTGAAGACCTCCCGCTCGTAGACCGGCGGCGGCCGTGTCTGGGCCGCGACCTCAGCGCCGAGCGCCTCACGTGGCCCCGTGTCCCACGGATCGGGCCGGAACGCCGCGGCGAGCAGCACGGCAAGAATCGCGCGGATCATCTTTCCTCCGGCAAAGCGCTGTCCTCGGGGGGGAGCACGAAGGTCTCGAGGATGAGGCGCGCGTGAACGAGTTGCCGTCCCGAGTTGGTGATCCGGGAGGGTACGATCTCGTCGACCTCGGGCCGTACGATTCGGGCGAAGCCGGCGACTCGCGTCAGAAGCCGCCCAATATCGTGGTATGCCCCTTCGACCTGAAGCGTCCACAGTTGCCGCACGAAGGCGTTGGTGGAGTCGACCACGGGATCGGCCGGCAGGGCGTGGATGAGATCGAGACCGAGCGCCTGAGTCTCGGCCGCGATGGCTTCGTAGATCGCCTCGACCTCACGCTCTCGCGGCACGAGCCGCTTCAGCACCGAGAGTTGCCGCTCGCCGAGTACGAGACCCTCGCGCATCTCATCCAGGTTTCCGGCGCTCAACTCGGCGACGGCGTTGGCCCGCTCGGCCCGCTCGATCCGTTCCGCCAAATCGGCCAGTTCCACCCTGCGCGGGCTCCAGAAGTACAGGTGGAAGGCCGTACCGCAGCCCACCAGGAGTACGAGCCCGAGCACTCGGACCTGCGCGCGCGGATCCTTGGGCAGCACGGTCAGGTGGGCTCGACCCGCCGCGACGCGGACGCGTGGGCGAAGCGAACCACGAGGGTGAAGGCCTGCCGGGAGACCTGATCGGGATCGGATCCCCGCTGCTGGCTGCCGACGATCCTCACATCGGCGATGGAGTCGGAGGTCCCGAGGCTACGAACGAACTCCGTGATCGCGAGCGGATTGCCCGCAACCCCTTGGAGTTCGACCGTAAGGTCGGGCGGCGGCGAGAGTTGACGCAGAGAGATCAGCCAAGCCGGCGGCGGGAGCGCGCGGCTGATTTCGTCCATCAGGCGCGGCCACGCGAACCGGTCGCGGTCCAGCTCTTCGACCAGGGCGACGCGCTCGCGAATCTCGCGAGACTTCTCCGTCAAACTGTCGCTTGCGGCCCGGAACTCGGCGAGCCGCGCCGAGTCCGCCACGGCCGCCTCAAGACGCGCCCCGAGTTCGAGGGCTTCGGTTCGTTGCAACCACCACAGCGCGACCGTGCCCGGCGGGATCGTCAATGCCGAAACCAGCAGCGCGATGCCCCAAACGTCGATCCGGAGATCGCCCGCCGCGTTCCCATCGGTCGCGCTCCCTCGCCGCGCACGCAGAGACTCGGGCAGAAGATTGATCTCGATCATGGCCGCACCCCCGCGCCCACCTTCAGCCGCGGAGCGGGGCGCGCAGCGCCAGCCCGACCGAGAGCATGAGCAGCGGTGCCACCGCACGCAGATCCATCCGGTCCGCGACGCCGGGCGCGACCTCGATCCGTTCGAACGCGCTCGCGAGGCGGGTCTCGACGCCGGTCGTTTCGGCGAGGATCTCGACCAGCCCGGACGCCGCGGCTCCTCCCCCGCACAGGTATACGCGTGCGATCCCCGGTCCCGTCTCCACGAACGCCCCCGTCCGGTCGATGCCGCGCGCGATGCGGCGGGCCCACTCGTCGAGCCCGTCCGCGGTCGGGGCGCCGCTGGCCAGTTCGCGAGTCAGCAGGGGAAGTCCGTTCCGGAGCAGGTGTATGGCGGTCGACCCGACCCCGATGTCGACCAGCACGATCACATCCCTCATGGCCGCCGGATAGTTCGCCTCGAACGCGTTGCGAAGCGCCAGAGCTTCCACATCGACGGTCGTGGCGTTCAGGCCCGCTTGCCGTAGGAGCGCCACCCGCGTCTCGACGACGCCGCGCTTCGCCGCCGCCAGCAACACGGTCATCGTCGAGCTTTCGCCGTCCGGATCGATGATCGAGAAGTCCAGCTCCACGTTCCTCATGTCGAAGGGGATGTGCTGCTCGGCCTCCCACGGCATCACGGCGCGGGCCTCCGCCTCATCCATCCGGTCGATCTCGATCACCTTGCTCAGGACGTCGCGCCCGCCGATGCCGATGACGACATCGCGGGGCTTGATTCCCTCCCGCTTGAACATCGAGGAGAGTGTGTCGGCGACACGCTCCGGATCCCGGATCGTCCCACCGCGCACGGCGTCCACCTCGTTCGCGGCGGTTGCGAGCCCCGTCACGCGTGGCCCGCCCGCGCCATGGTCGATCACCGCGGCCTTGCTGAAACCGCTGCCGATGTCGACTCCGACGGTCGTCTTCCGGCGCCGCAATCCGAATCTCCTCACGTATCAGTTGCGGAACGACATCGCGTAAACGACCCGCCGGCCCGTCGTGCGCCCGTTGCGGCCGATGGTCGTACCGGTCAGCCGGACCCCGCGCACACGAGAGAGATCCGCGGGCGCTACGCCCGCCTGGATCGCGCCGCTCGACAACCGATACTCGAACGCCGCGCCGGCCTCGAGCGGGGTCACGAACTCCTGGCCGTTGCGCCGGATGGACACGGTCTCCGACTGGGAACTGGACCGATGGATGGCGTAGGTGAGCCGCCCATAGACGCGAGCGAGCGCGCCGGGCTCGGGCCTCGCGGGGAGGCCTCCGCTCCAGCCGCTCGCGCGGCGGAACCATCGGGGCGACATCCGATTCGCACGATCCGCTCCGGCCGCGCGGCAAGCGGTCTCCGCCGCGGCCGAGATGCTGGAGCTGGGCGTGAATCCGTCCGCGTAGACCCAGGTCGGCGAGTACGGCCCGGAGAACGCCGTGCCGCGCCACCCGGGCTGAGGGTTCGCGGCGATGGAATCGTAGATGAAGAGATCGACCAGGCCGGCGCTCGGTGCGCCGCATACGACGGCCCTCAAGATGTCAACGCGGATGGACACCGTGTCGGGCGTCGCGAGGAGCAGGTCGCCCGGCCCGGCGCCGCGGATCTCCGCTCCCATTCCCTCGGACAGAGCGCGCGTGTTCTGCGACGCTTGGATCGCGTCCTCGTTGCGCAGATGGAAGGCGCTCTGACTCCCCAGGATGGCGATGAGCAGACCGATGAGCAGACCGGCGCCCGTCAGCGCGACGAGCACCTCGGCGAGCGTGAACCCTCCCGGGCTGGGGAACACGAGGCGACTCGGAGCGCTCATGGCGCGGCGGGCAGCGGGCGGGGCCGCGAGAGGATGATCTCGAGTTTCGCCGCCGGGGCCGCCGGCAGGGACACGGTCACGAGGGCGTGCTTGAGCCGCGGCAAGGGTTCGCTCACGTCGTGCGAGACGTCGAATCGGCGTCCACCGATGTCGACGGTGCTCGTGTGGGAGGTCGCGGCCGCGTGTCCGGCCCGCACGAGCGACTCCACCGCGTTTCGACCCGCGAGCGTGTGCTCCGTGTCCCGCCCCGCCCTCACCGCTTGGGAACCGATCCCAAGCACCACGCCCGCCGCACCGAGGATCCCGACGGACGTCACGACGATGGCCAGCAGGACCTCGACCAGACTGAAGCCCGCGGTCCTCAATGTTGAAACGCTTCCGCGCGAACCCGGCCCACGAAGTTCGACACCAGCCGAATGCCGCGCTTGCCGCGATACAGGTAGACGCTACCGGGGGATCCGTGACCCCGCGCGTTGTAACGGAGAGTGGCGGGGCGCAGCCGCACCGAGTCGAGGCGGCCGAAGGCGTGCCCCCCGAGGTCGACGCGCGACAGCAGCGGTCCTCCGCGCCGCGACACTTCGAGCCGGGTTCCCGCCAGCGTCACCGCGGTCGGAGCATGGTTTGCCACGGCGTGGAGGCGGGCCAGTGCGAGTTGCGACTCCACCACTCTGGCGGCTCGCGTCAGGCTGAAGCGGTCGAGGGGCTGGCGAGAGATGATGAAGGTCGCGGCCAACCCCGTGACGGCCAGCGCGACCGCGACCTCCATCAGACTGAACCCACTCCGCCTCGTATGCGATCCCTGCGATCCGGGTAATCCGGGCGGTCCGCCATGCTGCACGGGGTGCTTCCTTCCTCGAATGAGCGTTCCGATTCTCCCCGTTAAGGATCGGCCCCCGCGTCAACGGCGCATCAACGCCGGTGTCGAGCTAGCAGCTCGTGGCCTCGTTGATCTGTCCGACGGCACCCGCGGCGTTCGCGGCCGACGAGTTGACGCACCACGTGTTCGGCGAGGATGCGTGTTTCGCCGTGATCTGGTAGCCGTCCGGATAGGCCGTCACGGTCAGCGCGATGTTCGTGCTGGCCTGAAAGTCCCGCGTGCCGTCGCCGTCCAGGTCCGCCCCCGCGCCGGCGGCCACGCTGACCGCGGCGTACGCCTGGTGATTGAAGAAGTACGCTTCCTCCGCCGTCATCATGTTGCGGATGTCGCTCTGCGCGGCGGCGTCGAACGCCTTCTCCTTCGTACTCGTGAACTGCGGAATCGCGATGGCCGCGAGCACGCCGATGATGACGACCACGATCAGCAGTTCGATCAGCGTGAACCCCTCCGCACCACTCTTCGTCGTTCCGCCACTCCTCGTCGTTCCGCCATTCCTCGTCGCTGTTCTCATCCCTCTCCTCACTTCCGCCCGGGTTGGATCTTCGGCAGCACCCCCGGTGGGGCTGCGCGGGCCGCGGTGCCGGCGACGCGCCGACGACCGCGGACGGTTACCCCACAGATTAGGCATCGTCCAGCAACGGGGTCTCAACACCCCAGTCCGGCGGCTCATCGAAGCCGGTGACGGCCCGGATTCGGCCATGCCGCACCGACAGCGTCAGCGAATGCACCCGTCCGGCGCCGTCACGCAGCGGCCAACGGGTCTCCGCCGTCCCGGCCGCCGGCTCCGGGGGCGGCAACCCCAGCGCGCGCCAAGCCTCTCGCACGGTGTCGAACCCCTCCGCGAAGGCGGCCGTCCACGACCGGACGAGGGCCGGACCGCCGATCCGGCCGGGCCTGGCTCGCAGCCGCAGCGTCCAGTTCGAACCCTCGAAGCGCAGCCACCGGTCCTCCCCAACCCGCCGGTCCGCCGCCGCGCGTCCGTACCGCTCGAAGGCGGCATCGACCGGCTGTCCGAGGAGGTCCCGCACATGCGGAGCCGTCCCACGGTGGATCGCGTCTTCGTCGCTTGCGTTCGCGGACATGCGCCAAGAAGAGGAACGCGGGGGGAACCCCGCAAGCCGCGCGGATCCGCGTCCCGAGCAGCTCGCGGCAAGAGTTTCGCTGCGTTCGAGCGGCGCTGAGGCGGGGTCTTGCCACGGGCCGCCGGAGGTCCGCGGCATCGTCACTGGATCGCGTTGATGAGGTCGAAGATGGGGAGGTACATGGCGATGATCATCCCGCCGACGATACCTCCGAGGATCACGATGAGAAGGGGCTCCAATATCCTCAGCAGACTCTCGGCGCCGACATCGACTTCATCGTCGTAGAAGTCGGCGATCCGGGCCAGCATCCCATCGAGATCTCCGGTCTCCTCTCCAACGTGGATCATGCGGGCCACCATGGGGGGGAAGGCCTCGGTTTCGCCCAAAGGCCGCGCGATGGCGTCACCCCGGCGGATCGCGACCCGACTCGCCCGTATCGCGTCCTCGATCACGCGGTTCCCCGCCGTCCGCGCCGTAATGTCGAGTCCCTCGAGAATGGGAACGCCCGACGAGAGTAGCGTTCCCAAGGTCCGCGTGACGCGCGACACCGCGGCCTTCCGGATCAGCGAACCGAGAACCGGCAGTTGCAGCAGGATGCGGTCGAAGTGCCGCCGGCCCGCGTCCGTGGCGGTCCAGCGCCGCAGCATCAGGGCCGCGCCGGCCGCCGCGGCGAGCAGCGCCCACCACCAGTCTTGGACAATCCCGGAGAGGCCGATGACGGCGCGCGTCGGGAGCGGGAGCGTCGCGTCGAAGCTCGCGAACACGGCCTCGAACGTCGGGATCACGAAGAGAAGGAGCGTCGCGACGACCGCGATGGCCACCGCGAGCACGACGGCCGGATAGAGCATGGCGCCCCTTACCTTGCGACGGATCTGCTCGCTCTTCTCGAGAAAGGTGGCGAGGCGGTCGAGCATCCCGTCCAGCCTGCTCCCCGATTCACCCGCGTGGATCATGTTCACGTAGAGCGGCGTGAAGATGCGGGGGTGCCTGCCGAGCGCGCCGGCGAGCGTGTTCCCGGCCTCCACATCGCGCAGCGTGTCGCGGGCCGCCCGCCGCAGCGCGGAGTTGTCCGCCTGGAGCGCGAGCGTCTCCAGCGTCCGGGTGAGCGGCAACCCGGCGCCGGCCATCACGGAGAACTGCCGCGTGAAGAGCACGAGATCACGCGTCTTCACCCGTGCCGGCCATGCGAGGATCCGGCTCCGCGCGCGCGCGCGCCGGCCCAGCTTCGCCGCGATCGACGTCACGGGCTCTCGGCCGCGGGAGAGGTGGACCGGCCGCCAGCCCCCACATCATCCACCCGACACCATCGCCGGCGGCCGGCCCCGTCCGCTCTCCTCACATCGACCCTTTCACCTCGCGGATCCATCCGCCGCGGACGTACTCGCCATGCGACGGAATTCGGCGGCGTCGGAGGTGATCCGCAGACACTCCTCGAAGTCCACCTGCCGCCGGACGTAGAGCCGGTGGAGCGCATCGTTGAGCGTCCGCATGCCGTACCTGCGCGCGGTCTGCATCGCGGACTGGACCTGGTGGACCCTCGCCTCCCGGATCAGAGCCCGGACCGCGGGCGTCGCGATCAGCACCTCGCAGGCGACGACGCGTCCGCCGCCTCGCGCGCGGCGAAGGAGCGTCTGGGTGACAACGCCCTCGAAGACCTGGGCGAACTGCGCGCGCACCTGCTCCTGCCGGTGCGACGCGAAGGCATCGATGATCCGGTGGATGGACTCCGCCGCCGAACGCGTATGCAGCGTACCGAGCGCGAGGTGCCCGGTCTCGGCGACCGTGAGCGCGGCTTGAATCGTCTCGGGATCCCGCAACTCGCCGATGAGGATCACGTCGGGGTCCTGGCGCAGGGCGTAGCGGAGGGCACTGGCGAAGTCGGGCGTGTCCCGCCCGATCTCGCGTTGGTTCACGATGCATCGCTTGTGCGGATGTACGAATTCGATCGGATCTTCGATCGTCACGATGTGGCCCGCGCGGGCCGTGTTGATGCGGTCCACCATCGCGGCCAGCGTCGTCGACTTCCCCGAGCCGGTGGGTCCGGTCACCAGCACGAGCCCGCGCGGTCGGTCCGCCAGCCGGCCGACGACGGACGGCACGCCGAGTTCGCTTAGGCTCGGGATCTCAACCGGCACGCGGCGGATGGCGCACGCCAGGCTCCCCCGCTGCCGGAACAGGTTCGCGCGAAAGCGCGAGAGGCCGGGGATCGCGAAGCCGAGATCTAAGTCGGGCTCGCCGGCGAAGCGCGCGCGCTGGTCCTTCGAGAGCATCGAATGGCCGAGCGCCGCAGTATCCTCCGCACCCAGCGCGCCCTCCGCGCGACTGTCCGTGAGATTGCCGTCGATTCGCAGCTTCGGGCGTTCGCCCGCGGTCAGGTGCAGGTCGGACGCTCCCCGCTCGACCATCTCGCTCAGCAGTTCGACCAGACGCGCGTCCATGCGGGCCGGCCTACGCCGGTGTCTCCCTGAGCACGTCTTCGAGCGTCGCGATCCCCCTCTTCGCCTTGGCGAACCCGTCCTGCCGCAGGGTGATCATCCCCTCGCCGACGGCGCGGCGCTCGATCTCCTCCGCGGATGCGCCCGCGAGGACCAGCCGACGGATCGCGGGAGACATCGGAAGAACCTCATACAGGCCCTGGCGTCCCGAATACCCCGACCCGCCGCAGAAATCGCAGCCCGCGCCGCGGTAGAAGGCGCCCCTTCCGCGTCCGCCCGCTTCCAGTCCGACCGAACTCAGGATCTCGGGTGCGTAGCTCGTCTCGACCCGACAGTCGGGACAGATGCGACCGACGAGCCGCTGCGCGGTGATGACCTTGACGGCACCGGCCACGTTGAACGCCTCGACCCCCATGTCCACCAGTCGCGTCGCGGTCGAGGCGGCGTCGTTGGTGTGGAGGGTGGAGAGCACGAGGTGGCCGGTGAGCGCGGCCTTCACGGCGATGCCGCCCGTCTCGCGGTCGCGGATCTCGCCCACCATGAGGATGTTGGGGTCCTGCCGCAGGAAGGCGCGAAGCGTCGTGGCGAAGGTAAGGCCGATCTTGGGACGAACTTGGACCTGGTTGATGCCCTCGATGCTGTACTCGACCGGATCCTCGGCGGTCATGATGTTCGCCTCGGGCGTGTTGAGTCTCGTGAGGGCGCTGTAGAGCGTCGTGGTCTTCCCGGAGCCCGTGGGACCCGTGACCAGCACCATGCCCGACGTTTGCGCGATCCCCGCAAGCAGGGCGCGTTGCGCGCGCGCCTCCATCCCGAAGGATTCGAGGTCGAAGGCCTGTCGCTCCCTGTCGAGGATGCGGAGGACGACCTTCTCACCGAACAGCGTGGGAAGCGTCGAGACCCGCAAGTCGATAACTCTGTCCGCAACCGTCAGACGGATCCGGCCGTCCTGGGGAATCCGGCGCTCCGCGATGTTCAGATCCGCCAGGATCTTGAGGCGAGACGTGAGGGCCGCCGCCATCCGGAAGGGCGGACGCATGATCTCGCGCAGTCTCCCATCCAAGCGATAGCGGACCCGCAGCTCGCTCTCGTACGGCTCAAAGTGAATGTCCGAGGCACCGCGACGGACCGCATCGCCGAAAACGTGGTCGATGAGCCGGACGGCCGGTTCCTCACCGGCTTCGGCCGAATCGGCTCCGGCCGGCGGCGCCCCGGCCGCCTCCTCGGCGCGCCCACTCTCGCGTGCCGTGGCGGCTTCGTAGCTCCGGTCGATGCGCTGGCGCAGCGTGTGTTCCCCGACTCCGACGGCCTCGATCTCGAACTGGGTGAGGAAGTGCAGGTCGTCGATGAGCGCCGCATCGGACGGATCCGCCATGGCGACGGAGAGCGTCCGGCCGGCGCGCCGCAGCGGGAGCACGAGATGCCGGCTCGCGAAGGCCGCGGGGATGAGGCGAAGGACGGTCGGATCCGAGGCGAGCCGCTTGCGCTTCGCCGCCGGAGTGTCCGCCGCCGGGGTGTCCGCAGCCGGGGTGTCCGCAGCCGGGATGACCGGGGCCGGGGTGTCTGCGCCCGGAGTGCCCGAGGCCGGGGTGTCCGGGGCCGACGAAGGCATCACCGCGTCCCCGCGCATACTTGCTCCCGGAAGCGGGCGAGGGAGCGCGCACCGATGCCCCGCACGCGGGTCAGGACCTCGGGCGTTTCGAACGGCCCGTTCTGGCTTCGGTCCTCGATGATGCGGGCCGCGATGACGGGTCCGATGCCCGAAAGGCTCTCGAGTTCCGAGCGACTGGCCCGATTGAGATCGATTCGCGCGCCTCCGGGCGGACAGCCCGTCGACATCGGCGCGTGCGGGGCGGGGGCCGCACGGGGCGCCCCCGGGACGGGGGCCGCGCGGGGCACCGCGGGCTCAAAACGGATGTGCGGCGCGAGGCGGCGCGCGGTGACCTCCCCGACGCCACGAACCCGTTCCAAGTCGTCGGCACCGCGGAACGGAGCCCGTTTCCGTTCCTCGATGAGAGCCTCCGCCAGGCTCGAACCGACGCCGGGCAACCGGCGCAGCTCGTCGACCGGGGCGCGGTTCACATCGATCTGCTCGCCAGCGGCGAGCGGGGTCTGCGCCCGCTGCTCCCGGGCCAGGGCGGCGACGACCTCGCCCTCGATGCCCTCCAGATCCGTCGCCGGGTCGATCGTTTCGAGCCCCTCGACGCGGCCCGGGTCGGGCACGAGGAGAGTGCGCGTCACGAGACTCACCCCCACCAGCACGAGCGCCGCGCCCAGCCCCCTGCGTTCCGCGCGATTCAGATCCCACACCCCGCACCTCCCACCGTAACAGGACCGATTCCTGTCCGAGGATCGTGAAGCGGATCAACCGGCCGTCAACACGGTCATCCGTGGGGCGTGTCGGAGGACGCCGAAAAGCGCTGGCGGCCCGCGGTGAAGCCCCGCTGCGTTCGAGCGGCGCCGCATCCCGCCCGAACGCCGGGAGACGCTAGAAGATGAAGGTGATCTCGGCCCAGCCGTCGACCGGGGTTCCGTCGCGCAGCGCGGGCCGGTATTCCCACGCGCGTACCTGGCGCATGATGTCGCGGTTGAAGTCCTCATCCGGAGTCGGGGGATCCAGTTCGACGAGACCGGGACGCCCGGTGGCGTCGACGAAGACGCGCACCGTCACTTCCATGCCGCGGACGGATCCGGGGGGATCCCAGTGCGGCACGACGGATCTCGGCACGGGCGACACGTATCCGTCGCCCTCGCCCCCGCCCACCCCCTCATCCCCGAGACCGACCCCGGCCCCGCGCCCCGGCGATGGCACCGGCGCGCCGATGGGGAGCAGTTCGGACCCCACCTCGATCCGCGCCTCCCGGATCTCGATCTCGGGCATGTCGACGGCGAGGATGGGCCGCGGCGGAGGAGGGATCTCGACTGTCCGGGGCACGGAGACCCGCAACGCCCTCAGGCCGCCCCCGCCGGCGGGGAGATCCGGATCCACGCCGGGCCGGGCCGCCCGCTCGAACTCGGGCACCGGGCGCACCCACGTGAAGAGGAGGAGGGCGTGCAGGAGGGCGGAGGCGAGCATCCCACCCCACCACGCGGCCCGCTCCCGGCCGCGGGAGCGCGATGACGCGACGCCGTATCGCCACTCCGGCCGTTTCCTTGTCGTCGTGCGCACAGATCCGATCCGACTCCAAATGGTCCCCAGGTCGTCGGGACGGCGTCAGGCGGCCGTCAGCGTAATCCCGGTGAGGCATCGTACGGAGGGCCGCCCCCCCGGGTTCCCCACATCCGGGTTCCCCGAGCTTGCCGCCCGGTCGGACCTTCCGGCACATTGTGCGCCGCCCGACACGTCTCCATTCAGGAGCCATCTTCCGTCTCCATGAAAGCGATCCGCAAACCCGGGCCGGCCCCCGGCCTTGTGCTGTGCGACGCGCCGGTGCCCGAGATTCGCTCGCGCGACGTGCTGGTCAAGGTGCGGCGCGCGGGGATTTGCGGCACGGATCTACACATTCACGAGTGGGACCGCTGGTCGAGGAACCGCGTGAATCCGCCCGTCACCCTCGGCCACGAATTCATGGGAGAGGTCGTCGAGACCGGCCGGCTGGTCCGGAACATCGAGGTCGGAGACCGCGTGTCGGCGGAGGGGCACTTGGTCTGCGGACACTGCGAGTACTGCGGCACCGAGCATGCGCACGTGTGCCGGGACACCCGGATCATCGGCATCGACCGGGACGGCGCGTTCGCGGAGTACGTCTCCATCCCGGCGGCGAACATCATCCACATCCCCGATTCCATCGACGACGATCTGGCGGCGGTGTTCGATCCGCTCGGCAACGCTTTCCACACGGTTTTGCACACGGACGTGGCGGGCCGGGTCGTCGCGGTCGTCGGATGCGGCCCCATCGGCCTGTTCGCCATCGGGATCGCGCGCGCGGCGGGAGCTTCGAGGGTCATTGCGGTCGAGCCGCACGAGGGGCGGCGGGAACTCGCGGCGCGCATGGGTGCGCACGACTGCCTCGACCCGGCGGGCGGGGACGTGGAGGCGCGGATCGCCGGCCTCACGCACGGCTACGGGGCCCACGTGGTGTGCGAGATGAGCGGCCACCCCGAGGGCGTGCGCTCCGCCTTCCGCATGTGCCGCAACGGCGGCCACGTCCGGCTGCTGGGGCTGCCGAAGGACGATGTCGCGCTGAATCTCGGGCGCGACGTCATCTTCAAGGGTCTCCACGTGTACGGCGTGGTGGGGCGGCTCATGTACCGGACGTGGATCGCGATGCGGGACTTCCTGGCGTCGGGACGCCTCGACATCGGTCCGGTGATCACCCACCGGATCCCGTTCGACCGCTTCGAGGAGGGGTTCGACTCCATGCATTCCGGCGAGGCGGCGAAGGTCGTCCTCATGCTGGATTAGCGGTTCGGCCCACGTGGCGCGCGCCGTCGCCCCCGTCCTCCCGTCCCCCGTCGCCCCGGCCTCCGTCGCCCCGGCTTCCGTCGTCCCGGCGCTCCTCGTCACCGTGCTGCTGACCGCCGGATGCTGGCGGCTCGGGGAGGGCACCTCCAGCGAAGCGCTCGTCGCCTGGGCGGCGTATCCGGAGACGGTCGAGGTGGGGGCGCCGTTCTCCTTCGAGTTCGGCGGGCCCGTGTCGGAGAACCAGTGCGGGCGCTTGGACACCGCCACGCTCGCCGTCACGGACTCCTCGATCGAACTCGCGGCGCGCCGGACGACCTTCCAGTCGGTGTGCGCGCCCCAACACGTCAGCTACTACGAGGCGCGGCCAATCACGCTCGACGCACCCGGCCACTACCGGGTCCGGACCGCGACGGACATCGATCTCGGCACGCTCGTCGCGACGGACGGAGGAGGATTCTCCGGCATCCGCACGCGGGGCGAAGGTACGATCCGCGAGGCCGGCGGGTGCTGGCTGTTCGGGCCGGGGTGGATCGGCGCCCAGAGGGTATTCGCGCTCGACGGCCTGAGCCCCGAGCTTCGCGAGGCGGAGACGGATCGCATCGTCCATGTTCGCGGGCGGCTGCGAGGCTTCATCTCGTGCGGCAACTGGGGTTCGCGCCCCAGGATCCGCGTGGACACCGCGTGGATCACCGACAAGCGGGTCGGCGATCTTTACCCCTGAGCGGCGGCCCCCCGAGCAGCGGCTTCCTGAGCGGCGGCCCCTTGAGCGGCTCCCCGAGCGGCCCCTTGAGCGGCTCCCCGAGCGGCGCGAGTCCGGGGACGACGTGATATGACACTGTATGAGGAGCGGGATGTGATGACGTCGAATGTGAACCGGGGCCTCGAGCGCCGCCTCGCCTCCGAACTCGGGGAGATGAGGGAGAACGGGGTTCACAAGGAACTGCTGCACATCATGGGGCGGCAGGCTCCCGTCGTGGACATCGATGGTCTCGGCGAGACCATCAACATGTGCTCGAACAACTACCTGGGCCTGTGCGACGAACCCTCCGTGACGCGGGCGGTGAAGGATGGCGTGGACAGGTACGGGGCGGGGACGTCCTCGGTGCGCTTCATCTGCGGGACGTTCGACATTCACCGCGAACTCGAGGCGAAGATCGCGGACTTCCTCGAGACGCCGGCCTCCCTCACCTACACCTCCGCGTGGAACGCGAACGAGGGCCTCTTCGCGCCGCTCTTGCGCGCGGACGACGCACTGATCTCGGACCGGCTCAACCACGCCTGCATCATCGACGGGATCCGCCTCTGCAAGGCGCGCCGCTTCATCTACGACCACATGGACATGAACTCGCTGCGCGACGCGCTCGAGGCAAGCCGCGACGCGCGCCACCGGCTCGTCATCACCGACGGCATCTTCTCGATGGAAGGGGAGATCGCGCCGCTACCGGAGATCCGCGAGCTGTGCGACCGCTACGACGCGATCATGGCCGTGGACGACTCGCATGCGACGGGGGTTCTGGGCGACACGGGACGGGGGACGCCCGAGCACTTCGGGATGCACGGCGAGGTCGACATCGTCACGTCGACGCTCGGCAAGGCGCTCGGGGGCATGGCCGGCGGCTTCACGGCGAGTTCCGAAGCCGTCATCGACTATCTCGTTCAGGCGTCGCGCACCCAACTGTTCACCAACGCCCTGCCCTGCCATTCGGCGGCCGGCGCCATGGCCGCGATCGAACACCTGGAGGCGCACCCGGAACTCGTGGCCCGGCTGCGCGACAACACGGAGTACTACCGCGAAGGGTTGATCGAACTCGGCTACAAGCCGATTCCCGGCGGTACGCCCATCGTCCCCGTGATCGTCGGAAGGACGGCGGATGCGATACGACTCAGCCGCGAGCTGCTGCGCGAGGGCGTCTTCGTCATCGGTTTCGGGTATCCCGTGGTTCCCCGCGGCGAGGCCCGCATCCGCTGTCAGCTTTCCGCCGCGCACGAGCGCGAACACATCGACGCCGCCCTCGCCGCCCTGAAGAAGGTCGGCCGGCGGCTCCACCTGATCTGAAGCCCTGACCGCCCTGCTGGACGCCACCGAGACTGAGAGCCTGGGATCGTGACTGAGCGCGGACTGAATCGGGAGATGCCCGGGGGGATGGTCATCGCGCCGTCCATCCTCGCCGCCGACTACGCGCGGCTGGGGGCGGAGGTGGCCGAGGCGGAGGCCGCGGGGGCGGAGTGGTTCCAGCTCGACGTCATGGACGGGCACTTCGTCCCCAACCTCACGATCGGGCTGCCTGTGCTCGCATCGTTGCGCGCCGTCTCCGACTCCTTCCTCGACGTGCATCTGATGATCGACAACCCCGGCGAGTTCCTCGAGCCCTTCGCGGAGGCGGGGGCCGACATGCTCACGCTTCACCAGGAGGTGTCGGTTCACCTGCACGGGAACCTTCACCGGATCCGGGAGCTGGGCTGCTACGCCGGCGTCGCGCTCAACCCGGCCACGCCCGTGGAGACGCTGGCGGAAGTCCTGGGTGTCGTGGACCTCGTCCTCGTGATGACGGTGAACCCGGGGTTCGGGGGACAGAAGTTCATCGCCGAGGCGGTGCCGAAGATCTCCGCCGTGCTGCGGATGGCGGCGGATCGCGGGCTGGCGCCGCCGGTCATTCAGGTGGACGGAGGGATCGATCCGACCTCCGCCCCCGTGTGCGCCCAAGCGGGGGCGTCGGTGTTCGTGGCCGGTTCCTCGGTCTTTCGGTGGGCGCCCGGCATCGCCGCGAACATGGCGGCGCTGCGCGACGCGCTCGCGCCCTGCGGCTGAGGACGGATGACGGGATGAACCGCGACCTTTCCCGCGACGAACTCGTCCGCTACGCGCGTCACGTAAGCATCCCCGAGGTAGGGCTGGCGGGGCAGCGGCTCCTGCGGGCCTCGAGCGTGCTCATCGTGGGCGCGGGCGGGCTGGGATCCCCGGCCGCCCTCTACTTGGCCGCCGCGGGCGTGGGACGGCTCGGACTCGTGGACCACGACCGCGTGGAACTCTCCAACCTGCAGCGGCAGGTGCTCTACGATACGGACTCGGTCGGGACGCCGAAGCTCGCCTCCGCCCGGGCCCGGCTCAGGGGCCTCAACCCGGACGTCGCCGTCGAGACCTTCGAGACGCGCCTGGATTCCGGGAATGCGCTCGACATTCTCGACGGATGGGACTTCGTCATCGACGGGAGCGACAATTTCCCGACCCGATATCTCGTGAACGACGCCTGCGTGATGCTGGGAACGCCCTTCGCCTATGGCGCCATCCTCCGCTTCGAGGGACAGGCATCCGTGTTCTCCGCGCCGGATGGCCCCTGCTATCGCTGCCTCTTTCGGGATCCACCGCCCCGGGATCTCGTGCCCAACTGCGCGGAAGCGGGGGTTCTTGGCGTCCTGCCCGGCATCGTGGGATCGATTCAGGCGAACGAGGCGATCAAGTGGCTGGCGGGGATCGGCGCGACCCTCGCGGGACGCCTCGTGCTCATCGACGCGCTGCGCATGGAGTTTCGCTCGCTGGACATCGCCCCGGATCCCGAGTGCGTGGTCTGCGGCCCCGAGCCGAGCGTGACGGGACTCATCGACTACGAGCGCTTCTGCGGGGAGACCGGCGGCGGGGCGAGGAGCGCCGGGGCGGCGGTCGGCGGCGGCGCGGCGAGCGGCGGCGGCGTGGCGAGCGGCCCCGCGGACGCGGACGGCGCGGTGGACGGGGACGGGATGGCGGACGGTCCCGCGGCAACGGAGGATCCTGTGCACGGCCTCGACATCGACGTACACGAACTGAAGCGCCGGATCGACGCCGGCGAGAGCTTCCAGCTCATCGACGTACGCGAAGACTACGAGTGGGCGATCTGCAACCTCGAAGAGGCGGGGGCACGGCTCGTGCCGCTCGCCACGCTACCCCAGGCCGTGGAGGGCCTGGACACATCGGAACCCCTCATCGTCCACTGTCGTTCGGGCCCCCGCGGCGACCGCGCCGTGGAGTACCTGCGCGCGGCCGGGTTCGACAACGCCGTGAACCTTGCGGGAGGGATCCTCGCGTGGGCGGAGCAGATCGATCCGGCGATGCCGCGCTACTGATGGCGACCCAACGGCCCGTGGCGAAGCCCCGCCGCGTTCGGGCGGCGCACGCCCATGCAACGACTCGTCGAGCTAAGGGCCACCAACGTTCTTGGCATCTACGGCCAGACCCGTGACGCCGGCCGCTCCCCGCATCGTCTCGCTCCTTGCGTCGGGCACGGAGATCGTCGACGCGCTCGGCCTTGGCGAGTGTCTCGTTGGCATCTCGCACGAGTGCGATCATCCGCCGCACCTGCTCGAGCGTCCCCGCGCCAGCCGCCCCCGCTTCGACCCGGCGGGCCTCTCGAGCGGGGAGATCGACGCCGCCGTGCGGCAGGCCATGATCGACCATGGCAGCGTGTACGAGATTGACGAGTCCGTCCTCGAGGGGCTCGATCCGGACATCATCATCACGCAGGCCGTGTGCGAGGTGTGCGCCGTGCCGACCGGCGGAGTGCGTGAGGTGCTCGGCGGGCGCGGGATCGATGCCGAGGTCGTGTCGCTCGACGCTCACACGATTAAGGACATCCTCGCCTCGATCACGCAGGTGGCGCGGGCCGTCGGCCAGCCGGACATCGCGCGAGACGCCGAGGCAGCGCTCCGCAGCCGACTCGACGCGGTGCGGGCGGCCGTACGCGACGCCACCCCTCGGCGAGTGCTCGGCATCGAGTGGTTCGATCCGCCATTCACACCGGGCCACTGGGTGCCCGAGATGATCGAACTCGCCGGCGGCCGGAACCTGGCGGGCGAAGCGGGGCGGCCTTCGCGCCAGGTGTCGTGGGAGGAGATGGGAGATCTCGATCCGGACGCGCTCCTCCTCATGCCCTGCGGCTACGGTCTGGAGGCGGCGCGGACGGACGCCGACGCCCATGCGCGGCAACTGGAACGCGTCGCACCGCGGGCGGTCGCGTCGGGGCGGGCCTGGGCCGTCGACGCCTCCTCCTACTTCAACCGCTCGGGTCCCCGCTTCGTCACCGGCGTCGAGATCCTGGGCGGGCTGCTCCATCCGGACCGCCTCCCAGCCCCCGGCCCCTCCGTCGCCGCCGAATGGACACCCCCGACCTGACGGAGCCCGCTCAGCTCCAGCGGGGATCATGACGAATCCCGCCGTCCCGAAGCACCGATCCAGCCTCAGCGCTTCACGGAGATGACAACCACGAGTTGATCTCGGCGTCGGCGAGGAATTCATCGTGGGTGCGCGCGACATCCGGGTTCGGTTCGCCTTCGCGCGGCGGCGCCCCACAGTTCGGGGATGCGAACGACCCTGAACGCCGGCCTCTGCGGGGGGGGGCTTAGTCGAAGTGGATCTGGCGGACTTCGTCGATCCCGTCGAGTTCGTTGAGGCCGCGCAGCACTTCGGCGGGAACCTCGCCATCGATCCGCACCACGCCGAGGGAACGGCCCCCTCCACGGCGGCGCGCCAAGTGGTATTCGGCGATGTTCGCGTTCGCCTCGCCGAGCACGGTGCCCACGGCGCCGATCACGCCCGGCCGGTCGCGATTGTGGATGAAGAGGCAGGTGCCGAGCGGCTGCGTGTCGACGCGAAACCTCCCCACGCGCACGATTCGCGGCTCCATCCGCGCACCCATCAGCGCGCCGCCCACCACCTCCGTCTCCCGCCGGCCGTACCGCACGCCCAGTTCGACGTAGTTCGTGTAGTCCCCGACGGCTTGCGTGCGGACGCGCACGATCTCCAGACCGCGCTCGGCCGCGATCGACAGCGCGTTCACCACGTTGAGCGGCGGGTCGACCCGGCGCTCGAGAAACCCCACCGCCACGCTCGCGGCGAGGGGTCCGAGGACGCCATCCCGCGGCCCCCCGTAGCGGACCTCGATCCGGCGCGGAGCCGCGTCGTCCAGTCCGGCCAGCAGCCGGCCCAAACAGCGGCCGAGGTACATGATGGGCCCAGCCCCGTCGCGATCTTCGGCCTCGAACGGGGCGTTGAGCGCAGCGCTGAAATCGTCCTCGATCAGCGCGTTGCGCACGGAGATGGCAATCTGCTGGGACACCTGCCGCTGGGCCTCGAAGGTCGAGGCCCCGAGGTGGGGGCTGAATACGAGCTGCGGCGCCTCACGCAGCGGACTGTCGGCGGGGAGCGGCTCCGTCGCGAACACATCGAGCCCGGCCGCGCCCAGATGGCCGCTCCGCAGCGCGTCGGCCAGCGCGACCTCGTCGATGAGCCCGCCGCGCGCCGCGTTGATCAGGATCGCACCCGGCTGCATGGCCGCGATCTCCCGGCGGCCGATGAACCCGCGGTTGTCGGCGGAGAGCGGGACGTGGAGCGTAAGCGCGTGGCAGGCAGGCAGAAGTTCGTCGAGATCCGTGAGCTCGACCCCCAGGTCGCTCGCCCGCTCGGCGCTCACGAACGGATCGTGGGCGATCACGCGCATCCCGAAGGCCCGCGCGCGCCAGACCACCTCCGCCCCGATCCGGCCGAGCCCGACCACCCCCAGCGTCTTGCCGCTGAGCTGGATGCCCCGCAGCTCCTTGCGCCGCCACTCTCCCGCGCGGATGCTCGCATCCGCCTCCGGCAGCCGACGGGCCGCCGCGAGGAGCAGCGCGAACGCCAACTCGGCGGTCGACTGCGTATTCGCGGCCGGGGCGTTCAGAACCGCGATCCCGCGGCGGGTTGCGGCGGGGATGTCGATGTTGTCCACGCCGACGCCCGCGCGGCCGATGACCCGCAGCGAGTCACCCGCTTCGATGATTTCCGCATCCACCTTCGTGCGGCTGCGCACGATCAGCGCCGCCGCGCCCGGCAGCGCGCGCAGGAGCCCCTCGCGGTCCCCTTCGCTGTGGTCTTCGACGGCGATCCCCGGCGCGGCGCGCAACGTCTCGATCCCCTCCGGGAGAAGAGGGTCGGCAATCAGAAGACGCTGGACGTCCCCGGCCGAATCGCTCAAGGCGTCTCGCTCACGGTAAGTGGCTCCCCTTCAGATCACAGAACCTCGTCGAGGACGACCAGGAGCGCCTCCAACTCGCCGAGCGTGTGCTCGCCCATGTGTCCGATCCGGAACGACGGCTTGTTCAGGGGCCCGTAACCCGCCGCCACCGTGTATCCGCGCGCCAGCGCGCGGGAGACGACCTCCGGCCCCGTCAGATCGTCCGGAACCATGATGGCCGTTACGCAGGGCGAACGGTAGCCTTCCGGCGCGAGCACGCGCCACGGCCTACCCGTTCGCGCGGCCGTATGGTCCACCCATTCGTACGTTCGGCGGGCCATGGCATCGTGACGCCCCCAGCGCGCCTCCAGCCCCTCCTCCATCATCCGGTCCAGCTGCCGCTCGAGAGCGAAGAGGAGTGAGACCGCCGGAGTATTCGGCGTCTGCCAGCGTTCCAGGTTCTTCTCGAACTTGAGGATGTCGAAGTAGAAGCCGCGATGCTCGACCTCCGCCGCGCGGGCGAGCGCCCTCTCGGACGCGACGGCCAGCGCGAGGCCCGGCGGAAGCGCCACCGCCTTCTGCGATCCCGTGAGAACGAAGTCCAGTCCCCACTCGTCGGTCTTCACCGGCGCCCCGGCCAGGGACGAGACTGTATCGACGGCGATCAGCACGTCGTCGAACTCGTGGACGACGGCGGCGAGTTCCTCCAGCGGATTGAGGACCCCGGTCGAACTCTCCGAGTGGACGACGGTGACGAGGTCGTACCGGCCGGGCGCCGCCGCGAGCGCGTCGCGCAGCCGCTCCGGCAGGTTCGGCTCGCCCCACTCCGCCTCGAGCGCGTCCGCGGGGCGCCCCGTCGCCTTGGCGATCGCGTGGAACCGTTTGCTGAACGACCCGTTCGTGAGACAGAGGACGCGGCGGCGCGTGAGGTTCGTGATCGCGGCTTCCATCATGCCGGTGGCGGACGACGTCGACAGATACACGGGCCGCGACGTCCGGAAGAGGCGCGACGCGGACGGCTGCATCGCCTCGATCAGGCCCGAGACCTCGGCGCTCCGGTGCCCGACGACGGGTCGGCGCATCGCGTCGAACAGATCCGGAGGGACTTCGGTCGGGCCGGGCAGAAAGAAGCGGCCGAACGAGATTGGAGGCGAGATTGGCGGGTTCATGGCGGGAGATGGTATCGCCCCCGGACGCCTGTGGCCAATCGTTCGCTGGAGGGACTCGCACCGTCCGGTTGACGCGCCGCCGGGGCGGCGGGATCTTGCGGCCCGACCAAGGGGTTCGCCACATGCGATACGTCACGATCACCGACCTGTCTCCGGAAGATGTCCTCGGCCGCGCGAAGGCGTTCTTCGGCCGGCATTCGAGACTCGCCGTGCGCGAGGAGACGGAGACGTCGGTCACCTTCGCCGGAGAGATCGGCCTCGCCCGCTTCGCCGTCGACCGGGCGGGCGGCCACACGAACGTCCGCGTGGAGACGGATCGCGTCGTGGGCCTCGACGTGACCGACCTCGCGAAGCGCTTCCTCTACACCCTTCGCAACGTCCACTGAGAGTGACCGCCCAATCCGGCGCTGAAGCCGGCGCCGAAGCCCTCACCGGGAGCCGCATGAACGCCATCACGGTTCGCCTCATCATGCCCGACCGCTGGCTCGAGCACGTCGCCGAACTGCCGGCCGGCACGACCGTCGCCGACGCGAAGGCCTTCGGCATCCGCGCGATGCTCCAGCGTTCCTCCGACGACCCCGGCGACTTCTACACGGAGTTCGCCGAGCGCCGCATCCGCGATGAGACGCGCACCCTTGCCGACGTGGGGATCGAGTCGCGCGGCGTCCTCTCGATTCGGGCCTACGACCTCGGCCACTACCCACCCTTCCGAGGGTGACCGGGAGTGTCGGGACACGAGGCTAGCGGTTGAAGTAGCTCCGCGTCTCCCGCCACACGACGCCCGACAGCAGGAGGAGTCCCACCAGGTTCGGTGCCGCCATGAGGCCGTTGAGGATGTCGGAGATCAGCCACACGACATCGAGTTCCACGACCGCGGCGAGCCCGATCACGAACACGAACCCGAGCCGGTACGGACGGATCACGCGTTCGCCGAAGAGGTAGGCGAAGCTGCGTTCTCCGTAGTAGGACCACCCGAGCATTGTGCTGAAGGCGAAGGTTGCGAGGCCGAGCGCGACGACGATGTCCCCCGCGCCCGCGACGAGGCTCGTGTCGAAAGCCAGTTGCGTCATGTTCGCGCCCTCGGCGCCCGACTGCCACGCGCCCGTCGTGAGGATCGCGAGTCCCGTGAAGGTGCAGACGACGATGGTGTCGATGAACGTCTGCGTCATCGAGACGAGGGCCTGCCGCACCGGCTCGCGCGTCTGCGCCGCCGCGGCGGCGATCGCCCCCGTGCCCAGTCCCGATTCGTTTGAGAAGATCCCGCGCGCGACGCCGAAGCGCATCGCTTGGAGGACGGTGTAGCCGAGGGCCCCGCCAGCCGCCGCACGCCCTCCGAACGCGTGCTCGAACACGAGCCGGAGAGCCGCGGGGATCTCCGCTGCGTTGGAAATGAGGACGACGCCGGCGACCCCCATGTAGAGGACGATCATCGCGGGCACGATGACGCTCGCCACGCGCGCGATGGAGCGGATGCCTCCGATGATGACAAGCCCGACGGCACCCGCCGCGGCGAGTCCGGTGATCCAGTGCGGCACGTGAAACGATTCGTGCATCGCGTCCGCCACCGCCTGCGACTGGACGCCGTTGCCGATGCCGAACGCGGCGAGCGTCGCGAAGAGCGCGAAGGCGATCGCCAGACCGCGGCCGAACGCGCCCCGGCCGAGGCCGTGCTCGAGGTAGTACATGGGACCGCCCGCCTTTTCCCCCCGGGCGTCGGTCTCCCGGTAGCGGACGCCGAGCACCGCCTCCGCATACTTCGTCGCCATCCCGAGGAGTCCCGTCACCCACATCCAGAAGAGCGCCCCCGGCCCACCGGCGCCGATCGCCGTCGCAACGCCCACGATGTTCCCGGTGCCGACCGTTGCGGCCAGCGCCGTCATGAGCGCCTGGAAGTGCGAGATGTCGCCCTCGCCCTCCGGTTCGCGGCGCTTGACGAACGCGAGCCGGAGCGCGTGCCACAGGCGGCGGAACTGGAGGCCCCGCAGCAGCAGCGTGTAGACGAGGCCCGTGGTGAGGAGGAGGATGATGAGAGGGACGCCCCACACCCAGGTCTGAATCGCCTCCAGCAGTCCGTGGAAAGACCCCGCGTCAGCGCCGTGAGCCGTGAAGTGCTCGCCCGGGGTCTTGCCGCGGGCTGCCAGGGTTCCGACTGCGGAGATGGCTGTTCACCTCGTACTGGACGTCAGCGGGGGAGAGCGACGCCGGACCGCCGCGGCGAGCGGGCCGTGATGGTGGGCGCGCCGTCGAGCCGGTCGTGACGTTAGGCGCGCCGTCGAGCCGCCGTCAACGAGACGGGACCGGCAACGAGACGGGACCGGCGTGGGGACCTCCGCGGGCGGGCACACTTTGGCGCGAGGGACGGCCCGCGTACCTTCCCCACGATGCGGGCGACGGCCCGCGCACGACCCCCTGTCCACTTCGTTGTTTGGGATCCCGCTCTTGAACCAGGACCAGCCGGAACCCGCGGCGCGCACGGCCCCACCGGCGGCGGAAGCGTTCGAGACCCTCTCGGGGGCGATCGAGCGGGGGCGCCACCTCGCGCTCATTGCCGCCGAGGGAGCGGGTCTCGCTTCGCTCTACGCGGCGGCGGCCGTGCGGGACCTCGCCGCCGGCGAGGCGGGGGGACGCGCCTTCGTGCTTACCGCGACCGTGGACCGCGCGCGGCGCTGCGCGGCGCGCATGCATGCCGAGGCCCGCGCCGCCGGGCACGGGGTCGTCGTCGTGCCGGGCGCCGCCGCCGGGGCGGTCGCGCGGGCTCCGATCCTCGTTGGTCCGCCGGCCTCGCTGCTGGAGGGGGTGCGAAGGGGCGACATCCCGGCGGGGGCGCTTTGCACCCTGGTCCTCGATGACGTGCGTGCGCTGGAGCCGGCGCGGGCCGCCGTCGAGGCCGTGGTGCAGGCTTCGGGCGAGGGGGCCCGCCGGATCGCGACCACCCACGCCCGGGATGCGGCGTTCGACGAGCTGATCGGGCGCTGGCTGCCGCGCGCGCGCCGGTGGCCGAACGAACTGTTCGCCGAGCTGCGGGCCGGGGAGCCGGAGGCGGGCCGGGCGGCGGCTACTCCGATCGCGGTCGCGAGCCGGGCGACGCGCGAGGGCCGGCTCGCTCGCCTGGCCGAGTTGCTTCACGACATCGCGGGGCGAACCTCGGACGAACGGCACGCGCCGGGGGCCGGAGGGGCTGCCGCCGTCAGCGTCGAGACCGCCCCCCGCGCGGTCGCCGCCGTGCGCGCCGCGCTCTCGCTGGCCGGGCTGCACGTCGTCGCGGCCGAGGCAGCCGGCCCGGCCGAGACCGACACCCGTGCGGCCGAGACCGACGGGGGTGCGGCGGTGCGGGTCGGGGCGTGGGGCGAGGTCGACGCCGCCGCCCACGCCATCGCGTTCGAGCTGCCGCCCGTGCCGGGACCGCTCGCCCGCACGGCGGCCGCCGCGGAGCGCTGCTACGCCATCGTCGACTCCCTGCATGAGCGGCAGCTCGAGCTGACCGCGAGGCGAGCCGGACTGCGGGTCGTACGCCTGGCCGAGCCCGCCGAGCCCGCGCTCATGGACGACGTGGCCGCCTTCCGGGCCCGCGTCGCCCACGCGCTCGAGCAGCAGGATCTCGCGAGCGGCACGCTCCTCCTCGCCCCTCTCATCCGGGAACACGGCGCCGCGCGCGTGGCGGCCGCCCTCGCCGGACTCCTCCGGATGGCGGACCGACCCTCCCCGACCGCCGGCGAGACGGCCCCGGCCGACGCCAGGCGCGTGCCCCCCGACACCGGCGCGCGGCGCGCCACCCGGCCGACTTGGACCAAGATCTTCGTCGATGTCGGGAAGCGCGACGGCGCGGGCCCCGGCGATCTCGTCGGCGCGATCACCGGCGAAACACGCGTCGCCGCCGGACAGATCGGGCGCATCGACATCCGGCACAACTTCACCCTCGTCGATGTCGATTCGCTGGTCGCCGACGCGATCGTCCGCGGCCTCAACGGAAGCCGGATCAAGGGCCGCCAGGTCGTCGCCCGACCAGCAGGCCTTGGCAAGACCCCGCGTCAGCGCCGAGAGCCGTGATGCGCGCGGCGGGGACCCCTCTGGGGAGAGGAGGGACGAGGGAGCATGGCGGCGCCATGTGACCGAGGAGCGACGATGGGCGCAGCGTTTCAGGCGGGATGCAGCGCCTTCGTCTGCTTGGCGGCGCGCGACCTCAGTCCGGAGCTGACGATCATCGCACGCGCACGCTCCGAGGACTCGGCCGGGAAGATCGAGAAGGCGGGCGCCGACCGGATCGTCACACCCAACGCGACCAGCGGCGTGCAGATGGCGTCCCTAATCCTCCGTCCGGGAGCCGCGCTGTTCATGGATACGGTGACGCCCGAGGGGGCGGGCCTTCTCATCGACCAGGTTCCGGTCTCCGCGACCTCCCCGATGGCCGGGCAGACGCTGGCCGAGAGCGAGATCGCGGCCCGAACGCGCCCACTCCTGGCGGCCGTCCACCAAGTCGAGACCGAACCCGGAGGCGACGCCCTCCTCTACAACCCGGACCCCCGGTACCGCCTCCGCGCGGGCGATGAACTCGTCGTCATCGGCCCCCCCGACCGCATCGACGCCCTCCGCCGCCCGCTCGCCTAACGGCCCGTGGCGAAACCCCGCGCCGGCACCGAGAGCGGTGAGGTGCCCGCCGGCGGCCCCGTCCCCCGCCCGCGGACCCCGTCGCCCACGAATCAAGCCCGCGACACGTCTAATCAGGAGCGCCGGGCGTCCCGTTGGAAGAAGGGCGCCCATTTTTCCTCGGGCGAGGGCGGCGTGAGCAGGCTCACGACGATCAGGAGTCCGAGCGAGATGACGACGCCGGGGATCACGATGTAGTGGCTCGAGGCGAAATCGAACGCGGTCCCCCCGATCATGGCCGTGAAATCCACGCCGAGCCGGGACAGGAGCGCGATCCCCACGATGCTCCCGAGGCCGCCCGCGATGCACGCCACCCCTCCCTGCGGTGTCACGCGACGCCAGAGGAAGGCCGCCAGGAGCGCCGGCGTGAGGCTCGCCCCGACGAGCGAATACGCGTACAGCGCCATCGCGAGCACGGTGTCGAACTGCGTCAGCAACACGAGCCCCAGCCCGCCGAACAAGACGACGCAGAGGCGCTGCAACGCGAGCTTCCGCCCTTCGCTCGCCTCCGGATCCACGAAGCGTTCGTAGAGGTCTCGGCTCACGTTGGTCGAGGGCACGAGCAGGAACGTGTTCCCCGTCGAGAGCACGATGGCGACCGCCGCGGCGAGGAGAATCGCGCCCCCGATGATCGGCAGACCGTTGGCGGCAATGTGAAGGATAATCGTCTCCGACGCGGCGCGACCGACCAGCGACACCTGCTCCGGGTCCGCGAGTTCCGGGAAGACCGCCCGGCCCACGATCGCGATCAGCGCCAGCGTCGTCTCGATGAAGACCACGCCGAGGAACATGCCGACCACGGCCTTCTTGGCCGACCCCGCGTCCCTGGCGGAGAAGAACTTCTGGTACATCCCGCTCTCGCCCAGGATGAGCAGGAAGGTGGGCATCGCGACGCCGATGACCCAGAGGACGTTGTGCCCCCCGAGTACCGTGAGGTGGCCCTCCGGCAGCCCGGCCGCAACGGCACCCACGCCGCCGTTGGAGAGGACGAGGTAGGGGAGACCGATGACGATGCCGAGCGTGATGATGATCCCGTTCAGGAGATCGACGGAGACGATGGACACCATCCCGGCGAGCGCCGTGAACGCCACGATCGTGACGCAGGTGATGATCATCCCGGTCGTGGGCGAGATCGCGCCGTCGGTGACGATACTCAGGATCCAGCCGCCACCGCGGAACTGGTAGGCGGCGATGGTGACGTAGGCGAGGATGATCGCGACCGTGCCGAGGACGCGCGCCGCGGCGTTGTAGCGCTGTTCGAGGAGGTCCGGGACGGTGTACTTCGCGATCGAGCGCACGCGCGGTGCCAGGTAGAAGGCGACGAGGAGCCCGACCCAGGCGCCGAAGGAGAACCACAGCTCCGCGATCCCCGTGCGGTAGGCCAGCCCGGCCCCTCCGAAAAGGGATCCCGACCCGATCCAGGTGCAGATGAGGGTTCCCACGAGGAGCGCGACGGGCACGTTCCGGCCCGCCACCATGAAGTCCGCGTGGCTCTTGATCTGCCGGGAGCGCCACACGCCGATCCCGATGAGCACGAGCGGATAGCCGAAGACGGCGATCATCAACAGATCCATCGGCTATTCCCCCTTCGCCATTCGACGCTTCAGCTCCTCGAGCATCGCGTCCGCCCGCACCTCCCGCAGCTCCCGCTCGGCGGCGAAGTCCCGCTGCGGTGCGCCGGCCATCGGGTCGAGCGCCTCGTCCACTTGGCTGCGCGCATCGTCGAGGTCGCGGCTTCCCTCCATCTTCTCCGCCATGCGGTCGAAGGCGTCCACCGAGTCGAACCGGTCGGCGGAGTGCTGGATCGCCTGCGCGCGCCTCTGCTGCACGCCGAGCGAATCCCGCCGCGCCATGGCGCTCTTCAGTTGTTCCGCCCCCTGCGCGGCTTCGGCCTGCTGCTGCTGAAGTTCGGCCTGCGTCCCCTCGGCCTTGAGGACGAGAACCTCGAGCCGCTCGCGGTGGCGCGCCGCGAAACGGTGGGCGACCTCGACCGTCTCCGCATCGCCGATTTCGGCGGCCTTCGCGGCCCGCCGCTCGGCGACCCGCGCCGCCTCCCTCTCCCGGTCCGCCTCACGAACCTGCGACTCGAGCAGCCCCTCGAGTTCGGAGATCCGCGCACGCGTATCCACGAGTTCCTGGCGCATGGCGCGGATGACGCGGTCGATGTCGTCCTCGGACGCACCGGGCTGCTTCGCCTCCATGCGGTCGAGCGCCTCGTCGACCATCTGTCTGAGTTTTCTGAACATGGCCCTGAGTTTAGCAGCCCCCGGCGAAACGCCGCCACCGCCGGCGTAGCGAATCTCGCGCCCGTCGGCTCCCCTCGGTCCCTCGGGTTGCCCCCGCTTCGCGCCGCTTGCGGATAATACACTACCCCTGTATAGTATAATGAACCGTGGCAGTGAGGCGTCAACGCCCGGTGACCCGCACCAACACGAACTGGTTTGTCGCGCGGAGACGACCGATGGCCAATTCCGAATCGGTCGGACGCCCATGATCGGTCCACGATGGACGTGAGCGCGGCGTGAACGGCGATGATCGAATCGTGAATGGCGGTGAGCGAATGGTGAGCGAGGCGCGGCCGCATGCGGTGGGAATCGCGGAGGGGACGAAGAACGACCTCGGCCGCCGGTTGGCCCGCATTCGGGGACAGGTCGGGGGCATCGCGCGCATGGTGGAGAATGAGCGGTACTGTCCGGACATCCTGCAGCAGTTCGCCGCCGTCCACTCCGCGCTCCGCGCGGCCGAAAGGGAACTCTTGCTGAACCACCTCGAGCGCTGCGCCACCCACGCCATCCAGGAAGGCGGCGACGACGCCGCGCGGGTGCGCGCGGAGATCGCGGATCTCTTCATGCGCTTCGCAGGCAGATAACACCGGAAGGACGATGACGGACACGGCGACCCCCGCCCCGGCCCCCGCCAGGAAGACGGTTCGGATCACCGGCATGCACTGTGCCGGCTGCGTCGGCTCCGTGGAGAAGAGTCTCAATGCCATCGACGGCGTGGAGGCTTCGGTGAGCCTACCGGCGGAGTCCGCGAGGCTAACCCTCACCCGGGAGGTGAGTTTCGAGGAACTCGCCGCCGCGGTCGAAGGGGCCGGCTACGAGATTCGACCCGCCGCGGAGGTGGACCGTGGGGAGGCCGAGCGTTCGCGCCTCGCGGAGGCGGAAGCCCACTCCATCGAAGCGCGGCGGGCCATGTGGACGGGGTGGGCGCTCGCGGTCCCGGCCATGGTGTGGATGCTGCCGGAGATGATCGCCGGGGTCCGCTGGCCGTCGGCCCTCGTTTTCGATCTGGGCGTCACGGTGCTCGGGGCCGCCATCCTCGCCGGGCCGGGGGGGCCGACGCTGCGCAGCGCCTGGCGATCGGCTCGGGGCCGCGCGCCGAACATGGACGTCCTCATCGCGCTCGGGGCCGGCGTCTCGGTGCTCACGGGGGGATGGGCGGTCCTTCACGTCCTCGGGTTCGCCCCGATGATCATGAACTTCGCTCCGGTGGGGGCGATGATCGCCGCCATCCACCTCACGGGCCGCTTCGTGGAGGCGAAGGCGCGCGGGCGGTCCTCGTCGGCGATCCAGGCGCTGCTTTCGCTCGAAGCGCCGACGGCCCGCGTCGAGCGCGAGGGCGCCGAACTCGAGATTCCGACCCGCGACGTCGCGGTGGGCGACGTGATGATCATCCGCCCGGGCGAGAAGATCCCTACGGACGGGGTCGTCCTCGAGGGGAGGAGCGCGGTCGATGAATCGCTCGCGACGGGCGAGTCGATCCCGGTCGAGAAGGGGCCGGGGTCCTCCGTGCTCGGTTCGACGGTCAACCACTCCGGCGCGCTCCGGGTGCGGGCGACGGGCGTGGGCGAGGACACCTTCCTGTCGAACGTCATCCGTCTCGTGGAGGAGGCGCAGGCGAGCAAGGTCCCGATCCAGGAGTTCGCGGACCGGGTGACCGCCATCTTCGTCCCCGTCATCCTCGTCGTCGCGCTGGCGGCCTTCGCGGGCTGGTTCGCGCTGCCCGGTGTGTTCGAGGAGGCCGCGCGCTGGGCCTCGGGGTTCGTTCCGTGGGTGAACCCGGAGCTGGGCCGCCTCTCGCTCGCGCTCTACGCCGCGGTCGCGGTGCTCGTCATCGCCTGCCCCTGCGCGCTGGGGCTCGCCACCCCCACGGCGCTTATGGTCGGAACCGGCCTCGGGGCCACGCGCGGTGTCCTCATCCGGGACGGGGCCGCCGTGCAGGTGCTGGACCGGGCGGACACGCTCGTCTTCGACAAGACGGGCACCCTGACCCGCGGCGCTCCCCGCGTGGTCGAGGTCTTACCGGCCGGCGGCCCGGGCCGCGACCTGGGCGGCGACCCCGGAAGACCGGCGGCGGACGCGGCGACCGGCCGCGCGAGTCCGGCCGACTCCGAGGCCGTACTGCTCGGACTCGCCGCCGCGGTGGAGGACGTCTCGGAGCATCCGCTCGCCCGCGCCGTCGTCGAGGAGGCGCGCCGGCGCGGCATCCCCTTCTCCCGGGCGGGCGGCGCGGAGGCTCGCATCGGGATGGGCATCGTCGGCGAGGTCGATGGCGAGCGGGTCGTCGTGGGAAGCGCGCGGCTGCTGCGCGAGGAAGGCATCCCGGACGCGGACATCGCCCAAGTCGAGCGGCGCTCGGACGACGACGCGCGCACGATCGCCTGGGTGGCCGCCGGCGGGCGGCTGCTCGGCGCGATCGCGATCGCCGATCCCGTGAAAGAGGACGCGCGGGAGACCCTCCTCGAGCTGAAGCGCCGCGGCTTCCGGACCGTGATGCTCACCGGCGATCATGACGCCGTGGCGGCCGCCGTCGCCGAGCATCTCGGCATCGACGACTTCCGGGCCGGGCTGCTCCCCGCCGACAAGGTCGAGGTTGTCCGTCAACTCCGCGCCCAAGGCCGCGCGGTGGCTTTCGTCGGCGACGGGATCAACGACGCCCCCGCGCTCAAGGCGGCGGACGTCGGCATCGCGGTGGGGACCGGCACCGACATCGCGATCGAGGCCGCGGATATCACGCTCGTGCGGGGAGACCTGCATTCCGTGCTGCGCGCGACGAGACTCGCCCGCGCCACCTTCCGCAAGATTCGCGAGAACCTCTTCTGGGCCTACGTCTACAACGTCGTCGCGATCCCGGTCGCCTTCCTCGGCCTTCTCCACCCCGTCATCGCGGAGGCCGCCATGGCGCTGAGTTCGATCTCCGTCGTCACGAACGCGAACCGCCTACGCCGCACACGGCTGTAGCCAACCGGGGCGGCAGCTTCACGGCGGGCGGCGCAACGTTGCCCTCACCCCTTTCGGCGCGCATCATAGGCGCCGGTTCGACGGTTCATCCGGTTTTCTTCCGAGAGAGGTTCGATGGCCTCACGCTGGGTCGGTCTCGCGCTGGGACTCTGGTTCCTGGGCGCCCCGTTCATCTGGGGATATCCGTTCGGTTTCCTGTGGTGGCACAGCGTGGTGCTCGGCGGTTCCATCCTCGTCGTCACCATCACCTTCAACCTCGGCATCAACCGGATCAGCGGCTGGGGACTCATCGCCCTTGGTGCCTACAGCATGCTGTCGCCCTTCATCCACGGGTATCTCGCCAACGCGCAGGCCCTGTTCAACGACCTCATCTTCGGCGTCATCACCGTGGGCACGGGCACCGCGATGGGCGGGGCCGGAATCGAACACTCCGACGAGGCGCCCAGCGCCGCCTAGCCGCCCATGGACGAGCGCCACGTCGCCCGGCTGGAGCGCGAGGTTGTCGCGCTGCGAACCGAACTCGATCGGCTGAGGAACGCCGGGGCGCCGGGCTACTACCTCTCGCCGGCCGCCCGCAGGGACTGGCTGCGTCTCGGGCGCATCCCGGAGGAGGGACTGGCGGCCGAAGCCGCGAAGACGATCGTCGAGAACGCGCACGCTCTGGATTTCGACCACAAGCTGAACACGGCATCCTACGTCAACGTCGCGATGGACGCGCAGGAGTCCGCCATCATCCTCATGGGCATGCGCGTCAACTTGGCCGACCAGACCGTCTATCCGCAGTCCTACCGGCTGCACGACGCCACGCTCAACATGATCGCCGACCTCTGGAACTGTCCGAAACCGGAGGACTTCGACGACTACGGCGTATATCCCGGAGCGGGCACGGCGGGTTCGACCGAGGCGTGTCTCCTCGCCGGCTTGGCGCTCAAGTTCCGTTGGCGGCAATGGTACGCGCGGCACCGGAGGATAAGCGCCACCCAAGTGCTCGGGGAACGGCCCAACGTGGTGATTTCGACCTGCTATCAGGCGGCGTGGGAGAAGCTCTTCAAGTACATGGATGTCGAGCCGCGCCTCATCGCGCCCTCGATGCGTGACTTCACCTTGCCCCCGGACCGGCTGCGCGACGCGATCGATGAGCGGACGATCGGCGTCGTCGGCATCATGGGAAACCATTACGGCGGTCAATACGACGCCCTCGCCGACATCGACGGGATCGTGGACGAGGTCAACGCGGAGCGTTCCCTCCAAGTCGGGATTCATGTCGACGCGGCCTCCGGGGGCTTCGTAGCGCCCTTCCAGGATGACATTCCCCCGTGGGACTTTCGTCTCCCCAATGTGCTCTCGATTTCCGCCAGCGGACACAAGTACGGCGAAGCGTGCTGCGGGACGGGCTGGGTGGTGTGGCGGCAGCGGCGCAACCTGAGCGAGCACGTGGCGGTGGATGTGACGTATCTCGGGGGCAACGCCCACTCCTACACGCTCAACTTCTCGCGTCCGGCCAGCGGCGTATACGACCAGTACTACAAGCTCCTCCACTTCGGGAGAGCCGGCTACCGGCAGTTGACCGACAACATGATGCGGAACGCCAAGTTCATTCGCGATGGTCTCAAGGCCATGCGGCACCGCGACGCGCCGCGCTTTCGGCTGCTCGACGCCGGGGACGCGCGGTGCCTGCCGGTAGTTACGGCCATGTTGAACCCGGAACTGGAGTACGACTACGACGCGGTGGACCTGCAGCACGTCATCTCGCAGCACCACTGGTATGTCGGCAGCTACACCATGGACTATCACCACCCGCTCACCGGGGGGCGTCTGCCGCTGTTTTGCGACGCGGATCCCGGCTCGACGATGTTCCGCATCGTCGTCAAGAGCAACCTGACCCGAAACATGGCGGAACACCTGCTGGAGTCGATCGGAGACGCCGTCACGCTACTCGACTCGATCGGCACCTCCGGGCACCGTGGCTTCGAGACGCACGAGTTGCGCCACAAAGACCAGCGACGCGTGACGCGCCACTGCTGACCCCTCGCCGAGCTGTCCGGCCGGGCTGCCTGCGAACCGACCGCGGGTTCGAACCGTTCTACCCTTGCCAAGGTCGAACCGGTTCGTCTCCACGGCAGGAATGGCAATGCGTGTTCCGCCTATTCCGACGGTATCTCGATCAGCTTGTAGACTCGCACGAACTCGATGTCCAGTTCGTCGCGCCACACACCCATTACATAGTCCCGTCCGATGTCGTACGGACGGAAGCCGGGTGGCAGCGCAACGGTGCCAACGAGCTCTCCAGCCCGCGATGGATCGTTGACAAGCCAGAGCGATGGATCATGATCCGTCAGCGTCGGATCATATACTTCCCTCCACACAATCCCGCCGTCTTGGATCGCGAGCGACTTGAAGGGCGGCAGCGTGGCGGGCGCCAAGTCCGAAGACAGAAACGCCTCGTAGCGGCGTCGCCATTCCGAACGCTCGCTCCTCCGAGCGAACTTGCCAACCTGCCGGTCAAGCCACGCCTCGTAAACGCCCTCCGGGGTTTCCCTCGGCTGAGGACCTCCGAAGAACGCTCGCGGCGCGCCATCGGCGTCAAACACGGCCACGAGGTATTCGTCGATCGGGCCCAGGGCGATCCAATCGCCGCGCACGGCCACCTGCAAACTACGAAGAAAGGGAACAGACACCAACCCACCGCCTACGCGTATGCCTCCGCCCCCCACGCTCGCGCGTATCTCGGCGACGGTTTGGCTCCCCGGCACAGGTCCGCCGAAGGGAACCGTGCGTCCGGCGCGGTCCACGAAGACGGGTTGGACCACCGGAGCCCGATAGGCCAGCACGCTACTCGGATAATCGCCGTAATGCATCTCGACGCCCTGGTCTTCGACCTCCTCGATCCCCACCAAGGTTCCATTCGCAAGAAATCCAAATAAGCGAATCTTCTTCCCAGGCTCGTCGAACTGCCGGGACACTTGGTAGGTTTCGTCGAGCCGTCCGTCGGCGGCGAACACGGTCACGCGCCCCAACATGGGATCCAGAGTCGCAATGCTCCCATCGTCGAATTCCACCACCCCGTATAAACTGCGGAACTCTCCCGGCCCATCGCCCGCGCGGCCCAACGAGGTTCGGAAATTGCCCTCCGCATCAAAAAACCTGAGGGTCTTAGAGCCTCCGTCTACTACGACGATCCGGCCATCTCGCAGACGAGTGGCGTCCGTGACCCCGAAAAGGCTGGACCCCGGCCCGTCGACGGATCCGATCTCAAGCGTCGGTTCGTCGGAAACTCGATAGACCCTCGGCAACTCCTCCTGGCTCGCACCAGCCGCTGTGGTGGCGCTCGGAACGCACAACCCCGCAACGACGATCACGCCGCTAAGGATGACTCCGCTTTCATGCGTCGTGCTACGGATGGCTGCACCTCCCGCTGGTACTAGAGGATTGCCGAGCTGCGCTCGTACGACTATTGGACACAAATACAATTGACCTGCCCGACGTCACCGTCAAGGTTGCAACTTATGTCGCAGTGAGCTCTGGTGCTGGGAGGGCAAACAGGTCCACGATCGCCGTGATGTCCTCGTGTGCCTCGATGCACCTTTCGACCCCGGGTGCGACTTGCGCACACACTGGCGTCGCCCCGATGACACCCGCCGTATACGTGCTGTCGATTGGGGTGACGGTGAACACGAGCGCGATGCAGCACGCCGGGAGCAGCGACGGAAGAATACTCTCGAAAAACTTCATGATAACGCCCTCCAATAGTAGACATCGAATATGCCCAACAAATGTCGGGCACCGGTCTTTTTAAGGCTTAATCATAACCGAGGCGGGGGGGCGTGTCCAGGTCGGCTGGATTTGTCACGGAATCGATGGGTGGGTGCCTGCGCCGGCGCACCGGCGGGCGTGCCGCGTTCGGTCGCGCGTCGTCTTGCGAATCCGCCAGGATGTTGATCGCATGAAAGCCCCCGCCGAACATCCTTGATGTACCCCACGCTCTATAATACCCCGCGGAGGGGACCTAATCCGCCACGCGCGCGACCGGTGCGAGCGGCCGGGGAGGGCGGCGGAGTCGCCGATGAGCCAAGCGGGCTGTACGGATTCGAGTGGCCGGGCTAGGCTCCGAACTTCGCGAGGCGGCCGGCGCGGGCGGCGGCGAGGCGCATGAGGTCGCAGCCTCGGACGCGGCCGTGGACGCCTGCGCGGCAGGCGGTCTCGCCGAAGGAGGTGGCGTCGTCGTGGCGGTCCGGGCCGCCGTGGAGGAGGAAGGGCACGGGGTGCCAACTGTGGCTGCGCATGACGGAGGGAGTCGAGTGGTCGCCGGTGACGAGGATGACGTCGGGACCCGCGTCAACGAGGTCCGGGACGATGGCGTCGGCCTCCTCGATGGCGGCTACCTTGCGGTCGAAGTCGCCGTCTTCTCCGGCTTTGTCGGGAGGTTTGAAGTGGAGGAAGAAGAAATCGTGCTCGGCGAACCGAGCTTTCAGGGCGTCGACCAGCGGAGGCGCGCCGGCGGGCGCGGCCCTCGCATCAATGCCGACGAGGCGGGCGACGCCGCGGTACATCGGGTACGCGGCGGCGGCGGCGGCCCGCATGCCGAACACATCGGCGAAGCGGGGCCAGCCGGGCTGGGCGGAGACGCCGCGCAGGAGCGCCATGTTCGCCCGCGGCCGGCCGGCGAGCCGCTGAGCGGCCGCCTCGAGCCACGCTGCGAGGAGCCGCGCGGTCGGCTGGGCCGCCGCGTTCCGCGCGCGGGGGGGGCGGGGCGGCCGACCGCTCACGCCGGGGTCGGTGTCGTTCACGGCGTCGCCCGCCGGGGCATCGGGGTGCAGGACGAGGACGAAGCGGTGCTCCTTCACGTGGCGCACGGAGCAGCGCGCGCCGTCGAGGGGGATGTCGTGAAGCTGAGCGGCCAGGGGGGCGGCTTCCTCGCACGGGATGCGGCCCGCGCGGCGATCGGCCACCCGGCCCCGGGCGTCGAGGGTGCAGAAGTTGGCGCGCACGGCGATGTCGCCCGGCCCGAGTGGGAAATCGATGCCGAGGGCTTCGAGCACGCCGCGGCCGGTCTCGTACACGAGGGGATCGTAGCCGAACAGGGCCAGGTGGCCGGGGCCGCTCCCCGGTGTGATGCCCGGCGCAACCGGGTCGTGGAGGCCGCACGTCCCGGCGCGCGCGAGTTCGTCGAGGTGCGGGGTGCGCGCGGCCTCGAGTTCGGTGGGCCCCCCGGGCTCGCGGGGCAGCCCGCCCAGCCCGTCGAGCACGTAGAGCAGCACCTTGCCCCCGCCGCCCCCGGCGAGACGGGCGATCCGGTCGAGTTCCATGCGGCGGAACGTATGAGCGGCCCCGGCGGCGGGCCAATCGCGCGGTCAGGCCGGTGAGTCTCGCGGTCGCCGCGGAAGGCGTCACCCGGCGCTTCGGACGGCGCTGGGCGCTGCGCGGGGTCGACCTCGCCGTGCCGCGCGGGACCGTCGTCGCGCTGCTGGGCGCCAACGGGACGGGGAAGACGACGCTGCTCCGCCTCATCTCGACGCTGCTCAGGCCCACGGCGGGCCGGTTGGAGGTCCTGGGTCGCACCCTCCCGGCGGGCGGGGACGCGATCCGGGCGCGCGCGGCGTTCATGACGGCCGGCGGGCACGCGTACGAGGAGTTGACCGGGGTCGAGAATCTGCGCTTCGCGGCCCGCATGTCGGGGACCGAGGCCGCCGCCGACGATCTGCGGGGCGCGCTGGCCGCGGTCAATCTGGCGGGGGCGGCGGACGTCCCCGTACGGGCCTGGTCGACCGGGATGCGCAAGCGCCTCGAACTGGCGCGGCTCGGGCTCCGCCCGCTGGAACTCGTGCTGCTCGACGAGCCCTTCGCGAGTCTGGACGAGGACGGCGTGCGGCTCGTACACGAGGCGGTCCGCCGCTGGCGCGCGGCCGGCACCGCCGTGGTCATCGCCTCGCACCGCGTCGAAGACGCGACCCGGCACGCCGACGAAATCGTGCGGCTGGTGGGCGGCCGGGCGGCCGCCGCGACGCGATGAGCGGGCTCGCGCGGCGGGCCGCCGCCATCCTGTGGAAGGACATCCTCTCGGAGACCCGCGCGCGGCAGGGCTTCACCGCGATGCTCTCCTTCGCCGCGCTCGTGCTGTTCATGTTCGGCTTCGCCATCGGGGTGGACAACGACCTGCTCGAACGGCTCGCCGGCGGCCTCCTCTGGGTGGCGATCATCTTCACCGGCACCCTCTCCCTCGGCCGAACGTTCCAGAACGAGGAACTCGCGGGCGGCACGCGTCTCCTGCGGCTCTATCCCGGCGACCCGCGCGCGATCTACCTGGGCAAGCTGGCCGGCAACCTCGTGGTGCTCGCCGCGCTCGAGATCGTCCTCTTCCCCGCCGCCGCGATCCTGTACCGGGTCGACTTCGCCGCGCAGGCCGGCCCGCTCCTCCTCGTGGCCGCCCTCGGCACCTTCGGCTTCTCCGTCATCGGAACCTTCTTCTCCGCCCTCACGGTCCACCTCCGGGCGCGCGAACTCCTGCTGCCGCTCCTCCTCTTCCCCGCCCTCGTCCCCGTCGTCCTCGGGAGCGTCGGCGCCACGGACGCGTTCCTAGCGGGCGACCCGCTCGGACGGGCGGGAGGGTGGCTGAGGTTACTGGCGTCCTACGACGTGATACTGTTCGTGGTTTGCGTCTGGATCTTCCCCGTCGTCCTCGAGGAGTGATGCGGGTCTCATGAACAAACTGACCATGCTCGGATGGCTTGCGATCACCCTCATCGCCGCGGGCAGCGTGCTCGGACTCGCCGTGCTGCCCGCCGACGCGCTGCAGGGCGAGGTCCAGCGCCTCCTCTACGTCCACGTGCCGGTGGCGTGGGTGATGATGCTCGCGTTCTTCGTCGTCTTCCTCATGAGCATCCTCTATCTCGTGCAGCGCCAACTGAAATGGGACCTCCTCGCGGTCTCCGCCGCGGAACTCGGGGTGCTCGCCGCCGTCCTTACCCTCATCCTCGGCACGCTGTGGGGCCGGCCCACCTGGGGGATCTGGTGGGCCTGGGACCCGCGAATCACGACCACGGCGCTCCTCGTACCGATCTACGCGGGATACCTCGTCGTACGCTCGATGACGGAGGATCCGGAGCGGCGGGCGCGCTGGGCGTCCGTGATCGGTCTCATCGCCTTCGTCCAAGTTCCGATCATGTACCTGTCGGTGTTCTGGTGGCGGAGCCTGCACCAGCCCCCGTCGTCCCCACAGTCCATGTGGAGCGCGTACGGGCTCGTGATGCTGCTCGGATTCGTCGCCTACACGCTCGCGTTCGCGTACCTGTGGTTGCGGCGATACCGGCTGGCTACAACGGAACTCGAACTCGAACTGTCGGGACCGGGGGAGGGGTGAACCGGGTATGAACGATCACTGGCTCTTCATCGGCGCCGGATACGGCATCACCTGGGCCGCCCTGTGCTGGTATCTCCTCCGCTTGCGACGCCGGGAACGCGCGTCGGCCGCGGCTTCGGACCGGGACGGCGAGGGAGCCCGAGCGAGGGGTCCGGGGTAGAAGCGGTCGGGAAAAGGTGCGGTTCACTCCGATTTCCTCTATTATTTCAAGTTTGTATCAAGAGTGATCGGATCGAACCGTGGCGGGGCGGAGTTCCGGTTGGCCACCCCGCGGCGATAGTTTTCCACAACCGACCCGGGTCAGGATTCGGATTTCATATGGCGAAGACGGCTACCAGCCGACGCATGTTCTTCGATACGCACGCGCTCGACTCGTTCGACCAGTATCTGCAGGATGTCGAGCGCTACCCGCTCATCGAGAGCCCGCAGATCGAGCGGGAGATCGCCCGGAAGGCGCGCGCCGGCGACCGTCAAGCGGCGGAGAAGCTCGTCACGGCGAACCTGCGCTTCGTGATCTCCTACGTGAAGAAGTACCAGGGCCGGGGGCTCAACCTGGCCGAACTCGTCTGCATCGGGAACGAGGGTCTTCTCAAGGCCGTCAAGAAGTTCGATCCCGACAAGGGCGTGAAGTTCATCTCGTACGCGGTGTGGTGGATTCGGCAGACGGTGCTGCAGGCGCTGGCCGAACAGACCCGCTCCGTACGCATTCCGCTGAACCAGAACTCCAACCTCGTCAAGCTCTCCCGGACGGAGACGGCGCTCACCCAGAAGCTGGGACGCTCGCCGACGGACCGTGAGATCGCCGAGGAGATGGAGGAGCCGGTGGAGACGGTGCGCGCGCTGCGGCGCGTGGCCTCCGCCGAACTCAGTCTAGACGCGCCGCTCGACAAGTCCGACCGCGACAGCGCGTCCTTCGGGGAGCGCTTCTCGGGGATGGACGACGCGGACATCGAGGAGGATGTCGAGGACCAGGCGCGCCGGGAGTTCCTCGAGAGAATGTTCGAGCGCTACCTCACCGAGCGCGAGCGGAAGATCCTCGTCCTCTACTACGGCCTCGACGATGGCGAGGAGATGACGCTGGAGGAGATCGGTACGCTCTTGGGCGTGACCCGCGAGCGCATCCGGCAGATCCGGAACCGGGCGTTCGACAAGCTGCGCGCCTCGCCGGACGGAGAGGCGCTGGAAGGGTTCTGGCGCGCCACCGCCTGAGACGGACGTGCCCCGGACAGAGATGGGGTACGAGCACGCGCCCGACGAGCACCTCGGGATCGCGAACCTCCGGAGCGCCGATTGGCTTGGGGTCAGCCGCGGCCCTGCAAATCAAGCGGGGTACTGAGCACTTCCGACCATCTGACGGAGGAGGCCGACTACCTTCCCTGCACCTCGCCATCCTGCTCCGAGGAGGTGTACTGTCCCGCGACACATGTCGTATCTTGGGAAAGCGCTCCGGCAGCGAGCGGGGCGATCCGAGACTGAACGTGCGAGTGGAGATGCCCGCCAGGCAGACCGACAGCGGACCCACGACCGGCTACGAGGCCGAGTTGTGGGCGATGGCCGACGCGCTCCGGGGCTCGATGGACGCCTCCGAGTACAAGCACGTAGTGCTGGGCCGCATCTTCCTGAAGTATATCTCGGACGCCTTCGAGGAGCGCCGTGCGGCGGTGCTCGCCGAGTGGGGCGAGGAGGCCGCGGAGGATCGCGACGAGTACATCGCGGAGAACATCTTCTGGGTGCCGCCGGAGGCGCGCTGGGCGCGCCTGAAGGCCGAGGCGCGGCAGCCGACCGTCGGCCAGACCGTGGATCGGGCCATGACCGCGATCGAACGCGACAACCCGGCGCTCAAGGAGGTGCTTCCCAAGGACTACGCGTGGCCCGCGCTGGACAAGCAGCGCTTGGGCCAGCTGATCGACATGGTGGGCAATATCCGCGTCGGGGACGCCGAAGCCCGCTCGAAGGACGTGCTCGGACGCGTGTACGAGTACTTTCTCTCGCAGTTCGCGAGCGCCGAGGGGAAAAGGGGCGGCGAGTTCTACACGCCGCACTGCGTCGTCGGGCTACTCGTCGAAATGCTGGAACCCTACCGTGGGCGGGTCTACGATCCCTGCTGCGGTTCTTCGGGCATGTTCGTGCAGTCGGCCGAGTTCATCCGCGCCCACGCCATCGGCAACGCCAACGGCGGCGGGGCGCCGGGCGACATCTCGATCTACGGACAGGAGTCCAACTACACGACTTGGCGGCTCGCGAAGATGAACCTGGCCATCCGTGGGATCGGGGGTCAGATCGCCCACGGCGACACCTTCCACAACGACCGCCACCCGGACCTGAAGGCCGACTTCATCCTCGCCAATCCGCCGTTCAACGTCTCGGACTGGGGGGGCGAGCGGCTGGTCGATGACAAGCGCTGGCGCTACGGCGTCCCGCCGAACGGCAACGCGAACTTCGCGTGGGTGCAGCACATGGTCCACCACCTCGCGCCGAGGGGGATCGCCGGGTTCGTGCTGGCCAACGGGTCGATGTCGTCGAGCCAGTCCGGCGAGGGCGAGATCCGCAAGAATCTCATCGAGGCGGAACTCGTAGACTGCATGGTCGCGCTTCCCGGCCAGCTCTTCTACTCGACCCAGATTCCCGCCTGCCTCTGGTTCTTGGCGCGCGGACGCCGCCGGCGCGGAGAGATCCTGTTCATCGACGCGAGGAAGCTCGGCCGCATGGTGGACCGGACACACCGCGAGCTCACCGAAGAGGACATCGCCCGCATCGCGGTACCACGCGTGGCGGACGGGACAGGAGGAAGGCGGCTACGCCGATGTTCCCGGCTTCTGCAAGAGCGCCCCGCTGGACGAGGTGAGCAGGCACGGCCACGTCCTGACGCCGGGCCGCTACGTCGGCGTGGAGCCCCAGGAAGAGGACGGCGAGCCCTTCGAGGACAAGATGAAGCGGCTGGTCTCGGAGCTTCGCGAACAGCAGGCCGAAGGTGCCCGGCTCGATCTCGCGATTAGTCAGAACCTGAGCTCGTTGGGCTTCCTTTCCGAGGAGCAAAGCCGGTGACCATCGGTGAGTTGATCGCCCTCCTCGAAAGCTATCCGTCCGACATGCGGGTGGTCGTCAATGGTTACGAGGGAGGCTACGACGATCTGTCGCCACAGCAGATCGCCGCCGAGCGGATTACGTTGAACACCGGCGTGCACGATTGGGTGGGCCGACATGGAGACCCGCGTGACGCCTCCATCAACGCTTCCGAGTTCCCCGAGGTCGTCGATGCGCTGGTCCTTCGCCGCACATCCAACTGAAGATGACCCCCGCCTCGAGCAGCCGCATGATTGACTACGACAAGTTCCGGCTGTCGCTGGCCCGCTTGGCGGAGCAGTGCGAGAACTATCGGCGCGGGAATCCGGCGCTCTCGGACCTGGATCGCGAGGGCATCGCGGAATCCGTCATCCAGCGCTTCGAGACTTGCTACGACTGCCTCTGGAAGGTGCTCAAGCGCTATCTGACCGAGGCGTTGGGTGTCCCCGAGACGCCCAACAGCCCGAAGCCGGTGCTCAGGCTGGCCCACGAGAACGACCTGTTCGCTGCGCCGTTGGAGCAGTGGCTGCAATACGCCGATGCCCGCACCGACCCGACACACGACTACGACGGCGAGAAGGCGCAAGCCTGCCTGGCGCTGATCCCGGACTTCATCGACGACGCCGTCGGCCTCTTTCAGACCATGACGGGCGCGACATGGGACTAGGCCAGCCCATCGACTTGGCGGCCGAGGACCGCGCGACCATCTTGGCGCTGCTCGAACGGTATCTTCCGGGCACGGAGGCTTGGGCGTACGGCTCCCGCGTGAAGTGGACGTCCCGACCGCAGTCGGACTTGGACCTGGTGGTCCTCGCCGCGCCTGAACAGCGCCGCCGGGTCGGTAACCTGCGAGAGGCGTTCGAGGAGAGCAACCTGCCGTTCAGGGTCGACCTGTTCGTGTGGGACGACGTGCCGGTCGAGTTTCGGGAGGGGATACGGGTGGAGCATGCGGTGATCGCACGGGCGAGAACTTGCACGGACTGGCGCGAAGTCGCCATCGGTGAAATCGCGGATGTCGTCGGAGGTGGCACACCTTCGACTAGAAACGCGAAGAACTTCGGCGGAAGTATCCCGTGGCTGACCCCGCGAGACCTCTCGGGAACTCACGATCGCTACATCGAGCGCGGGGAGCGCAACCTTTCACAACAGGGACTCGATGGTTCTTCGGCAAAGCTGCTCCCCTCGCGGGCCGTCCTGGAGTTGCCCCGGTTTCACGGACACTGTTTCATTGGGTCAACCAAGGAGGTGTGTCGTGGCCACGAGAGCGGGGCGGTATCCGTCGGATTGCCGGGAGCGGCTCGTCGAGCTGGCGCGCGCGGGTCGCAGCCTAGGGTCGCTGGCTCGGGAGTTCGAGCCCCTCGGAGCAGACGATCCGCAACTGGGTCGAGCGGGCGGATCTGGACGAGGGGGTGCGGAGCGACGGGCTGACGACGGAGGCGCGGAGCAAGCTGTCGCGTCCTCCGTCGGCACGCGCGCGGCGCGACGCGGAGCTCGAGGCGCGGATCGAGGCGATGTGGGCGGGCAGTGGGGACACGTACGGTCGTCCGCGGATCCACGCGGCGCTCGGGGCCGAGGGCGAGCGGGTGGGCCGGAAGCGCGTGGGACGGCTGATGAGGGGGCGGACGCCGAGGCCCGGCCCGCGCCGGACCTGGTGAACCGCGACTTCTCGGCCTCGGGGCCCGACGAGCTATGGGTGGCCGATATCACGTACGTGCCCACGTGGGCCGGCTGGCCGTACCTGTCCGTCGTGCTCGACGCGTGGAGCCGCCGCGTCGTCGGCTGGGCCATGGTCACCCACATGCGGACCGAGCTCGTCGAGGCCGCGCTGGCGATGGCGATCGAGCAGCGCCGTCCCGAGGGTCGCGTCGTGCATCATTCGGACCAGGGTTCGCAGTACACCTCGCTGGCCTTCGGGGGGCGCTGCCGCGAGGCGGGCATCGCCCGGTCCATGGTTTCGGTGGGCCAGGCGTACGACAACGCGCTGTGCGAGAGCTCCTTCGCCACGCTGGAGTGCGAGCTCATCCGACGGCGCTCCCTCCGTACGGCGTCGGATCCCCGGCGAGAGGTGTTCGGCTTCATCGAGAGCTTCCACGACACGCGTCGGCTTCACTCCGCCCTCGGCTACGAGTCGCCGACCAGCTACGAGAGGCGCCATGCGGTCTGAAGCGGGCGGCCGGTGCGCACCCGACGCCTTTCCCGGCCGCATGAGAGGGGTTGTAGGAAACAGCATCCGGGGCGATCAACCACAGGAATCAACCGTCGGTGAAAGCGAGACAGCTCCATTCGTCTACGAGGCCCCCGCGCCCGTCCCGAAACGCCGCCTGTTGGGTGCATACTACACCCCGGACGATCTGGCGACGGTGCTGGTCCGCTGGGCGCTGGCGGACGGGAACGGACCTGTCTTGGACCCGAGCTACGGCGGCTGCGCGTTTCTGGAGGCCGCCGCGCGAGTGCTTTCGGAGAGGGATCCGTCAGGCGCGGGAGAAGGGGTGTACGGCGTTGACATCGATCCCGCCTGCGCCGAGACCGCTAACGCCAGCGAGCTCCTGGTCCAGGACCACTGCATCCAGGCCGACTTTCTGGGCGCTTCGCCGAGCGATCTCCCGGGCAGTCCGTACGCCGCCATCGTCGGCAATCCGCCATACGTGCGACACCACTGGATCGCCGGGGATCAGCGAGAGTCCGCTAGGGCCGTGGCCGCGTGGTCGGCCGTGCCGCTGCCCGCGACCGCCAGCCTCTGGGCCTACTTCCTCCTCCATTCCCTGCGCTTCCTAGCAACGGGCGGCCGTCTGGCCATGCTGGTGCCCGAGGCGATCGTGCAGACCGACTACGCGGTACCCCTGCGTACGATGCTCACCGAACGGTTCGCGAACAGCCGGCTGATCCATCTCCGTGACCGGCAGTTCGAACACACCAACGAGGCGGTCGTTGCGCTCGCGTGTTCGGGGTTCGGGAGGAGCGGGACGATCGAGACCACGGCCGTCGGCTCCGTGGAAGACCTCGGATCCATTCTGTCAAATGGCGACGCGTGCGCCGACCATTACGCCTCCTTCCCGCCCACCGCCGTCGAAGCCGGAGGCGCGGGGATCGTCGTGCTCAAACGGATCCAGCAGTCCGCGGACGCCGTTCGCTTAGAGGCACTTGCATCGATCAAGGTCGGCGTGGTGACCGGTGCCAACCGGCATTTCATCCGTTCCCAAGCGCAGCTGGACTCGCTTGGGGTACCCGTTGGCGCCCGGCACGGCATCGTTGCGCGCACGAAATGGCTCAAGGGCCTCGCGTTCACAGGGACCGACTACAAGGCGCTGGTCGATGCGGAGGCTCCCGCGCTGCTCGTCCGGCCCGAAGGCTCGGAGGAGGATCGCCTCGCCGCCTCTTGGATCGCCGAGGGCACCGCGACGGGCATCGACAGCCGCTACAAGTGCGCACTGCGAAGCGATTGGTTCCGCATCGACCTGCCTTGCTCTCCCGACGCCTTTGCCACCTGCGCGCGCGCCGGATCGCCCCTGCTGATCCTCAATAGGAGCAGGTGCCTCAACACCAATGCCATCCACAGCGTTCGCTGGAAGTCCGGTCTCGGGGTCGCGCCGGAAGCCGTGGCCGTGGGATTCCTGACGAGCGCGGCTTCGGCGTGGGCTGAGCTTAGTGGCCGTCGCTACGGCGGAGGCGTTCTCAAGATCGAACCCGGGACGCTCAAGCGGCTCCCGGTTGCGGTGGTGCGGGGCGCGGAGGATGTGTTCGACGAAGTCGACCACCTGCTTCGCGAAGGCCGCGAGGAGGACGCCCGGAGTGCAGCCGACGAACGCGTCCTGCGGGCCGGGCTGGGGCTGCGGGACTCGGAGATCGCCACTTTGCGGGAGCTGCGGGCCGGTCTGATGGAGTGGCGGCGGCCTTCACGGGGGAGCAACGGTCATGGCTAGGTTCACGGTCGACACCCACCTCTTCCGGGAGCTGGGCGAGCTGCTGGTGGGCCGCGACTCGACGGCGCTGATTGAGTTGATCAAGAACTCCTACGACGCCGACGCCACCGAGGTGATCGTGCACGGCGGGAACCTGGACGATCAGAAGCGGGGAAGGATCGTCATCCTGGACAACGGCACCGGGATGACGCGGGAACGTTTCGTCTCGGGCTTCCTACGCGTGGCGTCCCGTCTGAAGGACCGGGGGACGAGGCGCTCCAGCGTTTACCGTCGCCGGTACACGGGGGTCAAGGGGATCGGGAGGCTGGCCGCGCACAAACTCGCGCGGCGGCTGGAGGTGTCCAGCATCCACCGGGGCGAGACGGGCGATGGACCGGCCCGGGAGCTTTCCGCAGTCCTCGACTGGGATGCGATCGAGGCGTACGAAACGCTGGATGAGATGCCGGACGATGTGGTGTCCGTGATCGAGAGCACCGTGAACGGGTCCACTAGTGCGGGCACCGCCCTGACGCTGTCCAACCTGCGGCGCCCGTGGACTCCGAAGGAGCGGAACAGGTTCTTCGGAGAGGTTCAGCAGTTCCAGACGCCGGACTTCGTTCACAAGCCGCTGCCGACCTCGGTGGTGCCGGAGCCTGTGCTGTTCGAGCGACCCATCCTCCGGGACATCGGCGGCAATGGGGCGCTGCGGGCCGACGGTGGCTTCGAGGTGCTCCTAGAAGGCGAATTCGCGTCCGGCGACGAGTATTGGGACGCAATCGCCGAGATGGCGGCGTGGGTGATCGAGATCCGCGCGGATGCGGAAGCGGACACGGACACGGTCCACTTCGCTATTGCGCCCACACGTCGCACACGCGCCAGGAATCCCGACGCGCGGGGGTATGCGACGGCCATCCCGCATCCGGACCCCGAACGCGGACCCTACTTCGACGCCCGGATCCTAGTCCGGGAGGGCCAGGTGAAGGGCAAAGGTGCCCGCCAAAGGCGCACTTGGGTGACGAAGAGGAGCGGCGTTCGTGTCTATCTGGAGGGTTTCCGTGTCCTGCCTTACGGCGACGACGACTGGCTCTCGATCGACACCGACTACGCGTTCCGGCCGCGCCAGTTGGAGATGCTCAAGGACTCGCCGCTTGCCGAGGAGATGGAAGATGCGGACCCGGACGAGGGGCTGGTCCGGCTCCCCCACGTAAACTACTTCGGCGGCGTGTTCCTCACTCAGGAGCGCGCGCCGACGCTTAGGGTGCTGGTCAACCGCGAGGGCTTCGTGCCGGAGGCGGCCTACGACACGCTCGTGCGCCTGGTTCGGACAGGCGTCGACCTGTGCACGAGAGTGCGGGCGGCAAGCAATCTGAAGGAGCGGCTGCGCAGGCGAGAAGAGCGGCGGCACGCTCGCGAGGAGACCGCTGGCGATGGCGAAGGAACGACGACCGACATTGTCACGGCGCGAGACGACCGCACATCGCTGCCCGATCTCATCGCTTCGGCGGGAGAATCGATCAGCGAAGCCAGGCTGCTGGTCGGCCAAGGCGACTTCCGTGCCGCGCAGCCGAAGATGACGAGCGCCGTGCAGGTTATGGAGGAGGCGAAGGACCGCGCCGACCGGGTGATATCCGAGGGAGCCCTATTCCGCGTGCTCGCTTCCGTCGGCACCCAGATGGCCGCATTCGCCCACGAGATGAACGCACTGTTGGGGGCCGCGCAGACGCTCCGCGACGGGCTCAAGTCGATCCTCGACGACGGGTCTCTCCCGCCTTCTCAGCGACGCAGAATGAGGCTCGCGTGGGCCGCGGCGGTGGACCTCACGCAATGGATCGAGCGCCACGCCTCGTACCTCGTGGACGTGGTCACGCCTGACGCTCGCCGCCGCCGGTCCCGCCAGTACGCCGCCGACCGTTTCGACGCCGCGTTCCGCTTGGTCAGGCACTCCGCCGAGCGCCGTGACATCCAAATCGAGAACCGGATTTCCGCGAGGCTCAAGACGCTCCCGATGTTCCCGGCCGAGCTGACGACCGTGTTCGCCAACCTGCTCACGAACGCCGTCAAAGCGGCGGGACAGGACGGGCGAATCGAGGCTTCCGCCGCCAGCGACAGCCGCGTGCTCCGCATTCGTGTTCAGAACACCGGTGCTGCGGTGGACCTCGACGATGCGGAGCGATGGTTCGAGCCTTTCGAGTCCACAACCGAGGATGTGGATCCCGCGCTCGGACAGGGCATGGGCCTCGGACTCACCATCACGCGAAGGATACTCGACTACTACGGAATCTCGGTCGGGTTCGTAGCGCCCCATCCCCCGTACTGCACTGCGATTGAAATGGTGTTTCCCAAATGACTCCTGCACATTCCGTCCGACCGGTCATCCTCGTGGTGGACGACGAGGCGGACAAGCTGCAGCACGGCCTCGCGCTCGATCTGGGTGATGAGGCGGAGCTGATCGTTCGGCACCCGAAGGACATAGAGTCCCAAGACATCGAGGGCGCGCACCTCGTCCTGGTGGACTACAGGCTGGACGACTGGGCAGAGCGCGATGGGCAGCCCGCAGCGTTCAGCATCCGCACCGGTCTCGCCCTCGCAACCGTGCTGAGGGAGGTCGCGGATCAAGTCGCGCACGGTCGACTGACTGCCTTGGCCCTCCACACGGGGCACTTGGCCGATGCCAGCGGGCGCATTCGGCCGCCCCATTCCTGCCATGTGGTGGCGCGCCTGAACAATCTGGAATGGGTGTTCGAGAAGAGCGACGCGGCACGCATGCGGGGCGCGGTTCAGCTCGCACGGGCGGCCCAGCGGCTGGAAGGCGACTGGCCCGCCGATGCCTCGGCTTCCGAAGCTCGCGCGCGCGAGTTGCTGAATCTGGGCGATGAGGTCGGATGGACCGAAAGGGCTTGGGATCACGTGCGCGAGTGCCAGCCGCCGGTGCACGAGCTGGGCGGCGGGCACCACGGCGTCCTGTTCCTGCGCTGGCTGCTGCATCAGATACTGCCCTACCCCTGCTTCCTCTGGGACGTGAACTGGGTGGCCGCCCGCCTACGCGTCTCGGTCGGCGACCTCGAGCGACTGATCGCGTCGGAATGCGAGCTGGCACGAGAACTCAATCGACTGAGGTACACTGGTCTCATGGCAGGATTCCTGGGCAATCGCTGGTGGCGCGCCGCGATGGAGGACTACGCGTGGGAGCTCGGGGGCCGGTCCTCCGGGAGACCGGGGCAGTTCGAGGAACGGCTCCGCGAGAAGGCCGGGGAGGAGCTCGAACTGGTGGCTCCGCACGATCCGGTCGTGTGTCTCGACCAGGAACTCCGTCCACGCGGGATTACTTCGCCCGAGGATGCCGTCAGACTGCGCCCCGACTACTGGCCGCCGTTCGCGGACGCGGCTTGGATGAGAATCGACGATGTGAGAAGCGACCCGGAGCTCGGGGCGATGGTCGAGCCGCTCGACGACTATCGGGTCGAAGTGGATGAGTAGCCCAGATGGCACCGGGGTTCGTTTTCTGAGCAAAGAGCTGATCGATGAGACGGACGCGCTCATGCACATGGCCAAGGATCTGCTGGAAGCAGACGCTGCAGAAGTCCTCGCTGGTCTCAAGAGCGAAATACAGATAATCGGTCGTAGGCCAGCTGGGGCAACTTACGGTATCCGCATGCTCCCGCTTCGCACCCGCCCAACGCGCGACTACGAGGCCGGATCCAGATCCGGCGGCAAGGAGATCTACGCCAAGATTACCGGAACTTGGGAAGTGCGTCCCCTCGAATCCCGACGCCCGAAGACCAAGCTCGCCTTCATGGGCAAGGCCTCCACGGTCGTGGAGATTTGGCCGAAACCATGCATGTGGCGCGAGGAACACTGTTTAGCGAGCCGCCTCGCGATGTGGCGATTCGAGCTCGGCTCCGCCGACTCGCCGGGTTGCTACTTCCACGCTCAGGCCCTTGGCGATCGAGCCGAGCCCCCGTTCCCAAAGAGTATTCCGGTACCCCGCTTGCCCAGTCCGTTCGTCACGCCGATGGCGGCGGTGGAATTCGTGCTGGGCGAGCTGTTCCAAGATGAATGGGAACGTCGGGCACGCGAGAGTAGCCATCACCACAAGCGATGGAGGACAATCCAGCGGCAGCGATGGTTGAGCCTGTTGGACTGGCAGAAGAAGGTCTTGGACGAGCGTACCTCATCCCCGTGGATGAGCCTCAAGTTGGCGAAGCCGCCCGCCGATCTGTTTCTTGCAGGCTCGAAGTGAGATCTGCCGACAACGCGATCCGCACCACCATGCAACCCATGCAGATTACGCACGGGTCCCGAACGGGGAGCCAACTCCTGAGACTGACATGGATACAGAGCGACCATTGACCGACCCTCGCGACGGCCGACCGCCCTCCTCAGACAGCGAGGTCGTGTTCTACCACGCGCCCCCGCCCGCCGACGCGCGGCTGGAAGTGCGTCTGAAGCGGGACACCCTCTGGCTGACGCAGAAGCAGATGGGTCGCCTGTTCCGCACGAGCGCAAGCAACGTCAGTCGACACTTGGGGAACGTCTTCGATGAGGGCGAGCTGGACCCCTCGGCAACTACCGAGGATTTCTCGATGGTTCGATCCGAAGGGGATCGGCAGGTGCGGCGCACACTCACCCGCTACAACCTCGACGCCATCATCTCGGTCGGTTATCGCGTGGACTCTAAACGTGCGGGCCCGTTCCGCCGGTGGGCCGACCGGTTGCTGCGCAATCGATGGCGGGCCGCCGCCATCGCGGAGGCTGTTTGGGAACGCACCACGCTCTACGCCGAGACATTCCGGCTGCTGCTCGAATACGACGAGGACCGCCTTGAGATTCCGCTGAGCCCGCGGCCCGCGTCCGCGATCCTCGACGATCAGGCCGTCGCGGCGATCACCACGCTCAAGACGGCCTTGATCGAACGGGGAGAGGCCTCGCCCCTCTTCGGAAACGCCTCGTACGACGGGCTTGAACGGATCCTGGACGACCTTATCCGCACCCGCTCAGACGACCCCATCCACCAGCCCCGCGAGGAGAAGGCGGCGAACCTGCTCTACTCCGTGATTCGGGACCGACCGTTCGCTGAAGGAAGCAAGCGCATCAGCGCACTCCTTTTCCTCCTCTATCTGCGTCAGGAAAGCCGCTACCACTATCTGAGCCCGCGCGCCCTCACCGCGCTCACCCTCCTTGTCGCCCGGAGCGTTCCCGCCGAGAAGAAGCTCGTGATCCGCCTCATCGTCAACTTGCTGGCGGCTCCCACTCCATGAACCGGTTCACCGAGTCCACCATCGAAGCCGCCGCGCTGGAATGGCTCGCAGGCCTCGGGTGGAGGGTGGCCCACGGACCCGACATCGGGCCGCACGCGGAAGGGGCGGAACGGGCAGACTACACCCGAATCGTGCTGGAACAACGGCTGGGCGACACCTTGGACCGGCTAAATCCCGATCTGCCCGCCGAGGCACTGGACGACGCGTTCCGCAAGGTCACCCGCCCCGAAGGCTTGACCCTGGAGGCCCGCAACCGTGCGTTCCACCGCCTGCTCGTGGATGGCGTCACGGTCGAGTGCCGGACCGCCGGGGGTGAGATGTGCGGGGCGCAAGTCTCCGTCCTCGACTACCGGAACCCCGCGAACAACGACTGGCTCGCGGTCAATCAGTTCACCGTCATCGAAGGCGAGCACGAGCGGCGGCCGGATGTCGTGTTGTTCGTCAACGGTCTTCCGCTCGGTGTGATCGAACTCAAGAACCCGGCGGACGAGAAGGCCACGGTCTGGACGGCTTGGACGCAGATCCAGACCTACAAGGCCCAACTCACGGACCTGTTCGCCATCAATGCCGTGCTCATCGCGTCCGATGGCCTCAAGGCGCGCATGGGGACCCTGACCGCCGGACGCGAGTGGTTCAAGCCTTGGCGCACGATCACCGGCGAGAAGCTGGCCCCTCTGGAACTGCCCCAGTTGCAGGTGATGCTGTCGGGCGCGTGCGAACATGGCCGATTCCTGAAGCTGGTCCGGGACTTCATCGTCTTCGAGGACGACGGCGGCGGCAAGCTGGCCAAGAAGATGGCCGGGTATCACCAGTTCCACGCGGTGGAGACGGCGGTGGAGGAGACCGTGCGCGCAGCCGCGCTCCGGCGGAAAGCGAAGCGTGTCGCCGAGGAGGGCGGTCGATACGAGTCGGGCCGGAGGCCCGGAGGCGAACCGGGCGACCGGCGCATCGGAGTCGTCTGGCACACCCAGGGCTCGGGCAAGAGCCTGACCATGGCGTTCTACGCCGGACGGATCGCCCGCGAGCCGATGATGGAAAACCCGACCATCGTGGTCCTGACCGACCGCAACGACCTCGACGACCAACTCTTCGGCACGTTCTCGCGCTGCCGGGATCTCCTCGGGCAGCCGCCGACCCAAGCCGAGAACCGGGCCGACCTGCGCGCCAAGCTGACCGTCGAGTCGGGCGGCGTGGTGTTCACCACCATCCAGAAGTTCTTGCCAGACGAGAAGGGCGACCGGATGCCCGAGTTGTCCATACGCCGCAACATCGTGGTGATCGCCGACGAGGCGCACCGCAGCCAGTACGACTTCATCGACGGATACGCCCGCCGCATGCGCGACGCGCTCCCCAACGTCTCGTTCGTCGGCTTCACCGGCACGCCCATCGAGTTTGAGGACGCCAACACGCGGGCCGTGTTCGGCGACTACATCAGCGTCTACGACATCGAGCGGGCCGTCGAGGACAAGGCCACGGTGCCGATCTGCTACGAGAGCCGACTGGCGAGGCTGGCGCTGGACGAGGCCGAACGGCCGAAGATCGATCCCGACTTCGAGGAGGCGACCGAGGGCGAGGAGATCGAGCGCAAGGAGAAGCTCAAGACCAAGTGGGCTCAACTCGAAGCGGTTGTTGGAGCCCGGCACCGTCTCAAGCTGATCGCCCAGGACATCGTTTCGCACTTCGACCGGCGGCTCGAAGCCCTCGACGGCAAGGCGATGATCGTCTGCATGAGCCGCCGCATCTGCGTCGACCTCCACCGGGAACTGATTCGTCTGCGCCCCGAGTGGCGCCACCAGGAAGACGCCGACGGCCAGATCAAGGTCGTGATGACCGGCAGCGCATCGGATCCTCCAGACTGGCAGCCGCACATCCGAAACAAGAAGCGGCGCGAGACTCTCGCGAAGCGATTCCGCGATCCCGGTGATCCCCTCAGGGTCGTGCTCGTGCGGGACATGTGGCTGACCGGCTTCGACGCGCCGAGCCTGCACACCAT
>JAAXHJ010000092.1 GCA_012270965.1 Candidatus Palauibacter poriticola
CCGTGTGCGTGCTCCCGGGCACCGGGCGGGCCCGAGACCAGACGGTGGCGCGACTGGAGGCCGTGCTCGAGGAGCGGGGGCTGCGCGGCCGGCCCGAGACGAGCGCGCGCGCGCCTCTGGAGCGGGCCGCGGGCTACGCGTGGGCGGGATTGCGCGGAGTGCTCGGCTGGCTGGGCCCCCGGCCGCTGAGCGCGCAGGAGTGCCTGGAACGCAACCGGCACAACGAATGCACCGCGTGGTCCGTCGAGCCGATCCACGTCGTCGCGCCCGGCACGCCCATCACCGTCACCTGCCCCGCGGGATTCGACTTCGAGTATTCGTCGGGGAACTGCGTCCGCACGGGTTCCAGTCCGGTGCCCCCCGTCTGGCCGGGCAACACGGGCAACTCCGGCGGAGCGGCACCGCCCCCACCGCCGCCCACCTGCACGGACGACCAGATCGCGATCGCGGACGAGTACGACGATCCGTCGGCCTGGCCCTGCACCGCGTTCACTCACACTGTGTTGGACGGCGGGAGCCACGGCCACAAGACCGGCTACCTGTCGGACGGCTACCTGTCCGGGCGCGCCGCCGTGCTGTCGGCGGTGCCGGGCGCGTGGATCAACTCCGACTGGCGCTGCCCGATTGGCAACGCGGCGCTCAAGAACAGTTCCTCGAAGAGCCAGCACGTGCAGGGGGCGGCGGGCGACTTCGACGCCAAGGACTTCGATCTCGATCTCTGGATAACGTTTGAGGAGGCAGCGAAGGCAGCCGGGGCGAGCGCGTATTCGTGGTATCCGGGCACTCCGGAGTGCGCCGCCTCGCCGAGCGGGTGGTGCTATTCGACCTACATCCACATCGACTGGAGGTGACCTGTGAGAATCCGAACCGCCGTCCTGTGCGCGGCCGCGCCCCTTGCGTTTGCGACCGGAGTCTCCGGCCAGGCGCGCGAGGAACAGCCTCCGATGAGCGAGCCAGCGGCGGCTGCCGCGCTCATGGACAACCGGCTCACGCCGGAGCGGGACCGGGCGCTCCAGCTCGCCACGGAGCTCGGAGCGCACGCCAGCGCCAACCTTAAGGCCGCCGTGATCGAAGCCGCGTGGGCGGAACTTCGAGGCGAATTGGACCGGCCGGAGGACTCCGAGGCGATCTTCGACTACGTGTGGGCTGTGGGGCGCCTGCGCGACCCGCGCGCGATTCCGTTCATGATCGTGGCCTTGGGCACCGGCGCAGCGATGCCGAACGCGCTCGCCGATCTCGCCCCGGCCGCCTTCCCCGCCGTGCTGGAGGTGGTCGAGAATCCGGAAGGGTACTTTGGGCAGGTGTCGGGCGGGTTGACGGCGCTCCGGTTCATGGTCGAGGACGGTTCGCTCAACGAACGCCAGTTGGAACGGGTCCGCGAGATCGCACGGGAACGCCTTTCCGGCACTCAGGATTACATCGTGGCCAGTACGGCCGTGAGGCTTGCGGTGGTGCTCGGAGACCCGCAGTTGCGGCGGATCGTCGAGACGCTGGCGACCGACCGAACCGCCGCCGAGGCCTTGGTATCACCCTACCTGTCAGACGGAACACCCACCCGTTTCTACGAGCAGCGTCTAAGCCGCATCCAGGATCGTGCCCGCAAACTACTGGCGGGTCCGGTGGACTTTGGGCCGTTCCGTCGCCCCGGTCTCGCCCCGAGGAAGGGTCAGCGTTAGGTGAACCGGCTCCGGCGGCGCCAGCGGCCCGTAGCGCGGAGCCGGAGCGTTCCGCCCATCCAAAATGGACACGAGCAGCGGTTTGGAGTTGCCCCGGCGGTCTCAACCGGTGAACGCAACATCTTGGCAGTGGCTGTTCAAGTTGCCGGGAGGTATGCGATGCGCCGACGGGGGAAGTACGGGAGGCTGAGCGAAGCGGGTTCGACTTCGAGTATTCGTCGGCGACCTGCGTACGCACCGGTTGTTCCGGTGGCGCCTTCCCCCCCCTTCCCGGCCGCCCGGCGCGTGCCCGCCCGCGGCACCCGCGGTTCTTGCCGCGGCGACCCTCGCCGGGTGCGGCGACTCGCCCTCGGGGTTGCCCGATCCGCCCGCCGGGGGGACCGGGGCGCGGCGGCGGCCGTCGTGTCCGAGACCGTGTTCGGCGACGCCCGGGACGGGGACGGTCTTCCGCCGTGGGAGGAGGTGTTCGCCGCCATGGACGCGCCCGGCTGCGTGGCGCACTTCCGCAAGGTGGACGGGAGCTGCGTGGCGAGGGAGTACCGGCTCCGGTACCGCGGCGCCGCGCCGGGGAGGCGGGCGCGGTGGTCCCCCCTCGTGCACACCGTGAACGTGGCGGCGTCGGTTCGGACGGAGGACGGCGGCGTGCGCGAGTTGCCGGTGCGCGTGGGCATCCGGCCGGTGTGCCGGCGGCCGGCCTCGGCGGCGGGGCAGTCGGCGGCGGCGGGTTTCGTGGAGCGGCTGCTGGCGGAGCGCGGGCTCGCGGTTCCCTCCGCGGCGTCGTCGGCGCACGCCGTTCCGGAGGCGGACGGCTGGGCGTCGGCGCTGGCCCCGCGCGGCCGCCGGGCTGCTGCTGCCCCGTCCGTTGCTGGCGCAGGAGTGCGTGGACCTCGTGTGCCCGGAGATCGTGGTGACGGTCTCGCCGGACCCGTGTCCGCTCGGGTTCGACCGGGAGGAGGACACCGGGGAGTGCGTCGAGAACTTCGTCGGCGAGGGCGCCGGAGGGGGCGGCGGAGGCGGCGGCTCGGGCGGCTCCGGCGGCGGCTCCGACCCGCCCGCGCCTCCCGATCCCTCGTGCACGGACGACCAGATTGCGATCGCGGACGAGTACGACGACCCGGTGGCGTGGCCCTGGCTGCGGCGGCCGCGCTCATGGATGGCCGGTTGACGCCCGAGCGGGACCGGGCGCTCGCGCTCGAGCTTGGGCCGCGCGCCGGGGCGGAACTGCGGGGCGCGGTGATCGGCGCGGCGTGGGCCGAATGGCGGGGCGAGACGAACCGGCCCGAGGGCTCCGAGGCGGTGTTGGACTACATGGACGCCGTCGCGGCACTGCGGGACCCGCGCGCGATCCCCTTCCTGATCGCGACCTCCGGCACCGGACAATGGGCCGCGAACGCGCTTGCCGACCTGGGGGCGGCCGCCTTCCCCTCCGTGCTCGCGGCCGCGTCCGATCCCGGCGAGTACTCGCTCCGCGTCGCGGGAGGGGTGACGGCGCTCCGGTTCATGGTCGAGGACGGCTCGCTCGACACGAGCCAGTTGGAACGGGTCCGCAAGGTAGCCCGGGACCGCCTTTCCGGAACGCAGGATTACATGGTGGCCAGAGACGCCGTCAGGCTCGCCGTGGTGCTCGGAGACCCGGAGCTGCGGCGGACCGTCGAGCGGATCGCCGCCGACCGCACGGCCGCCGAGACGCTCGTGTCCCCCTACCTGTCCGACGGCACGCGCACCCGCTTCTACGAGGACTACCTAAACTCCATCCAAGACGATGCCTGCCGGCTATTGGCGGGGCCGGTCGATTTCGGGCCGTTCCGTCGCCCCGGTCCTGCTTCGAAGAAGGATTAGTGTGGTGTCCGAAACATAACGCCTCTACTCGGAGGCGGCCGCGAGCACCTTCCGGGCCCGGTCCACCATCTCAAGAATCTGTTTGCCGACTCCTCGTGTGCGAGGAGATCGTGGTGACGATCCCCACCGAGCCGTGCCCGCCGGGTTTCGACCGGGACGAGTTCTCCGGGAAGTGCGTCGAGAACTTCGTCGGCGAGGGCACCGGAGGGGGGTGGCAGTCCCGGGAATCCAGCAGGTTATCGAGAGGATTGCTACGAACCGTGCCGCCGCCGAGGCGCTCGTATCGCTCCATCTGCCCAGCGGGGAGATCGTTCTCGATTACCCTTCGAGCGGCGATCTTCGAGCTTGGCGTGTCGCCGATGACCGCGAACATCGCGTGCCCGGGTGGGATGGCGTATGTGCAGATCGGTAATCGGCTGCTGGCACACACGATGGACGGGGCAACGACCGAAATTCCGATTCCACCGCCACTCGCCGAGGATGCCGCCGAGAGGAGGCCCCCCCCCGGACGGCAACCGCTACTTTCCGTGGTATGTGAGCCTGTCGACGGATGGCCGGGGCCGACTCGTCCTCGGCCAGTTTCCCCGGCGGGGACACGAGTTGGCCGGGGCCATGATCGATCCCCCGACGGGCTGCCACTCGCTGATCCTAGATCGTGGAGACCGAATCCTGGGACGTCGCTTCATGGGGGTCCACGCGGACAGCGCGGTCGTGTACCACCGCCACACCGGTGCGCGGGAGGTCGAAGGCCGGATCGTCAACTACGCGGAGACCAGCGCCTATCGAATCGCGCTTCACCCGCTGCGCCGCATCGACGGGGAACCCTGTCCACCGCCGGACGTTGGTCCGCAGGAGCGCGGAGCGGCCGGAGCGGGGCAGCGGGCCGGTAGTCTGGAACGAGGTGTGCCGATGCCGGAGGTGCCGCGATGAACGCGTGGTGGCTCATCGTACCCGTGGCGATCGGGGCGTTGATGATGGCTGCGGGTCACACAGGGGCGAAGGCGTGGACGGCAAGTGCCGGGTCTTGCGCGACGCGCAACCGACGACTCCGGCGGCGGCTGCGTGCGACCCCCCGGTGCCGCGCGACAGAGGATCCCGCTGCGGACACCGGCTCCGCCTTCTTGCCAGATCGGCACGTTTCGACCACCCTGATTCAGATCAGCGGCCACGAGCCGTTCGCGGGAAATGTCGAAGGAGGGTGTGCGAATGCTGCGGAATCACGGGCTGAACCGCCGGGCGTTTCTCAAGAGCACCGGAGCCACCGCCGTCCTCGGCGCCGTCGGGGCGCGTTCGGCGCTCGCGAGCGAGGTGGCGGCAAGCCCCCTTCACGCCTCCGACCGCCCCTCCACCCCGGAAACGTTCGACTTCGACGAGATCTACGACCGGCGCGGGACCGACTGCGTCAAGTGGGACCGCGCGATCGAGCAGTACGGGCCGGAGATCGAGGTCGGCATGGGGATCGCCGACATGGACTTCCGCGCCGCGCCCTGCATCACGCAGGCGATCGCCGAGCGCTCCAAACACGAGAACTGGGGCTACCAGCACCGCGACAGCTCGTTCACGGACGCGGTCGTGGCGTGGAACCAGCGCCGCTACGGACTCGACATCGACCCATCGACCATCGTCTGGACCTCCGGCGTCCACCCCGGAATCATCGCGGGACTCCACACCTTCGCCCCTCCCGGCAGCCGGGTCCTGATGACGACCCCCACCTACAACGGCTTCTACTCGGACCTCCGCTTCGCGCGGAACGTCGCCGAGGACAGCGAAATGAAGGTGGTGGACGGTGTGTACGAGATCGACTGGGACGACTTCGAGCGCCGCGTGCAGCGGGTCCACGCCTTCATTCTCTGCAACCCTCAGAACCCCACGGGCAACTGCTGGTCGGCGGAGGACATGACGCGCATGGGCGAGATCTGTCTCGAGCACCGCGTGCCGGTGCTCTCCGACGAGATCCACTGCGATTTCGTGACGAAGGGACGGAAATACACCCCGTTCGCCAGCCTCGACCCGAAGATCGTCGACAACAGCGTCACCTTCAAATCCAACAGCAAAACCTTCAGCCTCGCCGCCAACAAGGTCGCCTGGTACTTCTCGACCAACCCCGCGTTCATGCAGCGCCTGCGCCAGAACACGCGGGCGGATCTCAGTACGCTGGGCATGTACGCGGCCCGCGCCGCCAATGACGAGGGCGATGAATGGCTGGACCAGCTCCTCGTCTATCTCGACGGCAACCACGACCTGACCGAATCCTACATCCGGGATAACGTGCCGGGCGTGAGCTACACGAAGGCGCAGGGCACCTTCCTCGCCTGGCTCGACATGGGCGGCCTGATGGACCGCATCGACGCGCGGGGGAAGGCGGCCCGCGAGAACCGCACCGCCGCGCAGCCCGTGACGCCCGAGAAGATCCTGCAGCGCTGGCTGGCGGCGAACGCCCGCATCTACCTCAACGAGGGGCCCAGCTACGGGACCGGCGGTGCCGGACACATGCGGATGAACATCGCGACCTCGCGCACGCTCGTGAAGCGCGCCCTCGACAACCTGTCCAATGCGGTCGCGGAGCTTTAGTCACGTCAGCAACGGAGAACCCGGCGGCAGCGGAGAAGCCCGGCATGCCGCGCGCGGTCGCCTCTTTCGAGGTCACCGGGTGGGATCAGGGTGAACCCGAGTCCGGCGCCGAGGGGCCGACCCTCTCGCACGCCACCGTCCTGAAGCGTTTCAGCGGGGATCTTGTGGCCGAGAGCGAGGCCCGACTCCTCATGTGTCAGGCGGATGTGGAGGATATCACCGCGGGAGCAGGCTACATCGCTCGCGAGGTTGTGCGGGGGGCGCTCATGGGACGCGAAGGGGCGTTCGTCATGCAACACTGGGGGCTGAGCGCGAGTGGCAGCGAAGAGACGGGCGGACGGATCGTGCCGGGTTCGGCGACCGGCGACCTGAAGGGACTGACGGGCTCCGTCGAGATCGCCGTAGACGCTGACGGAGCGCACACGCTGACGATCGACTACGAACTTCCGGACGCGTGAGGGCGCGAGCGCGTGGGGTGAGGACGGGTGAGGTCGGGACGCGTGAGGTCCGGACGCGCGTGAGGTCCGGACGCGTGAGGCGGCGGGAGACGCCGCGACCCGCCGATGCCTTGCCGCGCGCTTCCGGTTTTGGCACCGTAGCTCCATGCCGGACGAGGCGGGCCGGCGTTTCTTTCTGAGAGGGATAGTACGATGAAAAGATGGTCCCCGATGCTTCCGGCGTTCCTCCTCGGCGCGATGCTGTCGACGGCTCCGGCGCAGGTCGAGGCACAATTCGATGAGGTCGGATCGATCACCTTCCCGACCTCCGCCACCGGCGAGGCCCAGCAGCACTTCCTGCGGGGCGTGGCGATCCTGCACAGCTTCGGATGGAAGCAGGCGCGGGAGCAGTTCCACGCGGCGCAGGAACTGGATTCCGACTTCGCGATGGCGTACTGGGGCGAGTCGCTGGCCTACAATCACCCGCTCGTGTCGCAGATGGACGCGACGGAACCCCGCAAGGCGCTCGAACGGCTGGGCGCGACCCCCGAGGAACGTCTCGCGAAGGCGCCCACGGACCGCGAAAAGGGCTTTCTGAAGGCGGTCGAGATTCTGTGGGGCGAGGCCGACCACGTCGAGCGGCGCGTCGGCTACATGCAGGCAATGCGCGACCTGTACGAGGACTATCCCGAGGATTCCGAGATCGCGGCCTTCTACTCGCTGGCGCTGCTCGGGGCGACGGCGGCCACGCGCGATCTGAGCCAGCGCTGGAACGTGATGGCGGGAGCGATCGCGCTCAAGCTGTTCAATCAGAACCCCATGCACCCGGGCGCGGCGCACTACACGATCCACTCGTTCGACAATCCGATCATGGCCCCGCTGGCGCTGGACGCCGCCTACGCCTTCGCCGACATCGCGCCCGCGGTTTCCCACGCGCGGCACATGCCGACTCACATCTTCATCCAGCACGGGATGTGGGAGCGCGTGTCAGGCAACAACCAGTCGGCCTACGACGTCGCGCAGGAGCTGTGGCAGCCCGGGGACGCGGTGGGCGACGCGGTGCACGCGCTCGACTGGGGACAGTACGGCGACCTGCAGCGCGGCGATTACGAGAAGGCGCGGCTTTGGATGGACCGGCTCGCCGACATGGTCGACAACGAGGGCTTCGCGACGACGGGCGGGGCGCGCGGCGCGGCCGGCATCGCGCGGGCCCGGAACGCGGTCTCGCTCCTCAAGGCACGCTACATCGTCGAGACCGAACAGTGGGAGACGCAGCCGATCACGGAAGACTCCCCGGCGCACGAACTCCTGGCCACGGGACTCAGCGCCCACCGCATGGGCGACCAGGCGGTCGTCACCGAGGCCGAGGCCGCCCTGCAGGAGCTGTCGGACGGCGACGGCTACACCCACGTCATACACAAGCAGGTCGGAGCGCTCCGGCACGCCGCCATGGACCACCCCGACGTGGCGATCGGCCTCATGGACGAGGCGGAGGCGGAGGTCATGAGCATGGCGCCGCCGCGCGGCTCCGCGACCCCGGTCAAGCCTGTGCACGAACTCTACGGCGAAATGCTGCTCGAACTCGGGATGCCGGAGGAGGCGATCGAGAAGTTCGAGCTGTCGCTGCTGCGGATGCCCAACCGGCCGCGTTCGCTCCTCGGCCTGGCCCGGGCGCACCACGCCAACGGTGACGCGGTTCTCGCCGCCGAAGCATACGCGAAGGTCGCGGATCTGTGGAGCGGACACGGGCACGCCGGCCTTGTGGAGGCCGAGGCCTTCCTGAACGATGCCGAGAGCGAGGGGAACCAGGGGAACCGGTAGCGGCTTCCCCCATCCGCCGGGCCCCGCGAAGGGGTCCGGGACGGAATCCCGCTCAGTAGAACGCGAGCAGATCCAGGATGGGGACTCTCAGTAGCGCCGACCGGCCCGTCCGGACCCTCACGAGCATGTCGAGGGTCTGGAGGGGCCGGAGTTTTTGCGCCGCCGCCAGCAGATCCGGAGGGACGGCGACGTAGACCAGACCGTCGCCGGGATCGGGAGCGCGAGCGAGCAGGAAGGGTTCACCCTCGTAGAAGTCGATCCGCTCCGGTTCGGCCCGCTCCAGCGACAGAAACCGGACGGTCCAGCGGAGGCGAGCGCCCGCATACTCATCCGGGTTCGCGCGCAGCGCGGCGGCCGAGACGCCGGCCAAGACGCCGACTTCGACACCGAGCGCGCGGGCCGCTCCGAGCGCGGCCTCCCGCACCCAGCCCGAGCGGCGAATCCGGCTCCACTCCCCCCGCTCCTCCAGCCGGTCGACGAGGAAGCCCTCGAGGAGGAACCCGGTCACGGATCCGGCGGGGTGGGATCTGAGACGCTCGCCTCCCCGGCTCGCGATGACGCCGTTGTGGCCTTCGCGCGTGGACGGCGCGATCGAGCCGGCCGGGACCCAGCCCTCGATCTCCACTTCCACCCAAACCCCTTCGGTGCGCTTGAGGACGACCGGCGTGCGCAACGCGAGCTCGGCCAGCCGACGGCCGTCCGCCGCGTTCCGGAAGACCTCGCCGTCGATGACGATTTCGCGCACCTGCGCGGCGGCGGGGGGCGGCCCGTACGCGCACGCCAAGACGACCGGCAGGAGAAGCCGGCGTCGCAGCCGAACGCGACGAGACGTCTTTCTGGTAAGGATCCGGTCCTCCACCTACATTCCTCGCGCCGCGACCCCGTCGCCCAACTCGTGAGCTGGGGCCGTTCCCGTTCGAGATCCGACTCAACCAAGATATGGAATCCGCGTCAACCCAGTGTCAAACAAACTGATCTTCGTCGTCGGACTCGCCCTGCTCGCCGCAGTTCCGCCGACGCTCGAGGCGCAGGCCGAACGCATCGACTCCCCCTTTCGCTGGCGCGAGAAGGGCTTCCGCGTCGGCCTCTTCGGAGGCTACCACGCCGGGAACCGGGGACGGCTCGAGTTCGCGCAGGGACCCACCGCCGCGGCGGGCGTCAGAATGCGCGTCCGGGCATCGAGTCCCCTTTCTCTCGAGCTTGGAGCTACGTACGGGGCGGCGGATCGATGGACGCTCGACGTCCTCGACGAGGCGGGACCGATGGTCGTCGACACCGTCTCGGCGGGCTGGCTGCGGGCCGATGTCGGCGCGCAGATCGGGCTCACCGGAGCGCGGACGTGGAACGGGATCCACCCCTACGGGCTCATCGGCGGCGGCTTCGTGTTCGGGGTCGACGAGGGCGCCTCCGAGTTTCTCGCCGACCAGGCGCTTGAACCCTACCGGTACGACATCTCCACCGCTCCGCACATCTTCGTGGGGTTGGGGTTCGAGATCTTTCTCGGGGAGACGATCGGGATCGGCTTCGAGGCCCGCGACTACCTCATCCGCGTAACGTCTCCGGACGGATTCCTCTTCGGAAGCACCCTGGAGCTGTTCGAGGCCTCCGGAGCGCCGGCGCCTCGGGGTTCCGTGTGGGGCCACAATCCGGAGTTCAGCATCTCCATCTGGTACTACTTCTAGCCTCCCGTGACGAACTCCCGTAGCGGCCGAGCATGAACGACGCTGACTGGATCTCCTTCGACGAGGCCCTCGCTCTCGTGCTGGACGCCGTGTCGCCGCTGGGGACGGCACGGGTGCCGCTCTCCGCCTCCCTCGGCCGCTCCCTCGCGCACGGCGTGGAAGCCGTCGCCCCGCACCCGCCGTGGGACAACAGCGCCATGGACGGGTTCGCCGTGCGAATCGGCGAGGTTCGCGGCGCGAGCCCGGAACGGCCCGTGGTCCTCCCGATCTCCGACGACGTCCCGGCCGGCGCCTTCCCGCGCGGGCCGCTGAAGCGCGGCTCCGTGGCGCGCGTGATGACGGGGGCGCCGGTGCCGGAGGGCGCCACGGGCGTCGTCCGCGTGGAGCACACGGACGGAGGCTCGGACGGGCGCGTGAGCATATTCGACGACGCGGACGGAGAGCGGCACATCCGTTTCCTCGGCGAGGATGTGCGGGCGGGCGACACGATGGTGGAGCGTGGCGAGGAGCTTGGGGCGGCGGCGGTGGCGCTGCTCGCGACGGCCGGGCTGGAGCAGGTGGAGGTGGGCCGGCGGCCTCGAGTCGGCGTGCTCGCGAACGGAGACGAACTCGCGGATTTCGATGAATTCGAGGAGGTGCGGACCGGGCGGCGGATCATGAACTCGAATGGGTACGCGCTGGCCGCCCAACTCGGGGACTCCGGGGCGGAGCCGCTGCCGCTCGGCATCGCCCGGGACGACCCCGGCGACCTGCACCGTTGCCTCGCGCGGGCCGAATCCTGCGACGCGATCGTCTCCGCGGCCGGCGTGAGCGTCGGCGAGCACGACTACGTGAAGCAGGTGCTCGACGAACTCGGCTTTGAACGGTGCTTCTGGCGCCTGCGGATGCGCCCCGGCAGCGCGGCCGTCTTCGGCCTGCTCGGTGGCCGGCCGTTCTGGGGCGTCCCGGGCAATCCGGCCTCGGCGCTCGTAACGTACGAGACGCTCGTGAGACCGGCGATCCGCAAGATGGCGGGGTTCGCGCGTCCCTGCCGACGACCGCTGCGGTGTGTCGCGGCACACGACGTGCGCGGCCCTCGGGACGTGCTCTCGTTCCTGCGCGTGCTCATCGGATCCGCCGAGTCGGGCGCCCTCACGGCCCGCCTGAGCGGCCCGCAGGGCTCGGGCAATCTGGGATCCATGCTGGCCGACGGGCTGCTCGCGATCCCCGTCGGGACCGACGCCATAGGCGCCGGGGATCCCGTTGACGTGATTCCGCTCAGGGAGTGGGCGAGTCCCGCCTGACGCGGGGCGGGGGGCCCTGGCGGGCTCGGGGCGAAAGCTGCTGCGTCGGGCGGCGATACATCTCGCCTGAGACGCGACGGACTGCCCGGCCGCCCGTCAGATGCGGACGACCGCCGCCGCCATCGTGTAGCCGCCCCCGATCGACGTGAGCACGATCGTGGCCGGATCCGGCAGAGATCCGTGCTTTCCGCGGACGACTTCATCGAACGTCACGGCGACGGTCGAGGCGGACATGTTGCCGTAATCGACGATGTTGTGGACGACGCGCCCCTTCGGGAGGGCCAGCCTCTGCTCGAGACCGTGCGTGATCCGCGCGTTCGCCTGGTGAGGAATCACGAAATCCACGTCGGACCACGCGAGACCGGCCTTGTGAAGCGCCTGTTCGCCCACTTCGGCCATCTTGACGATCGCGTTGCGGACGATCCTCGGTCCGCCTTCCATATGGAGAATCGGGGCCCGGTCCCCATCGGCCCGCCAACTCTGCCCGGCAAGGTATATCGGGTCGCGCGCGAACCAGCCCGCCGCCGCCATCGGACCGAGTACGCCGTGATCCGTCTCGCTGCGCTCGAGCACGACCGCTCCGGCCCCGTCGCCGAAGAGCACGGCCGTCCGCACGTCCGTGTAGTCCACGAGCCGCGTGAGGGCGTCGCCCGAGACGACCAGAATCCGCTCCGCCATGCCGCTGACGATGGCCGACCAGGCTGCCCCCACGCCGTAGACGAAGCCGGCGCAGGCCGCGTTGATCGCGAATCCCCCCAAGCGCGGGTTCCCGATCTTCGTCGCCACGGTACAGGCACTGTTCGGAACCTCGTCGCACGGTGAGACGGTCGCGACGTAGAGTTGGTCGATCTCATCCGGCTCTCGTCCGGCCGCCTCCAGCGCGGCGAGCCCCGCCCGGGCGCACATGTCCTCGGTCGTCAGATCGCTCCCCGGCGGGATGCGCCGACGCGACCTGATGCCGGTCACCTGGTACGCCCACTGATCGAAGACCTCGGGGACCGACAGCCCGTTGACACCCTCGACGCCCCTGAGCGCGGACCGCGCCTGCCCGACGTCGAACGACTCGCGCAACGTGCCCATGCCGAGAAGCTGGAAGTTGTCGATGCTGTCAGGCGGCAGGTAGCTCCCGGTACCCGTGACCGCCGCGGTCACTCTGGCTGCCAAGGCCCTCTCCATCCCTCATGGGTAAGATCCGTGGGCAAGCAACCCGTGGAAGAAGCCCCGCTGCGTTCGAGCGGCGCCGCACCCCGCCTGAACGCTGCGCTCGGCGCTGAGGCGGGGCTTTGACACGGGCTGCAAGGCGTCGGCGGGCTCATCCGCCGGAAAGTCCGAGAGTATACGGCGCAGACCGGGAAGGTTGCTAGTGCGGTGTGCCGGGAATCCTCCAGCTACCGGGAGGCGGGGAGCGGGCGAGCAGAAGCCGCGGCGCAGCGGAGCGGGCCGCCTCCGCAAGCGTGCGGGTCGGGCACGGGCGCGTCGGCATCACGCGGGCGCACTCCCTTACGCTCGCCTGCGACCAGCACGAGTCGGGCTGGCCATTGCCGCACTCCCGAATGAGCAGCTTCACGCTGGCGGGCAATCGAAGCACCGCATCGCTGTCGAATTCCTCGGCCACCGCGTAGCGCACGAGATCTTCGGCCAGACCCAGTTCCACGCCGGCATCCAGCAACTCCTCGAGGGAGACGACGAGGAGGGGAAAATCGACGCGGTCCCGTCCCATCCGCACCAGAAGCTCGCGCCCCACTCCGCGGCGAAGGGCATCGGCGGCCTTCTCCAGCGCGACCGGCTCCGCCCGCGGACCGATGACGGACGCCGCATCCCGCAACTCCGCGGCGAACGTGTCCACGGCGGCGAGGACGACTTCCGGCGACACCCCCTTCGCCACCCCCTCCATGGCCTTGTCGATCAGGAGGCCCCGGGGCAGACCGTCGCGGACGCCGGCCTCGATGACGGAAAGGGTGCGCGCCGCATAGACGGCGCCGAGGTGACGGCTGAAGCGCGCACGCGCGTCCTGACCTGCCAGCGGCGACCCCAGCGCGAGAAGCGCGGCCCCGAGGAGCACGACCGCGGGAGCACGGCGCGACGCAGCTGTTGCCAACGACGCGTTAGGGGGCCAGCGAGCGGGCACCCGCGCCGCCCGTGATGGCGATCACGGCATTCTGGTTGCCGTAACCGTCCTCCACATACCGTTCCGCATGCGGATCCGTGATCCAGGTCTCGCCGTCCACGAGGAACATGTATTTGTGCACGCCGGGCGGGAGCCTCACCCGCCCGGTCCACACGCCGGTCCCGTACGGATCGGCCAGCGCGACCTCCGGCTGCCAGTCGTTGAAGTCGCCCGCGACGTGGACCGACACCGCGCCGGGTGCCTCGAGATGGAACTGCACGTAGTGGACTTCCTCGCCCACGAGCGCCGTCGCCGCCCCCGCCGGCTCGGTGTATGCGTTTTCCCGCGGCAGGAGGAGGAACGCTGCAAGCGCCGCGGCGGCCGCAAGTCCCAGCCACGGCCGGACGCGAACGGAGCGGGGATGCACCCACCAGTCCACGAGACCGGACAAGGGCCGGCCCCCCTCCTGGCGAACCGCGGCCATGACCGTCGATTCGAGTCCAACCGGAGCTGCCCGCACCCCCGAGTCCCGCACGTCCAAAAGGAGGGCGTCCCACCGCTTCGCTTCCCTGCGGAGCTCCCGCGAGAGTTCCGAATGGTCGATTTCTCCGTCCAGGTACAGCTTCAGATCGTCGTTCATCGGTAGTTCTCTAACAGCACCTGTAACTGATCCCGAGCCCGGTGGACCCGCATCTTCAACGCGGACACCGAAGCTCCAAGTCTCTCCGCCATCTCCTCGTACGACCAGCCCTCGACGTGCTTGAGGACGAAGGCTTCACGCTGCTCGTCGCTCAGCGACTGCAAGGCTCGATAGATCTGCTCCCGTATTTCCGCCCGTTCGGCGCGCGCCTCGGGGAGACCCCGCGTCGCCGTGAGGGGACCGGCCGCCTCCAGCGACACCTCCCGCCGTGCCCGTCCCTTCAACTGATCCTTGCACAGGTTGACGGCGATCCGAAACAACCAGCCCCCTATCCGTTCCCGGTCGCGGCAGCGGTCGAGGCTTCGAAAACCGCGGATGAAGGTGCGCTGCACGATATCGGCGGCGTCGTCCGCGCGCCCGGTCATGCGCTCCGCGTAGCGGTACAGCACATCCTTGTACCGGCGCACGAGAACCCCGTATGCCTCCCGATCGCCTTCCAGTACGGCGGTAACGACATCCGCGTCGCTCGGTTCATCATCCGGAGCCCGACCCTCCGGCCCGACCCGAAAGATCTTCTGTTCGTGAATAAGACGACCTCTACGGCTTTGCGGTCACTCGATCCGCCGTCGACCCGCGACCCTCTTCGTACCGGGCTCGGGATCGGCGGTCCCTCCAATTTAGCGGAACCGTGATCCCCCAACTACCTTGGCTGCGTGAACGCCGGGAACACTGCCATCCACGCGCCGGATCTGTTCGGTCTCCGCACTCCGGCGCTCATCCTCGATCTCGATGTCCTGGAGAACAACCTCCGGGTCATGCAGGAACGCGCGGACGCTCTCGGCGTCAGGCTTCGCCCCCACGTGAAGACGCACAAGTGCGTGGAGATCGCCGAACTCCAGCGCTCGCGGGGGACGTCGGGCATCACGGTTTCCACGCTCGCCGAGGCCCGGGTCTTCGCGGAGGCGGGTTTCGCCGACATCCTGTGGGCCTTTCCGCTTAATCTCTCCCGAATCGACGAGGCGGCCGCACTCTCCCGGCGCGTCGAACTCGGCGTGACCGTGGACTCCCTCACGGCCGTCGAGGCCCTCGAGGCCGCGGGCACCGCCTTCTCGGTATGGCTCGAAATCGACTGTGGCTACGGGCGCTCCGGCGTCCCGTACGACAGCGGCCGGGTGGTCGAGATCGCACGGCAGATCTCACGTGCGGGCCGGCTCGCGCTCGGGGGCTGCCTGACGCACGCCGGCCACACCTACGGCGCGGACTCGCCCGCCGCCGTCGCCGCGCTCGCGGAAGAGGAGCGGCGGGCGATGGTCGAAGTGGCGCGCGCGCTCCGCGCGGCCGAACTCGAGCCGGGAGTGCTCTCGCTGGGGTCGACCCCGGGAATGAGCCGGGTCGAGACGTTGGAGGGGATCGACGAGGTCCGGCCGGGAAACTACGCGCTCCACGATTACACGCAGACGCGGCTGGGATCGTGCGCGGTGGGCGACTGCGCCGTCACGGTGCTCGCGACGGTCGTCTCCGCGCGCGAAGGAGTCGGCGGGGCGATCGCGGATTGTGGCGCACTGGCGCTTTCGAAGGATCCGGGGCCCGACGACCCACCCCACTACGGGCGGCTGTTCGGGAGCCCGGAGGGAGGCCACCTCGGCGACGACCGCGTGACCTCGGTGAGTCAGGAGCACGGGCACCTCTCCGGAAGATACCGGGTCGGGGAGAAGGTCCGCGTGCTGCCGAATCACGCCTGCCTCACGGTGGCGCACTTTGACCACTTCGAGGTCGCGCGCGGGCATCGCGTCGTGGACCGCTGGAAGATCCGCCGCATCCGCGACTGACCCCGCGCCGCAAGCCCCGCGCCGCAAAAAAACCCGCGCCGCAAGACGCCGCGCCGCACCCGACGCCGCGCCGCGCGACCCCGCGCCGACGTCAGGGAGCCCGGTCGAGGGCGATGAGCTGGGCGAGGATGGAGACAGCGATTTGGGCGGGCGAGCGAGCGCCGATCCGCAACCCGACCGGACCGTGGATGCGGTCGCATGCCGCCTCGTCCAGCCCCCGCGCGAGGAGCGCCGCCCGCCGTTGCCGCTGCGTTCGGCCTCCGCCGAGGAGTCCGACGTAGCCGCAACGTGAGGCGAGCGCCGTCTCGAGGGCGGGCTCGTCCAACTTTTCATCGTGCGTGAGGATGACGACGCTCGTGCGGGGGTCGAGATCGAGTGCGGCCATCGCCTCATCCGGCCAGCGCGGATCGAGCGACGCGGCATCCGAAAACCGTTCCGGCCGCAGGAAGGCCTCACGCGGATCGACGACCACGACCTCGAAGCCGGTTCGGTGCGCCATGATGCACAGCGCATGCCCGATCGGGGTCGCCCCCACGATGACGAGCCGCGGGGGCGGGATGAAGGACTCTACGAAGACGAGGCTCTCCGGATCGTCGTCCACGAGTTCGACGGCTCGGGCGTCCGACCGGCCGAGCCAATCGTCGACGCGCGAGCGGGCCGCCCGGTCGAGTTCGGCGGATCCGAGCGTTCCCAGCGACCGATCCGGTTCGAGGAGGAGTTGCCGCGAGCGCGTGGGCGGCGCCGCGCCGGTGAGGAGGACGCCCGGGGCGCCGGCCTCCTGGAGCTGCCAAAGGCGATGCCAGACGGGATCGCCGGGATCGTAGCGGTCGAGGAGGACGTCGATCTCCCCACCGCAGGAGAGGCCCACGCCCGCAGCCATCTCGTCGGTGATCCCGTACGTGACGGAGGCCGGCGCGCCGCCGCCCAGCAGCGCGGAGAGCCGTTCGTGCAGGTCGCCCTCCACGCACCCGCTCGAGATCGAGCCGCTCAGTTCCCCGGCACCCGAGATCGCGAACCGCGCGCCCGGTGGCAGCGGGGCCGAACGGCGCACGGCGATGAGCGTCGCCATGGCGATCGGATCGCCCTGCTCCGCCCAACGCGCGATGTCCTCGCGCACCGCCCGGAGGCTCATGCCGCCCGCTCCGGACTCAAGCGCCCCGGCGGGCTTCGCGGACCGCCTCGGTGAGCGCGGGCAGCACTTCGAACACGTCCCCGACGAGACCGTAGTCCGCCACTCCGAAAATCGGCGCATCCGCATCGCGGTTGATCGCCACGATGACCTTGGCCGTGCGCATCCCGGCCAGGTGCTGGATGGCTCCGCTGATCCCGACCGCGAAGTACAAGTTGGGCGACACCGTCTTGCCGGTCTGGCCCACCTGCTCGCCGTGCGGCCGCCAGCCCGCATCCACCACCGCCCGGCTCGCGCCGAGCGCCGCCTCGTCGCCCAGCGCCTCCACCAGCGCTTCGAGCAGCAGCCAGTGCTCCGGCCCCTGCATCCCGCGGCCACCCGAGACGATCGTCGTCGCCTCGCTCACGTCGAGGCGGTCGCGATCCCCCTGCTCCAGGGCGGCCGTCCGCACCCGGCCCTCGAGGCCCTCGAGGTCCAGACTCGAGACTGCTCCCGCCGCGCCCTCCCCGGCCGGCGCGAAGACGTTGGCCCGGATCGTCATTACGGCCGGACCCGGAGTGAAGCGCAGGGTCGCGATCGCCTTCCCGGCGTACATGGGCCGACGGACGACGATGGCACCGTCCTCCCGCCGGCACTCGATGACTTCCGAGGCCACGCTCCGCCCGAGCCGCGCCCCGACGCGGGGGGCGATGTCCCTCCCCTGAGAGGTGGCCGCGAAGATCACGGCATCGTAGTCCCCCGCCTCGACGAGCCGGGCGATGGCTGCGGCGGCGATGTCCGGCTGACACAGGGCGAGAGCCTCCGACTCGCCGACGTAGACGCGGTCGGCACCGAAGCCGGCGAGCTGCGCGGCCGCCGTCTCCGTACCGGGAGGCCCGAGCGCGACGACGTGGGCCTCCCCGCCAACGCCGACCGCGATCCGCCGCGCGAGCCCGGCCGCCTCCCGCGAGGCCCGGCTCACCGCTCCGTCCCGGATCTCGGCGTACGCCAGCGCCCCGGGCATCAGAGCACCCCCGCTTCGTCGCGCAGCGCCCGCACGAGTTCCGGCACCGCGTCCACTCCCTCTCCGACGATCCGGCCCGCGGCCGGCGCCGGCGGTTCGTCGAGGCGGAGGAATTCGATGGTCGGCGCCTCGAGGATGACTTCCCGTTCCTCGAGAGGCTTCCTCTTCGCCGCCATGATCCCCTTGAGGCTCGGATACCGCGGCTCGTTGAGCCCCTTCTGCGTCGATACGACGGCCGGCAGCGAGAACTCGACGACCTCGTGACCGCCTTCGACCTCGCGGCGGGCCGTCGCATCCCGTCCCGCGATCTCGAGGCCGACGACGACGGTCGCGCACGGGAGGCCCAGAAACTCCGCCACCATCTGCGGAACCTGCATGTTGTCGTCATCGATCGCCTGCTTCCCGAACAGCACGAGATCGACATCGCGGCCACGAATCTCGTCGGCGAGAGCGCCCGCCACGGAGAGCGCGTCGTGCGAACCGGCGCACACGAGCAGGACGCCCTCGTCCGCACCCATCGCGAGCGCCTGGCGGATCGATTCGGCGGTCTCGGGGGGGCCGAGCGCGACGACCGTTACCTTCCCCTCTCCCGCCTCTTCCTTGCGGCGGATCGCATCCTCGAGCGCGAACTCGTCGTACGGGTTCACGACGTACTTGACGCCGGCCGGATCCAGTCCGGCGCCGTCTGGCGTCACTCTCACCCGCGTCGCCGAGTCCGGCACGCGTTTCATGCAGACGATCGTATTCATCCGTCTTGTTCTTCGAGTGGAATCAGGCGTTCTGGTAGGTCTCGATCTCGTCGGAAGTCAGGGCGCACACGCGAAACGCGACGAGGTCGATGAGGGAGTCGGTCACGTTCTTCTGGCGGAGGTTCCGCGCCCGCGCGTCCTCCGCGGAGGGTCGCGCCTCGCGCAGGGTCACGAGCCGGGCGGCCAGCCAATCCAAGAAATCGTGGACGACGTCGCGGTGTTCGCGGTCCCGGTCCGGCTCCCCGTTAGGAGCCTTCGGCAGGAACGCGTCGATGAGCGCGAGCAGCCCGGGAAAAACCATCTCCGTGAGTTCCTCGTCTCCCACGAGTTCCTCCTCGGTGATCTCCTCCCAGCTCATCTCGTTCCAGTACAACTCGCACGCCTCCTCGAAGAGATGGCGCCGCACTTCGGGAGGTGCCCTCCTGAGGACGATGTCGCCGGGCGAGAGCCTGCGCCCCACGACTTTTCGCATGCCGCGGATGCGCTCCTGGATGAGGGTTCGGCCGGCCAGAGCGTGGGCCCGATCGGGCGATTCGGCGGCGGCGGGCGGGGCTTGCGGTTCGTTGTTCACGGAGCCGAAGATGCGATGGCCGCGGTGAAGGAACAAGCGCCGGGGCGAACGCCCGCGGGAGCCGGTGCAACGGCCGGCATCGAGGGCGTGTTACCCAAGCGATGGGGATGTCTTTGGCGGAGGAAACGCGCACGCGCAACGGATCGCCGGGCGACGCGGCCGGTCCGGGTTCCGGACCCGCGGAGCGGCCCGATCCCGGCGCGGACGAGCCTAGCCTCGTGGAGGCCGTGCAGGCCGGCGACTCGGGGGCGTTTTCCCTGTTCGTGACGAGATACACGGACCCGGCCTACGCCGTGGCGCTGTCGATTCTGCGCCACGAGCAGGACGCGGAGGACGCGGTGCAGGCCGCGTTCATTCGCGCACTCGAGCGGATCGGGCAGTTGCGGCCGGGAAGCCGTTTCGGTCCGTGGTTCTATCGCGTGCTGCGGAGTACGTGTCTGAACCTCCGGCGGCGCGAGTTGCTCCGGACCCATTCGGAGCTGACGGATAAGGCGGCATCGCGGGACGATCCGCACCGGGAATTCGAGCGCAGGTACGCCCGGAAGCGGGTGCTCGACGCGCTCGCGCGGATTCCGGAACGACAAAGAACGGCAGTCATGATGTACGACCTTGAAGGGTACGACCACGCGGAGATCGCCGAGATCCTCGGGATCGCGACCGGGACTTCGAGGGCGAACCTTCATCACGGCAGGCACGCGCTGCGCCGGCTTCTTGGCGAAGCGCCCGAGTCCGGTGCGGGAGGAACAGATGAGGATGTATAGAAGAGACCAGAGCCGGGACGGCCGGCTCGGGCCCGCGTGGGCCGAGTATCTGGAGCCCCTGCGGCCCGACGAACTCACGCGCCGCCGCCTGCGCCGGAACGTGATGGCCGCGGCGGGGGCGCTGTTCGAGCGGCGGCCCCTCTCCTGGCTCGATGTGACGGCAAGCTGGTCCGCGGCGCTCGCGCCGCTGGCCGCCGGGCTGCTCGTCGCGGCCGGAGTTCTGTTGTATCGCAGCTCCCTGCCGGACGCTCCGGAGTTGGTCGCCGACCCGGATCCGGTGCCCGTCGGGCTGGTGCGCTCGCTGGTGCCGGACGACGAAGCCCCGCCCGCGCTGCTCATCGACCTCGTCGAGCCGAGTCGCGACGCGGTGCTGACGGCTGCGCTCATCACTCCGTAACTCGCTGAAACGCGACACGAACCGGGTGCGTATGGACACTTCAAGATTCCGGGCGATCCTGATCCTGACGCTCGTCTTCGCGGCGGGTGCCGCGGTCGGCGTGGCGGCGGACCGCCTCGATCTTTTTGCCGACGCAGCCGCAGCCGACGCAGCGACGGAGACGACGCCTCCCGAAGCGCGGGATCGAGACGGCGGGTCGCGGGGACGGCAGACGACGATCGAGCAGTTTGCCGATGAGCTGGGCCTGACGGCCGACCAGCGGTCGCGGATCGAGGGCTTCCTCGATCACTACCGCGACCGGATGCGGACGTTGCGTCGGAGCTACCGGACGTTGATGGACTCGGTCCGGACGCAGATCGAGTCGGCGCTGACGGAGGAGCAGGGCGAGGACTACCGCGAGTTGCTGCGGGAGCGCGACGGCGACGGTCGGCAGCGCGACGGCGACGGTCGGGAGCGCGACGGCGACGGTCGGGAGCGCGGCGGCGACCGGGGGTCCCAGGAGCGTGACGACCCGCAGCGCAACAACTGACTACGGAGACGTCAATCAGCCCCTCGGGGGGCAAGGAAAACGATGACCATTCAACATAGATCTGGGTGCGGAGACCGGCCGAGCGCCGGTCTTCGTCGATGGGGGTTCGTCCTGCTGCCGGCGGTTCTGCTCGCGGGAGTCTCGCCCCGGATGGCTGAGGCGCAGGTGCAGGCGAGCGATGACGTTCGCCGGATCACCGTCGATGAGGCGGTCGAGATCGCGCTGCGCCGCAACCCGCAGCTTCTCCAAGCCTACTCCGCGGTCGAGATGGCCGAGCACAACCGGCTGAACGCCGTCGGCCAGCTCCTCCCGTCGGTCAACATGAGCTTTGGCTACTCGAACTCATCGACGGGACGTCTCGACGCCCTCAGCCAGGGGATCGTCGCGACGAGCTACTCCACTCAGATCAACGCCGGGTACACGCTCTTCAACGGCTGGAGCCGGTTCACCAACCTGAAGGGTGCCCGGCTCGGAATCGTCGAACAGAACGCCCGCTATCGCGAAGCCGAGTTCCAAGTCATCCAGCAGGTGAAGCAGGCGTACGCGGCGAACGTCGCCGCGCTCGAACTCGTCGCCGTGGAGGAACGCCGCGTCCAGCGGCAGGCGGACCAGCTCGAGTTCGTGAGGCAGCAGCTGGAGCTGGGGCGGGCGACGCGCTCGGACTCGCTCCGCTCGCAGGTCGACCTCAACAACGCACAACTCGCGCTTCTGAACGCACGGAACGACGCGCGTACGCGGATCTTCGAACTCACCGAGGTCATCGGCTCCGAGATCCTCGTGGGCCCGACCACCGAGGCGGAACTCGCGATGGCCGCGATCCCCTTCACGCGCGACGAGCTGTTTGCGATGGCCGATGCGACAGCCCCCTCGTTGCAGGCAGCTTCCGCGGCCGTGGAGGCAGCGGAGGCGGCGGTGTCCAGCGCGCGCTCCAGCTACTTGCCGTCGGTCACGATCGGCGCCGGCTACGGGTGGGCGAATCAGGAGTTCCCTCCCTCCAATCGCTCCTGGTCGCTTTCGCTGCGAGGCAACTACCCCCTCTTCAACGGCTTCCAGCGCGAGACGCAGGTGTTTCGCGCCCGGGCCACGGCGGACCAAGCCCTGCAAAACGAGCGGGCGGCGCGGCTGAACCTCAGCTCGCTGCTCGACGCGCGATATGCGACGGCGCAATCCGCGCTCGCGGGAGTGGACCTCGCCGAGCAGAACGTCGAACTCAGCGAGGAGAGCCTCCGGGTCGTGCAGGAGCGCTACGAGCTCGGCCTCGCCACGATTCTCGAACTACAGGATGCCCAGATCACGCTCACGCAGGCGGAGGTCGATCTGGTCTCGGGGCGGTTCCAATACGAGGTGGCCCTCGCGGGGATCGAAGCCCTCCTCGGCCGGAGGCTCGACCGACCCTGACGGTTCGCGCCGCATCCGCATGAGGTATCTCTTCAACGTCGGACCCGCGCGGGGTGTCCTCTCAGCGTGCTACGGCGGTGCCGCTTCGGTGCCCCGTATAGTCAGTTCACGGACCCGACACGAGACGAGACTCCGATGTCCATATTCGAACGCCGCAGGCGTCGCTTTCCCCCACGAGGCGGTCCTCTGGGCCGCGTCGCGGCATTCACGCCGCTCGGGCTCGCGGCCGCGGGTTGTGCGACCGGCGAGGCCAACGAACCCGAGCAGACGCTCCAGACGCTGACCGCGGGGCGCCAGACCATCGTCTCCAGCGTGGAGGCGACCGGGACGGTCGAACCGATCCGCGTGATCGAGGTCAAGTCGCAGGCCGGCGGCGAGGTCCTCGAGCTGCCCGTCGAACTCGGGGACAACGTCGAACAGGGGACGCTCCTCGTGCGGATCGACCCGCGAGACGTGAACAACGCCTTCTCCCAGGCGCAGGCCGATCTCGATGTCGCCGAGGCGCAGAACGATGTCGCCGGGCTCCAGCTCGAGCGGGTCGAGGCGCTTCACGAGTCCGACATCGTGACCTCGGAGGAACTGGAGAACGCGATCCTTTCGGCGGCGAACGCGCGGGCGTCGCTCGTGCGGGCGGAGACGAACCTCGAACTCGCCAGGGACAAGCTCGACGACGTGACGCTCCGGGCCCCGATCTCCGGAACCATCGTGGAGCGGACGGTGGAGCAGGGGCAGGTCGTCACGGGAACCCGCGACCTCACCGGCGGCACGGTGCTGATGCGGATGGCCGATCTCACCGAGGTCCAGGTCCGCATGCTGGTCGACGAGACGGACATCGGCCGGCTCCAGCCGGGACTGCCGGCGGACATCACCGTCGAAGCGTATCCCAACCGGACCTTCAGGGGGTCCGTCCTCAAGATCGAACCGCAGGCGGTCGTCGAGCAGAACGTGACGATGTTCGCCGTGCTCACGCGCATCTCCAACGAGGAGGATCTGCTGCGGCCGGGGATGAACGCGGACGTCGAAGTCGTGATCGGGCGGCAGGAGAACGTGCTGGCGGTGGCGAACAGCGGGATCAAGTCCCAGCAGGAGGCCGCCCAGATCGTCCGGGCCCTCGAGATCGATGCCGATGTCAACGCACTGCTGCGCGACTTCCAGAGCCAGGATCGGCCGGCCGGTGGTGCGGCGGAAGGGGATGGGCAGGCGGAGGGCGAGGAGGAGCCGATGATCGGCGGGGTTCCGATGTCGGAATTGCAGTCGATGTCGCAGGAGGAGCGGATGCGCGTCATCCAGAACCTGTCCGACGACGAGCGGCGGCAGATGATGCAGCAGTTCCGGAACCGGGGAGGCGGCGGACCCGGCGGCGCCCGGGGCGGCCCCGCGCGGCGGCCCGACGAGCCCCGCCCGGCATTCGTGTTCAGGTACGATGCGAGCGGCCTCCTCGACCTGAAGCCGGTCATGATCGGCCTCAGCGACTTCGATCACACGCAGGTCATCCGCGGGCTCGAGGAAGGCGAGGAGATCGTCGCCGTCCCCACCTCCCTCATCGCACAGCAGGACTTTTTAGACCGGATCCGGGGCCGGACGGGGCTGCCCGGCATCGGGGGAAGGTGATGACGGTCCGATGATCTTCTTCGAGATTCTCCGGGTCGCGATGGACGCGATCCGCGCCAACAAGCTGCGCTCGTTCCTGACCATGCTCGGGATCGTGATCGGGGTCGGGGCCGTGATCACGATGGTCGCCCTCGGGGAGGGCGCCCAGCAGCAGGTCGAGAGCCAGATCGAGTCGCTCGGGACCAACGTGCTCACGGTTCGCGCCGGGCAGGGGATGTTCCGCGGCGTGCGCGGCGGAGCGAACGCCCGCTTGACGACCGAAGATGTCGAGGCGGTGCGGCGGGGGGCCCCGGCGCTGGTGGAGGTCGCGCCGGAGATGCAGGGACAGTTGCAGGTCCAGTTCGGACGCAACAACGCCAGCGTGCGGATTCTCGGCACGACGCCGAATTACGTGGAGGTCGAGAACCACACGCTCGAACTTGGCCGTTTCTTCGACGAGTCGGAGAACCGCGGCCGGCGGCGCGTAGCCGTGCTCGGCGGCGCGGTCCCGGCGGTCCTCAACGCCAACGCCGCCGAACTCGTCGGCCGGACGATCTCGATCCGGAACATCTCCTTCGAAGTGGTGGGAGTGCTGGAGGAGAAGGGCGGATCGGGCTGGGTCAACCAGGATGAGCAGATCTTCGTCCCGGTGGAGACGGCGCAGTTCCGGTTGCTGGGGACCGACCGCGTGAGCCAGTTCAAGGTCGTCGTCGAGAGCGAGGCGGCGATCCCGATCGCGATGGTGCAGATCGAGGAGGTGCTCCGCCGCGAGCACCGCCTCCCCTTGGGGCGGGAGAACGACTTCTGGATCTCGGACAGCGTGCAGTTCCTCGAGATGTCGCAGGAGACGACGCAGACGTTCACGATGCTGCTCGCCGGGATCGCCGCGGTCAGCCTCCTCGTCGGCGGCATCGGGATCATGAACATCATGCTGGTGTCGGTCACGGAGCGGACGAAGGAGATCGGCGTGCGCAAGGCGCTCGGCGCCACGAGGAAGGCGGTCCTGCTCCAGTTTCTGCTCGAAGCCACGACCCTCTGCATGTCGGGCGGAATCCTCGGGGTCGCGTTCGCGTACGGCGCGGCGGAGATGCTCTCGCGGTCGGCGGGTTGGACGATGGCCATCGCGCCGGAGGCCATCGGCCTCGCGGTGGTGTTCGCGGCGGCGGTGGGCGTGTTCTTCGGCCTCTGGCCCGCCCGGCGCGCGGCGCGGCTCGATCCGATCGTGGCGCTGCGGTACGAATAGGCCGCGACCAGCCTCGGCAAATCGTCGCGTCGGTACCGCTGCGCTCGAGCGGCGCCGGCGCGGGGGTTCGCCACGAGCCCGCCACGGCTGCCAGGCCGATTGGCGGGACGCCGCGGGCGGACGTATGGTCCCGGCATGAATGTTCCGCTGACATCCCTTCCGGATTCCGCCCGCGTCTGGGTTTACGGGACGGATCGTCCGCTGACCCCCGAGGAGCGCGAGGCGCTCTTGGCCGACCTGCGCGCATTCGTCGACATCTGGACCGCCCACGGGGCCGCGCTCCGGGCGGGCGTGGAATGGGTCGAAGATCGGTTCGCGATCGTCGCCGTGGACGAAGCCTCGGCCCCCGCGTCCGGGTGCTCGGTCGACGCGATGGCCCGGCGGCTCGGCTCGCTCGAGGAGCGGCTGGGTTGCTCGCTCCTCGACGGCACGCGCGTGTTCTACCGGGACGAGTCCGGCGCGATCGAGAGTTGCGCGCGGGCGGAGTTCCGGGCGCGGGCGATGACGGGGGCGATCAGCGACGCGACCCCCGTCTTCGATCCCACCATCGACACGTTGGGGGAGCTGCGGGCAGGCCAACTCGAGCGCCCGGCCTCCCGCTCGTGGCACCGGCAACTCCTGGCAGTCCATGGCAAGACCCCGGGTCGCCACCGAGAGCGGTGAGGTGCCCGCCTGACAAGGCTCGACGAGCTAGGCCGCCCCGGCGGACGGCCCTGAGGCGGGGACCGGCGTGACGGAGGCCCCGGGCGGTGGCGCCTCGGGCGCCGCGCGGGGGAAGCTGGCCTTCGCGCTCTCGGGTGGCGGGGCGAGGGCCGCCTACCAGACAGGCGTGCTGAGCTACATCGGCAGGCGGCTGTCGGGACTTCGGATCCCTCTCCTCACCGGAGTCTCGGCGGGTGCGATCAACGTGGGTTTTCTCGCCGCCCACGATGGAAATCTGCGCGCCGCAACGCAGGCTCTGAGGCGTCGCTGGCTCTCGCTCACCACCGAGGAAGTGTTGCGTACGAACCCCGCCTCCCTGCTCAAGGTGGGCCTGCGGCTGGGAGGATCGCTCCTGGGCGGCGGCACCGGCCTGAGCCCCCGTTTCAGGAGCCTCGTCGACACCTCGCCGCTGCGGGAGTTCATCGAGCGCAACGTCGACCGCGGGGGGATCGGGGCCCGGATCAGGGCGGGGAAGCTCGAAGCGGTGGGTCTCACGGCGATGTCCTACCAGACGGGGCGCACGGTCCTCTTCGTACAGGGAGACCCGCGCGCGGGGCCCCGGCGCGCGAGCGCTCACTACCGACTCGTGCGGGCGGACATTTCGGTGGACCACATCCTGGCCTCGGCGTCGATTCCGCTCGTGTTCCCGGCCGTCAAGCTCGGGCAGCAGTACTACGGAGACGGGAGCTTCCGCACCGCCGCCCCGCTGGCGCCGGCGATTCACATGGGGGCGGACCGCATCTTCACGATCTCGGCCCGTTACCGGCGGTCCGAACTGGAGGCGCGGGCACCGGACACGACCGGATACCCGCCGCCGGCGAGAGTCCTCGGCCTGCTGCTGAACTCGGTCTTTCTCGACACGCTGGACTGGGACGCGGCCGCGCTGCGCCGGATCAATCTCCTCGTCAACCGACTCCCCCGCGAGGTGTCCGAGCGCCAAGGTCTGCGCCGCGTGGACCTGCTCATCCTGAGACCTTCCCGGGACATCGGGAAGCTGGCCCGCGACTTCGAGATCGAACTTCCTCCGGCGCTGAGGTTTCTCGTGCGAGGTCTGGGAACGCCGGACATCAAGACCGCCGACTTCGTGAGCTATCTCCTGTTCGAGAGCGAGTACATCCGGACGCTGGTGGAGCTGGGAGCCTCCGACGCCGAAGCGAACTGGGGCCGAATCGAGGCATTCCTCACGTGACTGCTCAGCAGACGATCGTCCACTTCGCCGACCTCCACCTCGACTCCCCGTTCGCGTGGTGCGAGGCGACGGGCGACGTGGCGCGGCGGCGGCGCGAGGCGCTTCGCGACACCCTGCTCGCGATCATCGAACTCGTGCGCTCGACCGGCGCCGACGCGCTCTTCTGCGGAGGCGACCTGTACGAGCATGATCGCGTCACCCCGGACACGTCGAAATTCCTCCGGCAGACGTTCGCTTCTCTTATCCCCGTGCCGGTCTTCATCGCCCCCGGCAATCACGACTGGCATGGGTCGTCCAGCATCTACGCGACGGAGGAATGGAGTCGAAACGTCCACATCTTTCGCGAGAGCGCACTGCGGCCGGTAAGGCTCGCGGCCGGGATCACCCTGTGGGGCGGGGCACACCAGGCTCCGGCCAATACGGACAACTTCCTCGGAGGCGGCTTCCGGGTCTCCGGGCACGGGGCGCACTTCGCGCTCTTTCACGGCGCCGAGCGGTCGTGGCTGGCGGAACAGGGCGAGGGGAAGCTGCCCCACGCCCCCTTCGATGCGGCCGACGTTCGGGAAGCCGGACTCGATCATGCCTTTCTCGGTCACTACCACCGGCCGGCGGATCGCTCGCATCACACGTATCCCGGCAATCCGGACCCCCTCTCATTCGGAGAGGACGGCGAGCGGGGAGCCGTCGTGGCGACGATCGACGCGAAGGGCGCGGTGACGCGCGAACGTCACGTGGTGGCGGTCACGGAGCTGCACGACCTCCGGCTCGACGTCACCGGCAAGACGAACCGTCAGCAGATTCGCGACCTGCTGCGCGACATGACGGAGGACCTTTCGGGTCTCGCGCGCCTTACGGTGTGCGGGGACTTGGAACCGTCGCTCGACTTCCAGGAGAACACGATCCGCGACCAGCTCTTGGAGACGTTCGCCGCCGTCCAGATCCGAAAGTCGGGGCTGGGGGTCGCCTATCCGCTCGACGAGATCGAGCGGGAGCCGACGGTGCGGGGCCAGTTCGTAAAGGCGGTTCGGGGGTCGGAGTTGACGGAGGAGGAGAAGCGCCGCGTCTTGAGGATGGGACTCCGGGCGCTCGACGGGCGCGACGACCTCGAGGTGCTGTGATGCGCTTCGAGGCCGCTCAAGCCCATGCGTTCGGTCCTTTCCGGGGTGAGACGCTGGAACTCGGCTGTGGCATGAACGTCGTCTTCGGCCCCAACGAGGCCGGCAAGTCGTCTTGGCACGCGGCGCTCTACGCCGGGCTTTGCGGCGTGCGGCGCGGCCCGGGTCTACGCCGGGAGGAGAGGGAGTTCGCGGCCCGCCACAAGCCGTGGGACGGCGAGGAGTGGGAGGTGGGGGCCGTCGTCGCCCTCGGGGACGGGCGGCGCGTGGAGCTGAGGCACGATCTCGCCGGGAAGGTCGAGAGTTCCGCGCTGGACGCGGGCGTCGCGGGACGGGACTACTCGGACGAGATCCTGTTCGACGGGGCTCCGGACGGGTCGCGCTGGCTGGGACTCAACCGGCGCACCTTCCTCGCCACCGCCTGCGTGCGGCAGGCCGATATCCTCAGGGTCCGGGATCAGGCCGGCGCGCTGCAGGAGGACATGCAGCGCGCCGCGGCGACGGCGGGAGCGGACGCGACGGCGGCCGCCGCGCTGCAGCGACTCGAGGATGTGCTCCGGGAGCGCGTGGGTTCCACGCGAGCCCCGACGAAGCCGCTCATCGTTTCGGAGAGGAGGTTGGCGGGGGCGCACGAGGCCTTGGGGGCGGCCCAGGAGGCGTACCGCGACTTTCGGACGCATCGCTCCGAGATGGAACGCTTGGAGGAGGCGGCGGCGGCGGCCGAGTTGAGGACCGCGGGCGCCGAGGCCGTTCTCGCTCGAGCCGATGCCGACGCGTTGGCCGAGCGGCTGCGTGAGGCGCGGGCGCTGCACGAGAGGTTCCCCGCCGGCGCGCCCCACGCGGGGCCCGAGGGCGGGGGGCTGGCCGCGGTTATTGGAGCGCTCACGAAGTGGGATGACCTCCCCGCCCCGGTGGAGCTGACGGAGCCGTCGGCGCGCGACATCGAGGAGAGGATCGCGACGGCCGATGCGGGGCTTGCGGCCGCGCGCGCGGTGGCTGCGGAGACCGCCGGCCTGAAGGCCGAGACTCGCCTTGCCCGCGTTCGCGACCTGCTGCCGCTCTTCCCGGAGGGCGGGCCCCGGGGTTCTCCCGAGGAGGATGCGAGACTGGAGGAGGTCCGACAGGCGCTGCACGCCTTCGAGTCGCTCTCCGAGGCCGAACCGCCGACCGGGCGGAGCGTCGAGAACATCGAGGCGGAGCTGGACGATCTCCAAGTGAGGCGGGAGACGGCCGCAGCGGAACCCACCCGTCCGTCGGGTGCCCCATGGCTGGTGGGAGGGGCCATCGCGGTGGTCGGAGGCACCGGCCTGGCGCTGCTCGTGCCCGAGCTTCGCGCGTGGGGGTTCGTCCTGTTCGCTGCCGGGGTCGTAGGCGTGGTCGTGCGCCTCTGGCCCCGGCGGTCCGGGAGCGCGCGCGCCGACGACTCGCAGATTGCGCTCGCCCTCGACCTACGCCGCGACACCCTCACCCGGGAGCTGAAGAGCGCGCGATCGGCTCAGAAGCGCTACGACGCCGACCTCCGCGCCCGGCGGAAAGCGGTGGAGCGTCTCCGTGAACTCGCGGATGCCGACGACGCGGACTCGCTCGAAGCGGAGGCCCTGGCGGAGTCGTTGCGCCGCAGACTGGAATCCGCGCGCGCCGCAAGGGCGGAGGCTGTCCAGCGGGGCGCGCAGTGGGATGAGCTGCAGGGCCTATTGGCCGGGTCGTCCGCCGACGAACTCACCGCCGAGACGAACCGGCTCCGGCAGGAGGCCGACCACCTCCTCGCGCGCGCCGATGAGAGGCGGCTGGCCAAGGTGAGGGACCGGGGCATCACGCGCGGCGAGGTGGCCGAACTTGAGCGCTGGACCCAGGCGCGGCGTCGTGAGTGGAGCAACCAGCGGGCGAACCGTCTCGCGGCGGAAGAGCTGGCGGCGCGCCGGGCCGAAGCGGTCGCCGACGCCGGGAGGTCGCTGCGCGAAGCGGGGGAGCGGGTCGGCGTACGCGCCGAAGACGACTCCGGCCTGGCCCACGCTCTGGAGACTTGGCGCGCCGACCGTGAGCGGGCCTTGGAGAAGGCCGGCGAGCGCGCCGAAGCGTGGGATAGCCTGCAGCGGCTGCTCGGCGAGCGCACCCTCGACCAGCTCGATCAGGAGGTGGAGCAGCGCCGGCTGCGGGCCACCCATCTCATGGAACGGATAGGGGATGACGCGGTCGCCGAGGCTCGCGCGAGGCAGCCCACCGAGGAGGCGCTTGAGAGTTTCCGGCTGGAGGAGAGGGCGGCGCGCGCGAAGGTGCAGCACGCGGCCGGCCAGCTCGCGGCACGGGAACAGCGCCTCCCCAGCGTGGCGGACGCTGAGGACGCGCTTGCGGCGACGGAGCGCGAGCGGGAACGGATCCTACGCCTGAAGGACACCCTTGATCACACGATCGGCTTTCTCAGGGAGGCGGAGGACCGCGTCATGCGCGACATCGCGCCGAGGCTCATGCAGACCGTGCTTGAGTGGCTGCCGACGGTAACGGACGGCCGTTACACGGGGTGCCGAGTCGATCCAAGCAGCCTCCTCATTGAGGCCCGGACGCCGGGGGGACGCTGGCGCGATGCCGAACTGCTATCGCACGGCACGACCGAGCAGGTCTACCTCCTGCTGCGCTTCGCCCTCTCCCGCCACCTCACGACCACCGGCGAGGCGTGCCCGCTCATCCTCGACGACGTCGTGGCCGCCTCCGACGCGGAACGAAAGGAGGCCGTGCTGCGAACGCTGCAGGCCTTGGCGGAATCGACCCAGGTCATCCTCTTCACCCATGAGGAGGATGTGCGGGCTTGGGCGGACCGGAACCTCGCCGAGCCGGACGGACGTCTGATCGAACTCGGCGGACCGCGACGCGATGCCGGATAAGTTGCCGGCCGAATCGACGCGAGGTGCCGCTACTTGAAGACCTTGTAATCGGTCGAGTGCCCCGGATTCACCTTGACGCTCGGATCGAGGTGGTGCACCGCATTGTTCACGGCGATCGCGGCCTCGCCGAAGCCGGTCGAGATCAGCTCCAGCTTCCCGTCGTAGGTCGCAATGTCCCCCGCCGCGTAGACCCCGGGCAGGTTCGTGCGCATGCGCGAGTCCACCACGATGCACCTCTTTCGCAGTTCGAGCCCCCATTCGGCGATGGGGCCCAGATTCGGAACGAAGCCGATCAGCGCGAGGATCTCGTCGACCTCGAGCCGCTCGATCTCTTTCGTCTTCGTGTGCCCAATCGTCGCGGCCTCGACCCGCTCGCCACCGTGGATCTCCCGCACCGTATAGAAGGTCCGGAGCCGCAGTTCGCCCCGTTCATGCGCCCCCTCGACCTGGGCAACCGTGCTTTCGTGCGCCCGATAGCGGTCGGACCGGTGGATCTGCGTGAGTTCGGCCGCGATGTTGCGCAGCGCCCAACTCCAGTCGAAGGCGGAGTCGCCCCCGCCGACCAGGAGAACGCGCTTCCCGCGGAATGATTCGGGATCCCTCACGCGGGTCGTGATTCCCCGGTTCAGGAACTCGTCCCAGCCGGGCACCCGCAGCGTCCGGCTCTTGAAGGCTCCCTTCCCCCCGGCGATGACGACGGTGCGCGTGGGTCGCGGCCCCTTGTTCGTGCGCAGGCCGAAGCCGCCGTCATCGGGATTGAGATCAAGGACGCGCTCCCCCAAGCAGACGTCCGCGTTGAACTGGAGGCCCTGCGCCACGAGGTCCCGGGCCAGATCCTTGGCCAGAATCCGGGGGAAACCGGCCACATCGAAGACATCCTTCTCGGGGTACAGCGCGGTCAGTTGTCCACCGAGTTCGGGGAGGGCATCGATGACGCGGGCCGAGACGCCGCGCATCCCGGCGTAGAAGAGCCCGTAGAGACCGGTCGGACCGCCCCCAATGATGGTGATGTCGACTGTTTCTTTCTCCACACCCAAGCCGTTTCGAGGCATTCGGAGATGTTGGCAGCCCGTGGGAAAAGCCCCGCTGCGTTCGAGCGGCGTTGACGCGGGGTTTTTCACGGGCTGCTAGGCCGCGCTCCTCCATTCCCGCCGGAGGCAGTGTGTTCCGTAATCGATGATCGCCCAAACCGACGTCACGCCGACGAGCAGCACGAGGGCGGGAACATATCGAGGGTTGAAAATCAGAGCGAGGAGCGTAAGAAACTGCAGGCCCGTGGCGGTTTTCCCCGGCCACCGGGGCCTGAAGGGAAGGATGATGGACACAAGCCGGGCCAGAAGATAGCACCCGGCCGTATAGAGGTCCCGGAGGATCAGGATCACGAATGAAACGCCGTCAAGGCCGCCCGCCGCCAAGAAGCCGGAGAGCGCGAGCAGGACGAAGAGCTTGTCGCAGAGCGGATCGAGCAGGAGTCCGACCTGGGAGCGCGTGCCGCTTACGCGGGCGATGAACCCATCGAGGACATCCGTTGCACCCGCCGTGGCCACGAGCATGGCCATCATGCGGGGGTCCGAGACGACGATGAAGGCGAGCCCGAGCGGTATACGGCTCAGGGACAGGAGATTCGACAGGGTCAGAAACCCCGGATCGTGTGTCTGTATCGGATTCCTCCGCTCGGACCTCGTCGACGGACCCGCCCCACGCACGGGAAGATCCCGCCCCACGCACGGGAAGATGCACGTTCCCGGGGCGGGTCTCCAGTACCCCGGGGAGCCTCGCGGAGGGTTCGCCGCGTACAGCGACCGCACGAGATCCAACGCAGCGCGCCGCACGAGATCCAACGCAGCGCGCCGCGCGAGACCCACGGCGGCGCCCGGCGCGAGGTCTACCGCGGAAGCTCGGCGCTGTCGGTTGCGGTATCGTCGCTGTTCGGCCGCGGATCCAGCATCACCATATCCTCCACGACCACGTCCACGGTGGGGATCGCGATGCCATCGCGCTCGAACGACCCGTACTCGAGGTGGCCCTCGACGTAGAGGCGCGAGCCCTTGTGCACGTACTCGCCGACCGTTTCCGCCTGACGGCGCCAGAATGTGAGCCGGTGCCAATCCGTCCGACGCTGCGTCTCCCCGTTCTTGCGGAACACGCGGTTGGTGGCGAGCGACAGGTGTGCGACGGCGGTGCCGGAGGCGGTCTCGCGCACATCGGGGTCGCTGCCGGCGTTTCCGACGAGAATGACCCGATTCACGGTTCTCGACATGATTCTCTCCTTTGTGATGCGTGCATGGGCGCGGTTGGGCGCGGCGAGGCACACGAATTTCGGATCCGAGCAGGAGCCTTCAAACCGCATTTCATCCACGGCCGGAGCTGGGGGATCCTACCTTGACGCCGCGACCGGAAGAGGGTCTGCTCAGGGATGATCCGGACGGACCCCTCTTCCGACGCCTCACGCATCCCGGCCCGACGTGGCCTAGTCCTGATTGCCTTCGCCATCGTCCTCTCGGGGGCGGTCTCCGTCATCGAGGTCATCGTCCGCGCGACGCTCGAAGGCCCGCGAATCACGGCACTGGCCCATTCGGCGGAGGGGCTGGGGCCGGGTTCCGACGTGTGGGTGGCCGGGAGGTCGGTGGGGCGCGTGCTGTCGATTTCCTTCCAGCCCCCCGGAGCGAACCGCCGCGCTGGGCCGCTTGGGAGCTACGTCGTCATCGACGCCGTCATCGACCGGGTCGCCGAACCCATCCTGCGCGCGGATGCCACCGCCGACGTTCGACCCTCGGATCTCCTCGCGCCCGTCGTCCTCTCCGTGAACCCGGGCACGGGCTCCGCAGCTCCCTGGAACTACTCGGACACGCTGCGCGCTTCCGGTCCGCCGATCGAACCGGAGACGGTCATGGCGCTGGCGGACTCGCTGTTGCGGGCGGTGCGCACGCTCGAAGTCGACGCCTCCGAGGCGCGGGACGCGCTCGGCTCGGATCAGGGCTCGCTCGCCCGTCTTCGCGAGGATCCGAGCACGCTGGCCGGGCTGCGAAACAGCCTCGAGTTGCTGGAGGAACTGTTTCGGCGAGACTTCCAGCGCTCATCTCTCATGCGGCTCGCAACGGACACGCTCGTGGGCGGGGCCGCGCGACGCGTGCGGGAACGGTTCACGGCTTGGGAGGGGTCAACGCAACCTGCGGGCGGCGGCGACATCGAATCGACGCTCGCGGCGCTGGAGGCGGTGATGTCTCGAGTCGCGGCGCTGGTCGAGCGGTTGGACCGCGGCGAGGGGACGGCGGGCCGGGCTCTCGTGGATGGGGAGATCCGACGCCAACTCGCCGCCCTGCGCGCCGCAGCCGCCGAATTGGCGGAAGATCTCGGTCACGACCCGTCGCGCTGGCTGCGCATCCGCGTCTTCTAACGCTAGATCCTCCGCTTCGGAAGTCCGCCGCGGACGGAGAACCTGAGCAGCTCCGTCTTTCTGCCGCGCTTTCGCCGAACCCCGATGATGACGTGGTCAACGACCTGGTCGCGGTCTTCGATGGACACCGCCACATCGACGGACCCGTCCGCAGCCGTGATCCGCGTCCGCACCGAGCGGCCGGGCTCCGCCTCCGCCGTAGGTGTCGGATTGCGACACAGCGTTCGGGAGGAGCGGCGCCCTCCGGGCACCGGGCGTGACAGCTTCAACAGGCGGAACCAGTCGGGCTGATAGCTGATCCGCCAGAGATTGCCGAGCTGGTCGAGTCCCCTTCCTTCGCGATTGTGTCTGGCCATCCGGCACTCGAGGGTTGCGGTTGCGGCGCGGCCGCCTTGACCGTGCCCGGCGGCACCATTATGGTCGGTGGGTCCACCTCGGACCACATCCCCCGGCCGCAAGCACGACACCTCACGACACGACCATGCCGCACGCGGGCATGGCTGCAGCCCGGCTCACCCTCTCCCGGAGGAAGGCGATGGACATCGCCGAACTCAAGTCGAAGTCGATCGGCGAGCTTCATGACATGGCCGAAGACCTCGACATCCACAATTTCTCGGGCCTCCGAAAACAGGACCTGATCTTTCGGATCGAACAGAATCTCCTCGATTCCGACATCGTCCTCCGGGGCGAGGGCGTCCTCGAGATTCTGCCGGAAGGCTACGGTTTTCTGCGCAGCCAGGACTGGAACTACCTGTACGGTCCGGACGACATCTACGTCTCCCCGTCGCAGATCAAGCGCTTCGACATGCGGACGGGCGACACCATCCAGGGACGCGTGCGGCCGCCGAAGGAGGGAGAGCGGTACCTCGCCCTGCTGAAGGTGGAGACGCTCAACGGCGTGGACCCGGACAAGGCGAAGCACCGGATCGCGTTCGACAACCTCCGGCCTCGCTATCCGGAGGAACGACTCGTCCTCGAGCGGGAGGACGGCGATGTGTCGATGCGGATTCTCGACCTCATCGCGCCGATCGGCAGGGGTCAGCGGAGCCTCATCGTCTCCCCGCCCAAGGCCGGAAAGACGATCCTTCTGCAGAAGATCGCGAACGCGATCGTCGCGAACCAGCCGGACGCGAAGGTGATCGTACTCCTCATCGACGAGCGGCCCGAAGAGGTCACGGACATGGAGGAGAACGTTCCGGCCGAGATCATCTCATCCACGTTCGACGAACCGGCCGACCGTCACACGCAGGTGGCGGAGATGGTGATCGAGAAGGCCAAGCGGCTGGTCGAATACCAGCACGATGTCGTGATCCTCCTCGATTCGATCACGCGCCTCGCGCGGGCCTACAACACGACGGTCCCCCACTCGGGCAAGATCCTCTCCGGCGGCGTGGATGCGAACGCGCTGCACCGGCCGAAGCGCTTCTTCGGCGCGGCGCGAAACATCGAGGAGGGAGGCAGCCTCACGATCATCGCCACGGCCCTGATCGAGACGGGCAGCCGGATGGACGAGGTCATCTTCGAGGAATTCAAGGGCACGGGGAACAGCGAAGTTCTCCTGGACCGCCAGATCTCCGACAAGCGGATCTACCCCGCAATCGACCTCAACCGCTCGAGTACGCGCAAGGAGGAACTCCTCCTGAACGAGGTCGAACTCAACCGGATGTACCTGCTGAGGAACTTCCTCTCCGACATGCCGCCGGCCGAGGCGATTCAGTTCATGATCGAGCGGCTCCGGCGAACGGACACGAACCAGGAGTTCCTCGACTCGATGGCGGGCGGATAAGCGAACCTCGCGTTTTCGAGGGTGTCGCCTCACGGACTACCGTCTCGCAGGCTACCGTCTCACGGCGCCTGCAACCAGCGGTCCTCCAGCACCTCCAGCAGCGCCGAGTGCGTCGTCTCCTCCACCGTCAGCGTCACGCGGTACGTGCCCGGTGACACGGGCAACCCCGCCCCGCCCCCGCCTTGGAGGCCCCGGTTCATGCGCAGATCCCAAGCCACGCGGTTCAAGCCCGGCCGGCCGGTCCCCTCGAGGTCGCGCACGACCCTCCCCGTGGCGAGTTCCGAGATCTCGATCGACACATCGGCCCGAGAGCCCAGGTAGTACTGGATCATCGTACCGGCGGGGGCGCTCTCGCCCGTCCAGTTCTTGTCGCCGGTGACGGAGCGGCGGCGCTGAATGTCGTTCTTCCAGAGGACGCCTAGGCGTGGGTCGAAGAGGTGCGCGTCGCTCGCCAGTACGCTGTCGGTCATCGACTGCAGGGCCGTGACGTCGTCGAGCACGTAGATGCTGCGGCCGTGTGTCGCGAGCACGAGGTCGTTCTCGCGGGGATGGACGAGCACGTCGTCGATCCGGACCACGGGCAGGCCCGGCATGAACTCGTGCCAAGTGCCGCCCTCATCGAAGGAGACGTGGAAGCCGAACTCGGTGCCGGCGTAGAGCAGACGCGGGTTCCGCGGATCCTGCCGGACCGTGTTCACGTTTCCGAACGAGGGCAGATTCGATGTGATGTCCTCCCACGTCGCGCCATAGTCGCGGGTCACGTACACGTAGGGGCGCAGGTCGTCGTTCTTGTGCCCGTCAATCGAGACGTACGCGGTCGCCGCGTCCACATGCGAGGCTTCCACGCGGGACACGTAATGCCGCGTCGTACCCTCGGGGAGGTTGCGGCTGACCTCGGTCCAAGTGGCGCCGGCGTCGCGGCTCACCTGGATGTTGCCGTCGTCGGTCCCCGCCCAGAGAAGGCCCGGGACGACGGGCGACTCGGCGATGGACGTCATGCTGCCCCACATTGAGACCCCGTCGTTGCGCGACAGGGTGCACTCCGTTCCGCGCTCGAACTGGGAGCAGCGCGGGACGCCGTTGGCCACCCCCATCACGACCTCGGCGTCCCGGTCCACGTCCTTCGTGAGATCCGGACCCATCGTCCACGTCTCTCCGCGGTCGCGCGATGTGAAGAACCGGTTGCCGCCCGCATGCAGGATGCGCGGGTTGTGGGGTGAGAGGAGGAAGGGCGTGTTCCAGTTCCACCGGATCTCCGTCTCGGTCGGCGGAGCCGGCGCGATGTTCGTGTCCGTCGGATCCTCCTCATCCGGAGCCCGGGGGGTGATGGGGCGCGAGTCGCCCTCGCGCAGGTCCACGCGCCGGAGACGGCCGTTCTGCGATTCGACGAACACGATCGCCGGGTCCGTCGGGTCCACCTGCGTGTAGAACCCATCCCCGCCGCCGACCCGGTACCAGTCCTGCGCGAGGATCGGCCCCGAGCGCACGGAACTCGGTCCGCACCAGCTTCCGTTGTCCTGAAGACCCGTGCACACGTGGTAGGGGCGCCGCATGTCGACGGAGGCGTGATAGGGCTGCCCGACGGCCCACGGGCGCAGTGATTCCCAAGTCTCGCCCTGGTCCCAGCTCACATCGACCCCCCCGTCGTTGCCGATCACGAGGTGATCGTGGTCGGCCGGATCGATCCAGAGCGCGTGCTGGTCGACGTGCCCATACCCGCTCAACACTTCCCAGGTGCGGCCGCCGTCACGCGACTTCGACACGCGCTGATCCACGGTATAGACGAGATTCGGATCCTCGGGGGAGACCCGGATCTGGCTGAAGTACATGGGGCGTCCGTTCTCGTTGCTCCTGAACTCCCAGGTGCGGCCCTTGTCCGCCGATCGCCACACCCCGGACCATTGCGGGTCGGGCGGGAGGGAATCGACTCTCGCCAGCCTGCGCCACTCGTCCTGCTCCTCCTCGGAGAGCGGCGGCTCCCGGTCCGCGGCGACCTCGATCTGGGCGTAGACGACATCGGGATCGGCGGGCGTCATGGCGAGCGCGATGCGGCCCAGGGTGCCGTTGGGCAGTCCGGCTCCCTCGACGGGCGACCAGCTCTCTCCGCCGTCGTCGGACCGCCAGATGCCGCTTCCCGCCCCGCCGCCGACGAAGCAGCACACGGTGCGTCGACGCTGATACGTGGAGGCGAACAGGACATCGGGATTCGACGGATCCATGACGAGGTCCGTCGCGCCGGTGTCCTCGTCCACCGCGAGCACGTGGCGCCAGCTCTCTCCTCCGTCGGCGGACTTGAACACGCCGCGTTCCGCGTTGGGGCCGAAGAGATGGCCGGCTGCGGCGACCCACACGACATCCGGGTTCGCCGGATGGACGAGGATGCGCGCGATGCTCTGCGTTTCCCGGAGCCCCGCGTGCGCGAAGGTGGCCCCGCCGTCCGTGCTCTTGTAGACACCGTAACCGAACGACGAACTCTGCCGGTTGTTCGCCTCGCCCGTACCCACATAGAGGACATCGGGATCGGAGGGAGCGAGGGCGAGGGCGCCGATGGAGTGCGTCTCGTAGCTGTCGAAGATCGACTCGAAGGTCGTCCCGTTGTTCGTCGTCTTCCACAGACCGCCGGTCGCGAAGCCGGCGTAGAAGATCCGCGTGTCCTCGGGGTGGACGGCGAGGTCGTCGACGCGCCCGCCCTGCCCCGTCGGACCGATGGACCGCCACCGGAAGCCTTGGAGCAGTGGGTGCCCGGGGGCGTTGATGACGGTCCGCGCGTTTTCGTCCCGCGATCCGTCCTGGGCATGGAGGGGCGGCGGCGGCGTGAGGATGGCCGCACACAGCGCGAGCACGATCATCGAGGGGGCGCAGGTGCGCGATGCGTATGGCATGGAGTCTTCCTCTGCGTACGGAGGTCTTTCTTGCGTGCGGATCGGGGTGACGACGCGGCATTATCCGACGGACGGTGGGAGTCTGTCAAAGCCCAGCAGTCCGTGGCGAACGGTTCATGGCCGCCGGGTCGGCCACCCCGCAGCGCTGAAACCCTCGGAGAGTATTGCGGAAACCCCCCGCGTCAGCGCCGAGGGCGGTGAAGCGGGCGGCGGAGGAGTCGGCGAAACGGCGGCGACTTGCCCGCGCGACCGCGAAAAAGCATGCTGCGGAGTGCCGCACGAATGGAGGATCGATGCCGATATACGAGTACCGGTGCCGCGAGTGTTCACACGAGTTCGAACTCCTCGTGCGGGGGCCGATGGCGCCCGCGTGCGCTTCGTGCGGGGGTGCGGAGCTGGACCGACTCATCTCCCTTCCGCGCGTCCATTCCGATGCCCGCAGGGCACGGTCGCTCGCCGCGGCGAGGAAGCGCGACGCGAAGCTCGGGAGCGAACGGACGCGAGCGCAGCGGGAGTACGAACTGAGCCATAACGACTGATCGCTGCGGGCGGACGCGCCGGGACCCGTGAATGCGGTGGATCCGTGAGACGACAGCCCGTGGCGGCCCCCCGCGTCGGCGCCGAGCGCAGCGTTCAGGCGGGATGCACCGCCGCTCGGACGCAGCGGGGGTCTCGCTCGGGCTGCTGGGGGCGGGGCGGGACGGACGGAGATGATGGGATGATGATGGGATGACGGGAACCTACGCCCAGGCGCTGGCCGAGCACGGGATCGAGGACGTGCAGCCCCTCTACCGACGACTCCTCCGGCAGTTGAAGACGCGCGATGGCCGAGCCTACGAGCGTGCCGTCGAACGCTACCGGTCGGATGTGGAGGGCGTGACGGGGGGCGGCGAGGCGCTGTCGGCGTGGCTTTCCTATGGGGCGTGGCTGGCCTCCAGTCTGGAGCCCGGGGAACTCTTCACGATTTCGGAGCAGGGACGCGCGGCGCGCGCGCCGGACCCGTTCCCGGCGGGCGCCATGCTGATCCATCTGCCCGCTGCGGCGAACCGCAAGGGCTTTGTGATCGCCATGCCCGCGGCGCCATCCGAAGCGCAGCGCGCGACGGCGGACCTGCTGTGTGAGTAGGGGGGGTCCGCCGGCCGGGACCGGTGCGGGATGATGAGGCGGAGGATGATGACGAGGATGGCCGAGGTGGAAGAGGAGGCACGGCGGTGACGCAAGGCGCCCTGCAGCACGAACGGATCGAACGCCGCGCGCTCGAGCAGGAAATGCGCGAGTCGTTCATCGACTACTCGATGAGCGTCATCGTGCAGCGTGCGCTCCCCGATGCCCGCGACGGCCTGAAGCCGGTTCATCGCCGAATCCTGTACGCGATGCTGGAGGAGGGGATGCGCCCCTCGCGCCCGCACCAGAAGAGCGCGACGGTCGTGGGCGACGTGCTGGGCCGGTATCACCCGCACGGGGATGGCGCGGTGTACGACACCATCGTCCGCATGGTCCAGGACTTCTCGCTGCGCTATCCGCTCATCGACGGCCAGGGCAACTTCGGTTCGATCGATGGCGATTCCGCCGCCGCCTACCGCTACACGGAAGTGCGGATGACGCCGGTCGCGATGGATCTGCTCGCCGACATCGAGCGCGACACCGTCGATGTGCGACCCAACTTCGACGGGCGCCTCACCGAACCGGTGGTTCTGCCCTGCCGGCTGCCGCATCTCCTGCTGAACGGCAGCGACGGGATCGCGGTCGGCATGGCGACGAAGATCCCGCCGCACAACGCCGGGGAACTCCTCGCGGCGGTGGACCATCTCGTCGCGAACCCGCATTGCGACAGCGAAGAGCTGCTCGCCCGCCTGCCCGGGCCGGACTTCCCGACGGGCGGATACATCTGGGGCCGGGCCGGCATCGAGTCCGCCTACCGAACCGGACGCGGACGACTCGACATGCGCGCCAAGGTCCACCTCGAGGAGGGCAGGTTCGGGAAGAGTTCGCTGGTCGTCACGGAACTCCCCTATCAGGTGAACAAGACGCGCGTCATCGAGCAGATTACGAGGCTCGTGCGCGCCGGGCGGGCCGACGCGATCACCGACCTGCGGGACGAGTCCGACCGCGACGGAATCCGGCTCGTGATCGAACTCAAGCGCGACGCGAAGCCGAAGAAGGTGCTCGCGACGCTGTTCAAGAAGACGCAGCTCCGCTACACGTTCGGCGTGATCATGCTCGCCCTCGTCGATGGCAGGCCCGAGGAGCTGGATCTGAGGGGGGTCCTCGGTACCTGGATCGACCATCGCCTCTCCGTCATCCGCCGGGGCGCGGCGCACGACCTCGCCCGGGCGGGGGACCGCGCGCACGTCGTCGAGGGGCTGCGGACGGCGCTCGACGAGATCGACCGCGTCATCGACATTATCCGCGGCTCGAAGACGCCGGCGGGCGCGCGGAGGAGACTCCTCGCGGCTTTCGACCTCACGGAGCGGCAGGCGGACGCGATCCTCGCGATGCGGCTCGCGCGGCTGACGGGCCTGGAGCGGAACAAGCTGGCGGAGGAACTCAGGGCGCTGCGGGAGGAGATCACGCGCCTGACCGCCCTGGTGGAGGATGAGGCGTCCCGTCGGGGATTCCTGCGGGAGGAGATCCGGGACCGCGCGCGACGCTACGACGACCCCAGGCGGACGGAGATCCTCGACGGCAACGCGGAGTTTCGGCTGTCGAAGGGTGGCGGCGGCGAGGCGCGGCTGGTGCTCGTGAGTCGCGGCGGCTACGTGAAGGCGCAGCCTGCCGCGACGGGCGGAGGGATGGCGGGCGCCGAGGTGCTGTCCAGCCGCGAAGGCGACTTCGCGCGCCACGCGTTCCTAGCCAAGGGGACGCATACGCTCCTCGCGCTCACGGCCCGCGGCAACGCGCATGGGCTACCCGTTTCGGCGCTGCCGAGGGGCACGCGGAGTTCTCGGGGCCGTCACGTTGAAGAGTTCATCGAGCTGGAGTTGGGAGACGAGATCGTCGCGCTGCTCGCGGCCGAGACCTTCGCCGATGACCGATTCCTCGTCGTCGCCACGAGACGGGGTCACGTGAAGCGCTCGACGCTGTCGGATTACGCGAACGCCCGGAGCGCGGGTATCATCGGGGCCGGGATCGCGCGTGGCGATGAGGTCGTGGCCGCCTTCGTCACCGACGGGAGCAGCGACCTCCTGTTCGCGGCGCGGTCCGGTCAGGCGATCCGTTTTCCCGAGTCCGCCATTCGGACGATGGGCCGCACGGCCCGCGGGGTCAAGGCCATCGACCTCGCGCCAGGCGATGTGGTGGTCGGCGCAGCGGCTCCGCGCGCCGACTGCGATCTGCTCGTGGCGACCGCCGCCGGGTACGGCAAGCGCATCCCATTCACGGAATTCAAGGTCCAGCGCCGGGCGGGCAAGGGGTTCACCGTCCTCCCCGAGCGAGAGCGGACCGGCAGTCTGGTGGGATTCACCGAAGCGCACGACGCGGACGAGGTGGCTTGGGAATTGTCCGATGGGTCCGTAGAGGCGACACCGGCGGCCAGCGTAATCCGTCGCTCTCCCCGCGAGGCCGGGCGCCCGGCCGTGCGGCTGCCGGCCGGCGTTGCGGTTGAGGCGGTGCACCCAATGCACTCGGGACGCCGTGCGCGCAACGGACCGTCCTCCCGCGGAGAAGCCGGCGAGGCTTCCCAGGCCGAGTTCGAGTTCGAGTTCGAAGCATGAGGCTGCCGCGGGGATCCGGCTCGACGGGGACGGACTCCATCTCCTCGAGCACCGAGGAGGGACGGCGGTACCGCAGCGGCGTGTACAAACCGCTCGACGAGAGTGCCCTGCCCGACGCGCCGGACACCGAGGCCTTTCCCGACCGCGGCCACGGCCCGCCGTTCAAGTTCGTTCGCCGCATGTCGCGTGTGCCCCGCCTCAAGCACATCATCGGTCCCTCCGTCATCGCGCTCGGTATGGGTCTGGGAAGCGGTGAGTTCCTCCTCTGGCCCAACCTCGTGGCGGCCAACGGCTTCTCGATCTGGTGGCTGTTCTGGATCGGAGTCGTGACCCAGTTCGTCGTCATCGGCGAGATCGAGCGCTGGACCATCGCCACCGGCGAGTCGACGTTCGCCGGCATGGCCCGGCTCGACCGGCTGGGGTTCTGGCCGTGGCTCTTCCTCGTCGCGACGCTGGTCAGCTTTTTTTGGCCGGGGTGGGCGTCGCAGTCCGCCGAATTCGTGGGTCAGATCGTGGTCCTCGCCGGGGGGCCGCAGATCCAGTGGCAACCGATGGCGCTGCTCATGCTCGCCTGCATCTGGTTCGGGCTCGCGGTCTCCCGAATCGTCTACAATGTCCTCGAGCGCTGTGAGATCGCCCTGGTGGCAGGGTTCTTCCCGCTCCTCGCAATCACGCTCCTCGCCGTCGGTCTCGTTCCCTCCCGCCTCCTCGAACTGGCGGTTGGCGCCGTCTCGTTCGGAAGCGCCCCGCCCGAGCTATTCACGGGGGATCAGTTTCCGACGCTGATCCTCGCGGTGGCGTATGCCGGTACAGGGGGCACGCTGCTCCTCGCTCAGTCGCTTTGGTTGCGCGACAAGGGATTCGGGATGGCGCGGTTCCAAGGACGGATCGCCGGCATCCGTGGACGCAACGAGGACATCAGCACGACCGGATTCGTGTTCGACGCGAACGACCCGACCCAGCTCGGGCGTTTCCGGGGCTGGATGCGGGTCGTCCACCAAGAACTGCTCGTGACCTTCGTGCTCCTGACGCTGCTGAGCGTCGTCATCACGTGCATGCTCGTGGCGGCGACGCTGGGAACGGACAACCCGGAGGTCGCGGGCGACCTGACCACCATGGTGACGCTGCAGGGCGAGGCGATTCAGCGCGTGGGTGGGCTCTGGCTCCGCGTCGCGTTCCTCCTCGGGGGATCGTTCGTCATCTTTTCCACCCAACTTGCCATCCTCGACACCGTCACCCGTATCACGGGCTGCATCTTCTTCGAGCGCTTCGGATACAGGACGCGCTTCTTCACGCAGAAGCGCACGTTTCTGGTGTTCCTGACGATCTTCGTGCTGGCGGCGATGGGGATCATTACCGCGTCGTGGATCGGCGGCGAGGCGCTGGACGTGCTTCAGCCCGACTTCCTGCTCCTCATCGCGGGCCCGTTCACGATGTCCAGCATGTTCCTGTTTACGCTCGTCATCGGTTACATGAACGTGCGCCGCCTGCCGGCCGAGTTGGGGCCGCCGACCTGGAAGCGGTGGAGTCTGCTGTGGGCCGCGATCCTTTGGGGATGGTTCACGGCCGAACAATTGTCACGAACGACGATGCTGGTCGCGGGGGTGGGGCCGCTGTTCAGGGAGTCGCTGGCGCTCCACCCGATCCGCATCGTGTTCTACGCGTTGTGGCTGGGGTCGCTGGCGTGGTTCGCGGCGCGCACCCTCCCCGCACGGGCGGCGCGAGGCGCGTAAGCGGAAGAAACGGCCCGCCGGCGAGACCCCTCAAGCCGTGGGTTCCGGCACCGCCTTCGCCATCTTCCCGGACATCTCCTCGGCGCTCCTCATCTGCGAGAGATCGAGCGTGAAGTCGGGTCGTTCAACGGGAGACAGCTTGTCCAACAGCTCACGTATCTCGCGGGGTGCCAAGCCGGCCTCCCCGAGATCCTCCCTCGTCGCGACCCCCTCGGCGCGGATCGACGCCGATTCAACGTCCGGCCTCAGCAGGCTTCGCAGCACGTCGAGTTCCCCCGCGCTCAGCCGCGCTCCCAACACCTCATAGTCGACCCAAGCCTCGTAACTGAGCGGCGCGACTCGCTGGAGCATGCCGGCCATCACCCGCCCGTACTCCTGGATTTCCCACTGGGCGTGCGAGTCCACCCGCAGTCGAAGGAAGTGGAGGAGGTTGTGCAGATCGATCTTCCAGTACCACTGCGTATAGGTGGAGAGGGGGAGGTCGATCCGCGCGAGTTCCCGGGCGACATCTTCGGACAGCAGCCAGCCGTAGGCGTCGGCCGCCTCCGTCCGCAGTTGCTCCCAGCGGTCGATCGCGCTGCGATAGAGGTCGCCCGGGGCGGGGTCCGTCTCTCGGCCCTGGTTGTTGAGGCGACTCTGATAGGCGAACTGCTCGTGGTCGGGTTCGTAGAACAGCAGAGGCAGGAGGCTGTAGCGGGCGCTGAGTTCGTTGACGGAAGCCGTGCGGTGTCGGATCCACTGCCGCGCCACGAACATCGGCATGGAGCAGTGAAACTTGAACTCGACCATCTCGCTCGGCGTCGTGTGGGCGTGGCGCCGCAGATAGCGCACGAGACCGCGCGTCTGGCTGACACGGCGCGTGCCGGCCCCGTAGCTGACGCGAGCCGCCGCCTCCACGTCGGCGTCCGAGCCCATGTAGTCGACAAGCGCGACGAAGCCGTGGTCGAGGACCGGAAAATATCCGCCGAGGATCTCCTCGGCCGCCGGGACGGTCGGCCTCCTGGTCGTCTCCATGAGCTACCCGTGCCGCTGCGGGGGGGTGTGGTCGGCCAGAATATCAGTTCGTGAGCACGCGGGCGACGGCGCGCCGCCACCCGGAATAGAGCGTTTCGCGCTCCTCCGCGTCCATGGCGGGTTGCCACGCGCGGTCGTGTCGCCACAACGCCGCGACCTCTCGCAGATCCGCGAACACGCCGGCCCCGAGACCTCCCAACATCGCCGCCCCCAGCGCGGTGGTCTCCGTCACGACCGGGCGCCCGATCTCGAGGTCGAGGATGTCGGCGAGGAACTGCATGGCCCAGTCGTTTCGGGTGAACCCGCCGTCCACGCGCAACGTCCCGGGTCGCGGCGCTCCGTCAGCCCGCATCGCATCGATCAGTTCGCGCGACTGGTAGGCCACCGCCTCCAGCGCCGCCCGCGCGATCTCGGCCCGCCCCGTGTCGCGCGTCATGCCCAGCAGGGCGCCGCGGGCTTCCGGATCCCAATGGACGCCGCCCAGCCCGACGAAGGCGGGGACCAGCACGACCCCGCCCGTCGCATCGACGGAACGGGCAAGGGCCTCCGTTTCGGCGGCGTCGGAGATGATGCCCAACCCATCGCGCAGCCATTGAACCGATGCGCCGGCGACGAAGATGCTGCCCTCGAGCGCGTAGGTGCGTTCCCCTCCGAGCTGCCAAGCCACCGTCGTGAGCAGACCGTGCCGCGATGCGAGCCGGTCCGCGCCGGTGTTCAGCAGCGCAAACGCCCCCGTACCGTAGGTGAACTTCATCCCGCCCGGCTCGAACGCCGCCTGTCCGAACGTCGCGGCCTGCTGGTCGCCGGCCACGCCCCGCAACGGGATCGCGCGGCCGAAGAGTTCGGCAGACGTCTCGCCGAAGTCGCCGGCCGAATCGCGAACCTCGGGCAATACGGAGGCGGGCACACCGAACAGCTCGAGCAGTTCCGGGTGCCACCGGCCCTCATCGATGTCGTAGAGGAGGGTCCGCGACGCGTTCGACGCATCCGTCGCGTGCACGCGCCCCCCGGTCAGACACCAAAGCAGCCAGGTGTCGATCGTTCCAAAGGCGAGTTCGCCCTTCCCGGCCGCCTCGCGCGCTCCCGGCACCTGGTCGAGGATCCATGCCAGCTTCGTTCCGGAGAAGTACGGGTCGAGCCGCAGACCGGTGCGGCGCTCGATCAGCTCCTCGTGCCCCGTCCCGCGAAGCTCGGCGCACGCCTCCGCCGTTCGCCGGTCCTGCCACACGATCGCCGGGTGAATCGACCTGCCACTCGCGCGTTCCCAGACCACGGTCGTCTCGCGCTGGTTCGTGATGCCGATCGCCGCCACGCGATGCCCGAGCGTCTCGGCGGCCTCGATGACCTCCCGCGCCACGCCGATCGCGTCGTCCCGGATGCGCTCGGGATCGTGCTCCACCCGGCCCGGGAGCGGATAGCTCTGAGGCAACTCGCGCTGAGCCCCGGCGACCACCGTCCCCCCGAGATCGAACGCGATGGCCCGGGTGGAAGTCGTGCCCTGGTCGATCGCGACGACGACGGGAGCGGTCACCGGTCCCGAGTTACGGGCTCGATCCGCACGGTCTCAAGCTCCACGCCTCGCCGAAGGCTGAACACCGCTCGATCCCGTCCGTCCAGGTAAACGCTCATTCCCAGCATCTGTTCCCAATCTTCGCGGCCGGGCCCTCTCCCTCCCCGCCCACGGTCCGCACCGGATCGAGATTCCGGTCGAGGAGGACGATACGCGGGTCGAGCCCATCGGCGACGAAATAGCCGGTCGGCGTGGCAAGTACGTCCATGATCGAACCGAAGCTCACGCGGTCGTCCAGTTGACCGAGGCGGGCGTCGGACGGCCCGATCTCGTAGGCCGTGCTGCTGCTCTCGCCAAAAAAGACCCGTCCATCTTCGCCGGCATCCGAAGCGCCACCGCAGCCCGCCAGACCGATGGCGCCCGCCAAGCCAAGCGCGACGGTGCGCGAGGCGATCCCCGGCCACCGAGCGGAACTCGGTGGCCGGGAACGGTTCGCAGCCGAAACTCCAGCCTGCGCGGAACGTGACCTTGAACCGATGACGTCGTGCGTCCGGTTCACTGGAAGCCCCACTCTACGTGATCGTCGCACCGGACGTAGACGATGCTGCCATCATCCATGCGGTACACGCCGGCGTCGAAGGTCAGGGTGAGCCTGAAGGGAAAGACGGGGATGACGCCGACGTTGATCCTCACCGTCTGCGAGCCCACCAGCGTTCCAGACATCGGATTGTTCGGGCCGCCCGAGATGTACTCCCCGCACTCGCTCTGCGCCGCGGCCTCGGACGGCTGCGCCAGCGACAGCGCCAACGCCCCCGCGAAGGCCCACGCCACCGCGACCGGCCACGCCGTTCTCCCGCTGCTCCTCGTCCTCATCATCATCCACCTCCCCCGATTGATCCCGGAGGGCGACGCCCTGCCGCCCTCTCTGACACAAGGATCCGGGTGGGAATCAACGGGCCATCAACCGAACAACCGGTCCGCCTCGCGGCTTCGTCGATCCTCGCCTGGATCAGCGGAAGTCGTGCCCTGATCGATCGCGACGCCGGGAGCGGTCACTGGTCCCGAGTTACGGGCTCGATCCGCGCGGTCTCAAGCCCAACAGTCCGCACGGGGTTAAGCACCGCCCGGTCCAGCCCATCGACGTAAACGCCGGCTCCCCGCGCCCATTGCCGATCGCGGTCGGCGGGGAAGACTAGAGGGATCGCTTCCAGACGCTCGAGATCCAGAACCAGACCCTTCGTTATCAGACCGTTGGGCGTCTCCGATGTGTTCCGGGCGAGCAGGCGCCCGTCTCCGAAGGGCCTAAGGGCCCCGACCATGTATGAGCCGACAACGCGCGTACGCCCGCCGAGCGCTTCGACGCTCTCTTGGTTTTCCCTCAGTTCGCGAGCCCGCATTTCTCTGGGCAGATAAACGATGCCCGCCAAGTCGCCGTCGGGACGATAGCTCACCAGCGCAAGCTGGTCCCCGTCGAGGACGTGTATCAGGCCATCGGGCGTCACCGCCACCAGGTCCGTGGGAAACTGGAATGCGTCTTCGTAGTCGACGATCAACTCGGGTGGGATCGGCCCAAAGGCCGTCTCTCCCGCCGACGTCGGGCGCGACAGGTAGTGGTCCGGGTACGCATCGCCGGCGACCAGCAGCCCGAGTTCCGGATGAAGGGCGATATCGTTGGCGTTGCCGGCAAACCGCTGGCTGGCCACGAAATCGCCCTGCAGAGTCAGGAACGCGACGCGCGCGTTTCCCGCGTCGAGGACCAAGACCTGATCGTCCGCCCGCACCAGGCGCCTCGGGAACTTGTATTCCCCGGGCCCCTCTCCCTCCCCGCCCACGGTCCGCACCGGATCGAGATTCCGGTCGAGGAGGACGATACGCGGATCGAGCCCATCGGCGACAAAAAAGCCGGTCGGCGTGGCAAGTACGTCCATGATCGAACCGAAGCTCACGCGTTCGTCCAGTTGACCGAGGCGGGCGTCGGACGACCCGATCTCGTAGGCCTGGCTGCTGCTCTCGCCAAAATAGACCCGTCCATCTTCGCCGGCATCCGAGGCGCCACCGCAGCCCGCCAGACCGATGGCGCCCGCCAGGCCCAGCGCGACGGTGCGTGGGATGATCCCCGGCCACCGAGCGGAACTCGGTGGCCGGGAACGGTTCGCAGCCAAGACTTCAGCCTGCGCGGGACGCGACCTCGAACCGATGACTTCCCGGATGCGGCTCACTGGAAGCCCCACTCCGTGTAGTCGTCGCACCGGATCAACTTGGTTTCGTTGTCATGCATCCGGTACACGCCGACGTTGAAGGTCACGGTGAGAGTGCCTACAAGGCCGGCGCTGACGCCAATGGTCTGCGTCACCGACACCGAGCCCACGAGCGATCCGTTCGTCGGATTGTTCGGGCCGCCCGAAATGTACTCCCCGCACTCGCTCTGCGCCGCGGCCTCGGACGGCTGCGCCAGCGACAGCGCCAACGCCCCCGCGAAGGCCCACGCCACCGCGACCGGCCACGCCGTTCTCCCGCTGCTCCTCATCCTCATCATCGTCCACCTCCCCCGATTGATCCCGGAGGGCGACGCCCCGCCGCCCTCTCTGACACAAGGATAGGGGCGGGAATCAACGGGCTATCAACCCGCATGCGGCCCGGCGGCGAGAGGTGGATCGGGAGGAGGTTCAGACGTCGAGGTTGCGGACGTAACGGGCGTTCCGCTCGATGAAGTCGCGGCGCGGCTCGACGTTCTCGCCCATGAGGGTGTCGAACAACCGGTCCGCCTCGGCGGCTTCGTCGATCCTAACCTGGAGCAGCGTGCGCTTCTCCGGATTCATCGTGGTCTGCCAGAGCTGATCGGCGTTCATCTCGCCCAACCCCTTGTACCGCTGCAGCGAGGCGCTCCCCCTGCCGTTGTCGAGCCTCGCCTGCGCGGCGACGCGCTCCGACTCGTCGTAGCAGTAGAACTCCGTCTTCCCCTTCCACACCCGATACAGCGGCGGCTGCGCGATGTAGATGTATCCCGCGTTGATGAGTTCCTTCATCTGCCGGAAGAAGAAGGTCAGGAGCAGCGTCCGGATATGGGCTCCGTCCACATCGGCGTCCGTCATGATCACGACCTTCCGGTACCGGGCCTGCGACAGATCGAACTCGTCTCCGATCCCCGCCCCGATGGCCGTGATCATGGCGCGGATCTCCTCGTTGGAGAGGATCCTGTCGATCCGCGCCTTCTCCACGTTGAGGATCTTGCCGCGCAGAGGGAGGATGGCCTGATAGTTGCGGTCGCGCCCCATCTTCGCGCTCCCGCCCGCGCTGTCTCCCTCCACGAGGTAGAGTTCCGCGATCTCCGGGTCCGTGATCGAGCAGTCCGCCAGCTTCCCCGGCAGGATGCCCGTCTCGAGCGCCGACTTCTTGCGCGTCAGGTCCCGCGCCTTTCGCGCCGCCTCCCGCGCCCGGGAGGCCTGGACCGCCTTGTCGATAATCTGTCGAGACGGACCGGGGTTCTCCTCCAGCCACGTCCCCAGCCGGTCGTTGACGAGGCTCTCGACGATTCCGCGCACCTCGCTGTTCCCGAGCTTCGTCTTGGTCTGCCCCTCGAACTGGGGCTCCATGACCTTCACGGAGAGCACGGCGACGAGTCCCTCGCGCACGTCGTCGCCGCTCAGGGTGGGGTCGGCCTTCTTGAGGATGTTGTTTCGCTGCGCGTAGTTGTTGATGGTTCGCGTGAGGGCGCCCTTGAAACCCGACAGGTGCGTCCCGCCTTCGTGCGTGTTGATGTTGTTCACGAAGGTGAACGTGTTCTCGCTGTAGGCGTCCGTGTACTGCATCGCGAGTTCGAACTCGGTGTCGTCCTGCGCGCCCGCGACGGAGATCACGTCCGCGTGAAGCGGCGTCTTGTTCCCCAGGAGATACTCGACGAACTGCGCGATCCCCCCCTCGAAGTGGAAGTCGCGGCGCAGATCCTCCTGGCGCTCATCGATGATCGCGATCCGCACGCCACGGTTCAGGTAGGCGAGCTCGCGGAGTCGGCCGGCGAGCGTCTCGAAGCTGTATTCGAGTTCGTCCCCGAGCCCCTTGAAGACCTCGGGGTCGGGCCGGAAGGTGACCGTGGTTCCGGTGTCCCTCGTCTTCCGGCCCTTCGTGAGCTTCCCCTGGCTGACCCCGCGCGCGTAGCGCTGCGTCCACTCGTGCCCGTCGCGGCGCACCTCGACCTGCAGCCACTCCGAGAGCGCGTTCACGACGGAAACGCCCACGCCGTGCAGACCGCCCGACACCTTGTAGCTCGACTTGTCGAATTTTCCGCCTGCGTGAAGCGTCGTGAGGGCGAGTTCGACCCCCGGCACCTTCTCGGTCGGGTGAAGGTCAACGGGGATGCCGCGCCCGTCGTCCACGACCCGAATCGACTGGTCCGTCCCGATCGTGACCTCGATCCCGGAGCAATGCCCCGCCATCGCCTCGTCGATCGAGTTGTCCACAACTTCGTAGACGAGGTGGTGCAACCCGCGCCCCGAGGTGGACCCGATGTACATGCCCGGACGCTTCCGCACGGCCTCCAGCCCCTTGAGGACGTGAATCTGCCGCGCGGTATAGTCCGAGTTGCCGTTCCCACCTTCCACAGGTATTCCGCCCGCCGTCCGCTTCGCCATCAACCCCTCCCCCTCTCGGTGCGGCCGGGACGCGTCGCGGCCGGCGACGATTCCCCGGACTGCACAAATTTGATCCGTTCGAGCCGGCCGCGGGCGCGATCCCCGTTCAAGCGGCCCAGCAACTCTCGCCTCATCATGTTGAGTTCCGTCAGCCAGGCCGCACCGTTCACTTCGATGAACACCGTCCTGCCCTGGATCCCGCCAAGTCTCGTTATGCGCGCGATGTGCGGACCCGCGACCCGTTCCCACCGCGCCGCCGTGGCGCTGCGCTCCACTCGCTCGCGGATCCCCATGCGATCAAGCAGCTCCGCCAGCACGCCGCCGACGGGTTCGGGCTGCCGCTCGCCCCCTCTCGCGTCCCGGCGCCGCGCCCTTCCGCGTGGCATCGCCCCGGAGGCCGTGCCGTTCATGCGATGAGCCGTCCGTTGCGCAGGCACCATCGCGCGAGCTTTCCACCCATCAGCCCCACGTCGCCGGGCTTGGGCGCGGTGAGAATCACCTGCCCGCCCCGCTCGGACTCGAAGAGACGAAACAGCCGGTCCGAGCGCCCCTCGTCGAGTTCCGCGAATACGTCGTCGAGGAGGTACAGCGGCTCGCGGCCGAGCCGCTCCCTAAGTCGATCCGCTTCGAGCAGGCGCAGCGCGAGGGCGGCCGTGCGCTGCTGTCCGCTCGACCCGTAGCTCCGGAGGTCGCGAGGGCCCTCCGGCACCTCGACCTCGAACCGGATCTCGTCGCGGTGCGGGCCCACGACGGTCATGCCTTGGCGACGCTCACGTTCCCGGGTCCTCTCCAGCGCGTGCCGAAAGCGGCCCTCCCACGAGCCCGCGCCCACCGCACCGTCCGTTCCGCCGTGCGAAGCGATCGAGGCCGAATACCGCAGCCGCGCATCGTCTCCTCCCGAGATCCGCGCGTAGAAGCCGGCGTATCGCTCCGCCCCCTCCGACACCCACGCCGCCCGCCTTTCCGTGAGGACTCCACCCGCCTCGACCAACCCTTCCGTCCACGCTTCGATTTCGTCGTTCGACCCGCCGCGCCGCAGCGCCTCGTTCCGTTGCGACAGAAGACTCCGGTAGCGCTGCAGCGCCGGGAGGTAGTCCGGCACGCCCACCGAGAGCGCGACGTCGAGGAAGCGGCGCCGCAGCGTCGGCCCTCCACGCACGATCTCGGCGTCGGCGAGGCGAAACGCCGCGACCCCCACCGACCCGATCCCCGCCGAAACGCGCTCCACTTCGAGCCCGTCGACTTCGACCTTCTTGATCCGTTGCGACCGATCGTAGGCAGCCGCCACGGACATTACCCCCTCAACCTCGCCTTCCACCCGGAACACCGTCTGTCCGAACCGCACCAACTCGCGGTCCCGCACGCCCCGAAAGGATCGAAACACCTCGAGGTAGCAGATCGCCTCGAGGAGGTTCGTCTTGCCCGACCCGTTGGGCCCGATGATCGCGACGCCGGCCTCGGGAAACTCGCATTCGAGTCGTTCGAAGTTGCGGTAGTCGCGAAGGATCAAGCGCCTGAGGAAAGGCGCGGAGGACGCCTCGGGCTGGCAGATGGACGGTGCCTCCGGTCTCTTCGTCACAGGCCCGTAAAATACGGCGAAAAGCCTTACGCCGCAAGGAAATTTGCCCGTTGGAAACCCCGTCCGGAGAGCGCTGCCGAGCGGTTGCCCGAGAGCCTTCGCGCAAGCAGCTTCGGAGACGCCCATGACACGCCTCGGCCGCCGCGGCGCACGCCGCCCGATCATGCGAGACAGGGCCCTGCGAGGGGCGGTCGCCTCCCTCGGGTTTGCGGGTCTCCTGCCTCCGTTCCACCTCGCCGCCCAGGCGCGGGCGGCCGTAGCGCCTCTGGATTCGCGGACGGTCGCAGCGCCTTGGCATTCGCAGATGCGGGCGGCCGCAGCGCCTCCGGATTCGCAGGGGGGCGAAGCGCCTCCGGCCTCGCAGATGCCGACGGTCGAGGCGCCTTCGGATTCGCAGGCGCGGGAGGCGAGCCGGGTTTGGCGGGACCTCGCCCTCGCGGCGGGAGTCCTCGGCGGCGCCTTCCTGCTCGACGACCACGTCCGCGATCTGGCGCTGGATCATCAGGGAGCGCTGGGACGCGATCTGGCCGAGGGCGGCCACACGTACGGCGACTGGAAGCGGACGGCACCCCTTCTCGCGGGGGGCGGAGTCGTGCTCGGCGTCGCCCTAGACGGCGAACGGGGAGTCCGGCGGGCGACGTCGGGCTTCCTCGGCGTCTTCGCCGGCTCGATGTCGAACACCCTCCTCAACTGGACGCTGGGGCGAAGCCGCCCGAGAGACGAAAGGGGCGTCCTGCACTTCGATCCCTTCCGGGGCAACGCCTCCCTTGGGTCCGGCCACACGGCCTACGCCTTCGCCATCGCCGCCGCCGTCGACGGCGTGACCGTTGGCGCGTGGGCCATCCCCTTCTACGTAGCCGCCGCGGGCACGGGACTCGCCCGGATCTACGGAGACCGGCACTGGCTGTCCGACGTGTTGGTCGGCGGCTTCATCGGCTGGTGGGTGGGCGGCCGGGCGACGGAAGCGGCCTCGCGCTGGCTCCGAATCGAACCCTCGCCGGCCACGTCCGGCGTGCCTCGGCCCGCCCGCGTCCGGATCCGGCCGCTGATCGCCGGAGACGCGCTGGGCGTTCAACTCCGCTTCCAGCAGTAGCGGGAATCGATCCGGCACGAGGGGTCGTGGGGCCCGGCGGGCCGCCACGTGTTCGACGCCCTCGTCCACGGTCTACCGACCGGCCGCACCCCTCGGCCGACCCTTGGCCGACTCCGAAGCGAGTTACAGCACGAAACTCGACACCACGGGTTCGTCGCCGCTGTAGTCGTAGAAGCCCTTCCCCGTCTTCCGTCCGTGGTATCCGGCCAGATACATGCGGCGCAGGAGAGGGGGAGAGGCGAAGCGCGCCTCCTTGTACTCGTCGTACATGATCCGCGTGATGTGGTACAGCGTGTCGAGCCCCACGAAATCACCCAGCGTGAAGGGGCCCATCGGGTAACCACAGCCCAGACGCAGCCCCTTGTCGATGTCGGGGATCGACGCGACCCCTGCTTCGTAGGCGCGAATCGCGTCGAGCATGTAGGGAACGAGCAGCCGGTTCACCACGAAGCCGGTGTTGTCGCCGCAGGCGATCGGGCTCTTCCCCAGCGATGCGGCGAACGCGAAGGCGGCCTCGAACGTCGCATCCGCCGTCTGCCCGCAGCGAACAACCTCCACCAGCGGCATGACCGGCACGGGGCTGAAGAAATGGAGACCGACGAAACGCTCCGGACGATCCGTCTCCGCGGCGAGTTCAGTGATGGACAGGCTCGATGTGTTGGAGGCGAAGATCGTCTCCCCCGCGCACACTCCGCCAAGCTCGCCGAACAGCGCGTGTTTCGCGCCGAGGTTCTCGGTGATCGCCTCAACGACGAGGTCGCAATCCGCGAGGTCTCCCAGGTCGAGCGTCGGGTGAAGACGAGCCATCGCCGCGTCCCGGTCGGTCGCGCCGAGCTTCTCCTTGTGTACCGCGCGGTCGAGGTTCTTCCGGATTCCGGCCATCCCCCGGTCGAGGAACCCCTGCTCCACCTCCCGCACGACCGTCTCGTAACCGGCCGCCGCGCTGACCTGCGCGATCCCGCTCCCCATCAGTCCCGCTCCGACCACCCCGACCTTCCGAATCTCAATCAATGTCCACTCCCTCTATCTCGGTTCGTGTGTTGGCGCGCGGAAACCCGCACCCGTCAGCGCAGCAGCCTCCGGTGCCACGGTTCCTCCGCGCTGCGCAGATGGTCTCCGCGTTCGAGTCGGTCGAGAAGACCCTGAAGCGCGAGTTCCATCCGTCGCCTGACCTTCCGCATGTCGGCCCGCGCGGAAACCGTCGCGACGGCCGCGAAGCCCGAGAAGATCGCCAGTCCTCCCACAAGCGGCAGGATACCGACCCCCAGCGCCACGAACAGGCCGAAGCCCGCGGCCGCCCCGCCCAGCCCCATCCCCGTGAACCATCCTCCCAGCCGTTCCGCCCTCATGTTCCCGACGTCGGCCGTCAGCGTGACCAGCGACCATCCACTCTCCAAGGCTTTCACGCTGACCTGGAGGCTGCGCGACTTCGCGAGCGTGTACCGCCGGCCGCCGACATCCATGGCGCGGCGCATCTGGGTGACGAGGCCGGTCCCCGGCTCCCAGAGCGATCCGCCGGACCGCGAGCGCACCTGCCGGAGAAGCTCCTCTTCACGCAGGTACGACTCGAGATTGGCCTCCACATCCGCCGGACTCCCGGGCACCACCCGGCTCGTGCTCACGATCGCGGAACCCACGATCCGCCGCGCGAGCCCCTCGTCCCGAGGCGCATCCGGAATGAGGGAGGCGGCCTCCACCTCGGCCAGCGCCTGTCGAACGTACCGCTCCTCGAGCCCGACTTCCTCTCCGATCCGGACGACTTCGCTCGCCCCGAGTTCCCCGCCGACCGAGGTGGAACTGCGGAACTGTAGATCCGATGCCCGCCGGATCACGCGTTCGAGCTGCTCCTGCGTGACCGTCCGGGGGAGCGACGAACGGCGTTCCGGGAGACCGGATCCGCCTGAGCCGTCGCGATTGTCCTCAGCCGGCGGCATCGCGCTCCCTCGTCGCCGCTTCCGCCTCGGCCGCAGCCTCCGACACCTCCGCCCGGACCTCCGCGCGGGGCAACCGCGGCGCCCCTTCCGAGCCTTCGAGTACGTGTTCGTCGACCGGAGCCGGGGCCGTCGACGGATCGTCCGCCGACGCATCCGCCGCCGTCGCAAGTCCCTTGAACAGACCCACCATCGGCCCGAGTTCCACCGGCAGCGGGAAGAGCGTCGTCGAATTGTTCTCCGCCGCGATCTCCGTCGCCGTCTGTAGGAAGCGCAGTTGCAGCGAGGCCGGGTATTCGCTCAGCTGGCGCGCCGCGTCCCGCAGGTTCGACGCCGCCTGAAGTTCGCCCTGCGCGTTGATCACCTTGGCGCGACGCTCGCGCTCCGCCTCCGCCTGCCGCGCGATCGCGCGCTTCATCTCGTTCGGCAGGTCCACATCCTTCACTTCGACGCCCGTGACATCGATCCCCCAGGCGTCCGTCCCCTGGTCGATGATGTCACGCAGGATCTGGTTGAACTTCTCGCGCTCCGCGAGGACTTCGTCCAGTTCCGCCTGCCCGATGACCGAGCGCAGCGTCGTCTGGGCGAGCTGCGAGGTGGCGAAGAGATAGTCCTCGATCTCGAGGATGGCCCGTCTCGGGTTCGCAACCCGGAAATAGAGGACCGCGTTGACCTTCACCGACACGTTGTCCCGCGTGATGACGTCCTGCGGCGGGATGTCCATGGCGATGATGCGCAGGCTCACGCGCTCCATGCGTTCGACCCCGAACGGGACGAGGAAGATGAGTCCCGGCCCGCGGGTCGGACGCGCGCGGCCGAGCCGGAAGACGACGGCCCGCTCGTACTCCTTCAGGATGCGGAGACTCGTGGCCAGCGCCAGCGCGCCCGCCCCGGCGAGGATGAAGAATAGAGGATCCATGTTCGCTCCCTCCGACTGATCGCGGGCCCCGGCCCGGCTCGCCAACTGCCCGTGGCAAGAGCCCCGCCGCGTTTCGAGCGGCGCCGCGTCTCGCCTGAACGCTGCGCTATGCGTCGACCTCCACGATGACGGCCGCGCCCTGTCCGCCGCCGATGCACGCCGCGCCCAAGCCCAGGCCGCCGCCCCGCCGCCCAAGTTCGTGCAGAAGATGGCCCGTGATCCTCGCCCCCGTCATGCCGAGCGGGTGGCTCAGCGCGATCGCCCCGCCGTCCACGTTCACCTTGTCGCGGTCGAGACCGAGTTCGCGCTCGACTGCCAAGTACTGCGGAGCGAAGGCCTCGTTCACCTCGATGAGATCGATGTCGTCGAGGGTGAGGCCGGCCTTCTCGAGAGCGGCGCGCGAGGCGGGTGCGGGCCCGATGCCCATGATGTGGGGCGGCACGCCCGCCACGGCGTAGGACACGAGGCGGCCGACCGGCTCCAGGCCGTGTGCGGCGGCATAGTCCCCGCCCGCCAGCACGAGCGCCGCCGCCCCATCCCCGATCCCGCTCGCGTTGCCGGCGGTGACGAGGCCATCCTGCTTGAAGTACGGCCGAAGCTTCGCGAGCCCCTCGACCGTCGTAGCGGGACGGAGGTGCTCATCCCGCTCGAAGGACGTTTCCCTCCCCTTCCTACCCACCATCATCGGCACGACTTCCTCCTCGTAGCGGCCGCCCTCCCAAGCCTCCGCCGCCAGTTGCTGGCTGCGCACCGCCACCTCGTCGGCCTCCGAGCGCGAGATCCCGTACTCCTCCGCGAGATTCTCCGCCGTCTGGGCCATCGAGAAGCCGCAATAGGGATCGGTGAGGGCCTCCCACAGCGAATCCTCGAACTTGGGCGCCGGGCCCAGCCGCAGCCCCCAGCGGGCTCCGCGCACGATGTGCGGCGCCTGACTCATGGACTCGGCTCCGCCCACGAGACAGAGGTCGCTTTCTCCGAGTTCGATCTCCTGCGATCCATCGATCACGGCCTGGAAGCCCGAACCGCACAGGCGGTTCACCGTGACGGCCGGCGTCTCGACCGGCAGTCCGGCCCGCAGTCCCACATGCCGCGCGAGATAGATCGCGTCGGCCGACGTCTGCATCACGTTCCCCATCACCACGTGCCCGAAATCGGCGGGCTCGGCACCCGAGCGCTCAATCGCCGCCTCCGAGGCGACGACGCCCAGGTCCACCGCCGAGTAGTCCTTCAGGCTGCCGCCGAACGCGCCCATTGCGGTTCGGGCCGCGGAGAGAAACACCGTCCCGTTTCCGTTGCTGTCGCTCATCTTCCGGAGGTCCCTCCATCTCTCGCCGGTCGTCCGACCGGATCCATGTTCAATGTGTGGTGCGGCACCATGTGATGCCGCGGCGCCGACGCCGCCCCGTGCCCGCGCGGGCCCGCCGGCCGGTGCGTGAAATGTAGCCCGGCGCATCAGGCCGAGCCCACCCGTTCCGCAAGCCAGCTTCCGACCTCGGATGTCGTTGCGCTTCCTCCAAGGTCCGGCGTTCGCATCCGCGAGTCGAGTGCCGCATCCACGGCGGCCTCGATGGTCTCCGCCGCCTCGTCCGAACCGTGATCGCGCAGGAGGAGCGCGGCGCTGAGCACCGCGGCCATCGGATTCGCCCGTCCCGTCCCGACGATGTCGGGCGCGCTGCCGTGCACGGGCTCGTAAAGTCCATGCACCCCGGGGTTCACGTTGGCGGAGGGCGCGAGCCCCGGCCCACCCACGATCTCGGCACCCAGATCGGAGAGAATATCGCCGAGCAGGTTCGACGTGACGATGACCCCGAACCGTTCCGGCACCCGGATCATCTCCATGGCGAGCGCATCCACGTAGCGCATCTCCGACTCTACCCCCCGGTATCCGGCGGCGACCTCCCGGAACACGCGCCGCCAGAGCCCGAACATGTGCGGTACCGCGTTCGCCTTGTCCGCGAGCGTCACGCGCAGCCCCCGCGGAGCGGCGTACTCGAACGCCCGCCGCACGATCCGCTCCACTCCGAACCGGGTCGCGACCGACTCCGACACCGCGACCTCGTCGGGCGTGCCCTCGTGCTCGACCCGTCCGATGCCCACATAGAGGCCCTCCGTATTCTCCCGGAAGATCTCGAAGTCGATGGGCACCGAGTCCGCGGACCTCAACGGCGACAGCTCCGGCGCGCGCAGCCGAAGCGGCCGGCGATTCAGGAACAGGTCCAGCCGCACCCGCAATCCGAGGAGGAGGTCCCGCGCGTGACGCCCATCGGGCACGCGCGGATCGCCCACGGCGCCGAAGAGAATCGCGTCGAAGTCATCCCTCAGCGAATCGAAGGTCCGCTGCGAGAGCGTCTCCCCGGTGGCGAGATAGTGATCCGCGCCGTGCGGCAAGTGCGTGAGTTCGAGTTCGGACAGGCCCCTGGCGGCGACGGCCCGGAGCACGCGACATGCCTCGCGGGTGACTTCCGGGCCAATCCCATCGCCGCCGATGACGGCGATTCGCAGCGGAGCCTTCGCCACGGACCGCGCCTAGCGTCGCGACACTAGCGTTCGATTTCGAGCGCGCCGACGCGGGCCGAGTCCTCGAGGAAGGCACGCGCCGTCTGCCAAGAGACGGCGATGCCCGTCAGCGCCTGGAGCCGCATCGCCTCGTTTCGCATGAAGTCCGCCAGCGAAACGCCGGGCTCCGCGGACCCGTTGCGCATGGCCCGCACGATGCCGTCCCAGTCTCCCTCGTACACCACCCCGTTCGGGGCCCGCACGCGGTGTACCTCTACCGCCGACGCCTCGGGCGGACGACCGAACAGATCGAGCTGGCCGGTGCCGGCCCCCGCCGTCAACCCGTTTGCCCGGGCTTCGACCTCGGCCAGCAGGCGTTCCTCCGGACTCGGCTCCGGGGCCAGTTCCTCCAGCGCCACAAGGTAGGGCTGCAATTCCTCGGCGTCGGATGGAAGGTCTTCGAGTCGCCGCTTGAGGTCGACGACCCGCCAAGCGACGATCGGATCGGCCAACTCCGCCACCGGGATCGACGCAAGTTGCGCGAGCGCACCCCGAAAATCGCCGCGTTCGTAGAGCACGTTGCCGTAGAGCGCGCGGGCCTCCGCGAAACCAGGATCCAGACGCACCGCCTCGCGGCTCCAGAACAGCGCCCCCTCGGTGTCGCCATCCCGATAGAAGGTGAAGGCGAGATCCAGCGCGGCATCGGGACTCTCGCGATCGGCGGCGAGGGCGAGCCGGAAAAAGCGCTCCGCCCGGCGCAGGAGACCCTCGCGCAGCAGGCTGCGTCCCACGCAGAGCATGAGTTCCACGTCCCGGTCGTACCCCAGCGCGATGAGGCCCTCAAAAATCTGGAAGGCCGCGGCGCGTTCCCCCAGCTTCAGCAGGACATCCCCCAGGCCGGCCAGCGCCTCCTCGTGTTCCGGATCGAGATCGAGGACCCCGTCGAAGGCCGCGCGCGCCCAAGCGTATTCCTCGCGGGCCAGACGCGTATACCCGAGCGAGACGAGGAGTTCGACCGAGTGGGGATAGCGGGTGAGGGCCTCCTTGAGGAGGCCGAGCGCCTGATCGAAGTCGCCGGCTTCGTACAGCCGTTGCGCTTCGGCGTCGAACTGCTCGTAGTTCCAGGAGTCGGAGAGGTTCAAGTCCGGAAGCTCAAGTTGGCAACCCTTCCCGACCATGTTCGGCGAGCCGGAGCGGAGCCTTTCGTTGAAGGAGGCCATTCCAACTTCGGGCGCGATGGCCACGCCAGCAAGTTCGAGTATCGAATGGGTTCATCTCACGATTCGAGGGCTTCGCACAGTCTCCCCACGGTTTTCTCGTCCACGCCGAGCAGAGTGAGCCGCGTGATCCGCCGTTCGACCAGCTCCGCGACCTCCAGCCGCGCATCGCCGAGCGGGACGCGGTCTCCCGGCTCCGGGATTCGGCCCAGCGTGCCGATCACGTAGCCCGCCACGGTGTCGTATTCCTCGGCCTCCTCGAGATCATCGATGTCCAGACCCTCGAGCAGGTCCGCGAACGAGACGCCTCCATCGAGTCCGACCGATCCGTCGGGGCCGACCTCCAGCTCCGCCTCCGCCTCGTCGTGCTCGTCGTAGATCTCGCCGACGATCTCCTCGAGGAGGTCCTCCAGCGTGGCGATGCCGTCCGTGCCGCCGAACTCGTCGACGACGACGGCCATATGCGTCTTCCGGGCCCGCATCTCCGCCAGCAGGTCGTCGACCGCCTTCGACTCGGGCACAAAGAGCGCCTCCCGCATCACGTCCCGCGCCACGAGCCCCGTCGGACGCTCCGCGAGGACTTCCGCGAGGAGATCCTTCACGACGATGATGCCGACGATGTCGTCGAGCGAATCCTCCGTGACCGGGAGGCGCGAGTGCCCCGACTCCGCCGCGACCTCCAAAATGACCTTTGCCGGATCCCCGGCCCCCACGGCGACGATGTCCGGCCGGGGCGTCATCACCTCGCGGACCACGGTATGCGTGAGATCGAACACGCCCTCGATCATCGCCTGTTCGTCCTTCTCCACCATTCCCTCGCGCAGACTCTGCCGGACGAGCAACTCGATTTCTTCCGTACTGTGGGCGTATTCGGCGCCGTGCGTGTCGCCGACGGGGGCGCGGATTAGCCGCAGGAACATCCGGGCCGAACCGTCGAGCAGCCAAATCGCCGGCATCGCGACGCGGTTGAAGGCGAGGAGAGGACCGGCGAGGTAGCGACTCACCGTCTCCGGACGGAGGAGCGCGACCGTTTTCGGCGCGAGTTCGCCGAGTACGATGTGAAGATAGGTGATGAGGATGAAGGCGACGACGACGGCCGCCGTGTGGAGGGCCGCCGGCCCCGCGGCGAAACCCAATGCGCCGAACAGCGGCTCGATCGACCGTGCGAGCGCCGGCTCGCCGATCCAGCCCAGACCGAGCGACGCGATGGTGATCCCGAGCTGCGTACCCGAGATGGCGCGGTCGAGGTTTTCGTGGGCGCGCCGGACGACGCGTGCCAGACGATCGCCGCCGGCGGCCAGCTCGTCGATGCGGGTGCGTCGCGCGCTGACGAGCGCAAACTCCGCCGCAACGAAGAAGGCGTTCGCCGCTACAAGCGCGAGAACCGCGCCGAGCCTCAGCGCGAGTCCGAGGTCCATTCGGCGTTCCGACTAACGGATTGTGTGGCTCCCGGTCTGTCCGGGGGCGGGGGTTCGTTCAGGCTACGTTACCTCGACGGTTCTAGATCGGGGCTTCCTGCTTGGACTGCCGGGCCGCGCCTCCGTGCGGGATCGCGGGGGCGCAGTACCGCTCGCCGATGGTGCGCAGGACAGACAGCTCGCCCGGCGTCAGCTCCGGATATCGCTCTCCGAGGTACTGGATCGTATCGTCGAACCACTCTTGCCGCTGCTCCTCTTCCGCGTCCAGCACGCCACAGCGGCGAATGTGGCTGAACAACTCGTCGCGGGCGCGGTCACTCGAATTCGGTACATGACTTCCCTTGCTCAAGGCACCTCCTGCTGGTCGTCGTCGCTGTACGGGCTTACACGCCGTGACAAGAGCCCTGCCGCGCTCGAGCGGCGCGGGGTTCCCACGGCCTGTTGAGACTAACCCAGGACGCACCACCGCAGAAAGGGGGTGCGACACCGCCCCTGCCGTACCGCCCCGGCGGGCGGCCCCACCGGGCCCTGACCGAACGTCAACGACCCGTCTCCGCCTCATTCTGCTCGAAGCCGCGAAGATACATGTTCACGCTCCCTCTCCTCATGCGGCTCTTGATCTGCACGATGAGGCGGCGGTCGTCGTCCGAGATGAAGACCTCGGCCTGCCCCTCCTCCCCGAACAGGCCATCGGTCTGGATGATCGGACGCACGACGAACGTCTCGAACGTCCCCGCGGGAACCCGCACGCGCTCGCGGCGGAGGACCTCGACGATGACGGGATTGCCATCCTCCTCGAAGTAGCGGTCGAATTCGTAGGTCCCTCCGACTTCGAAGGGGAGGCTCCGGATCAGAAAAAGATAGGAAATCTCGTCCAGAGCCCCCTGCGGTATGGGAAGATCCCGCTCCCGGCGGTGCGGGCGGTAGGCCTGAGTCTCCTCATCCCAGTCTTCTCGCGTTGCCGTCAGCGCCTCGTGATCCAACTCCCAGCGCCGGTGTCTCCGGTAGTCGCCCTGGTGGAGGATCTCCTCGAAGCGGAGCGTTCGGTATGGCTCCGTGGCGAGCCAGCTCACCGAGCGGTCGTCCATCCTGTAGAAGGGTATGCTTCCCTTCATCTCCATCGCGATCCGGTACGCGGGCGTGCTGCGGATCGTATCCTGAGCCTCCACGCGCAAATGCATGCGCCCGAACCGCACGGGTCCGAACGTCACCGCGTACTCGGCCTCCTGGCCGATCGGGAAGGGCCACGCCTCGGGGAACGGACCCGCATCCACCGCCTCCGATCCGGTCTGGCCCGCGAGTGGAGCGATTCCGGCAAGGAGGGCGACCAAGACCGACGCGAAGACAGCAGCCCGTGGCGAAGCCCCGCCGCGTTCGAGCGGCGCTGACGCGGGGTCTTGCCACGGGCTCCCGGGGTGACGTTCGGGCATGTCAGGCGTCCATGACCTGCCGGCCGATCTCGCGCAGGGCGCGGTCCCGGCCGACCGCAAACAGCTGCCGGAGCTGCTCGCCGGCCCGGAAGCGGGCGTCACGGTATCGGCGGACGGGGTGCGGATCATGCGGAATCTCCTCGAATCTTCGTACGAACGGCCACACCTGCAGGAGCAGCGCGGCGTTGGCGGCCCAACCCTCGTACCGCAGCAGCGGCTCCTCGCCGGCGGCGCGTTCGAGAGCGAACAACCTATATAACCGAAGGGAGGCATAAGGGTCCGTGACGGCCGGGGCCGACAGCAGATGACGGGCGCAGAGCTGGCCGCCGGCCCGCGTCAGACGCCGGGGTAGGGGTTCCGAATCACCGCGCGCGACCGTGACGAGGTCGGCGCCGCCCTCGAAGCGGCGAAGCATCTCCGGCAAGCGCTCGGGCGGATCGGAAAAGTCGCCCTGCAAGGAGACGAACGCGTCACGGCGCGGATAGCCCGAGCGGCGAAGCGTCGCCCGGATCAGCCGGTCGAGGGTCGCGGCGTAGCCCCGCCGTTCCTCGTTGCGGAGCACGGTCAGCGGGAGCACGCGCGGATACCGCTCGAGCGCTTCGGCCGTCCCGTCGTCCGAGGCATCATCGCAGACTAGCACGCGGAACTGCCGCTGCTCGCCGTAGAGCAGCTCGCGGATGCGCCACAGCAGCGGACCGATGGTCTCGCGCTCGTTGTGAACCGGAATCCCGATGTGAATCACGCACCCTCTCCGCGTTACGCCACGCGCTTCCAGCGCCGGTGGAACCAGAAGTACTGCTCCGGCCGACGCTCGATCTCCCTCTCCAACACCCGAACCCATCCCTTCGTGACCTCAAGGGGATCGCCGCCGGCACCGGACCGGCCACCTCCGGATCGGCCGCCGGTGGACCGGCCGCCGGTGGATCGGCTGCCGTCGCGGGATCGGGCGACGTCGATCTCTTCATGGACGATCCTGTACCCCGATGGGTCTCGAACGAGAGCCGCGAAGAAGAGAGGGACATCGGCCGCGAGACACAAACGCGCCGGGGCGAGCGACGTCCAGGCGGGACGGCCCAGGAAGTCGATCGGGGCGCTGCCGCGGCGGGTGTGCTGATCGGCCGCGAGGGCCAGGATCCGACCGGAACGCAGCGCGTCGAGCGCCTGCCACGCCGCCGCGTCGCGGTCCAGCACGTCGAGTCCCAGTCGCGCGCGCAGGTCGCGCAGCCGACGGCCGAAGGCGCCTCGCTGGCGCTGCACGACCGCGGTCACGCGCACTCCGAGCGCCCGCACGGCGGCGCCACCGAGTTCCCAGTTGCCGAGGTGCCCGGCGACGACCACCGCGCCGCCCCGTTCCGCGATCGCGGCATGCAGGCGCGGGCCCAACCCGGCCTCGTCGACGACGCGAGACAGCGAACGCTCGATCCGGGGCGGGCCACCCATGAGGAGCGCGGCCTCCTGGCCGAAGTGGCGGTAGCAGGCGCGAGCCGTGTCGCGCACCCAGTGCGGCGGCGCGGCCGGAAAGCTCGCGGCGAGCTGGGAGTCGACGACGCGGTGGCGCAGGCGGAGAGGGTCGCGACACAGCGTCCCGAGCGCCCGGCCGGCCGCGAGCGCCGCCGGTTCCGGCACGGTGCGCAGTCCAAGATGCAGGGCGGCCACTCCGCCGTCCGCGAGCGCGTCCGCGAGCCGTCGGCCGGCGGCGCCCCGTTCGCCGCCCCCGTTAGCAGCCCGTGGCGACACCCCGCCGCGTTCGAGCGGCGCTGGCGCGGGGTTTCGGCACGGACTCCCATGCCGGCCGGCCCGGCCCTTCCGCTCCCTCACGGCTGCGGAACGCGTTCGAGCTGCTGGCCGAAGAGCCGACGGTACGGCCCGCCGCGCGAGACGAGCGCGTCGTGGCGGCCGGCGTCCACAAGCCGCCCGCGCTCGAGGACGAAGATCCGGTCGGCCTCGCGCACGGTGGAGAGCCGGTGGGCGACCACGATCACCGTGCGGCCGCGAAAGCCCTCCGCCGCCGTGCGGAGCGTCGTCTCCGCTTCGGCATCCACGGCCGATGTGGCCTCGTCCAAGATGAGGATCGGCGGGTCGCGGAAGAGGGCCCGCGCGATCCCGATGCGCTGGCGCTGGCCCGTCGACAGACGCACGCCGCGATCCCCGATGACGGTGTCGTACCCGCCGGGCAGTCCCGCGATGAAGCCGTGCGCTCCGGCCGTCCGCGCCGCCGCTTCGACCGCCGCCCGGTCCGGCGCCTCCTCCCCGTAGGCGATGTTCGCCGCCACCGTGTCGTGGAAGAGGGCCGCCTCCTGTCCCACGAGGCCGGTGAGCCGGCGGAGGGAGTCCACCGAGAACTCCCGGATGTCCGTCCCATCGATCGTGACCCGACCCGCCCGCGGGTCGGCGAACCTGGGAAGCAGGTCGACTAGCGTGGACTTCCCGCTTCCCGACGCCCCGACGATGGCGACGACGGACCCGCGCGGGATGACGAGGTCGATGCCTCGCAGCGCGGCCCGGCCCCGTTCGTAGGCGAAGCTGACACCCTCGTAGCGGATCTCGCGTTCGGGACGCGTCGCGATCCGCGACCCTCCGGCCGGCTCCGGGTTCTGGTCGAGGATCTCGAAGAAACGGTCGGCCGCGGCGAGCCCCTGCGCGGCGATGGCCGGATACTGCGCGAACCCCTTCACGGGCGAGATGGCGCGCAGCGCGATCGTCGCGAAGGCGACGAACTGTTCGGGCGCGATCCATCCGCCCCCGGCCGCGACCGACCCGCCGCCCACGACCGATCCGCCGTTCCCCACGAACGACGCCCCGATCCAGACGAGTCCGAGCGCCACGACGGCCGCGAGCGTTTCGGAAAGGGGCGAGGCAAGGTGCCGGGTCGTGGCCGCCGCGATGCGCTGCCGGCTGAACGCGTCCGAACGGCGCCGAAAGCGTCTCTCCTCGAAGTCCTCGGCGACCCTCGACTTCACAAGCCGCACCGCGCCCAGCGATTCCTGCAGCACCGCGACGAGTTCGCCGTGGTCGTCCCAAGTGCGGCGGAACTTCTCGCGCAGCCGGCGAAGCAGCGGCCGCAGGCCGAGCCACACGAGCGGCACCAGGATGGCGGCGATCAGCGCCAGCCTCCACGAGAGAGCGACCAGCGCCGCCGCGTAGGCTGCGAGAGTCGCGACCTGGCGCACGGCCTGCGCGAGCGCATCGGTCACGACGGGCTTCGCCTCCCCGGCGTCCGTGATGACGCGCGCGATCAACTGTCCCACTCTTCCGCGCTCGAAGAAGGCGAGCGGCAGGCGCTGCAGGTGCGCGTGCACCGCGTTGCGCACGTCGCGGACGAGGAACTCCTGCGTGCGGATCGAGAGCGCCCGCCCCCCGGCGATGCAGAGGTTCTTGAGGAGGAGCGCGGCCAGCACGAGCAGGCACACGGCCCGCAGTCCGTCGAGCCCGGATTCCGGGCCCAGCCACCCCCCCGCGATCCCATCGATGAAGCGCTCCGCCGCGTTCCGCCCGCCGCCGGGCAGGGGAGACCCCATGCCGAAGAGCGAGCGGAGGAAGGGGATGAGCAGGAGGAGGCTGAACGCCTCGAGTCCAGCCGCGAGCACGCCGAGCGCCAGGCTCGCGAGGAAGATCCAGCGATAGGGACGCAGAAACCGGAGCAGCCGCCGGTACGAGGATGCGCCCCCGCCGCTCCGGCCCGGGTTCATCGAGTCACCGCGGCGTGAGCAGCGCGGCCGGAAGCACCATCTCGTCGGGGCTCACCCCGCCGTGCAGGAAACTGTCCCGGTACCGGTTCTGGTATTCCCGCAGCCTCGTTGGATAGACGAAAAAGTAGTCCTCGCGGCAGAGGGCGAAGGTCTGGTTCATCCCGCCGGGAGGCAGCCGCCATTCGTCCGCGTCCGAAGTCGACATAACCGCGGCCGGGTTCTCCACCTTCATGTCGTCGCCGATCTTGTAGCGCAGGCTCGTCGTCGCGTCACGTCCGGCGTAGATCGTGGCGGGCCGCCGGCAGTGAATCGAACCGTGGTCCGTCGTGAGGAGGACCCGAACTCCGCGCTTCGCGGCCAGCCGCAGCGCCTTCAGCGCCGGCGAGCGCTCGAACCACGTCACGGTGAGCGAGCGCAGCGCGCTGCTGTCCTGCGCCATCTCCCAGATGAGGCGCGACCGCGCCCTCCCGTGCGTGAGCATGTCCACGAAGCCGAACACGAGCGCCGTGGCCGAAGGGGACGACAGGTAACCGCCGAGCCGCGCCAGCATGGGCTCGCTCTCTTGGGCCGAGAAGATCTTCTCGTAGTGCACGGGGATCCGCGACGCGGTCAGCTCGCGGATGTGCCGCTCGAAGAGTTCATCCTCGAACGAGTTGTAACCGATCTCGCCGCCCCTCTCCCACCACTCGGGATGGCTCTCGGCGAGTTCGTCCGCGAAGGTTCCTCCGAAGATCGCGTTGCGCGCGAACGGGGTCGCGGTGGGCAGAAGACCCGCGTAAAGCGCCTCCTCGATCTCGAAGTATTCGCTCACGATGGGGAGGACGGCGCGCCACTGGTCCAGCCGCATGCAGTCCATCACGACGAGCAGCGCCGCCGGATCCTCGTCGAGTATCGGCCGAAAGAAGCGGGACAGCACGTCCACCGAGAGCGTCGGCCCCGGTTCGCCTCCCTCGTGCACCCAATCTCCGTACCGATCCGCCACGAGATCGCAGAAGCCGCGGCTCAGGTCGGTGTGCAGCCCCTCGAGGATCTCGCGCAGGCCCGACTCGCCGGCCTCCTCCAGCTTCAGATCCCAATCGACCAGTTCCGAGTACAGGTCGGCCCAATCCCGCCACGAGGCCGCGGTGGAGACCCGCTCCCGCAGTTCGCCGAAGCGGCGCGAGAAATCGCGCGTGATGTGCTCGTGGCGCAGGGCCGGGCCGGCGAGGAGCCGGGTCACGACCGACAGCACCTGCCGGGGGCTCGTCGGCTTGACGATGTAGTCGTCCGCCCGCCGCCCGATCGCCTCGTGCATGGTCGATTCCTCCTCGCTCTTCGTGACCATCACCACGGGGAGGCGCGGGGCGGAACTCCGGATACGGTCGAGAACCTCGATCCCGCGCAGCCCCGGCATCCGCTCATCCAGCAGCACGAGATCGTAGGACGCCGCCGTCAGAAGCTCCATTGCGTCTTGGCCGTTCATCACGGCATCGACGTGATACCCCGAGGACCGCAGCAGCATGAGATGGGGACGCAACAGGTCGACTTCGTCGTCCACCCACAGGATCCGGCCCGCCACGGTCTTCGTCGCTTCGGTCATACGCGGCCTCTACTTAGGTGTTCAGATATGCGCGGATGGCCCGCTCCAGCTTCTCCACGACGTCCTCGGCGCGGATCCTCGACATGCGCCGGGGCCGGGTGGCCCGGGACGGCCTGCGCTCGCCGCCGGAGCCGGCCAGGCCGCAAAACCGGTCCACCGTGAGATCCGTGAACCGGCCGTAGGGACCGCTGCGTTGGGGGTCCGTGTACCCGTACAGTCCGATCGTCGGCGTCCCCAGCGCCACCGCCATGTGCAGAGGACCCGTGTCCGGCGCCAGCACGAGATCGCTCGCGGAGAGCCGGCCCGCCAACTCCCTCAGCGTTCCGCCCAGCGCGACGCGCGGCGGAACCCCGCACAACTCCCCGAGGCGGTGGGCATCCCGCAGCTCCTCTTCGGAGTCTCCTCCCAGGAGGACGGGCCGAAGACCCAGGTCGCCGGCCGCCACGTCGATTACCCGCGCCGTCCCCTCGAGGGTCCAGTTTCGGCGGGCGTTGGAACTCCGCGGCACGACCGCAAGCACCGGGCGCGAGAATCCCTCCCGCCACCGCGCCGAGACCCGCCGCTCCTCCTCCGTGAAATGAAAGTGCCATTCCAGGCATCGCGGGACGCCGAGGTGATCGAGGAACTCGAACAGCTCGTCCTGAATGTGGGCCGCGGGGGCCGGCTGGATGCGGCGATTCGTGGCCATCCAGCTCAGGTCGCGCGCGCGTGCGCGGTCGTGGCCGAGGCGCTCCGGGGCGCGCAGGAGACGCGTGACCATCCCTCCCTTGAAGTTCGGCTGCAGGCAGATGACGAGATCGAACGTTTCTCCCGCCACCTCGCGCCGGAAGCGGGAATAGGCGCGGGCACCGAGCCGCCGGTGGAAGAGCAGGATCCGGTCCACGTCCGGCCGGGCGTCCATCAGCGTAGCCGGGCCCGGTTGCAGCACCCAGGTGATGTGTGCGCCGGGCCACGCCCGCCGGAGGGACGCGACGATGGGCATCCCTTGCACGGTGCTTCCCACCGCGCTCATGAGCACGATGGCGACGCGGCGCGGCGGAGCACCCGCGCCTTGCGGGGATCTATCGGCCCGCATCTTGGTATGGAAGTTGGCGGACCGCGACGAGGCCGCGGGGCGGAACCGGCGCCGGGAAGACCCGCCCGGGCTGACAACGGCCCGAAAACACAGTAATCTCCGGGCGATGCGAACTCTCACCCGCTATATTCTGCGCCGTCACGCCGCGCCGTTCATCTTCGCCGCCATCGGCACCACGGTGCTGCTCCTCCTCGACCAGGTGAGCAAGCGCTTCGAGAGGCTCATCGGCAAGGACCTCGAGTGGACCGTGATCGCCGAGGTCTTCATCTACTCGATCCCCTTCATCATCGCCCAGACGCTGCCGATGGCGGTGCTCATCGCGGTTCTGTACGTCTTCAGCCGGATGGAGGGCGACTTCGAGATCACCGCCATCAAGGCGAGCGGCATCCCCCTGTCGCGCGTGCTGGCCCCGCTCCTCGTCTGCGCCGTCATTCTGGCCGGCGGCATGACCTGGTTCAACAACACGGTCCTGCCGCAGTCGAACCATCACCTGCAGGTGTTGCTCACGGGGATCGGCCGCAAGACGCCGACCTTCAACCTTCGGGAACATACGATCAACGAAGTGCTCCCGTCCTACGTCTACGTACACCCCGGCATGATCGACCGGGAGGAGAGCGTGGTCCACGACGTCGCGATCTATGATGAGCGGAATGGCCAGGAGAGCCGCTCAATCTACGCGACCCGCGGGAAGATGGGTTTCTCGGAGGAGGGGGAAGACCTCTACTTCGACCTCGAGGACGGCGTCGTCCAAGTGCGCATGAACGAGCGCCCGCACGCCTTCCGCCGCATCGCCTTCGAGCAGATGCTGCTCAAGATCCCGGATGTGGCGAACGGGCTCGAACGCGATACCGCCGCCATGCGCGGCGATCGCGAGATGAACATCGCCGACATGCGCGCGGAGGCGGATCGCGGCGCGCAGATGGTGGACGCGGCGCGTTTGGAGAGCTTTGCGTACGCGCGGGCGATCACCGACATGCTGCTGGATTTCGAGCAACCTCTCGCCGACGCGCCAACTTCGGCGACCGGGGCCGGGCCGGCGGGCCGCACCCGTCCCCCGCGGGGCGAGACCGTCGACTGGAAGGATGAGCTCCCCGACGCGGAACGCGCCGATTGGGACATCGATCTCCGCGGCCGGCGAGACGACCTCCCCGCGACGCCGAAGACGTCCGCGCGTCCCGAGACCGAGCCGGGTTCCGCGCGCGAAGCCGCCGCGCCGGATTCCACGACACAGGTCGCCGAGAGCGCGGCCCGCCGCTTCTACACCGCATTCGATGCGGCGAACCAGTTCCAGTCCTACGCGGAGCGCGAAGGCACGGGCCTCCGCCGGATCAACCAGTACTGGGTCGAGATTCACAAGAAGGGGACGATCCCGGCCGCGTGCATCGTCTTCGTCCTCCTCGGGGCCCCGATCGCCGTCCGGTTCCCGCGCGGGGGCGTCGCGCTCGTCGTCGGCGTCAGCCTCGGCTTCTTCGGAGCGTATTACGTGTCGCTCATCGGCGGCGAGCAACTCTCGGACCGCCTTTGGATCTCGCCGCTCGTGGCCATGTGGGCCCCGAACATCCTGTTCGGCGCCTTCGGGCTCTTGGCCCTGGCGCGCTCGACCAAGGTGATGCGCTGACCCCGTGAAGCTGCTCGACCGCTACGTCCTCCTCCAGTTCCTGCGGATCTTCGCGGCCTGCGCGCTCGGCGTGCCGTTCCTCTTCATGGTCATCGATATCGCCGACAACCTCGACAGATTCCTCGACCAGGGGTCCACCTGGCCCGAGATCATCCTCCACTACGTGTACGAGTTTCCGTACCAGTCGCTGCTCGGGTTTCCGATTGCGGCCCTGCTCGGGTCCGTGTTCACGGTGGCCTCCATGTCCCGGCACTTCGAGGTCGCGGCCGCCAAGGCGGGCGGCGTTTCCTTCTATCGGCTCGTCTTCCCGATGATCTGCGGCGCCACGCTGCTCAGTCTTGTCGCGCTCGGTCTCACGGAACTCGTCGCCGTGACGACCCGGAAATCGGCCGAAGTCCTCGAGCGGGAGGAGGCTCGCAGCCAGACGATCCGGAACTCCTTCGTCTACCGGGGGGACGACGGCCTCGTGTACAAGGCGCGATTGCTCGACGCGCGCGAGGGCCGCATGGACGACATACAGATCGAACGGAGGGGATCGGAGCCCGACTTCCCCACCGTACACATCACGGCCAACACGGCGCAGTACGACTCGGCGTCGTCGCGCTGGGTGCTTCAGCAGGGGTGGATGCGGGAGTTCCGCGGCCCGGAAGAGGTGACCGCCTACGAGTTTGGCGAGTTGTTCGTGCGACAACTGGATGAGACGCCCGAGGAGCTGCAGGCCAGACCCAAGGAACCGGACGAGATGCGCTACGCGGAGCTGGGGCGCCTCATCGAGTCCGTCGAACGATCGGGCGGCACGACCAACGGGCTCAGAACCTCTCGCGCGCTGCGTATCGCCTTCCCCTTCACGTGCCTCGTGATCGCGGTGTTCGGGATGCCGCTTGCGCACAGCAACAAGCGCGGCGGGGCGCCGACCTCGATCGGGATCGCGCTCGGCACGACGATCCTCTTTCTGACCCTGATCCGCATCGCCGAAGCGATGGGTGCCGGAGGGGCGCTGTCACCCGCGGCGGCGGCCTGGCTGCCCAACATCATCTTCTTTTTCACCGGGCTCCTGCTCTTCGCGAAACTGCGGACCTAGCCATCCGTGGCTGCCGCCCCGCTCTCGCAGCCCAACCCTGGTGCTAGCGGGTCGCGTCGATCCGTTCGATGTCCGTTCGCACCATGAGGCGGATCATATCCTCGAACGACATGCGGGGCTCCCAGCCCAACCGCCGCTTCGCCTTTGACGGGTCGGCGCAGAGCCGCTCGACCTCGGCGGGCCGCAGGAGCGCGGGATCCTGCTCGACGTGCTCGCGCCAGTCGCGCCCGATCTCATCGAAGGCGATCTCGATCAGGCGTTGCACGGAGTGCGTCGCGCCGGTGCCGATCACGTAGTCTTCCGGCGTCTCCGCGCGCAGCATGAGCCACATCGCTTCGACGTAGTCGCCCGCGAATCCCCAGTCGCGCTCCGCCTTGAGGTTCCCGATCGGCAGACGGTCGGCGAGCCCGTGGTGGATGCGGGCCGCCTCCCAACTCACCTTGCGCGTGACGAACTCCCGCCCCCGCCGGGGACTCTCGTGGTTGAAGAGGATGCCGCTCGTCGCGAACAGGTTGTAGCTCTCCCGGTAGTTCACCGTGATGAAGTGGCCGTACACCTTCGCGACGCCGTACGGGCTGCGCGGATAGAAGGGCGTGTCCTCGTTCTGCGGCGTCTCCCGCACCCTCCCGAACATCTCCGAGGAGGAGGCCTGGTAGAAACGGATCGTGTTGTCGACCGCGCGGATCGCCTCGAGCATGCGCGTGACGCCCAGCGCCGTGAACTCCCCCGTCAGCAGCGGCTGCTCCCAGGAAGTGGGGACGAAGGACTGCGCGGCGAGGTTGTACACCTCCCGCGGGCCCGCGCGTTCGAGAACGCGGATGAGCGACAGCTGATCGAGGAGGTCCGCCTGGTGGAGCGCGACCCGATCCCGGAGATGCGAGATGCGGTCGTACTTCTCCACGGAGGAACGGCGCACGACGCCGTGCACCTCGTACCCCTTGTCGAGCAGGAACTCGGCCAAGTACGAGCCATCCTGTCCCGTGATGCCGGTGATGAGCGCGATCATGGCGGCCGAATATGCGCGGCCGGCGCGCTGCGGCCAAACTGGCGCGGCGGACGCGGGGCGGCGTCGCGGCGGACGCCAGCCCGGCTGCGCGCTGCCGCTTGACCGAAGACAACCCGAAGCCGACATTCCCCGTCCCGCAGCCGGCAGGACTGCCGGAGGCCGAAGGCCGAAGACAGAGGAGGTCTCGCGATCCCGCGCACGACGCCCGTTCCGGAATGGGTGCCCGATCTGCCCGCGACCCCGGGCGTCTACGTCTTCGTGGATGCACACGGGCATCCCCTCTACGTGGGTAAGAGCGTGAATCTGCGCCGGCGCGTGCGGGGCTACTTCTACTCGGGCGGGCCGTCGAACGAGCGTCTGGCCGAGATGTTGCGGATCGCCCGGGGCGTCGAGGCACACCCGACCGGGAGCGACCTCGAGGCGCGACTCGTCGAGGCGGAGCGAATCCTCGGCCAGCGTCCGCCCTACAACAAAGCGCTCAAGCGGCGCGACGCCGGCTGGTATCTGGAACTGCGCCGGAACGAGCCCTTCCCGCGGCTGCGCGTCGTGCGCCGGCCGCGCCGGGCCGGGGCGCGCTACGTCGGCCCCTTCCGGAGTCGTCAGTTGCCCGAGCGCATCCGCCGCCTCGTGGAGAAGATTTGCCGGCTGCGGAGTTGCGCCGAGTCGGTGCGCCCGGACTCCGCGCGGAGCCCGTGCATGCAGTTCGACATGGGCCTCTGCACCGCGCCCTGCGCGCGCCGCGTGGGACTCAACGGCTATCGGCGGCAGGCGGAGGCGGCCAGGCGCCTGCTCGCCGACCCGGGCTACGCCTGGGAACTCATGGACCGGATCACGGAGGCGCGCGACGCCGCCTCCGAGGGACTGGAGTTCGAGCGGGCCGCGGCGGCGCAACTCCGTCTCGACTGGATCGGGGAACTCGAGGAACTTCGGTTCCTGTTGGAGCCGGAAGCGGAACCGCACTCCTGGCTCATCGTGCTCCCCGGGCTCGATGAAGCGCACCGCATGCTCCAGCCGGTGGCGCATGGGCAAGTGCTCCGGCGACGCCGAGTGGCGTGGGTCGAGGGTGCCTGGGAGGAGGCCGTGGAAGACGCCTGCTACGCCGTGCGAGTGGCGGAATTGCGGGTGCCCACCGTGCTCTCGCCGCGGGAATCCGTGCCCAGCGCCATGGTCGGCCGCTGGCTCGAGGAGGGCGCTGCCGACGGACACGCGATCAACCTGACCCGCCTCGACGGGGCCGGCGCCATCGATCAACTTCGGCGTCTCGCCTCCTGACGCCGGCCGCGGAACCCGGTCACGGTCAACCGGATTCTGGTTCCCATGCTCGGGAACTCAGACGTCGTCTGGGCTGTCAGGCTGTCTTCGCATTCTTCCGCCGGCGTAAGAACCCTCGAACAGCCCCTCAAGCCGGGCCATCCGCTCCCTCAGATCCCCGATCTCGCGCATCTTCCACCTCGGTCAACGCCTTCTGCAGTTCGCGCCGGGCCACGCGCGTGACCAGGACGACGACGGCGGCCGTCGCGGCGAGGCCCGCCACGAGCAGCGCGGTCTGCCCCCAGCTCGCCGCGCCACCGGACGCCTCGGCCACCTCCGCCCCGGCCGCGCCGATGTACACGTACAGGAGCGTTCCCGGGAACATCCCCACGAGCGAGGCCGCGACGTACTGGTGGAAGGTGGCGCCCGTGAGGCCGTAGAAGTAGTTCTGCGCGCTGAATGGAAACACCGGTGAGAGGCGGGTGAGGAAGACGATGCGCCAACCCTGGGTTTCGACCGCGCGGTCGATCGCCCGCAGCGCGGGGCGGTTGGCGAGGAGTCTCTCGACGCGGCCGCGCAGCACGTAGCGGGCGATGAGGAAGGCGAGTGCGGCCCCGACGTTCGCGCCCACGAACACGGTGAGGGTGCCGAGCGCGAGACCGAACGTGACGCCTCCCGCGATCGTCAGCGCCGAACCCGGCACGAAGAGCACCACGGCGAGAGCGTAGAAGAGTCCGAAGAAGAAGGGTCCCAGCCACCCCAGCCCAGCGGTGGTCTCGCGCAGCCAGGTGACGAGTCGCGCCAGAAGGCCCAATTCCTCCTCGGAGGCGGACTCCGACGCTTGGGCCGCGTGCGCGGGGATCGGCGAGCCGGCCACGAGGGCGGGTGGCCCGCCGAACTCCGGACCCGCGCGGGGCGAAGCGGCATCGACCGCGCGCGCCGCCGACCCCGGCACGAGGACACCCAGAAGGAGCGCGGCCCAAGCGGCCGCCCAAACCCGTCGTCCGCTTCGCCTCGGCCAGGACCCGGGAATCACTACGGTCTTTCCAAGCGGTTATGCGCCGCGAGGATGCGCCGCACTTCATCGTGCGGGAGTCCGGGCACGAGGTTGCCGTCGCGCCCCACCATGGTCCGGCCCGCGACCATCGCGTTCGTGATCGCCTCTTCCGTGGCCTGGGCCGTCGCGAGCAAGAGCGGTGAAATGGCGTCGTTGGACATCATCTCGACGGTCGTGTTCCCGTCCCGGCTCCACGCCCCGCTGTTCGCCGTCGAGAAGGCGATGAAGATGTCCCCGGAACTGTTCGCCCCGTAGCCCCCCATGCGCCCGATCCCGATCGGCGCCCGGCGCGCGAGCCGCTTCAACTGGTGCGGCAGCAGCGGAGCGTCCGTCGCGATGACGACGATGATCGAACCGAGACCGTCGAACGCGCCCGCGTCCGCCGCGCCACCCGCGCCGCCGGGTGGCGCACCGCCCTGACCGCCGGGCGGCGTCCAGTCGAGGAGTTCCCGCCCCACCGGCACGCCCGCGATCAGCAACTCCGGCCGGCGCCCGTAGTTGCACTGCACGAGAACGCCGACGGTGTAGTCCCCCGCGAGCCGGGACGAGGTCCCGATCCCCCCCTTGAACGAGTTGCAGACCATGCCGGTCCCGCCGCCGGCCGATCCCTCGGTGACGGCACCCGAGGCGGCACTCTCGATCGCCGCGAACACGTGTTCCTTGCCGACGTGGAACCCGTTGATGTCGTTGAGCCGTCCGTCCCAAGTCTCCGCCACCAGCGGCAGGCTCCACCAGATCCCGGGGGCGATGGGATGGTTCGCGCGCGCGTCGCGGGACCACTCTATGACCGCTTGGTGAACGTCGCCCACGCTGTGAGTGTTCGTGATCATCACGGGACCCTCGAGGAAGCCCGACTCCTCGACCCAGGTCGTCCCCGTCATTTCGCCGTTCCCGTTCAACGAGTACCACCCGGCGAAGACGGGCTCGTAGCTCTCGGTGCGCGGAAGCACGGCGGTCACGCCCGTGCGCACGGGGCCCTCCCCGACGACGAGCGCCCCCTCCCCTTCGATGATCGTCGCGTGTCCGACCCGGACGCCGGCCACATCCGTTATCGCGTTCCAGGCTCCGGGCTCTCCCGGGAACGGGATCCCAAGGTCGCGCGCCCGCGGCGGGGTCTGGGCGTCGAGCGCGCGGGAGGTCGGCGCTCCGGTGGCCAGCACCGCGGCCGCGGTGGCCAGCACTCCGACGGTCCGCACCCGGGCGACGGCAACCAGCACTCCGGTGGTCAGCACTCCGTTGGTCAGGACTCGGGCGACGGCGGCCAGCGTCGGCGCGATCGGGCGCCCGCGGGCCGATCCCGTTCGTTGCGGGAAGAACATCGACACCTCCACGCGAGGGGCTATGTGATTCGTTGTGATTCGGTCTATTCGGTCACTATCTGAACGTGCCCTGGATCCCCAGCGTCCACAGGACGTCCGGCCGCAGACCCGCGGCCTGGATCGGGAGCAAGGCGTTCGTGGCGAGAATCATGTCTCGACCGAGCATGTACTTGAGCCCCACCGCGAGGTCGATGAAGTGGCGACCGACGTCGGGCAGGGATGACGACTCGACCGTGAGAGCCGGGGTGCCGATGAAGGTGACGGGATCCGGCATCGGGTGCTCCGGACCGGCCAGTTCCCAGCGAGTGATGAGGTCGGCGGCCACCGTGACGGCGTCGGACGCTTGGGCATCGAATCCCACCGTGGCGAGCATCGCGTCCCGGTCGAAGTTCCCGTCGCGCAGGTTGCCCTCGCGCAGGAGATACCCGGCGTTTAGATGGGGCGAGAATCGTCCCCGGTTGAGGGAGAGAATCGCCAGCGCGCGGCCACGGCCCTCGCCCAGCCCGAGCAGATCCTCCGCTTGGCCGGTGGGAAAGGTGACGTCCGCCAAGAGCGCCATGCCCACCGGCGGCGGCGCGCGCCCCAAGGTCGTCCCCCTCGTGAGGTTGACCTTCATCCGCGCGGAGATATCGCCGATGCCCGTCGCGGACCCCCGCACGGAGTTGCCGGCCTCGAGGACCGGCGCGGCGGGCGTGCCGCCGAAGCGGTGCGCGAGCGCATTGCCGAGCGACAGGATCTGGGCGTGTGCCGTCCCCCTCAGACTGGCCCGCACGACCGGCACGGCGAATCCCACGTCGAGGAAGGACGCCAAGCCGGCGCTCAGGACCGCCGTGGCGACCGTGTAGTCGAGGTCGAGATTCGTCCGCACGCGGAGCACGTCGCGTTCGAAGAGGGGGAGACCGAGCCCGGGGTCCGGACCGAGGGCCACGTCCGAATCCTCGTGGAAGAAGTTCAGGACGAGGTTGTCCGCGGCCACGCCGCTGAAGTTCGTGACTTGGAACGCGGTCGCTTCGAGACCGAGGAAGAAACGCCCCATCCCGAGGGTTTCCGCCCGTTCCGCGAAGATCGGACCGAACGACGCGCTCCGGTCTCCGTCCGACCAGATGCGGCCGCCGGACATCGCGGTCGGGGGAAGGCTGCCGACCACGCCGGCGATCCCCTCTTGGAAGGAGAGGATGAGCGCGTCGTTGCGCGGGACCCGCTCGCGCAGATAGTGCCGGCCGTGCTCCGTGCCGAAGTCCCCGGTTTCGTCGAAGTCCGGATCGAGGCACAGCGGCACCCCGCAGTCCCCGAACACGAACAGTTCCGACACGAGGTCCGTGAGCGACTGTGCCGCGGCCGGCCGGCCGGTCGCCGCCGCCAGCGCCACCATGACCATGAGCCCCGCGACGGCTCGTCCGTGCATCTCGCCTCCCATCGAGTTTCCGCTCCGGTGGCGCTGAAGGTTCGCGCACCGGTCGGACGCGGCAAGACGACCCGTTGACCTCCGGCGCCCTCCGCGCTCATCCTCGGGCCATGCCCTCATCACACCCGCGTCTGACAACAGCCGCCTCGGCGCCCGCGTTACGCCGGCGCCGCCAGGATGCCCACGACGTCATCATCGTCGGCTCCGGAGCGGGAGGCGGGATGGCCGCCTACGTGCTCGCCTGTCACGGCGTCCGGGTCCTGCTCCTCGAGGCGGGGCGGGACTACGATCCGGTGTCGGAGACCCCGATGTTCCAGCTCCCCGCCGACGCGCCGCTCCGGGCCGCCGGGACCGCCGACAAGCCGTTCGGTTTCTACGACGCAACGGTGGACGGCGGCTGGCGCGTCCCCGGCGAACCCTACACGAGCGCCGAAGGGGTCAACTTCATGTGGTGGCGGGCGCGCATGCTCGGGGGGCGGACGAACCACTGGGGCCGGATCTCCCTCCGCATGGGCCCCTACGACTTCAAGCCCTACAGCCGCGATGGGCTCGGGTTCGACTGGCCGATGACCTACGACGACCTCGCGCCGTGGTACGACCGGACCGAGGCCTTCATCGGCGTCTACGGTTCGCGCGAGGGGCTCGAGAACACGCCCGACTCCTCCGACGGGATCCTCCAGCCGCCGCCCGCACCGCGCGCCTACGAGCTGCTTGCGAAGAAGGCGTGCGAGGGCCTCGGGATCCCGGTCGTGCCCGCGCACATCGCCATCCTCACCGAAGCGCAGGACGCCGAGGGCCTGTCGCGGATGCTGTGGCCGAACAACGCGCTGGGGCGCCGGGTGACGCGCGACGCCATGCGGGGCCGCGCGCCCTGCTACTGGGCCACGCCGTGCGGGCGCGGCTGCTCGATCAAGGCCAACTTCCAGTCGCCGACCGTCTGCCTGCCGCCGGCGCAGGCGACCGGCAACCTCACGACGATCACCGACGCCATGGCGCGCGAGGTGACGCTCGATGCGCGGGGGCGGGCGAACGGGGTACACTACATCGACAAGAAGGCGCGCGCCGACCGCCATGCCGCGGCCCCGGTCGTCATCCTCGCGGCCAGCGCCCTCGAGTCGGCCCGCATCCTCCTCAACTCCCGCAGCTCGCTCTTCCCCGATGGCCTCGCCAACGGGAGCGGTCTCGTCGGCAAGTACATCATGGACACGGTGGGCGCGGGCGTCTCCGGCCAGATTCCCGCACTCGAGCACCTGCCGCGGCACGCCGAGGAGGGAGCCTCGGCGATGCACATGTACATGCCTTGGTGGTTGTACGGGGAGCAGGCGGGTGGACGCCTCGACTTCGCCCGCGGCTATCACATCGAGTTCAACGGCGGGCAGCGGATGCCGGGGTACGGCGCCTTCGGCGGCATCGAGCCCCTCACCGGGGGTGCCTACGGACAGCGCTTCAAGGAGGAATGCCGCCGCTACTACGGCTCGTTCATCGACTTCGCCGGCCGCGGCGAGATGATCCCGAACGAGGACTGCTACTGCGAGATCGATCACGAGGTCGTCGATCAGTGGGGGATCCCCGTGCTCAGGTTCCACTGGAAGTGGTCGGACCACGAACTCAACCAGGCCCTGCACATGCAGCGGACGGGCGCCGGGATCATCGAGGAGATGGGCGGGCGCGTGCTCTCGACGGTTCAGGCGGACGGCGCCCGCGCGATTCTGGCGCCCGGCCAGATCATCCACGAGGTCGGCGGCGTAAGGATGGGAGGTGGGCCCGGAGACTCCGTGCTCAACCAGTACTGCCAGTCGTGGGAGGTTCCGAATCTGTTCGTGATGGATGGCGGGCCGTTCGTCTCCAACGCCGACAAGAACCCGACGCTCTCCATCATGGCGATCGCGTGGCGGTCTTCCGAGTACCTCGTGGACCAACTCCGGCAAGGGACGCTCTGATGTCCGACTACCCACGCGAACGGGAACGGGACCACGAACGCGACCATGAACGCGACCTCGACCTCGACCTCGAACGGGCGCCGGAGGCGACCGAGGGGCTGACCCGCCGCCGGGCGTTGAAGGTGCTCGCGGCCGGGGCGGCGGGCGCGGCGGCGATCTCCGCGGGGGCGTGTGCCGACGGCGCCGAGTCCGGCGTGTCCCGCACCGAGGACGCGACCGCCTTCTCCGGCGCCACGAGCGGCGGCAACCCCCGGGCCGCCGGCACGCCGACGGATCCGGACCTCGTCTCGCCCGTCGTGTGGTGGGACTTGGTTCTGACGGACGACGAACTCGCCACCCTCGCATCCCTGTGCGATGTCATCATCCCGGAGGACGAACACTCTCCCGGTGCGGCGGCGCTCGGGGCGCACGCCTTCATCGACGAGTGGGTGAGCGCGCCCTACGACGGAAACCGCGAGGATCTCACGCTCGTCCGCGGCGGGCTCGTGTGGCTGGACATCGAGTCCGCCGAGCGGTTCGGGGAACGCTTCACCGAACTGACGCTCGAGCGGAGGCACGCGATCTGCGACGACATCTGCCGGGTGGAGAACGCGGCCCCGGAATACAGGGTCGCCGCCCGTTTCTTCGACCGGGTGCGGGATCTCACGTCCACCGCCTTCTGGACGACGGCGGAGGGGATGGCCGACCTCGGCTTCGTGGGGAACCGCCCCATGCCCCGTTTCGACGGCCCGCCCCCGGAGGTTCTCGAACGGCTGGGTCTGGCCTAGACGCCGTCGGCGCGAGACCATGCATCGGGTTTTCCCTCGCAGACCTGTCCCGGAGTGAGGCGCAGCATGACGTTGAAGAACGACTTCTCCCGGCGCGACTTCGTTCGGGCCTCGGGCGCGGCCGGCCTCGGCCTGAGCATCGTACCCGCGCATGTGCTCGGCGGCCCCCGGCACCGCGCTCCCAGCGACACGCTGAACCTTGCGCACATCGGAGTCGGCGGCATGGGAGGCGGCGACGTGCGCGGCATGGCGGGCGTCGGCGAGAACATCTACGCCCTCTGCGACGTTGACGAGCGCCAGGCGGCCGGCTCCTGGAGCGCCTTTCCGCAGGCCAAACGCTACCGCGACTTCCGCGCGATGCTCTCGGAGGAGGCCGGCAACATCGACGCCGTCGTGATCTCCACGCCGGACCACACGCACACCGCGGCCGGCATGATGTCCCTTTCGCTGGGCAAGCCCACCCGCATTCAGAAGCCGCTCGCGACCACCATCTGGGAGGTGCGCCAGCTCGTCTCCGCCGCGGAGAAGGCGGGGGTCGCCACGCAGATGGGAAACCAGGGTCACGCCCAGGACGGGACGCGGGAGATTCGCGAGTGGTACGAGGCCGGCGCCATTGGCGAGATCCGGCGCGTGGAGTACTGGACGAACCGTCCCATCTGGCCGCAGGCGATCCCGCGGCCGACCGAGGCGCACCACGCGCCGCCCTGGCTGGAGTGGGACCTGTGGCTCGGACCCGCGGCGAACCGTCCCTATCACCCGGCCTATGCGCCCTTCAACTGGCGCGGCTGGTGGGACTTCGGGACCGGCGCGCTGGGCGACATCGGATGCCACGCGATGGACGCCGCCTTCTGGACCTTCGACCTCGGCACGCCGGAGCGGATTTCGGCGGAATCGACGACGCTCTTTCCGGAGACGGCGCCCGCGGCTTCCCGCATCGAGTACGACTTCCCCGCCCGTGGGCAGCGGCCGGCCGTGAAGGTGGTATGGCGCGATGGCAACCTCTCGCCGCCCCGACCGGAGGAAGTGCCGGACGACGCGCGCTGGCCCTTCGAGTCGAGCGGGCAACTGTGGATCGGGACCGACGGCAAGATGTTCGCGGGGATCTACGGCGAGAACCCCAGGTTGCTCGACGCCGCACGGGATGCCGAGATTCGGGCCGACCCGCCGCCGGAGAGGTACCCGCGCACGGACGGCGTGTACGCGGAGTTTGCGGCGGCCTGCAAGGACGGCCCGCCGGCCGGTTCCAACTTCGTCGAACACGCGGGACCGCTGACGGAGATGGTGCTCCTCGGCAACCTCTCGGTGCGAAGCGGCCGCGAAGTGCGGCTCGATCCGGCGACGGGCGAGATCCTCAACGGCGTCTCGATCCCGGAACGTTACGTGAAGGCCAGCTACCGTTCGGGCTGGGGGTGGTAGGACGCCGCTGCGCGATGGCGCCTCCGCCGAGACGGGCTGGCTGGTGATTCCGTGCAACTGAACGGCCTCGACTGGATCGTCCTGGCCGCGTACGGGGCCGTGGCTCTCGGAGTCGGGCTCTGGTTCGCCCGGCGCGCCGGCTCCGGCACGAACGAGTTCTTCCTCGCGGGCCGGAAGCTCCCCTGGTGGCTGCTGGGGACGTCGATGGTCGCGACGACCTTCTCCACCGACACCCCCAATCTCGTCACGGACCTCGTCCGCAACGGCGGCGTGAGCCGGAACTGGGGCTGGTGGGCCTTCCTCGTCACGGCGATGTGCACGACGTTCTTCTACGCGAAGCTGTGGCGGCGTTCCGGCGTATTCACCGACATCGGCTTCTACGAACTCCGCTATTCGGGGCGCGCGGCGACCTTCCTGCGCGGCTTCCGGGCCCTCTATCTGGGCGTCTTCTTCAACGTCGTCATCATGGCCACCGTCACGCTCGCCGCGATCAAGATCTCGGGGGTTCTGCTCGGGGCGGACAAGTACACGACGGTGCTCGTTGCGGGCACGGTGGCGGCGCTGTACTCCGCGACCTCCGGGCTCTGGGGCGTGGTCGTCACCGATCTCCTCCTGTTCGCGATCGCCATGATCGGCGCCGTCGCGGCGGCCGGGTACGCGCTCGCGCAGCCGGAGGTCGGAGGCTTGGCGGGGCTCGTCACGCACCCGGAGATCTCGCGGAATCTCTCGCTGCTCCCCGACTTCTCGGACTGGCGGACGGCGGCGATGGTGTTCGTCATCCCGATCGCGGTGCAGTGGTGGGCGAGCTGGTATCCCGGAGCGGAGCCGGGCGGGGGCGGGTACGCGGCGCAGCGGATGCTCGCGGCGCGAAACGAGGGCGATGCGATGCGCGCCACCCTGTGGTTCAACATCGCGCACTACGCACTCAGACCGTGGCCGTGGATTCTCGTCGCCCTCGCCTCGCTCGCGGTCTATCCCACGCTCGACTCCATCGGAGCGGCCTTCCCCAACCTCGATCCGAGCATTCTGGGGCACGACCTCGCCTACCCGGCGATGCTCGTCTTCCTGCCGCACGGACTGCTGGGGCTCGTCGTCGCCTCGCTCGCGGCCGCCTACATGTCGACCATCTCCACGCACCTGAACTGGGGGTCGTCCTATGTCGTCGACGACTTCTACCGCCGCTTCGTGGCCCGGGGCCGGGACGAGGCCCACTACGTGCGCGTGGCGCGGGTTTCCACCGGGCTGCTGATCGTGCTCTCCGCCGCCCTCGCGCTCCTTCTCGACAGCGCGAAACAGGCGTTCGAACTCATCCTGCTGCTGCACGCCGGGAGCGGCCTAATCTTCCTCCTGCGCTGGTTCTGGTGGCGGGTAAACGCGTGGTCGGAGATCTCGGGCATGGCGGCTTCCGCGACGGTGGCGCTCTGGTTCCCGCTCTTCCACGAGCGAGTGGGGCTCCCCGCGCTCGACCCCGCGGTCAGCCTGTTGCTGGGCGTCGGGCTGACGACGGCCGTGTGGCTCCTCGTGACGTTCCTCACCCGACCCGCGGACAGGGCGACCCTGCAGGCGTTCTACGACCGCATCCGCCCCTTCGCCGCTGGGTGGCGGAAGGCCGTCGCCACGCGGCCGGACCCGCCCGGGAACCTGGCCGCGGGTCTCGCCGCGTGGGGCCTTGGCTGCGTGACCGTGTACGCCGCCCTCTTCGGCACCGGGATGGCCCTCTACGGGAGACCCCTCGCGGCCCTGGCGTGTGGCCTCGTCGCGGTCGCGGCGGGACTCGGCCTCTTCCGCACTCTCCCGCGCGTCGGCTTCGACTGAACGCTGCCTCTTCCGAGGAGTTCATCGCCGAGGCACTCCGCACGTAGTGACGTCGCCGACGCTGGCGGACGCCACGTGCCCACCCCTCAGTTCCGGGTCCGCCTCGCGCCAAGTGTACTGAAACCTCATGTCGGCGACACGCGCCGCCGCAGATCCGCGATCCATTCGCGCAACCGCTGGCAATCCGCGAGGAAAGCGCTCCGCGGCACCCGCAGATTGGACACCCAACTGTGGGCCATCGGCACCTTCCGAGCGGCCGCCTCCGCCGCCTTGAGACGACCATCGGCTTCGGCCAGCCAGCCCATCCGGGCGGCCACGACCGCAACGCGCATCAGATAACCGGCATCGTCGCGTCCGCGCAGATAGTTTTGCGTCTCACGATAGGCATCGTAGTGGTCGCAGCCTTCGAAGGCAGTGCCTCCATCGCCCAAAGACGCGATCGCTTCGGAGAATTCAATGGCAATGTCTTCGTCGTCCAAGGGCAACACCTCTTCGGAATAGTCCCAATCGTATGACCCGCCATATTCTTCCGCCCGCCAGAACGCGAAACGCTGAAATTCGCTTTCCAGCACATCTTTGGCGACGGCCCCTATTCCGACCCTGTTCATGCGATCCGACATGCGCGTTTGGCGGGTGCCTGCGAGGAGGGATGCATCGAGTCTATCGGCCCAAGGTACCCAGCGGTCGCCAATCCAACCGGCCATTACGCCGTCACATAGTCGGGCGGGTACATCGTTGTCATCGTCAACGACATCGTAGAGCCAGCTCGACTCAAGAATCGTAATCCTCACCTGCGCCGCACTGAAGCGCTTCAAGTATGTCTCTGGGTCCGTCAAGTAGTCCCCTAAGTCTTCAGGCTGGACGGGGCGGGCGGGCGCTTCGTCTGAACCCCAGGCCGCACGCATGTACGCTCGGAACGTCGCCGCGACACTCGCGGCCTCCTCACGCCCGTGGACCGCGATGTAGGCCATGAGGAGACGGAACGCCGGCAGAGTGACAATCCAGACATTTGCTTCCTCAAATGTGACTTCATCACCCTCGTTCAAACGAGTGACAAGGGTGCGGCGCGCCTCGAGCTTCGCCTCGATGACGCCTTGGAGGATCGGAATTGCCGCACGGCGCTCGTCCTTGGAGAGGTCCAGACGGGCCGCAACCTCCATCCGGGATTCCGCCGAGAGTTCTCGGATGACGGGGCTGTCCGCAACATACGAGGCACGGTCCGCCCCCAACGTCTCGAGCAAGTCAAGGGCCCTGAGCACCAAGTCGAGCCGAGACGCGCCGTCCCCGCCATCGTCGCGACGGGCGGTTGCGGCCGCCCGAAAAAGGGACTGCAACGCCTTGAGGGCACCGTCGATCCGACCGGCCCGATGCCGACCCTCGGCAAGGCGCAACCACTGATCGCGGGTTAGCGGCCCCTGCGTGGTCAAACGCTCGAGGAGGTCCTCGGCCTCCAGCGTAAGGCCGAGTTCAAGGAACGCCTCGGCGGTCTCGGTGAGCACTTCGGGATCCTCCCGATAATGCTCCCGCACCCGCTGCAGAAAATCCGCGTCGGGACGGCGAGGCGACGGGCCGGGGCCCGCGGTCCCCGTGCGCAGGTGGCGCAGAACCGCACTCCGATCCTCCAGGTTGGCGGCGCGCACCTGCTGGGAGATGCGAGCGAAGGAGCGGGCGAGGCGGTTTTTCGGCCGCAGCCGCGTGTATACGGGCTGGGTCAGGAGGTCCATGCTATCGTAGTGTCTCACCTCTACGAGCCGGCGCGCCGGGATGCCGAGCCGGTCCGCGAACAGGCTCCGCCGTGCTTCCAATATCCCATCCTCATCGTCCGCGTCCGGGATGCCGGCCATGACGAAGTGCAGATCGATCGGCCGCTTGCGCCGGGGGGTGGGACCCTCGCCACGGATCGATTCCACCACGGTCTCCATGCCCCGCAGGCTCTGATCGTCGAGGCGGAACAGCATCACCACGGCGTCGGGCAGGTGGCGGGTGCAGATCCCTCCGACATCCGTGAAGCCGGTGCGGGAATCGAGCAGCACGTAATCGAAGCCCAGCTGCTCCCACTGCGCCCGCGTGTCCTCGAACATGATGTAGCCGTCACGGAGCTCGTACAGCTGGTTCCAATCAATGGCTTGCAGGCGGCCCGCGTAACCGCCGTCGAGCATCCCGGAGGGCATGAGCGCGATGCGGCCCGCGCACCCGTCGGGCGTGGCATCCACGATGAACTCATCGACGGGGGGCACATGCATGGAGTCCAGGTATTGCTCGACATACTCGACGATGCCGGGGGGACTCGGTGCTTCGCCGATGGAGTCCCCCTCGCCATCCGAGCCTCCGGCCGGGAGGGTGCCCTGGCCCGGGTTCCTCCACCGGTCCTCGTCCACTCCGGGGGCCTCAAGGTCGAAGTCGACCACCAGAACGTTCAACCCCGAGGAGGCCATCTCGTACGCCGCGTTCACGAGGGCCAACGTCCGCCCGACCCCGCCCTTGAAGGAGTAGAAGGTGACGACGTACATCAGGCCACGTCACGGAGCCTGAAGTCGGCCGCGTGTTCCGCGTACCGCTCGCGGCGTCTGCTTGACAGCGCGATCACGTCCGCCTCCTGGATATCCCACCCCCGCATCCGGCGCAGACGGCGTTGGTTGCCGGGGTGCGCGAGGAGCCGGAGGAAACGGTCGCTGGACACGTTCTGGATCACGTCGCCCCGCTCCCAGCGCGCCAGCGTGGCCGTTCCGAACCCCGTCAGCGAGGCAAACCGGTCGCGGGACATGCCGGTGCTGTCGCGAAGTTGGCGGATCTCGTCCGGCGTGAGAACGCCGAGATGCCGGCATACGACTTCGTGCCGCGCAACCTCGCCCGCCTCGCCGACGAACGAGACCTCGCACCTAGCGCAGGTGTGGACCGGTACGTCGGCGCTGAGCTCCACCGCGTCCGGGCCGGTCCCGTAGATGAAGGGGTCTCGCACCAGCTCCGTCTTGAGCCCGGGCGTACCGCACATTTCGCACGTATCGGGGCCCTCGATCGTCTGGAGTACGGTGGGCGGCGAGGCAACTCTAGTCATGGCTGTACTCCGAAATGTGGAAGCTGCGGAGCAGCACGCACGATCCGATGATCTGCAGCTTCACGTACACGACGGGCGTGCCGGGTCCGAGCCGTCCGCGCAACGTCCAAGCCGTTTCCCCGGGCGGCTTGTCCAACTCGATCCCGCGCAGCGGGACGCCTTCTTCCAAGAACCGAACGATCCGCCACCACATGCTCCGGTGGGTCAGGGGTAACCCCGATTCCGGGTCTACGATCTCGCCCGGCCGAACATCGGTTGGGCGGTTGCGAGTAAAGCGATGGCCCCGCGCCCTCTTCCGAATCAACGCAATGAACTGCTGCCGAATCTCGGCGTGATCGTCGGATGCGCCTCTCCCGCCCCTGGCGGGCGACGGCATCACCGTATCCACCGATCATATGATCGATCATGTGCGGCTATCTTCTTCCGTACGACCTTGGCAATGAATCTCAATTATAATCATTTGATCTCATCCTCCGCAACCCCCGTTCGGATCGCTGACCTTTATGGGGTGGATCTCAAGGTGGTCGACGAGGAGAACATGGCCCGGCGGGCCCCGGCTGACGAGGTCTGCCGCCTTCCCTCGCCACCGCCTCCGTGCGTCACGAGCGGCGCGCCTCGCTCGTCCTTGAAGCAGGTACAGACGAGGAATCGCGGGAGGCGGGGATGACTAATCACGGACTCGGGCGCGTCGTCGCGGGCGCTCTCTTGGCCGCCTGCCCGGCGTTGGCGGGAGAGGCCGCGGCGCAGCTCATTCGGATCCGCACGGTGCCGGTGGCCACCGGCGACCAGTTCTTGACCACGCCCTCGGCGAACTTCGGGATGGCGGGCCTCACATATGCGGTGGACGACTCCATCGCCGACGGCTGGTCGAACCCGGCGAAGGGCGCGCTTCTGCCCGAATCGTCGCTCCTAAGCGCTCCCGCCTACTACGGGATCTCCGACGGGGGCGGAGGCGGATTGACGTTCCCCCTCACGGGACTGATCAGGGGTGAGAACTGGTTCGGGGGCGTCACAGCCGCGATGCAGGACATCGACGCCGCTGGCGGCCGCCGTTTCTGGACGGGCGACCGGCTGTCCGAAGTCTCCACGCGTAACCTGTATTGGGCGAGCTTTGTGGGCCGCCGGCTCGGGTCCAGCGCATGGTCTCTCGGAATCGGCGCGAGCGTTGCGAGCCTCGAGGCCATGGGTGGCGTGGATCGGCTCTACGCGGGCGCAGATCGGATCGACCAATCGGGTTCGGTGCGCGATGTGAGGCTCGGAGCCTACCGCGCGTCGGGCCGCGACCGCGCCTCCGCGGTTCTCGTCCACAACGCGGTCTCGATGACCCACGAGGTCGCCTACGTCGACGTGATTCGCTGGCGTCAGTTCGAGCAGGTGTCGATACGGAAGGAAACGAACCTAGACCGGACTCGTACATGGGGCCTGCAGCTCGGCTGGGACCGCCGCCTGCGCGCCCCGGGGTGGCGCATCGGCGCCTCCATGACGGCCAACCGGAAGTCACACCCCAAGATCCCAAACTACAACATTCAGAACATCCCCCGGGATCCGGGAAACAGCCTCGCGTGGGAATTGGGGTTCGGCATCGCGCGCTCGCTGAACGGCACCACGGCGGGTCTGGATGTCGCGCTCCAGCCGATTTGGAGCGACACCTGGCAGGAGGCGGAGGAACCCACGGAAACGGCGAACGGCGCCACGATACCGGCGGGCGGCAAGACGATCGAGAACCGCTTCTCCTTCCTGAATCTTCGGCTGCGCGTGGCCGTCGCGCACGAGTTAGACAGGGTAGGGTTGCGGATGGGTCTCGAGGGCCGGTCGTACGATTATACCCTGGAGCAGACGAACAACGTCGAGGACGGGTCCAGGACGCAGGACGAGTCGTGGATCGAATGGACGCCCGCAGCCGCCGCCGTCTTCCGGCTGGGGGCCGCGGACCTGCACTACGGCGTGCGCGTCACGACGGGCACCGGCCAGCCGGGCGTGGCAAACGAGTTCGCCGCGAACAGCCCGGACAGCGGAGGCGGCGAGTTCGTCGCCGCTCCCGAGGGGCCGTTGACGTTGGCGGACGCCAGGGTGCTCACACACCAGTTCTGGGTGCGCATCCCGATTCGCTGACCATCGACGGCGTCAGGGATCGATCTCGAGGTGATCGACCAACAGGATGTGGCCCGGAGGACCCCAGCCGTCTAGCGAGATCCGATCGATTCCAAGCGGAGCCTCGATGCTTACGCGCTCGGCCCGGAAGAGCGAGCGTCCCCTCGGGCTGTAGGTCGCGGTCCCCGACCGCGAATCTTCTTGGGATACGTAACGCATGTCCGGAGCATGGACCCGGGACGAGGCCGGCAGACGTTCGCCGCCGCTCCACGCAATCACCTCGAAATCCTCGATAAGGTCGGGGCCGAAGAGCGTAAGAGTCACACTCCTGGGACGTCCGGGGAAGTCGAGGTGGATGACGCCGACTTCCAGGCCCCGGTCTCCCGCGAGCGGGAAGCTCAGCGCGTGCATCGAAGCGTTCGGGGGCAGGTAGCCGCGAGCGTCCAGCACATGAGGCCGGGAAGCATCCGCCGTATGGGAGTCGAACGACACCAGGAGTCCCTGCTCCCGCCACTCCTCCGTCACGGCGGAGTTGGAGACGACGGGCCGGCCATCCGCGTAGGCTTCGAACTCGATCCGCTCGTACGATCCGCTCGCGAGGAGGCCGGCGCGGCGGGACGGAGTGCCTGCCTCTTCGCCATCTTCCGGCACGGCCGCGGCCGCGGGCGGCACCGAAAGCGGCGGGGCCTCGCGGATCGCGGGCACCTCCGCCTGACGTGGCGGCGATGGTTCGACATCCCACCGAAAACGGAAACCGGCGGAGCGCAGCCCGGTCCAAGCGGCCACACCGGCGAACCCGGCCACCGTGAGGATGGCCAGGCCGCGCAGTACCCGCAGCGCGAAGGGCGGACGGCGCGTCCGCGCCTTCTTCAGGCCTCGACGACGCCGAGCCTCGGCCACGTCTCCCACCGGCCGCGGGTGAAGTCGGGGAAGTCGACCGGCCGGCTCCGTTCCGCCACGGAGTCCTCGCTTACCGCGCACACGGCCGACAGCGCCGCCGCGTCGTACACGTTCATATCCGTGGGCAGTCCCTCGCGCAGGCACTTGATGAGCCGGTAGTCCTCGAGGTAGTCCATGCCGCCGTGTCCGCGACCCGCCCCGGCTCCGGCCATCTCGCGCCACAGCGGGTGCTCGAACTCCTCGAGATAGGGCTCCGCGTCGTCCCAGCGGTGCCCCTCGCTGCGATCCTCGATGTATACCCGCTCCGGATAGCCTTGGAAGAGGCCCCGCGTTCCTTGGACGAGGTGGATGCGCGAGTACGGCCGGGGGAGGTTCGTGTCGTGCGAGACGTAGATCGTCCGGCCGAGGACGGTCTTGATGAGCGTGACGTTCACGTCGCCGAGCGCATAGGTCTCCCGGCGCTCAGGCGCGCCCTCGGGGAAGTGCTCGCGCGCGAAGTCCCGCAGCCCGCGCGACGGACCGCTCATGGAGACCGCGTAGTCGAAGCGGTCCCCCCGGTTGATGTCCATGCAGTTGGCGATCGGTCCCAACCCGTGCGTGGGATAGAGGTTGCCGTTTCTCACCTTCGAGTGTTCCCGCCGCCACAGCCCCTCGCCCGCGTCGGCGAACTTTATGGCGCGCAGGTCGTGCAGGTACCCGCCCTCGCCGTGCAGGATCTCCCCGAACAGCCCGAGCCTTGCCATGTGGAAGACGAGCATCTCCCAGCGGCCGTAGTTCACGTTCTCCATCATCACGCAGTGCCTGGCCGCGGCCTCGGCGGTCTCCACGAGGCGCCAGCAGTCCTCCATCGTGTATGCCGCCGGAACCTCCGTCGCCGCGTGCTTCCCGTGCTCCATCGCGGCCACGCAGACGGGGACGTGCCAGCGCCACGGCGTCGCCGTGTAGACGAGATCGATATCCTCCGCCTCGCACATGCGGATGAAGTCCGTTTCCCCTCGCGTGTAGAGGGTCGGCTCCGGCCGCCCGGCTTCGAGCACCCAGTCGCGGGCGCGCTCGGCGTGCTCAGGCCGGATGTCGCAGAGCGCCGTGAGTTCCACGCCCTCGATGTCGATAAGATTGCGGACGTGGACCGATCCCATGCCGCCGATCCCCACGAACCCAATCCGCACCGTCTCCATCGGCGGAGTCGAGAGGAGCGCCTCGGGCGCCGCACCGCCGCTCTCGGACCGCGCCGATCCGCCGCCGGCCCCGGGCTCGCGACAACCGCCCAAGACGGCCGCCCCCGCGCCCAGCGCACCCAGCTTGAGCAGCGTCCGCCGGTCGACGCCCGCCGGTGTCACCTCGCCGCTGTCGTTAGATTCGCGCTTCGTCGGTTCCGTCTTCACGGTCCACCCCCGCCGTGTCAGAGAGTCGAGTCGGGTTCGATCCGGGTTTGCCTCAGGGTGCTAGACGTGACATATGGAATCCAACTTCGGAACCGAGGGGAGCGGATCGCAAACATGAGGTCGTACCAGAGGACTCGAGCGTTGCGCGCGGCGGCGGTGGCCGGCGTCGCGGCCGTCCTGTGCCTGTCATGCGAGTCGGCGCCAACGGGCCGGGACCGGCTCCTCGACGCCGCCGGGGCTATCCAGCGGCTCTCCAGCCTCGCGTACGAGTATGCGTACGAGGGAACCGGGAGCGCCGCCGGGTCCTACACCGGCCGGGTGCGGCTGCTCCGGGCCGAGGGCGAGCCCCCGATCTACTGGGCCGAACTCCGGCCGTCGCCGTCATGGACCCCCGCCGGGCAACCGGGCGAACCGCCCGCCGCCGACGCGCCCGCCGACACCACCACCGACGCCCCCGCCGACGCGCCCGCGCTCATCGTGTCCGGGGGAGGCGACCACGTCGCGGCCCGCGACGAGGCGCTGGCCCGGTTCCGTCACGGGACGATCTCGGGGGGCTCCGGCCATCTCGTGGCCAACGCCTCCTTCGCGGTCCTCTCGGCGTTCACGGATCCGCAGCCGTTCCGGGCGGAACTGGCGAGCGGCCTGGCGCTCGTAAGCCGGGAGACGATCGGCGGCGTCCCGTGCGATGTGCTGAGGGGGGAGACGACGGAGTTCGGACCCGCGCAGGTGTGGTGGCACATCGGGGTTGAGGACGACCTGCCCCGGGCCTTCCGCTGGGAGGCGGCCGACGGGAGCGGGGCCCTCGCCTTCGAGATCCGGAGCATGCTTGTCGACCCAACACTCACGCCCGACCAACTCGCGATCCGCGTGGACCTTCTGGACCCGGCGAGCGGAGAAGTCATCAACGAGGACGCGCGGCGGATCGAGCCCGGCGTTCCGGCGCCCGACTGGACGCTCGAAACGGAGGCAGGCTCCACTCTCCGGCTCTCGGAGCTGCGCGGGGACATCGTCGTGCTGGGTTTCGGAGCGAGCTGGTGCGCCCCCTGCCGCGACCTCGCCGCCGCGTACGCCACCCTCCAGGAGCGGTGGACGGCGGAGGGCGTCCGGTTCCTCAACCTCAACGCTTGGGAAAGCCCCGAGGTCGCTCCCGGCCCGATCATGCGCGAATGGGGGCTCGACGCGCCTCTCCTCCTGCGCGCGGAGCGGATCGCCTACGACTACAAACTCGGCTCGGTTCCGGCCCTCTTCGTGGTGGACGCCGCGGGAGATCTCGCCCTCGTCCGGAACCCGACGCTCGCCGATCCCGAAGCTCAGGCCCGCGAACTCGAGCGGACGCTCCGCACGCTCCTCGACGCGGATCCCTGACCGCCCTGGCACGGTCCCCGGTGTTGAGGCCGGGGGAGGGCCGCAAACCTACTTGTCGATCGGCAGTCCGCTCGGGACGGCCGGCGGCGCCAAGTGCGACAGGTCGCGCGCCGCGTCGTCCGTCAACGACTCGAGAAACGCGACGAGGTCGTCCGCCTCCGCGTCGTCGAAGGCGATCGGGATGAGAATGGTGTCCCGCGTGGCCAGGATCTCGTCGAAGTTGTTTAGCAGGGTACCCCGCAGTTCGGGATCCACCTGCGACACGTCGTAGTCCCGGAGCCGGTTGTCGATGCTGTCGTAGTGGACCACGATCGCCTTCAGCGTGGCGAACTGGCCCGCGTGGCCGTACGGCCCCGTGAGTTCGACGTTCCGCATCGGCGGCGTCTTGAAGAGTCGCCGGTGCGCCGGGTCACCCGTCACCCGTTCGCGCCCGAAGTCGTCGTTCCCGCCCGGCCCGTCGCCCAGCCCGGGTCCGATCTGCGGGATGGCCGCGTTGTGGTGCTCGTTGTTGCGGTCGTCGAACTGGTCGGTTTCATGGCAGAGCATGCAGCGGATCGTCATGAAGCTCTTGGCGCCGCGCAGCGACGAATCGCTGAGCTGGTCGTTGTCCCCCTTCAGGAACCGGTCCCACGGCGTGTCGATGAAGGTGAGTTCGGCCACGTAGAAGCCCGCGATCGCGTTCGCCGCGTGCGCGAAGGACATCTCGTCGAAGGCCGTGCCCGGATACGCGGCCTCGAACAGATCCCGGTACTCCTCGATCTCCCCCAGCCGCGCCATGAGCGCCGCCCACACGCCCGTGAAGTCGTCATCCTCCAGCGCCGCCAGTTCGTTGTCGTCGCCGAAGCCGCGCATCTCCCCGCGCCGCAGGACGGGGATCATGGGCTGCGCCGAGAGCGCTCCGAACTCGAACACCGCCTGCATCTCCGGCGTGAGTTGATCGCCGGCCTCCGTCGAGATCGATCCGTCCTCCAGCTCCTCCACGAACCCGTCCCAGAAGAACTGCGTCGAAAGATGGAGGTTGAAGAGGGCGGGCGAGTTGCGCGGAATGAACTCGCCCTCGGGGTGCGTGCGGTTGGGACCCAGCCCCCGTCCCCCGACACCGATCGAGAGCGACCGGCCGTCCCCCATCGCGAAGCTGGGGAGGTGGCAGGTCATGCAGGAGAGGTCCCGGTTCCCGCCCAGAATCCGGTCGAAGGCAAGGAGGCGTCCGAGTTCCACGAGTTCGGGGCGCACGGGAGGCGGCGGCTCCAGCGGGTCGAGGTTCCGGTGATCCGCGAGGAGGCGCACCGTGTCGATGAGCATCGCCCGCACGACCTCGGGAGGGGGCGGCGGGGGGGGGGGCGGTTCCGGCGGAGGCGCGGGCGGCACGGCTGGCGGAACCGGCGGCGTGACGGAACCGTCCCCACAGGCGGCGAGGCCGAGGAGGCCCAGCAAGAGCCCCGTGGCCACGAAGGCGAGCACCTTCCGAGTGCAGTTCAACATGCGGGAGGTATACACCGGGGTCGCGGAAAGCTCCCCGTCAGGGGCTTTCCACGGTGATTCGCACGTCCATCATGTATTCGTGGTAGCGGCAGAAGAAGACGTACTCGCCTTCGATTCTAGGGCGGTATTCCCAGATCGTGCCCGGCCGCAGATCGTCGCTGTCCTCCGCGTTCACGCCTTCGGGGACCTTGCTGAACTCCACCCGGTGGATGTTCGTGCCGTTCTGCGTCCATGTGATGGTCGCGTGCCGCTCCACCGTCACGTGGGCTTCCTGGTCGTGATTGCCGTCGGGATCGATGAACGTGTCGTCCTGGATGTCAAAGTTCGCGTCCGATCCGAAGGGCGGCTCCACCCGCGTCGGCGGGGGCGGTGGAGGCGGCGGGGGCGGAGG
>JAAXHJ010000048.1 GCA_012270965.1 Candidatus Palauibacter poriticola
GCCGCGCGCGCGCGGCTTTCTCGCCATGGGCGCGATCCACCTCCGTACGCGCTCGCCGTGGGGATTCGCGTGGCGGCGCAAGACCGTGGACGCGGCGCACACGATTCAGGTGCAGCCCGGGATCCGGAGCCTGCTGCGCGACCGCAGCGGCCACGCGCTCCGGCGCGGCCTCCGCACCGCCGGCCCGCGCCGCAGCCGGCAGTGGGGGGACGGCCGCGAGTTCGAGAGCCTGCGCGACTACGCCGAGGGGGACGACCCCCGCATCGTCGACTGGAAGGCGTCCGCGAAACGCCGGCGCTTCGTCGTCCGCAACTACGAGGCGGAACGCAGCCAGCACGTCGTCCTCGCGATCGACGCGGGCCGCCACATGCGCGAGCGGCTCGGGGACCGGGAACGAGTGGATTTCGCGCTGGCGGCGGGCATGATGCTCGCCAACCGGGCGCGAGGCTTCGGCGACCGCGTCGGAACCATGGTGTTCGACGACGAGATCCGGCATCTGTCGCCGCCCCGCCGGTCCGATCCGGCCGCGCTGGCCCGGATCTTCGCCGGCGTGGAGACCCGGCCGGTCGAGCCCAACTACCCGCTCGCGCTCGCCACCCTGAGCCGGACGTTCCGCAAGCGGTCGCTCGTCATCCTCTTCTGCGATGTGATCGACGAGGCCGTCTCGAGGGCGCTCGTGACGTCGCTCGCCCGCATCGGGCGGGCGCACCTCCCGCTGGCCGTCGCCATCCGCAACCCGGCGCTCGAAGCGGCCGCGACCCAGCCCGCCTCGGATGAGGCCGCGGTCTTCCATCGCGCCGCGGCGGAGGAACTCGTGCAGTCGCGCGCCACGACGCTTCAGGTCATGCGCCAGTCCGGGATCCTCGTCGTCGACACGCCGCCCGGCGACGCGCTCGCGCGCACCCTGGACAAGTACGTCGAGATCAAGGAACGGGGGTTGCTTTGACCCTTCCGCGCGGGCCGTCGCCGGAACCCCGGCCGGCGAGGCCGAAGTACGCCGCGAGCAGGAGAGCTGTCGTCCCGCCGAAGGCGAACTTCGCCGCGGCCGGAAGTCCCGATGGGGAATAGAACCCCTCCACGAGACCCGCCACGATCAGCAGGAGCACCGACCCGCCGACGAGCGAGAGGAAGGCGCGGCCCCGCTCCCGCAGCGCCTCCCGGCGCGTGCGCCGTCCGGGTACGAGGAGCGCCGACCCGAGCCCCAGTCCCGCGCCGCCCGCCAAGCAGATGGCGGTGAGTTCCAGCACGCCGTGCGGGAAGACGAAGGCGAGAATCACCCCCAGCACCTCGTTGTTCGCATACAGCCCGAACGCAGCCCCGAGCAGGACGCCGTTGAAGACGAGGATCAGCAACGTGCCCACTCCGGCCAGCAGCCCGCCCGCGAATGCGACGAAGCTCACGCCCACGTTGTTCGTCACGAGGGCGGAGGACAGGGCCGGCCGCTCGGCGCCTTCGACATCGATATAGGAGGCGTTGATGTCCCCGCGGGCGGTGTTCTCGGCTCTCGCCAGCATCCCCGCCGGCATGATCGCGCGCGCCCGCGCCGGACGATCCCGGACGGCCGCGTACGAGGCCAGCATGGGACCGAAGAGGAGCAGGGCCGCGAGAAGCACCGGCCGGTGATGGCGCCGCACCGCCCGCGGCAGTTCGCGGCCGATCCAGCGCCCGAGGGGGACCCCCGCCCTTCCCTTTGCGCGGTACAGAAGGTTGTGCCCGGCCCCCGCCCACCGTTCCACCGCCTCCAGCAGCCCCGGTGAGGCGCCGTATGTTCGCGCGCGGGCCAAGTCGGCCGTTACGCCGCGGTACAGGTGCCCGAAGGCGCGCACCTCCGACTCGCTGAACCGGTCCAACGCGCCGGCGCGTCCCTTGTCCACGAGGTCCGTGTAGGCGGCCCACGCCTGGCGCCGCTCGCGCGCCATCGCCGCGGCCTGGAGGCTCGTCCCGCCCTGGCGGGCCGCGTGTCTTGGAGCCTCTTCCGCGTGCAGCCGGACGAGGCGCGTATCGGGAGCCGCTTGCGAGTCCACCCCGTCCTGGCCCGCGGCCGATCGCACCGCATCCCATACCGAGGCGGCGACGCGGCTGCGGACGCTCGGCTCCAGCCCGGCGCGGCGCGCCACGTAACCCGCCACCAGCGCAAACTGGTCGGCGGAGAGTCGCGGGCGCCGCGAGCGACCGGCCGTCGGCGGCTCATCCCCAAACATCTCGCCGCCTCCCGTGTCCCGGACCACGATCGTGCCCGCGACCAAGTCTCCGAGGCGCTGCGCCCGTCGGTTGAGGAGGATGGATGCGGCCCCGGCCATCCCCGTCACCCCCGGCTGCAGATCCACGATCCGGATCAGGTTGCGGAGCACCGACCCCTGGAAGGAGAGCGGCTCGCCGCCGTCGTGCAGCACTCGCAGCCCCACCGCGCGCTTCCCCGGCGTGCGTCCGTCCCACACCGCCTCGAAGAAGAGGAAATACCCCCACACCGCGAAGAAACTGAGGAGGTAGAGCACGGCCCGTCCGAGCCCGCCCGCGTACTGGGAGACCAGCGTCACGAGCAGGATGGCCGCCGCAATGATGGCCAGATCGAGGGCGAGAGCGGCCGCGCGCGACCCCAGATCCGCGAGCTGGTACTCGAGTTTGACGTGCTCCGGCGTCTCCAGCGCGATCCGGCGGTGAAGCCCCGCCCGCGCATCACGCATCACGCAACCTCGACCCGGCTCTCCGATCGGTGCCGTACTTCTCGAAGAAGGCATCGGTGCCGGCCGGGAGCAGCAGCCGGTCCGCGATGGCCGCGATTTCCTCCGCCTCGCGCCACGCCTGCTCCAGCATCGATAGCTCGCCCTCGAGGGCCCGCCGTTCCTGTTCCTCGTGCAGGGCCATTTCCAGCGCCAATCGCGTGGGCTTCGACATGTTCCTCACATAGCCGGACACGTCTCGCCCACCGGAACGACGATCTTCCTTGACGGCGTGGGCCAGGTAGCGTTCGGGGTGACCCTGCGCTTCGATTTCGGCCACGGCGGCCTCCACGGCCCGACGTGTACCGCCGCTATCGTTCAGTTTGGGAAGCACCACCGAAGCCACGCGACGGGCATCGTCCCCATCGAAGAACGCTCTTCGGCCCCGCTTGGTCATCTCGACGGTGAATCCCGGCGTCGCGTCGGCGGGGAACATCTTGATCTGCCGAACGTCCATCGGACTGAACTTCACGATCGCGCCCGGATCCACCCGGACCTCGCTGGCCTCTCGGCCGCCGATGGAGGTCTTGGCGGCCGAGCCGCGATAACTCCAGGCCATCCCGACGGCAACAAGGCCGATCGACGCGACCGCAGGTAGGCTGAGCTGCATGAGCGCGCCGACGGCCCCTCCCGCGGGAACCGCAACGGCGTACCGCCACATTCTCCGCCGAAACAGGTCTCCGTAGCGCCAAGCGGCGAACTCTCTGCGGGGTGGCCTCCCGATGCGAACGAGTTCCAGGCCTTCGCGGTGGCGGGCGAGTCCGATCTGATCGGTCGAGGCGCGCAGCGGCGTGGCGCGGAAGAGGCGTTCGCACGTTTCCACAGCCTCCCAGCGCTCCTCGAGCGGCGTCAGGTTCCATCGACGGCATTTCCGGCACACCACCCACAGCCGGCCCCTGGCCACGTCGAACGCGAGTCGGCGTCCCACCGGAAAGGTCTCGACGACTTCGTTGGACCCCAGCGGCCTCTTGCAGAACAGGCAGGTGCCGTACACGGGGCGTGGCTAAAGTTAGAGGTCGCGGCGGCGGAACGAGATGTACGCGATGCCGACGAGGAGCGCCGTCCAAGCGGCGGCGGTGACCATGTGCCACGTGGGGTCGACCGGGGCCGGCGGCGTCCGGCCCGCCGCTTCGACGGCGGCGGCGTAACGCTCGTGGGCCGCTGCGTCGTAGTTGCGGAACTCGAAGAGCGGGAAGGCGTTCGTAAACGGCAGGTAGTCGAGCCAAGCCCGGTAGTCCGGCAGGAAGCGGCTGACGAGCGCGGGCAGCATGCCGGACTCGATCGGGCCGACCCAGAGGAACCATACGGCCAGCGCCGCTCCGGTCTTGCGGATCACGAGCGTCAGAAGGAAGGCGAGCGCGCCCACGCTTAGGAACGCCATCCCGAGCCCCGCGCCGGCTTGCAATACGGAGAGCGGGACGAGCGGCGCCTCGGCGGCCGCGAAGTCGGTCCGAATCAGCACGAGCACCGTCGGGATCAACACGTGGACGCCGATGAAGGCGAGCCCCACCATCGGCAACAGGAGCGCCTTGCCCCAGAACCACTGCGACTTCGAGAGTCCGTCGATCACGTTTTGCCGGGCCGTCCGCCAGCCGAACTCCGTCGCGGACAGCAGCACGAACGTGAGGGAGGCGAAGATGACGACGGTGGGGGACTCGTCCCCGAACACGGAGGCCCACATGTCGGGGAGCCGGAAGCCCTCGCTCCCCTCGAGGAACGGCTGGGCGTAGTTCATGAGCGTGAAGAACGCGTAGAAGCCGAGGGCGATCCAGAAGGCGACCCGCTTCCTCGCCTTGAACCACTCGTTGCGCAGCAGCACGCCGAACGCCCGCGCCCCCTTCATTGAATCTCTCCAAATCCCTCGGGCGCGCCCGTGATCTCCATGAAGGCGTCCTCCAGCGATGGCCGTTCGAGCGACAGGTGTGAGGCGTAGATCCCCCGTCCGGCGAGAAAGCGGTTCAATTCGGAGAGCCCGCCGCCCCCGATCCGCACGAGGACCCGGCCATCCTCGACCCGCGCATGGCTTGCGCCATCGAACTCGGACACGGCCCGTCGCAGCACCTCGATGTCCCCATCGGAGCCCACGGCGGCCACCGTTCCGGCGGAGGTGAGGTCGTCCACGCTCCCCTCGCGGACGAGCCGGCCGGTCTCGATGATCGCAACGTGCGTGCAGGTGCGCTCGACCTCGTGCAGCATGTGGCTCGAGAGAAAGATCGTCTTCCCGCGGCGGGCCAGTTCGCGGATGATGTCGCGGATCTCCCGCTGTCCCGCCGGATCGAGCCCGTTGGCCGGCTCGTCGAGAATGATGAGTTCCGGGTCGCCGATCATCGTGGCCGCGAGCGCAAGTCGCTGCTTCATGCCCAGCGAGCACGCCTTGAACTTCGTCTTCCGGCGCGAGGTCAGGCCCACGATTTCGAGGACCTCGGCGATGTCCGCCTCATCGCTCCCCTTCACCCGGGCCACCACCCGCAGGTTGTCCCGGCAATTCAGGTAGGGATAGAAGTTGGGGTATTCGAGCGTGGCGCCGATCCGCTGGCGCGCGGCGTGCAGCTCGGAGGGCGTCTCCCCGCCGAACAGCCGGAACGAACCGCCCGTCGGGTTGATGATCCCGAGGAGCATCCCGATCGTCGTCGTCTTGCCGCTCCCGTTCGGCCCCAGGAAGCCGTACACCTGTCCGGCCTCCACCCGCACGGAGAGCCCGTCGACGGCCAGCGTCCCCGCTCCGCGCAGTGCCGTGTATCGCTTCGACAGTCCCTCGGTTTCGATGATCGTCATGTGAAGTCACCTAGTCCCTGACGCGGGGTTTCGCCACGGGCTGCCGGGCGCTGACGCGGGGTTTCGCCGCGGACTGCCGGCGTTCCGCCGGTGGCGGGTTCTTCCAGTTGCCGCCGGAAGAGTTCCGCCTCGGCGAGCTGGTCCAGGATCTCGCCCCGATCCCGGCTCTCGGCTTCAAGTTGCTCGACCCGCTCCTCGAGCCGGGCGATCGTCTCGCGGTCCCGTTTCCGAGGTCCGAACGCTTCCACCAGATCCCGCACCAGGGGCCGCAGGGCAAAGTGCGTCGCCATCGCGATGACCGGAATGCCGACGGTGAAGAAGATCGCAACGATGGCGATGATCATGTCTTCCATATCTCACCCCTGCGCATGCGCGTCATGCCCGTGTGGCCCCGGTACCACCCCCGTCTCCCGGTGCGCGCCCCCGCACATGCGCGTCATGCGGCATTAGGACGGAAAGCGTGGCACGGTGGTTTCGCGCGGGCGGAACGGACTCTCCCGGCAGGCCGTGGCGAAGACCCCGCTGCGCGCGGGCGGCGCTGCATCTCGCCCGAACGCTGCGCTTCACCGGCTATCGGGGAGGCCGGCGGCCGAGAATGCCCCGGCCCCACACGTTGTTCCCCCGGTTCACGTCGGGCATCACGCCGTCCGGGTCGATCTGGACGTTGCGCACCGGGCCGCCGGGCACCTCCAGGACATGGGTGCCGTCCACCTGCCACGCGTCGACCGGCACCTCAAATCGCTGCTCTTCCCCGTCTTGGAAGAGGATTCGCGCCTCGAGCGGCATCGGGATGCCCCCTCGATTCTCGAACACGACCCGTGTCGTGTCGCCCAGACGCGTGACGGAGGCGATCGCCTGGTCCAGGATCGCGTCCTCGTAGATCCAGCCCCTGAAGAACCAGTCGAGATCCCGCCCCGACACATCCTCCATCGTGCGGATGAAATCGGCCGGCTGCGGGTGCTTGTACGCCCAGCGCCGCATGTATTCCCGGAAACCCTCGTCGAACACGTCGGGCCCGAGAACCTCCTCGCGCAGGAGGACGAGGACCGCGGCCGGCTTGTTGTAGGCCAGAACCCCGATATCCGCTTCCGGAATGCTGTCGGCCGGCGTGTACACGGCGAAGCTCGGGTGGCGCGTGTCCGTCGCGATCTGGGCGGGGGACATGAGTTCGCCCAGGATCGGCTCCCCGCCCGCGAACTCGATGCCGGAGTAGTAGTTCATGAAGGTGTTGAACCCCTCATCCATCCACGCGTAGCGCCGCTCGTCGGAGCCCACGATCATCGGGAACCAGGTATGTCCGATCTCATGGTCCGTGACGGAGAAGAGGAACGCACCCCGGGAACGCCACGAACAGAAGACGATCATCGGATATTCCATCCCGAGCGCGAGGCCGGCCACGTTGATGGCGACGGGATACGGATAGCGGAGCCACTGTTCCGAATAGTACCGGACGCTGTGGAGCAGGTACTCGGTGGAGCGCTCCCAGCCGCTGGTCCCGCGTCCGCCGATGCTCTCCTCGGGGTAGGCGGACATGATGAGGACGTCCTCCCAGCCGGCGGCGTCCCACACGAAGCGGTCGGAGGCGGCCCACGCGAAGTCGCGCACGTTCTCCGCGCGGAAGCGCCATGTGAGCGGGGCCTCGCCGGGTGGCCGCGTGAGGTCCTCTCCGGCTTCGTCCGGCCCGATGATGTGGACCGTCTCCTCCGAGAGGCGCGCCTCCGCGAGCCGTTCGCGCTGCATCGGCGTGAGAACCTCCTCCGGATTGAGGAGTTCTCCCGTGGCGACGACGACAAACTCCCGCGGAACGGTCAACTCGACGTCGAAGTCGCCGTACTCCAGATACCATTCGCCCTGCCCCAGGAAGGGGGACTGGTTCCACCCGTTGACGTCGTCGTACGTGAAGACGCGCGGATACCACTGCGCGAGCTGTAGGATGATCCCGCCCCGGATGTCGAGCTGCCCCATGCGGTCGCCGCCCGTCTCGGGGATTTCGAACGCGAAGTCGATCTCGACCTCGACCTGGCTTCCGCCCGGAGGGAGGGGTTCGGCGAGCAGGACCTCCATCATCGTATCCTCGGTCCGGTACTCGGGGACCGTCATCTCGCCCTCGAAGGCGGCGCGCACGCCCGAGATCACGAAACCGCCGTCCTTGAAGAAGCCGCCGTGGCGAACCTCTCCGCCGAGTTCATCCGCTCTCAGCGCCCCGTAGCTGGTCTCGCGGAAGAGGTTCTGGTCGAGCTGCACCCACAGGCTCGTGAGCGAATCGGGGCTGTTGTTCGTGTAGGTGATGCGTTCCGTGCCTTCGATGCGATCGTCGACGAGAGTGGCCCGGATGTGGTAGTCGGCCCTCTGCTGCCAGTACGCTTCGCCGGGGGCGCCGGCGGCAGTCCGAAACCCGCCGGGGTCGGGGAGGTCGAGGGGTTCGAAGGCGCCGGCGGGATCGAAGATCCTGCGCAGCGAGTCGCGGACCGCGAGTTCGGCCGCCTCCGCCGCCTCCCGTGCCTCCCGCTCATCCTCCTGCGCCGCCAGCCCGCCGTACGGCGACCCATGCGACAGCTGCGGCAGAACCGGCGTGAGCAGCGCGGCCAGCATCACCACGGAGAAGGCGCGCGCCCCCCGGCTGATCGCTCTCATCGAATCTCCCCTTTCACCGCCACGTTTCGTGGCCCCTTGTGCTCGCGTGATCCTCATCGGCCGACGGCGGCGGCGGGAACCTGCCCATCGCCCTGGCCGCCCGCAGTAACCATGGGCGACCAGCCCTTCGTGGACGGCGTCGAAACCACGCTGCCTTCCAGCGGCGTCGACGCGGGGTCTTCGCCGCAACTCGCCAGCCTTGGAAGATGGCAGCGTTTCGAACATCGCACACCTGTTTGTATCGCACACCTGTTCGTAATGTGGGACCGGTATTCCGATCCGAGAGCGCGTCACCGCGTCACGCCAACCGAGAGGTGCCGACATGTCCGGCTTTTCGACCGCTGCGTTCCCGCGCCTTCCCCGGCGAGTCTCCAGTTTGCCGGGTCTCGCGCTCGCCGCCAGCCTCCTCCTCCTGCCCCTGCCGGCTTGGGCGCAAGCGGACGCCACGGCGGCCGAGGCCGGCTGGACGCCCGCCCTGAGCATGCAGTACCGCGCCGTCTCCGGGACCGCGATCTCCCCCGATGGCTCCCGCATCGCGCTCGTCGTGCGCGAGCCGCTGATGGAGGGACGGCAGTCGGAGTATCTGAGTCACATCTGGATGGCCGACGCGGACGGGACAGGGACCGTGCAGTGGACGCGCGGGAAGGCGTCGGCCGGGTCGCCGCGGTTCTCGCCCGACGGCGCCTGGCTGAGCTTCACCTCCGGCCGCGAGGGAGAGGGGGAGGCGGGCAGCCAGGTGTGGGCGCTGCCGATGGCGGGCGGCGAGGCCCGGCGGCTTACGAAGGCGGAAGGGTCGGTGGGGGGATATCGCTGGTCGCCCGACGGGACGCGCATCGCCTTCCTCATGCGGGACCCGCCGACCGCGGAGGAGAGGAAGGCGCGGGAGGAAAAGCGGGATGTGATCCTCGTGGACCGGGACTACAAGTTCTCGCACCTGTACGTCGCCGCCATCGATCCGGAGTCGGACGAGCCCGTCGCCGCCGTTCGGCTCACCGCCGGCGACTTCCACATCACCGGCTTCGGCTGGGCCCCCGACGGGGGACGGATCGTGTTCGCGCACCAGGCCGATCCCCGCATCAACACCGGGCGCTTGAGCGGCGACCTTTCGACGACGACGGTCCCGGATGCGGCGGAGATCGCCCAAATTCTCGCCGCGCGCGGTGCCGAGGGAGATGACGACGACGACTCGGGCGAAGGCGCGGACGCCGATCCGGCCGCCGTCGGGGAGATCGCGCTCCTCGTGGGCGGGGCGGGGATCGAGCGGAGCCCGCACTGGTCGCCGGACGGCGCCTGGATCGCCTACGTGTCGACCGGCAATCAGCCGGAGCCGATCGGCTTGGGGGACGTGTACGTCATGCCGGCCGCGGGCGGCGAGGCGCGACGGCTGGACACGCCGAACCGCAGCGCGGCGGTGCTCGGTTGGTCGGGGGATTCCTCGGAGCTGCTTCTGCTCGAATCGCTCGGCACGCGCCGGCACGTGCTGGCCGTCCCAGCCGATGGTGGCGAGTTGCGCTTCATCTCCTACGGGGATGGCGTGGTCGGCTCGGCCGCGCTCACGGATGACGCGAGCCACATGGCCTTCACCTGGCAGACCCCCGACGAGCCGTGGGACGTCTTCGTCTCGCCCACGAACGGGTATGCGCCGCAGCAGGTGACGGATCTCCATGCCAGCGTGCCGCGCCCAGAGATGGGGCGCACGCAACTCGTCTCCTGGACGTCCACGGAAGGGTTCGACATCGAGGGCCTTCTCACCTATCCCGTGGGCTACGAGGAGGGCGAGCGCGTGCCGCTCATCCTGAACGTGCACGGCGGGCCGGCGGGCGTCTTCAGCCAGAGCTTCACCGGCAGCCCGGCCGCGTACATGCTGCAGTACTTCGCACAGGAGGGCTTCGCGATCCTGCGCCCGAACCCCCGCGGCTCGACCGGTTACGGGAAGGACTTCCGCTACGCCAACTTCCAGGACTGGGGCTACGGCGACTTCCGGGATCTCATGTCGGGGGTCGACCATGTGATCGAGATGGGGGTGGCGGACGCCGACCGTCTCCTCCTCATGGGCTGGAGCTACGGCGGCTACATGACCTCGTGGGCCGTCACCCAGACCGACCGCTTCGTGGCGGCGAGCATGGGGGCCGGACTCCCGAACCTGGTTTCGATGACGACGACGACGGACATCCAGGACTACCTCGTGGGTCACATGGGGGTTGAGTTCTGGGAGGACTACGAACGCTACGAGCGGCACTCGGCGATGTACCACATCGCGAACGTGGTCACGCCGACGCAGGTGATTCACGGGGCCGAGGATCTGCGCGTCCCGTTCACGCAGGGACAGGAGTTCTACCGCGCCCTCGACCGCCGCGGCGTGCCGACGGAGATGGTCGTGTACCCGCGCACGCCGCACGGTCCGCGCGAGCCGAAGTTCGTCATGGACGTGTCGGAGCGGATCCTGGCCTGGTTCCGGAAGCACTTGGGATCGGCAGCGGTCGCGGCCGAGGACGAGAGCCGCTGAGCCGCCGGGGCACCGCCCCCTCCGTGCCGGTCGACGCTCTCTCCGGTCCGGTCGACGCTCTCTCCAAGCTCCTGCTCACGCGGGCGCCGGGAGAGGCCGCGGTCCGGGCGTGGACCGACGAGATCGCGCACGGTCTCCTCAGCGCGTCCCCTCGTCTCCGCGAACCGAACTTCACGAGGATCGGCCGGGATGATCTCGCGTCGTTGTTCGCGGCCTACGACGCGCGCTTTCTCGACGGTCTCTGCGGACGCATCCTCGGCCCGGGCAGGCTCGGCTTCCGGCTTTCCGGGCGGATGACGCGCACGGCGGGCAAGACCACGCGCTTCGAACGGCGGGGTGGCGGCCCGCGATTCGAGATCGCGGTGGCCACGTCCATCCTCTTCGACGGGTTCGGGGACGACGACCGGGATGTGACGGCGTGCGGGCTCCCCTGCCGGAGCCGGCTCGAGGCGCTGCAGCGGATCTTCGAGCACGAACTCGTGCACCTCGCCGAGTCGCTGTGCTGGGGCGAGAGCCACTGCGGCAGGTCGCGCTTTCGGGGGATCGCGGAGCGGCTCTTCCTCCATCGGACGCACACCCACCAACTCATCACCCGCTCCGAGCGCGCCGCCCGGGACGGGATCGTCGTGGGTTCCCGCGTCACCTTCGTCTATCGCGGCCAACCCCTGACGGGACGCGTAAACCGGATCACGAAACGCGCCACCGTGCTCGTGGAGGAGGCGGGGGCCGCCCGCTGGTCCGACGGGCGCCGCTACGCCCGCTACTACGTGCCCCTCGGCCAACTCCAACTCGTCGCCCCGGAGACGGACCGCGAGCCGGAACCGCGACGGGGGCGGACGTGACCGCAACCCGCGGGAGCCGCACGTGACCGGGCCCCGCCGGAAGCCGCACGTGACCGGGCCCCGCCGGAGCCGTCCGAAGTTCACCCGGGAGGCGACGGTTCGCTTGTGGCTGCACCGCCAGGGGCTCACCCGGCCGCGCGGATCGACTCCGCTCGACGCCCCGGCCTTCGTAGAGCACCTGGAACGGACGGGCGCCCTGCAACTCGACAGCGTGAACGTCGTGGACCGGGCCCACTACCTGACCCTCTGGAGCCGGTTCGGATCGTACGACCGCTCCGACGTGGACCAGTGGGTGTACGGGGACCACCTCGCGTACGAGTACTGGGGGCACGAAGCTTCGATCCTTCCCATCTCCCATCTCCCCCTCGGACGGCGGCGCATGCGACGGTTTCCCCCCGCGAGCTGGTCGGGTCGCGCGTGGTGGAGCCGATACGCGACCTCGACCGCGTCGAAGCGGCGGGTGCTGCGGCGGCTGCGCGCGCAAGGACCTTTGGAGAGCGTCGACTTCCAGCCGCGGCCGGCCGAACGCGAGGCGGAGACGGACTCGCTTGCGTGGCGCCTGAGGGAGGACAAGCGCTCGCTCAAGCTGCTATGGCACGACGGACGCGTCGCGGTGGCGGGGCGGCGTCACTTCCGCTGCGTCTATGACCTAGCGGAACGGGTCTACCCGGACGGGCCGGCCGCGACGCTCGCCGAATACCACGACAGTTGGCTCCTCATAGGGCTTTCGGGTTGCGGCATCTCCCCCGAGCGGCACCTCGTCAACTACTTCACCGGGCCGGAACTCAACGCGGCGGAGCGGCGCCGGGTCATCGCCCGCAACCTGCGCCGGAAGCGGATCGTCGAGGTCGAGGTGGAGGGATTGCGGGGGCCGTGCTACGCGCTGCCCGAACACTTGGACGGCGTCGATCAACTCCCCGAGCCCGAGGGGACGACGCTCATCTGTCCCTTCGACTCCCTGCTCTGGCAGCGGAAACGCGCCGCCGAACTCCTGGATTTTTACTACACCGTCGAGATCTACGTCCCCGCCGCGAAGCGAAGGTACGGCTACTACGTCCTGCCCATCCTGCACGACGGCCGCTTCGTGGGCCGGCTCGACCCGAAACTCCACCGCGACCGCGCCGTCCTCGAAATCCGCGCGCTCCACCTCGAGCCGAACTTCGCCCCCACCCCGCGTTTCGAGGCCGGGCTCGACGACGCCATCGCAGGCCTCGCCGATTTCCTGGGCGCGACCGACATCGCCATGCCGCAGAACGGCTGAGCCGGGGTCCCGCGGAGTATGGACCGGCAAGACGACCGGACCGTACCGGGGGAAACGTCCTCGTGAACTTCGGAGGTGCTTGCTGAAACGCCCGTTCCGGCCCTGCCGCGCTCACGCTACCGCGGCCACCGTCCCGGGCCTTCTCGCCCTCGCGACGGAAGACTGCGGATCGTTCAGACAAACCTCAACTCCAAGCTCAGCCAACCTCTGGGGCGGGTGGGTCAGGCCATATGCGAAGCTCAGACAGATGGAGCTGTCCCGCTTTCACGGACGGTTGGTTTTTGGGGTTGATGGGTGTGAGGGTTGCCGTGCGGGATCGAGCAGGCCCGCCCCTTCTTCGTCTGCGCATCCAAGCTCGATGGCACCGACCAGCGCGAACACGCAGGCGAGCAGGGCGGTTCGGACGAGTGAGAATCGCGTGCTCATTTGGGACTTCTCCTTCCCGTGGTGCTGCCGTTGATTCTCGGCAAACCGAAGGAGCGCCTGCCGTCGGACAGGAGATTGCTCACCGGGGCGTCCCTCCCGCAGTGTTGGGAGCCACGGATGGCTCCAGCGAGGGCGGTATGCGCACAGACTGATGGGAGGTACAGGAGAATGGCGTGGCGCTCGTTCGCGAACATTGCAGCCCTCCCTATTCTTGCGTGGGCTTCGGGTTGTGGTGACGGGCTGCTACACCATCGGACCCGCAGCCTCGGGTGATCGGCGATCCCGGGATGGCTCCAGCGCTCCCGCCTCAACCGCTCGATCCGCCGCCGTCCGTGCGGGGGGATCCGCCGCAGAAGGCGGTGCTGCCTCGAACTCCGGTCCCCGAGCCCTTCCTCCTCCTCCTCCGGGAACCGCTTTTCCCGCTTGAGAGCCGTCCGACGACTCGCCCCCATCTCCGCCGCCACCACCTCCACCGGCTCCCCGCCCTCGATCCGTTTCACCGGCAGTGCGTGCCCCGGGGCGTCAACGTCCCTGTCTTGGTCACCATCTCGTCATCTACGGCCCCTAGCACCGTCGGGCAGGTTCAGTCAGGTTTGGGCCGGGTTCCGTGAGACGGAAGAGAAGACTGCGTGCTCCATTCAAGAAGGGGATGCTGGGCGGCGGTTCTGCTCCTGTTCGTGGTGGGCTGCCAGGGGGATGGGGCGTTCCCGCCGGAGGAGCAACTCTCGCCGGCGCGGGTCTCGGCGACCGAGCCCTCCGCCCCTCCCTCGGCGGACTCTCCGCCGCCGGGGGCCGCGGTGGACACCGTGGCGGTATCGCCGGAGGACGCCCCGCGGCTGATAGGAGCCGCCGTAAGGGGCGGCGCGGTCGTCGCGAACGGCAGGGTGCTGGGAATCATCGGCCCCTCCGGCGACCCCTCGGGGGGCGACGCGAGAGCGGCCGGATCCGTCATCTGCTGGTATCTCGTGTACTACTGGCTGGACACGGGCGTGATCTTCCGCGTCGAACTCCCGTTCTGCGAGGGTAGCGGAAGCGACGAGGACGATTTCGAGCTGTCCCGCGACGGGTCGGTCGCCCGCGGCGAAAGGGCGGGGTGTCGAGTGACGGGCCCGGGCTTGGGCCCCTGCATTTCGCCTGGACGTCGGATAACGCGAGCGTTTCCGGGATCGGGATCAGTGAGTGGAAGGGCGAGGCGACGGAGTCCACGGAGATCGCGGTGGTCGTCACGGCGGGGGAAAGCCTCGTCTTCTCCCCGGCGGCGGAGACGATCACGGTGCGTGCGCGAGGCTGGAGCGCGCCTTCGGGGGCATCGATTGTGGAGGAACCCGCCGCGCTGGGCAGCGTTCTGGGGAACTTCCACGTCGCCTGGCCCGAATTCTCCGTTCGGCGGGGCGGCGGGCCCTGGGGCGGCCGGTGGTACGTGCGAAGGACCAGGGACTACGCGGTAAGGCTTCGTATCCACCACGACCTGGACCCCCACACGACGGTGGGGTACGGGACGACGGATCCCGTGTCGGCGGTCAGCTTGGCGGCAAGCTGCGCGGCGCACGCCACCCTCGACAGCGTTGAGACCGTTCCCGGCGTCAACGCCGCGTGCGGGACGGGGGGCCGGTGGCGGGCGTTGCGCGACGAAGTGGTGGCGCACGAGAACGAGCACAAGGCCGGCTACGTGGGCTGCGTGCCCGCGATGGACGAGCGGATCGAGGTGCTGGACGGTTTTTCGGGTACCGAGGCGGAAGCGCATGAAGCCGTAGAGGAGTTGCGGGAACTCGTCCGGAAGGCGGATGCCGCGATCAAGGGCCCGACGAGGCCGGACGCGACGTTCACCCTGTGGTATCACATCGGGTATTGGTGGCTCGGGGGATGGACCTCGAAGGGACACGCGGACTCGGGCGCGCCGTGCTAGAGAGGGTCGGAGACATGATCGGGAAGCGGCTGTGTCTGGCGTTGATTACGGTCGCGTGGCCGGGTACCGCGACCGGCCAGGAGGCGGAGCGGCTGCCCGCGAACCCGGCCACCGCCTCGTCGGTGCTGGCGGCCATGCGGGCGCCGTACGCGAGCGGCCTGGACTACGAGCGGAGGCCGGAGGTGAGGGCCGTCCGGCTGCTGAGGCAGCGGTACGAGGCCCGGTCCCGCGCGGAGCTGGACGCGTTCGCGGACGAGCTGGTGCGGATCGTGTTCGAGGGGAGGGTCGAGGGACGCCAGCTGTCGATGGCGGGCGACAACGCGCGGGCCGCACTCGCGGCGAGCGCGAACCAGGGGGAGGAGGGGGAGATTCCCTACGAGGGGGCGTGGGACGCGCTGCACCGGATCTGGGAGGCGGAGGCGCGAACGGCGCCCCCGGGGGAGCGGTGGGACTACTACGGCGCCCTGGGCGCCCTTTACCGGATCGAGCCGCGGGGTCGGGGCCGGGACCTGCTTTACGCCGAGATCGCGGCGGCCGCGGTGCCGACGTGGAGCGACGCGCGGCCGTGGAAGCCCGGCGATACTCCGGAGAAGCCCGTGCTGCCGGGGTCCACGCCGTGGTGCCGACTCGTTAGGACGGTGTGGTTCTATTGGAAACACGGGTGGGGGGATTCCCGAGCACCCGAGGCGGTCCGGGAGGGCGACCCGGATGCGATGGATGCTTGGGGCCTGCGCCGCGTCGAGGCGGAAGTCCCCGGCACGTCGAAGACGCTGAAGGAGATTTGCGGCACGAACTCGACCACCATCTACTGACCCTTCGGGCACGGATCCCGCGCAGCCCGGGTCGTCGGGGACGAAGTCCGCCGGACTCGGTGCCGCCGAGGAAGGCGCGGATCCTGCACAGGCGATGATGGTCCAAGACTTCCCTGCGGTTGCGTGTGACGACGACGAGCTCGCGAGCAAGGGCGGTGGCGGCAATCAGGCTGTCCTTGACAGGCATCGGTCGCCCCCGGCGCGGAGACGCGCAAGGAGTTCCGCCCACCGGAGCCCCGTGTTCGCATCCAGCGGGACGCATTGGACTCTGCGCACCAACTCCTCGAACCATGACTCGAGCGCGTCTCGGCCCTTCCCGGGCGCCAACAGTTGGTCGAACAATCCCCGCTCGAGGATGCCCGGCCGGGTTAGGTGTGGTAATCCTGGCTTTCGGCGTCGAGCATTTCCTTCATGCCATCGAGATAGCCCGCCTCGCCGGCCGACTCCACGGACATGTCGGCGTTGTGCCGCGCCGCCGCGACCGGGATCGGGCGGATCTTCCGGCCCGTCTGAAGCGCGAGCAGCTCGTTCATGCAGGCGCGCTCGAGCTGGTAGAGCCACAGCATCGTCTTCTCGATCGTGTCGCCGACCAGCAGCACGCCGTGGTTCGCGAGGAAGAGCACCCGCTTGTCGCCCAGGGCCTCGACCATGCGCTCGCCCTCGTCCGCCTCCGTGACGATCCCCTCGTACCCGAAGTACGCGCAGTTCCCGTAGAACACCGCCGCGTTCTGGCTTCCGCGCTCGTCCAGTCTCCACCCGTCGATCGAGGCGAGCGCCGTGCTGTACGGGGCGTGGATATGGAGGGCGCACATGATGTCGGGCCGGGCGCGCTGGATGGGCTCGTGGATCGCCCACGCGCTCACGTTCAGCCGCCCTTCGCCGCCCACGGGACGCCCGTCCGGTCCCACCTCCACCAGATTGCCGGCCGTCACGCGGGAGAAGTGCGTCTGCCCGGGCGTGATGAGCAGGTGTCCGGGCCTGCCGGGCGCCTTGCAGCTGAAGTGGTTCCACGTGCCCTCGTGCATGTTCTCGTGCACGACGATCCGGTGCACCGCCGCGAAGTCGATGCGCGCCTGCCGGATGGCGGCATCCTCCACGCCGGCGTCCAGCGGGGACGGAACGGGGGGAACGGCGGTCTCGGCCGTGTTCATCACCTGTCTCCTGCGCGCGGGAATCCTCCCGCAACCTCACGAGCGGCACCGGCCGGATCAAGCGATGCCCGCGCAATCGTCACGCCCCGGCGCCCTTGATCGTTCGTGGGGCGGGGTCTTCCCGTCCCGGCGCACTCCAAGCGGAACACAACGCATGCCGAACGTCGCTGCCGCGCTCCTGTGGACCACCGCCTCGATCCTCGGGTCGGGGGAGGTGCCGGGCTATCCGGGGTCCGCGAAGTGCGGCCTCCGCCCGGACCCGCCGCCCGGCATGCCCGATTACGTCGCGATGGTTGACGAGGTGGTGGTCGGCCCCCTCTCCGACTTGGACGAAGAGGTCGCGGACCGCCTCCACACCGTCGCGATCGTGTGCTGGCGGTTCCTCGCGGAACACTACGGTCTGCACGATCCGCCGGCGCGCCGAGGCGCGGCCTTCGGGCTCACGCGCGACTGGATTGCGGACAAGGAGCGGGCCATCGCCGCCGGCGCCAAGGCCCTCGCGGCCTCCCAGGAGCGTTATCGTGCGCGCCACGGCGTCTACGCGGACCGGATCGAGCTTCTGACGGACCACACGCTTCCAACGCCGCTCCACGCCTCCGTCTTCCGAACCCCGCGGGGCTGGTGGGGCCGCGTCGACTTCGACCCGGGCTGGAGCGCTCACATCCCGCTCGGGCGGGCGGACATCGCGTGCTACGTCTTCGCGGGCGAGTTCCCCGCCGAGTGGCCGGCGGTCTTGGCGCCGGGGGCACCGCCGGCGGAGGCGGGCCAACCCCGGTGCCGCCGGGGGCGTTGGCTCGAGAAGGCCAACCCAGCGACCGCCTTCGAGAGGATCGACCACGCGGTCCCGGGCGAGGTCTTCAAGTGCGCCCCGCGGGCGGTGGGCGACTCCCCTCCGCCGGACGCGGTCGTCATGTTGGACTGGGAGGTGCTCGCCACCCCGCCCTCGGAGTGGGATCCCCGGGCACACGATATCGCCCACCAGCGGATCATCTGCTGGCGCTGGATCGAGCGAATGTTGGGCATCAGGGTGCGTCACGGCGTCATCCACGCGCTTACCAAGGCGGGGCTGGAGACGCTGCGCGGGGAAGGGTATGCCGCGCTTGAGGCCCTGGTCGCCGCACAGGATCGGCACCGGACAAGGCACGGCGCATTCGCGGAGCGTCTGGAAGACCTCGCCGGGTATGGGACGCCCGATTTCCTTGAGGTTCGCATGATCGGCGCGCAAGACGGGTGGGTCGCGCGGGCGAGGGCGGTTTTTTCGTGGACGGGGTGGCTGCTCCCCGGCAGCCTGGCCGACGTCGAGTGCCACGCGTTCGGGGGCGCCGGAACCGGCGATTGGGAAACCGTCGGGGCCGAGCGCCACGGCTCGCTGACCGAGGGCCGGCCTGCCTGCATCGAGCCCAAGCCCGCGAGCGACCCCGGATCGGGCGGCGGCTGACATTCTCGCTTCCCCCTCCCGGGATCAACGATTACCATCCCGCGCTCACGAATCCTCCGGAGGAGCGCGGGAGACAGTGCGGGTAACGCCGGATTCCATCGCCGAGACCGAACCGCTCGACGCGGTCATCGTGGGGGCCGGCCCATGCGGGCTCGCCGTGGCGGTCGCCGTGAAGGGGCGCGGGCTGAGCTACGCGATCCTCGACCGCGGGTGCATCACCGAGTCGCTGACCCGCTATCCCTCCTACATGACGTTCTTCTCCACGGCGGAGCGGCTGGAGATCGGGGACGTTCCCTTCACGATCCCCGAGCCGAAACCCACGCGGCGCGACGCCCTCGCCTACTACCGGCATGTCGTCTCCCACCACGGCATCGGGGTGCGCCAGTACGAGGAGGTGACGGGCATCGAACCAGTGGGGGGCGCGTTCACCATCCACACCCGCGCCCGTGACGGACGGGAGGACCGCCTTGCCTCCCGGGCGGTGGTCGTCGCCACCGGGGGCTTTGGGGAACCGAACCGGCTCGGGTTCGAGGGGGAGGATCGGCACCGCCGGGTCATCCACTACTATAGGGAGCCCTTCCCCTTCTTCGACCAGGACGTGCTCGTGGTGGGAGGCGGCAACTCGGCGGTGGAAGCGGCGCTGGAGCTGTACCGCAACGGGGTCCGCGTGCGCATGGCGCACTTCGCGGACGCGCTCGACCGCGGCGTCAAGCCGTGGGTGCGTCCCGACATCGAGAACCGGATCGCGAACGGCGAGATCCCCATGCACTGGGGATCCCGCGTCGCCCGTCTCGGCACGGGTAGCGCCGCCATCGTCGAGGAGTCCACGGGGGCCGAGACCGTGGTCTCGAACGACTGGGTGCTCGCGATGACGGGCTGGCGGCCGGACGCTACGCTGCTGAGCGGCCTGGGGGTCGAGGCGGATCCGGACACGGGGATTCCCGCGCACGACCCGGAGACCATGGAGACGACGGCGCCGGGCGTCTACATCGCGGGCGTGATCGCCGCCGGCCTCAACGCGAACAAGATCTTCATCGAGAACGGCCGCGAGCACGGCGCCCTCATCGCCGCCCGCCTGGTCGGCGCCTCCCGCTAACTCCGGCTCCGGATCGCCTAGAAGGCCGTGGAAAAAGTGACTGGCCGGGAAGCCGGTTGTAGAAGCGGCGAAATGGGCGTAGTCGCGGTTGGGTTGTACAAGAGGCCGCTTGAGGGGCGGAGGGAGCCGGCCCGCGGGTCCAAGAGGCCGAGGAAGCGGTCCAGCTTCGCCAGATCCTCCCGCGTCGGCGTCTCGATCCCCGAAGCTATTGCCAGCTGCTCCAGCCACGCGTCGTACTCCGTCCCGTCGTCGCGCCGTGCGAATCGCGCGCATCGCCGCGTTCGCCCCGGGATCGTCGAATCCACCCCGATGGTCCCGCCTTTGAGCAGCCCCGACTCCCTCAGCCAGATCCAGTCCCCGCACCGCCACGCGATGCCCCGCTCCGAGCCGATCCCCTCCAGGTATCCCACCATCAGCATCCGGAAGTAGCCGCCCGGAGGAAGGCCCGGCCGGCCCATCCGGGTCGCGTAGAACTGCCGGCACGTATCCTCCGCGAACTCGTCGAAACCGCTCTTGCGCGGGAGCCGTACCGAGGTTGATGTCGAGGAAGAACGTCATGCCGCGAGTTGTCGCTCGAACTCCACCGCTGCCTCGACCTCGCCCGCCGTCAGATCCCACCAGGAACGAACAGCATCGATCCTCTCATCCTTGGCGCCAAAAAAGATCGCGGACGTTCGCGGTCGCGACGCCTTTACGGGCAAGCACGGGACGACCGAAACACATGAGGGGATCGAGGACCTCTCGCCCAAGCGGATACCACCGGCGCGCCAATCCTCCGGGGGACTCGAATTCGACTTGTGCCGAAAGCTCCTGTATGACCGGCGCGATGGTCCATGGTCCGCCCGAGAGAAGCTCGAGGATCGCATCGCCCGTGTCTCACTCTGGGGCAGATGTCGCTCCTCGCTTTCGTCCTGGGAATCCTGGTCGGCGAGCGACTCTCCCGCTCTCATCGGGGGAACAAGTGGACTTGTAGGCCCGGCAGCGGCGATCCGCCGACGGCCGGTCCGGACCCGGACGGCGTACCGGAGTTACCCGGGGTGATCCGTACCGATTACGGCCTCGTCGGCTAGGCGGGAGACCTCCGCGTCGGAGAGCTTGAGGAGTTCGGCTAGGATCCGCCGCGTGTCGCGGCCCAGGGTGGGCGCGGGGTTGACCGGAACGTCGGGGGCATCCGAGGTCAGGAGGGGGGTGCGGACGAACTGGAGTTCTCCGAGTTCGCCGTAGTCCACGGCGACGCTCACTGCGCGCGCCTCGAGTTGTGGACACTCCAGCAGGTCCTCGGAGGTCTGCACCGGACCCGCGGGGACCCCCACCTCTTGGAGTCGGCGTACGGCCTCGGCGCGGGTCAGTTCGGCGAACAGGGGCCGGACGATCTCGTCGAGGAGGGCGCGGTTCTCGGTGCGCGCGTCGGGGGAATCCAGGCGCGGATCGTCCAGCAGGTCGGGGCGTTCCAGCATGCGGCAGAAGCGGCGCCACATAATGTCGTCGGGAATCGTGAAGGCGACGTATCCATCGCTCACCGGCATCGGTCCGCGCGGATAGAAGCCCGGCGGATCCCCCCGTCTCGGGCGCGCCCCGGTGTTGGCGGCGAGCGAAATCATGCGCTCGTTCAGCGACAGCACGCCGTCGTACATGGCGGAGTCCACGAACTGGCCCTTCCCCGTCACGGTGCGCCGGTAGAGGGCCATCGTGACGCCGTGCGCCGCGGCGAGCCCCGCGTACAGGTCCGGCATCCCGTAGATCGAGGGCGAGGGCGGCTTGTCGGCGAAGCCGATCATGTGCATGACGCCCCCCATCGCCTCCGCCACGACATCGAACGAGGGCCAGCCGCCGTAGGGACCCTCACGCCCGGGCAGTCGCCCGAACCCCGACACGGCGGCGTACACGAGCCCGGGGTTCAGCTCGGCGAGCGACTCATAACCGAGACCCAACCGGTCGACGGACCCCGGCCGCAGGTTCTCCACCACGACGTCGGACTTGGCGACGAGGGAACGGTAGAGGTCGCGCCCCTCGTCGCTCTTGAGGTTGAGCGCGACGGATTGCTTGTTCCGGTTGTAGGCCATGAATCCGACGCCCATGCGGACGCCGTTCCTCTCCACGAAGGGAGGGATGGACCGGCGCGGATCCCCCAAGCCCGGGCGCTCGATCTTGATGACCTCGGCCCCCGCATCCGCGAGCAGCAGCGAGCAGTAGGGGGCGGACATGTATTGTTCGAGCGCGATCACGCGCACGCCCGCCAGCGGCCGACCGGAGTCGGTCATGGATGGATCTCCCTGGTTCGAGGGGATCGGGTGATGGTTGATCGAAGGTCAGCTCGTCGCTGCAGGGTCAGCTCGTCGCCGGCATCGTCCGGTACTTGTCGAACCACGCCACGATGTTCGCGATCTTGGCCATGAGCTGGCTCGGGCGGCGGCTCATGTCGTGCGAGGCCCCCGGCAGCCGGATCACGGCCGTGTCGATCCCGCGCAGCTTGAGCGCGTGGAACATCTGGTACGACTCCGACAGCGGCGTCCGCAGATCCTCCTCTCCCGTGATGATCATCGTGGGCGTGTTCACGTTCCCCACGAGTGAGATGGGAGAGTACTCCCAGTACGCCTCCGGGTTCTCCCACGGGAGTCCCTCGTAGCGGCTGTGGTAGTAGCCGTACCAGTTGTCCGCCGTGAGCGTCTTGCTGATCCAGTTGACGACGGGTTTCTGGGCGACGGCGGCTCGGAAGCGGTCCGTCTTGCCGACGATCCAAGCCGTCATGATGCCGCCGGCGCTCCCCCCGGTAACGAAGAGGTTGTCCTCGTCGATGTACCCCCGGTCGATGACGGCATCGACGCCGGACATGAGGTCGTCGTAGTCCTGCCCCGGATAGTTGTGATAGAGGAGGTCCGCGAACTCCTCGCCGTAGCTCGTGCTCCCGCGCGGGTTCGCGTAGAGGACGACGTAGCCGGCGGCGGCGAGCAGTTGCATTTCCGCCGAGAAGCGGTCTCCGTAGTTCGAGACGGGCCCCCCGTGGATCTCGAGGATAAGGGGATAGCGCCGCTCCGGATCGAAGTCGGGCGGCTTCACGACCCACCCCTGGATGGGACGGCCGTCGAAGGAGGAATCCCACCACATCTCCTCGACCTCGCCCAGTTGCCGGTTCGCGAGCAGGTCCTCGTTCAGCGACGTGACGCGACGCACGCCGCGGCCCCTCGCACCGACGGCGACCTCCCCCGGAGCTTCGGGACGGGTTTGGTTGAGCGCGAAGCTCCCATCGTCGGCGACGCTGAACGAGCCCCCGCCGTAGGGACGCCCGTAGGACGTGCCCCCCAGATCCTCGGCCAGCACTTCGAGATCGCCGTCGAGCGTGGCGAAGCCGACCTTCGAGTTCCCCTCGTCGTCGTATTGGAAGTAGAGACCGCTTCCGTCGGAGGCCCACACGGGGTTGGAGACGCTGCGGTCGAGTCCTTCCGTGAGGACGCGCCGCCCGTTCCCGTCAAGGTTCATCACTTGGAGCCGGCTCACCTGATAGGTGCGCGTGCGGTCCTCGTAGCCGACGAAAGCGATCAGCCGCCCGTCGGGAGAGACGGCCGGATTCCGGTCGGGTCCGGGGCGGTCGGTGAGGGGGCGCACCTCTCCGGTGACGACCGAGACGATGTAGAGTTCGGAGTTGCGGTAATCGTGGACCCAGTCCTCGTTCCGGTTGGACGAGAAGACGAGGTGCTGGCCGTCCGGCGTCCAGGCGGCCGCGCTCTGGTGCTGGAAGTCGCCCGCTGTGACCTGCGTCGGCGTCCCGCCCTCGACGGGAACGATGAAGATGTGATCGAAGCCGAAATCCAGATATCCGACGCCGTCCTGCCGGTTCTTGAAGCGGTCCTCCATGACGGGAGGATCGGCCCACTCCGCCCCGGCGGGCGGCTTCGGCGGCGGGGCGAGGCTCGGCGGCGGGTAGGGAACGAGCTTGTTGAACGCGAGGTGGCGTCCGTCCGGCGACCAGCGGAGCCCCCGGGGCGACTCGATGAGCTGCGTGAGCGTGGCCTCCTCGCCCGTGTCCATCCATCGCACATGGATCTGGCCGTCCGCAGTGTACGCGATGCGGGTTCCGTCGGGAGACCACCGCGGGGAACCGCCCGTCCCGATCCGCCGGTGATTCGACCCGTCGGCGTTCATGATCCACAGCTCGGACTTCTTCGCGTCCCGCATGATGTCCATCGACGTGCGGACGTACACGACCTGGCCGCCATCGGGCGAGATCCGCGGGTCCGCGGCGTATTCGATCTCGAACACGTCCATCGGCTCGAAACGCCCCTGCGCAGCCACGCGGTCGGCACCCAGCGCGCCCGAAGCGGCGAACAGGGCCATGGCGAACTTCGTCATTCGAGTCTTGGGAAGGCTCTTCTCAGGCATCTCACGCATCATCGGCTCCCGGGATCGGACGGGGGACGGGACCGGAAACATATCTCCCCGATTCGACCCGCAGGCAACCATCGCGTTATCGTCCGGCTCGTCCGGATTCTTCCCACAGTGCCGCCCGACTACCCCGGGGTGATGGACATGGTTCGGCTTTCCCTACGATGCGCCGCCCTCCTGGCCGCGAGCGCCGCTCTCGCCGCAGGCTCCCTCCCCACCCGCCTCTCCGGGCAGGAATACGACGTCGTCATCCGCAACGGACGCGTCATCGACGGGACCGGTAACCCGTGGTTCGCGGCGGACATCGCGATCACCGGCGACCGGATCGCGCGGATCGGGAGGCTGGGCGACGCGACGGCGCGGCGGGTGGTGGACGCGGCGGGGATGTACGTCTCGCCGGGCTTCATCGACCTACACTCGCACGCCGACCGCGCCCTGACCTCCGAGCACCTGGAGGCCCGGCGGGCGAAGAGCCTGAACAGCCAGGGGCTCACGACGGTCATCGGCGGGCCCGACGGCCGCAACCAAGCATGGCCGCTACGGACGGAGATCGCGGCGCTCCGGGAGCTGGGCCACGCGCTGAACTTCGTGCCGATGGTGGGACACGGCACGGTCCGGCGCGAGGTGATGGGCGACGACTACGAGCGCCCGGCAACGGAGGAGGAGATCGCCCGCATGCAGGCGCTCGTGCGCGAGGGCATGGAGTCGGGGGCGTGGGGGCTGGGAGCCGGCGTCGAGTACCGCCCCGCCCGCTTCAGCACGCCGGAGGAGATCATCGCCCTCGCCGAGGCCGTGGCTCCCTACGACGGGTTCTACGTCGCGCACCAGCGCAGCGAGGCGGCCATGCCGCTGTGGGAACTGCCGAGCACCGTAACCGACTGGCCCGTGGACGGGAATCAGGGGCTGGCGGAGACCGTGAACGTCGCCCGCGAGACGGGTATCCGCGTCGTGGCGAGCCACCACAAGGCGCGAGGCCGCTCCAGCTTCGGCCGCTCCGGTCAGGACACGCTGGTTGTGAAGCGGGCGCGGGAGGAGGGGCTCCAAGTCTACCTCGACGTCTATCCGTACGAGACGTTCGGCGGGGGCGCGCGGCCCATGATTCCGCGCTGGAGCCTCGTGCACGACACCGTGGACACGAGCGGCGGGAGGGACAGCCCGGTCTACGGCCGCGAGGGGATGTTCGACGACGCCCGGGCGCACCTTGAACGCCGCTGGGCGGATCCGGAACTCCGGGGTCTCATCGCTCGCGACATCGAATGGATTGTCGACCACAACGGGGGCCCGGACCGCGTGGTCGTGGTGGGCTATCCCGATTCGACCTACGTGGGCCGGACGCTGGAGGAACTGGGCCGCCGGCTGGGCGTCGCCTACCAAGACGTCGTCGTCCACATGGCGCTCAACGGATACCCGGACGTTCTCGGCGGGGCCTGGACGCGCGGGTACGGGATTCACGACGCGGACATCATCAACTACTACCGGCAGGACTATACGGCCACGGCGTCCGACGCGGCCGTGAGCGGGGTCGGGGGCGTGCCCGAGTTCGCCTCGCGGCCCGGCGCGCACCCCCGCCACTTCGGTGCCTTCACGCGCAAGATCGCCCGCTACGTGAAGGAGCTGAAGGCGATCACGCTTCCCTTCGCCATCCGCTCGATGACGGGGCTTCCGGCGCGGATCATAGGGCTGGAGGACCGAGGCTTCCTGCGCGAGGGCTACCGGGCTGATCTCGTCGTATTCGACCTCGAACGGCTGCGCGACCGGGCCACCGTGCTTGAGCCGGACCTGTTCAGCGAGGGGGTCGACTACGTGATGGTGAACGGCGTGTTCACGGTGGACGCGGGCGAGTTCACCGACGAACTCCCCGGAGAGGTCATCCTGCGCCCGCGCAACTCCGCGTATTAGTCGCTCGCGCCGGCCACCCCTTCGGGTTCGCCGTACAGGCCGCGGTCGTGGCCCGCCGCCGCGAGCCCAGCACTTGATTTGCCCACGGCCGGGGCCCGGTAGAGCGGATCCGTCTCCACCGGGCCGGGATCGACGCCCGCGTCCTCTATCCCAATCCCGTCTTCGACGCTTGACGGCCCAGGCCGATATGAACAGGATGGCCGGATGAGACGAGCCGGCGACAAGGAAGCGAACAACGCCCTCAGCGAAGCGGAGCTGGTGCGCCGGGGCGTGGCAGCCCCTCCCCGCGCTCCTCTCGATATCGAACGCTTCCCGAGTACCCCCGCCCCGCGGCTACCCCGGGGACCTGCGCCAGCGAGATGATCGTGGCCGAGCGCCGCGAGGGCCGCTGAGACCACTCCGCACCCGTGACCGGGAGAGACTATGCGCACGCGACTCCACGCCCTGCTGCTCCTCCTTCCGGCCGCCGCCTGCACCGCGGGCGCGCCACCGCCCGAGCCGTCGGCCGTGCGGAGCGCCGCCGATGTGACCGACGCCGTGCTCGAGGCCGCCCGGCCCGATGGCAACTGGCTCACCTATGGCGGCAACTACGCGGAGGACCGCTTCAGCACGCTGGACGAAATCACGCGCGACAACGTCGGTCGTCTCGGCCTCGCTTGGACGTACGACATCGAGTTGCGCGGCGGGGTCGAGGCCACGCCGCTCGTCGTGGGCGGCGTCATGTACGTCAGTTCTCCGTGGAGCGTGGTACACGCCATCGACACGCGGACGGGCGAGCGGCTGTGGCGCCACGACCCCGCCGTGCCGCGCATCCGCGGGCGCCTCGCCTGCTGCGACGTGGTGAACCGCGGCGTCGCGCTCTACGAGGGCAAGGTGATCGTGGGCACGATCGACGGGCGCCTCATCGCACTCGATGCCGAGACCGGCGACGTCGTGTGGGAGACGCTCACGGTCGACCCGAACGAGGCCTACACGATCACCGGCGCGGTTCGCATCGTCCAAGGTATGGCCATCATCGGAAACGGGGGAGCCGAGTACGGCGTCCGGGGCTACGTGTCGGCCTACGACGCGGACGACGGCGAACTCGTGTGGCGCACCTACACGGTGCCCGGCAACCCGGCGGACGGGTTCGAATCCGAAGCCATGGAGATGGCGGCGGAGACGTGGAGCGGAGAGTGGTGGATCGCGGGCGGCGGCGGCACGGCTTGGGACTCGATCATCTACGATTCGGACCTCGACCTCCTCTACATCGGAACGGGGAACGGGTCTCCGTGGTCCCGAAGCCACCGCAGCCCCGGGGGCGGCGACAACCTCTTCCTCGCCTCGATCCTCGCCCTGCGGCCGCAGACGGGCGAATACGTGTGGCACTTCCAGACGACGCCCGGCGATCACTGGGACTACACGGCGGTCCAGCCGATGACGCTCGCCGACCTCGAGTTCGAGGGGCGCATGCGCCGCGTGATCATGCAGGCCCCGAAGAACGGGTTCTTCTACGTCCTCGATGCGGAGACCGGCGAGTTCCTCTCGGGTAGGGAGTACATCGTCCAGAACTGGGCCGAGGGACTCGACCTCGAGACGGGCCGCCCCACCGAGCGGCCGGAAGCCGTGCACGCGGAGGTGTGGACGCTGATCACGCCCGCCGCCCTCGGGGGCCACAACTGGCAACCGCAGTCCTTCAACCCCGAGACCGGGCTCATGTATCTGCCGATTCAGGAGGGATGGGTCGAGCGCAGCGAGCCGCCCGACTGGACGTTCACCGATCTCGAGATCGAGGACCACGGCTACGGGCCGGCCGTGAGCAACCTCGGGCTGCTGAGCCGCTACGGCGCCCGGGATGAGGCGGGGTTCCTCGTCGCCTGGGATCCGAAGGCGCAGGAGGCGCGCTGGACCGTCCCCCAACTCGGCTATTGGAACGGCGGAACCATGACGACGACGACGGGCCTCGTGTTCCAAGGCGGCGGGGACGGCCGCTTCGTCGCCTACGACGCGGAGACCGGAGATCCGTTGTGGGAGGTCTCGACCGGCCTCGGCATCCTCGGCGGTCCCGTGACCTATCTCGTCGACGGGCAACAGCACGTCTCGGTGGCCGCCGGCTGGGGGGGTGCGCGCGGCCGGAGCGGCTCCCCGTACGGCGAGGCGGCGGACTACGAGCAGCGTGGGCGGATTTTCACCTTCGTCCTGGACGGGACGGAGCCCATGCCCACACCGCAGCGGAAGCGGCCGGCGAACGTGCCCGACCTCGATCTGCCCGCGGACACCGAGTCGCTGGCGCGCGGGGCGACCGCGTACCGGCAGTATTGCCGCATCTGTCACGGCGCCGGAGGCGGCTCGGAGGGCGCGATGCCGAACCTGCAGCGATCAACCGACATCGTCCACCGCAACTTCGAGGACATCGTGCTGGGAGGGAGCCGCGAGACGGAGGGGATGCCATCGTACGAAGGATTGCTCGATGCCGAGCAGGTTCGGCTGATCCAAGCCTTTATCGTGTCGAGGGCGCGGGAGACGAGCGCGGCCGAGGCGGGGGCGGGCGGCGGCGGCTGAACCGACGGACCCATCACCGACAACGAACCAACGAACAACGAGAGGAACCGACTCATGAAGCGCTTCATTCTGGTCCTATTTCTTGCCAGCGGAGGTTTCGCGACCATGGCTCCCGATCTTTCGGCCCAGCGTGAGTACATCAACCCGCGGCACGCGAGCGAGGAAGGCGTCCCGCCCTTCAGCGGCGCCGTCTGGGTGGGCGACCTGCTCTTCGTGTCGGGGTCGCTGGGACTCGTGGACGGGCGTCCCCCGAACGACGCGGAGGAGGAGGCGCGCCTCGTCATGGAGTCGATCAAGAGCACGGTGGAGGCGGCCGGGATCACGATGGACGACCTCGTCTCCGTGCAGGTGTTCTGTTCGGACGTCGATCTCTACGACGTGTTCAACGGGGTCTACCGGACCTACTTCACGGAGAATTTCCCGGCGCGCGCCTTCCTCGGCTCCGGGCCCCTCCTGTTCGGGGCGCGCTTCGAGGTGCTGGCCATCGGCTCCCGCAACTGAGCCGCGGCAGCCGAGCCGGGGCAGCCGAGCCCGAGGGCAGCCGAGCCGGGGGCGGGAGCTGATCACCGAGGCGGGGCCCGTAAGAGGACCCCGGCCCGATCTCGCCGACGCGCTGGAGCGGGGGGAGATCGTCTTCTTCCCCGCGTGTCCGGTGACGCTCCCGCCGAAGCGCAACTTGGTGAGGCTGCGGACGGAACTCCCGAGCCGGTTGCGGGCGAAGAACGTCAGCTACCACCCCGAGAGCGGACGCCTTCGCGGAGTCGCGTCGCGCGCAGGGATGCGGGAGGCGGTTCTCGACACCCTCACGGCGCATGGCGCCAGGGTTCGCGCCTTCCTGAGGGAGTGCATGCCCGCGCTCACCGAGGGATGGACCGTGGGGACGACGAGCTTCCGCCCGATCCAGGAGCGGGGCCGCGGCCTCCCCGCGCACGCGAGCAACGAGCTGATCCACTTCGATGCCGGTGCCTACGGGGCCACGGACGGGGACCGAATCCTCCGTTTTTTCGTCAACGTGAACCCGGACGAGGACCGCGTATGGTGTACGAAGGGGACGTTCCCCGATGTGTTCGCGCGGTGCGGGACCGAGGCGGGGGTGGCAGACGGCGGCTCGCTCGAGCGGGGCCCGGCGGACCGTCTGCGCAGGCGCCTGCTGAGGGGGATCGCGAAGGCGGGGCTGGGTGAGGCGGTGCTGGCGGACTCCAGCCCGTACGACCGGCTCATGCGCCGCTTCCACAACTATATGAAGGACACGCCGGCCTTCCAGGAGCGGGACGAGTCGTGGCGGGAGATCCGCTTCCCGCCCTTCTCGGCCTGGATGGTTCTCACCGACATGGTGAGCCACGCGAGCGTGGCCGGGCAACACGCGCTCGTGGACACCTTCATCCTCCGGCTCGCCGCATGCCGCCGCCCGGAACTCGCCCCCATCAACATCCTACGCGGGCGGCAGGGAAACGCCCGAGCGGGGGGGACCGCCTGAGGCTGTGGACAAGCCCGAGGCGGGGGAACGACCGAGGCAGGGGAAACGCCTGAGACGAGGGAAGGGCCCGAGGCGGGGAACTCCAAGTGAGGGAGGCCGATGAAGCGCGCCATCGCCGTAGACTGGTCCGGAGCGAAATCGGGAGCGAAGTCCAAGATATGGCTCGCCGAGGTCCGTGAGGAACGCCTGACCTGTCTCGAATCGGGACGCGACCGTAGTGACCTGGTCCAGCATCTGATCGACGCCGCCTCCACCGAGCCGGATTTCGTCGTTGGCTTGGATTTTGCGTTCTCGTTCCCCCGCTGGTTCGCGGAGCAACGGCGCGCAGCGTCAATCAAAGAGCTTTGGGATCTCGTCGCCGAGCGGGGCGAGGCGTGGTTGGCAAGTTGCCGGGAGCCGTTCTGGGGAAAACCGGGAAGGAGGAAGCCGAACCTACCCGAGCACTTCAGGCGCACGGAATGGGAGGTGTTCGGGGCGACAGACTCGAAGCCTAAGAGCGTGTTCCAGATCGGGGGCGGCGGTGCGGTGGGCACCGGCTCGATTCGAGGCATGCCTCACCTCGCGAAGCTCCGCGCGGCGGGCTTCTCGATCTGGCCGTTTGACGAGGTGCGGACGCCCCTGGTGATCGAGATCTATCCGCGGCTGTTCTTCACGCGTTCGGTGACCAAGTCCGATTTCGATGAGCGGCACGCATACTTGAAGCAAGGGTTCCCGGAACTGGAGGGCTTGCTCGCGTGCAAGGCCAAGTCTTCCGAGGACGCCTTCGACGCCGCGGTCTCCGCCGTGGTCATGAGCCGCCACCTGAACGAACTATCGGACCTTGCCGCTTCCCGGGACCGCACGGAGCGCATCGAGGGAAGAATCTGGTGGCCCCCGGAGTAGGCGGCCGCCCGTAGTAGGTGCCGTCAATAGGGTGCCCTCAGCAGGGTGCCGTCAGTAGGTGCCGTCGAGAAAGGTGTCGTGGAGGCGGTCGCTCCGGGCGATGGCGACGCACGCCTCGAGGTCCGAGAGGTATTCGCCGAGCACGGGCGTGTGGACGGATGTGATCGGCTGGTGGATGGCGGGCGGCTTGCGGTGCTGTCCCATCATCCAGCCCCGCTCGTTCATGAGCCTTGCCACCGCGAAGATGTTGAACGGTTCTCCGGGCTCGACATCGTAGCGGAAGAGGTTCGTGTCCCCCTCGGGTTCGAACACGTAGAGGCCGTCGATCTCCCTCACGCCCTGAATCGCCGCGCGGGTCGTCTCCATGATCCCGCGCACGATCTCCCGGTATCCCTCCCGCCCGAGGTGCCGGAGCATGGTCCAAGCGCACGCCACCGCGCCCCCCGGCCGGGAGCCTTGGGCCGTGGCCGAGGCGTAGGAACCGCCGGCGAGATCGCGGACGACATACCGCGCGTGCCGCACGTCGTCGCCATCGGTGAAGAGCACGAGGGAGGCGCTCTTCTGCGCGAAACCGAACTTGTGGAGGTCGGCGGAGAGGCTGGATACGCCCGGGACGGAGAGATCGAAGTCGGGGACCGGGTAACCGAGTTCCCGCGCAAAGGGCGAGATGAAGCCGCCGTAGCAGGCATCCGAGTGCAGACGGACGCCCGTCTCGAGGGCGAGTTCTCCCAGCTCGCGCATGGGGTCGATGAGGCCGTAGTAGATGGTGGGGGCCCCGGCGTAGATGAAGACGGAGGCTTCGTCGATAGCCTCGCGGATGGCGTCCACATCAGCGCGATAGTCGGCCCGGCAATCCACGTACTTCATGTCGAGGTCGAGGATCTGGGCCGCCTTGTCGACCGACGGGTGGCGGCTGTAGGCGGCGACGATGTTGAGCCGGCCCAAGTCCGGGCGCGCTTCCCGCTTCATGTCGCGCGCGACCTTCACGGCCTGGAAGATGCTCTCCGTGCCCCCCGAGGTGAACTGGCCCGCCGCGCCCTCGGGCGCGTTGAAGAGATCGAGACCCATCTCGACGACCTCTTCCTCCATCGCGCCGACGCTGGGGAAGGAACCCTGCCCCGAGAGGGCGTTCTCCACCGAGTAGATCGCGTGAGACGCGTCCTGCACCCGCTTTAGGTCTTCGTTCACGTAGTAGACGAGGTACGGAACGCGACCGTTCCTCCAGTCGTAGTCGATCGCCTTACGGTCGAGCAGTTCGCCCCTGAGCGTCTCCCACTCGATTCCCCGCTCCGGGAGTCGCTTTCGGGTCCGAACCTCAGGACTCAGCGTACTCGTTGCCCGCGCCACTTCGATGTCCTCCGTCGTACGGTAGCGTGCCTCGACATCCGTCCGCGTCACCGACCGGTGCCGGTCGGTTGCCGGTCGTCGGGTTCCAACCTTGTCCCGCGGGATCGGCCGGGCAACGCGCCGGGATCGGCGGAGCAACGCGCCGGGATCAGCCGGGTAACGCGCGGAGATCGGCTGGACACGCCGTCGGACGCGCCGCACGCACGCACCGCCGGACGCGCCGCCGCACGCGCCGGTCGGACGCGGGGCTTGTCTGTCGAGGCGGGCTCCAATCAGATACCGGGTCCGCAAGCCGTCGAGAAGACCGGCCCGCACCCTAGCCCGAGAGACGGATGGCCTGGCTGCAGACACACTGGATCGCGGTGGCCCTCCTCGCCGCGTACGGCACCCTGCTCGTGCGGCACGCGATCGAGGGCCGCCGCGGGACGAAGGGACGGGCGGACTACTACGTCGGAGGACGGTCGATGGGCGGGGTCGTGCTCGGCCTCTCCTTCTTCGCGACCTACTCGAGCACGAACAGCTTCGTCGGCTTCTCGGGACAGGCGTACACCTACGGGGCGCCCTGGCTCCTGCTCGCGCCCGCCGTCGTCGTCTTCTCCCTCGCGGCCTGGATTTGGGTCGCGCCGCGGCTGCGCGCTTTCACGGGGGCGGTGGATTCCGTCACGCTCGCCGACTACGTGGGGTTCCGCTTCGAGAGCCGGGCGGCGCGCGTGCTCGCGGCGGTCATCGTCATCTTCGCCAGCTTCCTGTACATGATCGCCGTCTTCAAGGGGATCGGGAACCTGCTCGAGATCTTCCTCGACATCCCCTACAGGGGCGCGATCGGGTTCGTGTTCCTCGTCGTCGTCCTCTACACGGCGGTCGGCGGGTTCATCTCGGTCGTGAAGACCGATGCGGTGCAGGGGATCGTGATGTCGATCGCGGCCGTCCTCCTCTTCTGGGGCACGCTGAACAGCGCCGGGGGGCTGGGGGCCATCGACGCGATCCGCCAGGCGCCGGCAACCTCGGGGCTCTTCCGCTGGGACGCCGCCATGCCCTTCCCCGTCCTCATCGGGATCATCGTGGCGGGGACGCTCAAGTTCATCGTCGATCCGCGACAGCTCTCGCGCTTCTACGCGCTCGCCGGCCCGCAGGCGGTGCGCCGCGGACTCATCGTGTCGACGATCGCGTTCCTCGGCGTGTACACGCTCCTGCTCCCGATCGGGCTCTATGCCCACGCGGTGATCGGCGGCGGGCTCGCGGAATCGGACCTCGTCGTGCCGACGTTGCTTGGGGATGCGGGGATTCTGCCGGCGCTCCCGGCGGCGTTCATCCTCGTGGCCATGCTCGCCGCGGCGATGTCGTCGCTGGACAGCGTGCTGCTCGTGATGGCCTCGACTTGGGAGCGGGACGTGATCTCATTCTTCCGCCGGGCGGAGGCGGGACGAGATGAGGGAGGCGACGAGGGACGCGCCGTGGCGCATACGCGGTTCTGGGTCGCGCTGTTCGCGGTCATCACGGCCGCCCTCGCGCTCAATCCGCCGGGGAGCATCGTCACGCTGACCGCGTTTTCGGGTGGCCTCTACGCGGCCTGCTTTTTCCCTGCCGTGGTACTCGGTCTGCTCTGGCGGCGAGGTTCCGGCGCGGGAGCCGTGGCTTCGCTCCTGACCGGCGTCACGGTGCTGCTGTGCTGGGATCTGGTTCCGTTCGCCGGTGCCGTACACGAGGTGTTCCCCGCCATGGCGCTCTCGCTCGCCGCCTACGTGGCGTGCGGCCTCGCGGCCCCGCCACTGGCCGCGGCGCGCCGCCTCGACGTCAGCCTCTGACGCCGGCCCCGACCGTCCGTATCAGGCTCTGATGCGGTTTCGGCCGTCCGTCGCGAGATCGAGGGCGAGCCGACAGCACAGCGACCCTCGGTCCGCTCCATCCTGCAGTTCGCTCGGCGGCTTCCAGCTCCACTCGGAATACTGGGTGACGCCGGGGACGGGCTGCGGTACGCGGGGCTCTCCCGCCACGATCCGGGCCGCGTGCAGTCGCATCTCGAGCCGATAGCCCGCGCGGTCGAGGTGGCCCGTGCGGTCGAAGCGGCACGCGCGGTCGAGGTGGCCCGCGCCCAGGCAGCCGAGATCCTCCGTCTCCACCCCGAGTTTCTCGCAGCCGATGCGCCGCACGAGCGCCTCGTCCAGCTCACCCTCGGCGTGCGAGCCCGCGGGGAGGCCCCACGCGCCGGGGAGATCGGGATCGTCAGCGGGGCGGCGCACGAGCAGCCAGCGCGGCGTCTCGCGGGCCGACCCCGGGGCCTCGATTACCAGGGCCAGCGCGGGACGCGAGGAGCGGGTTCCGGGGCCGCCGTCGCCCATCATCGCGCGGCCAGCGCCTCCAGCCGTTCGCGCGCGGCGTCGAAGCGGCCGAGGAGGTTGGGGATGCCCGTCCCTCCGTAGCCCGCGGTCAACCGGAGGCGTGCCACGCCCAGGATGGCGAGGAGTTCGGCGGCCGCAGCTCCGCGGGCGGCGGGCTCGGAACTACCGACGCTCCCGATCCATACGGGTGCGGTGTGCGCGAACGGGTAGTTCGCCATCATCGGCCAGCGGGCCGGGCCCCCGATGGCGCGCGCCGCGACCCATCCCCCCTCCGGAAGCGTCAGGTCGCCCTCGAAGCGACGCGAGCCGGGGCCGTCGAGCCCTTCTCCGCTCCACGCGACGCCGCCGTTCACCAAGACCTCGACCCGATCCACCTCCGTGGCGGTCGCGACGTCGAGCGACCACGAGACGTCGCCACCGGATACGACGTGGCCGGGGCCCGCCCCGCCGACCGTGAACTCGAGGAACGGTCCGTTGGTCACGAAGGTTCGGCCGCTCCGGAGCGCGCTCATGTAGCTCGACCAGTTCTCCGCGGTCCCGGTGCGTGCGTACACGCGCGAGGTGCCGATCGCCATCGTGCGGTAGAAGTTGTTCATCACGTCCGTCCCGGCCGACGGTACGATCGGGATGCCCGCGTTGAGCAGCAGGTGCCAGATTTGCGACGTGAGCACTTCGTCACTCCAGAGGCAGACGATCTCGAGCGCGTCCAAGTCTCCCAGCACGGCGTCGGCGACGAGTTCGATCGGCACGCCGCCGTACAGGTCGGCGATCGGGGCCTCCGCCCAGGGCGTCGCGCGCGGCATGCCCCGGGCACTCACGGGGTGCACGTAATACTGGAAGCCTCCCTGTGCCCGCGCATGGCGCAGCGGCTCGGCGTTCGCGCGGTCGTCCGATCCGTAGACCTGGTAACCGGGTCCCCACACCCAGGGCCAGAACAGGTCGTCGATCTCGATCAGACCCAGGTGTCCCAGGAAGTGGGATCGGACCTCCTGGCCGAAGCGGATGAAGGGCGGGCCGCCGGAATGCCGCCACGTCCACAGATCCTGGTCCTCGAACCGGTTGTGAAGGTTGGCGAGCAGCGGCGTGGCGAAGTCCAGCGCCTCGCCCAGCATCATCGGCCTCAGATCGTCCGGCGAGAGGTCGTACGGCCCGCCGTAGTTGAGGTGGAAGTGATGCTCGCCCGAACTCCAGCCCGCGCCCCGCGCGTCCCAGACGGGAGACAGCACGAGTTCCGCCTCCTGGGCACCGGACTCGCCGTCCACGTGCAGCGTCGCCGATGCCTCGGGCGTCGCGAGCCCCTGAACGGCCGAGACCGTGACCCCGCCGCTGGGGACGGTGAGTTCGATCACGCCGGGAGAATAGAAGAAGACGCGGCCGCTCTGCCCGTCGAAGCGCGCCTGCGACGCCCCCGGAACGGCGGGATGTCCGGCCGCGTCGACGACGGCGAGCCTTGCCGGCACCGGTGCGCCGCCGCCCTCGAGCACCGTTCGTATTCGAACGCGCCCCGTCGCCGCGCCCCAGTCCCAGGCGGCCACGTTGATCGTCTCGACGGGGCCGCCCGCTGCCCGCACGCGCTTGAGCGTCAAGCGTTCCCACTCGTCGGCTTCGGAGAAGTAGACCCACTCGCCGGACGGATCCCATGCCGGCGTGAGCGGCAGGCCCCCCGACGCGAGCAGAATCGACGGCCCGGGGTCGGCCACGTTCAGGAGTCGAAGGTCCCACCCCTCCTGCGTCGGCCAGTTGACGGCCACAGTGGATCCGTCGGGACTCAGCGCGGGGCGCGCCATCGACGCGATGCTCCCCTCGATGAGCGTCCGCGGCTCCGCTGCGTCGCCCGAACGCACGACGACGCGGTCGCGGCCGCCGCCCTTCCACAGGTACACGAGCGCGCGTTCGCCGGGTTGGGGCTTGAGTTCGATCCCGGGCGCGTCGGTCACCTGTCGGCGGACGCGAGTCTCGAGGTCGACCGCCCACAGATCCAGGGTCCCCGCCTCCGATTCGGCGGATGAGTAGAACAGCTTCGTACCGTCGGCCGAGAAGGCGGGATCGAGTTCGAGTCCGGGACTGTCGACGCGCCCGAGTTCCGCCCCGCTGCGCGCGTCGACCCAGACGATCTCCGTGTCCTCCGTATCGTCGCGCACGAAGGCGATGAGACCCCCGTCCGGAGACCACGCCGGGCGGGCGTCGATCTCCCCGCCGCGGGTCAGTCGGCGCGCCACGCCGCTCGCAAGGTCCATGACCCAGATCCAGCCGCGCGCGGCGAACGCCAGGCGCGCCCCGTCCGGCGACGGAGCGGGATCGACCGGCCCGGCGGCAAGGATCGGAAGTTCGTAGCCCTCGAGGTACACGTGGTGGCCGTACCCCGCGACCTTAGGATAACGATGAGTCCACTGCGCGTTCCCGCCTACGGGCGACAGCGCGAGTCCGAACACGGCCGCCCCGACGGGCAGAAACGACGAAACTCGGCGGGGCGAAGCCGAAGGCGGAAAAGTCGATTGCAATCGCATGCACCCTCCCGTTCGTGATTTCCGCGATCCCGCCCGTCCGAAGAATGAGCGGCTCACCGACTCCGCGACACGGGGGAGCCTCGCGGTCGAGCCGCCGCTCGCCCGACCGCGAGGTTCAGCCTCGACTCAGCGGCGCCAAGCCGACGCGCCGGGTAGGCCGCTGCTCACCAGCACTTCGAGTCCCGGTTCGGGGGCGCGCGCATCCGCCGCGCTGAGAGCGAGGGGACCCGCCGGGAGGTCGGAGAGAATGGCCCGCACCTGACCGGTCGCCGGATCGCGCAGGATCGCGATCGGAGGCTCGCTTCCCTCCGTCATCTCGACGCTGCCGTCCGGCCCGGAGAGCACGAGGCTCGCCATTTCCGTGGCCCACTCCGGCTGGACGGGCAGCGCGAACGCGAACCCGGACCGCCCGTCACCATCCCACACGCCGGCCATCGTGAAGCTGAGCGAAAAAAGCTCGCCGCCGTCCGCGCGCCGTCCGGTCAACCGCCACGGTCCGCCGGAGGTGGGCACGGCCGGCCGCGTTTCGACGACGAAGGCCGGATCGAGCCAAGGATTCCCGTCCGCGGTGACGCCTCCGGACACGAGGAGCGTCCGAGACGCCGCCGGCGGCTCCCACACCTCGAGCGGATCCTGGAGGCGGAAGCGCAAGGCGTTCGTGAAGTAGTAGTCGCTAACCCACGTGGGGTCGCAATAGCTCATGAAATCCGCCCGGTCGGGAGGCACGAGCGACCCGCCCTCGCGAGGATCGTAGCCCCACACGCCGGATCGCGCGTTGTCGTGGGGGAATGACGGATCCGCGCCCGCGGGATCGCCGCAGTCCGCGTGGCGCAGGCTGAGGTTGTGTCCAAGTTCGTGCGCGATGGTCTCCGCATTGAGGACCGAGACACTGGTCTTCCCGCGATACAGGAGGCTGTCCGGCCCGAACGGCAGCCACGCAACGCCAGCGGCTCCAGCGGGATCCGGGATGAGCCCCATCCAGTGTCCGGCCCCGTCCTCCATGAGCCGTATGGTCCCGACATCCGCCAGGATGTCGAAGATGTCGTTGGTGTCGACCGTCACGCTGCCATGCCGCGTGATTTCAAGTTCGCCCACGGGAAGGTAATGGTTCGTCTGCCAGAAGATCTCGTCGTCCGGGTCGGCGTTGGCGACCACCGTCACGGCCTCACGGTCGTTGTCGACGGTCGAGACGAACGGGATCAGGGTCAAGTACATCGGAGGCACGTCCCTCACATCAACCGCCGTTCGCCCGGTCTCGGGGATGCGCTTCGACACGCCGAGATTCGGATCCAGCGTACCATCGGGGTCGACCTCGACGACCATCTCCAGTCCGGGCTGGATCACGTCGGCGGGGATGACGGCGTGAGGGGAGAGGGAGAGTTCGCCCTCCCGCACTTCGGTCGGAATCATCGACGACCCGGCGGCGATGTCCTCCACGTGTACTTCCGCCCCGTCCACGAAGAACGTTGCCCGGACGGGCGGGATCGTCGCACCGGTCTCCTCTTCGGACATCACGAAGACGCGCAGGAGCGCCTCTTCCCCGGCGATGAGCGGGACCGGATAGTCGCGCGACTGCGCCGCCTGCGTCAGGTAGGCCTGCGCGTGGGCCTCGGCCCCGCATGGCCGGATCCGGTACTTGAGGAGCGCGGACTCCAGCCACATGCGGAAGGCGGGGGTCCGCGGCATGCAAAGCCCCGTGCCGTCCGCTCGCAGTTCGAAGATCTCCTCGAGCTGGGTCATGCCCTCGGGCAGCGGACCGGACAGATCCGGGTTGTCATGGAGCCACACTCGGTACAGTGCGCCGGCATCGCCGAGTTCCGGGGGCAGCGGCCCGGACAACCGATTGTTCTCCGCCAAGAGGAACGTGAGGCCGTTGCTCTGCCCGAGTTCCGCCGGAAGCGGTCCCTCGATCATGTTGTCGGAGATCCAGAGTGAGAACAGCTGATCGAGCTGGCCGAGCCAAGCGGGCAGCGGTTCCGACAACTGGTTGCCGTGGACGCGGATCGTACTGAGGTTCCGGAGTGCCGCGAGGCTTTCGGGCAGGCCGCCCTCGATCCGGGTTTCCGTGATGCGAAGCACTTGGAGTGCGGTCATGGCGCCGAACTCCTCGGGAATCGAACCGTCGAAGCGGGCTTCGTAGAGGTGGATTTCCCGCAGGTTGGTGAGGTTGCCCAGCTCGGGCGGGATGGGGCCGGACATCTGGTTCCCGCCCACCCACAGCACTTCAAGCTTCGCGAGGTTTCCGATCTCCGGCGGGATCTCACCCTTGAACTCGTTCCCGTCGATATCCATCCGGCGCAGCTCGGTAAGCTCGCCGATTTCCGCCGGGACCTCGCCCTCGAGCCGGTTGTAGTCCAAGCGCAGCACCCGCAGGTAGGGGAAGTACCGGATCTCCGGGGGGACCTCTCCCGACAGGTTGTTTCGGTTCAGGTCGATCTGCGTCACCCTGCCCGCCGAATCCACCGCAATGCCGTACCAGTCATCGAGTGGGGCGTTGGTCAACCAGTTGTTCGAGTTGGTCCAGCTCGGTCCGCCCATGGCCTCGTAGAGCGTCGCGAGGTCCGACCGCTCCTCGTTACACGCGAGGAACTCGCCGTCGCGCGTCGGGATCGCATTCAGCCACGCCCTGAATCCCTCGTCGCGCACCGTACACAGCATCGTGCCGCCGTAGTGGAGCGTCTCCATCCCTAGCTCCGAGAGAGAGAACGGGATTGGACCGGAGAGTTTGTCGTTCCCGCCCACCCGCAGCTCGGTGAGGAGGGCCAGGCTGCCGAGCTCCTCCGGAAGCTGGCCGTTCAGGCCGTTCTCGCTCAGGTCGATCACCGTCACGCGGGATTGCTCGTTCGCCGTCACGCCGTACCAGCTCCCGACCGGCGCGTCGGTTCCCCAGCCGTCGTTGTTCGTCCACTCCCCTCCGCGCGTGCCGATGTAGAGGTCCATAAGCGTCGCGCGATCCAGACTGTGTACCGCGAGGGGAGCGGTGGTCGAGGCGGGTCCCGACGTGGCGCTGAGACTCGCGTTTCCCTCCTTCAGACCGGTCACGAGCCCGGATCCATCGACCGTCGCGACCGCCGGATCGCTGCTCGTCCAAGTCACCACTGCGTCGGAGATCACCTGCGCTCGATCATTGAAGACGCGGGCGCGCACGCGAACCGTATCGCCGGCCACGACCGCGATCTCGGCCGGTTCCAGCGTGACGCTCGCCGCCACGGGCGCCGCCGGCTGGGGGGGTGGCGTCGTCGACGGCGGTGGCGACGTCGTGTCGTCCCCCCCACAGGAGAGGACGGCCAGACCGAGAAAGCCGAGCACTGCGGAACGCGAGACTCGGGCGCGAGAGGAACGAGAGGAATCGGGCCTTCCGGAGGTGGTGCGGCTGCGCTTCGTCATGGGTTCGCCTTGCGTTTGTTGGGGGGAGGGCCCTCACCGCCACCGGCGAAGGACCGGCGAGTCGCCGCCGGGCAGCGCCCCCCGCGTATACCAGCAACCTAAACCGACGTTCCCCCAACGTAGAGACGCGCCAGCCGTTTGGCACGGCTCCTCCCGCTTCGCGCGACGTGCCGCGGCGCGCATCGGTTCCCGCGCCGGCGGAGGGGCGACCCGCACGAGTATTGCCCCGGGCGATGGTCCGGCAATACCGATCAGAGAGGGAAAACCCATTCCGCGACCCGCGATCGGAGATCGGGACCGCCTTGACCGAACCTGCCGTCACGCTGACCGACTACGGGCTCACCCTGCTCTGCGCCGTACTGGTCTGGCGGGCGCGCTCGCGCGTGCGGGCCGATCTCCGCCCGTGGGCGATGGGCCTCTTCGCCGGCTCCGGCGCCGCAGCCCTCTTCGGCGGCACCGTACACGGCTTCTTCGGGGACGCCGCGACGCTCGGATACCGCCTCCTCTGGCCCGCCACGATCCTCACCGTCGGGGCGACCGGGCTCGCGGCCTGGGGGCTGGGCGCGCGAGTCGATGGCCGGCCCGCGGGTACGCGGTGGGTGACGCGGCTCGCCGGGCTCGCCTACGCCGCCTACGTCGCCATCGTGCTGGCCGGGTGGCAGGCGTTCGCCGTCGCGGTCGCCTTCTATCTGCCCGCCGTCATCTATCTCACGGTGCGCTTCGCGCGCGCCTACCGCCGCCGCGCCACCGCGAGCCGGCGGCGGGCGCTGACCGGCCTCGGGCTCACCTTCGCGGCGGCGGCCATCCAGCAGCTACAGGTCCCGATCCACCCGGTGTGGTTCGACCACAACGCGCTATACCACGTCGTGCAGGCGGCGGCCTTCATCCTTCTCTATCAGGGCGTGAGCGGCGAAGACTAATGATGCTTCTCCAACGTCAGGGGTGTGCCATGCGTACCGCGATCTTCCCCGGCTCCCGGCTTTTTGCCGCCGGTTCGGTTCCCGCCGCCGGTTCGGTTCCCGCCGCCGGTGCCGTTCCCGCCGTCGGTTCCGCTCTCGCTGCCGGTGCCGTTCCCGCTGCGGGTTCCGTTCTCCGGGCCGGTTCCCTTCTCGCTGCCGGTTTCGTTCTCTCCGTCATCCTCTGCGCCGGATTGGCCGCCCAGGAGGGCCGGCCGATGACGGTCGAGGACGTCCTCGCCCTCAAGAACCCGTCACAAGTCTCCTTGAGCCCGGACGGACGGTGGGTGGCCTACGTCGTCACGGAACGGGACATGGAGGAGGACCGTCAGGAAACCAACGTGTGGGTCGTCCCCGCTGCGGGCGCTCCGGCGGAGGTCCGTCAGCTCACCTTCCGCCCCGGATCCGACGATTCACCGGTCTGGCACCCATCGGGAGAATGGCTCGCCTTCTCCTCCGATCGGGAAGGGACAAGACAGGTCTACGGGATCCGGCCCGACGGCGGCGAGGCGTGGCAGGTGACGTCCCACGAGACCTCGGTCGGGAGCTTCCGCTTCGCGCCCAACGGCCGGCGGATCGGTTTCGTGGCGAGCCCGTCCGCGACGGAAGCGGACCGCGAACTCGAGGCCCTGCGCGGCCGCCCGATGGTCTGGGACTCCGTCTACACGGACCAGTGGTCGCGCCTCCACGTTGCCGAACTCGAGGACGATGTGGCCGACGAGGGAGTGAGGTGGTCGCCGGACGATCTCCACGTGACGTCCTTCGTATGGTCACCCGACTCGCGAGCCGTCGCCTACGGGGCTCGCTCGTCCCCCGTCTTGAGGACGACCTACTACGGCGCGACCTACGTGCAGGAGGGCGCGGAAGCGGAGGCCCGGAGCGTCACGGCGATGCCGGGCGGGGAGAATCCGGTGGCGTGGGACGACGAGGTTGGCCTCATCGTGTCCGGGACGGGGCAGCTCCTCGGAACCTTCAACCGACAGTTGTGGCGCGTGCCGGTCGACGGGGGCGGCGGCGCGCCGGAGCCGGTGTCGCTCACCGCCGGGCTGGATGCGAACGCGAACCTCGTCCACATCGATGGCTCGCGGCTCATCGTCTCAGCGGCGCGACGCACCGGAGCCACCGTGTACCGGATCCCGCTCGCCGACGGTGCCGCGGCGGGACCGCCGGACGATCTGACCGATGGCCGGCGCTACTACTCCGGCACCTCCGCCTCGGCGGACGGGCGCTTTCTCGCACTCACCGCCGAGGACGGCATGGCGCCGCCGGACCTCTTCATCACCCCGATGGACGCCTTCCGCCCCGAGCGCCTGACCGACCTGAACCCGCGGGTGGCCAGCCTCGCACTCGGCGCGCAGCGGGTCGAGTCGTGGCGTTCGCGAGCCGGCGGCGAGGAAATCGAAGGCGTACTCACCCTTCCCGCCGGGTACGAGGAGGGGGACCGCGTCCCGCTGGTCCTCGTGATCCACGGCGGCCCGGCCGGGATCTCCTCGGATCGCTTCAACGCGACGCGGGGCGCCTACCCGGTGCAGGTGTACGCGGGGATGGGGTTCGCCGTACTGCAGCCGAACTACCGGGGTTCGAGCGGCTACGGGGAGCGTTTTCGGGGTCTCAACCGCGGCGACATCTCCGGCCGGGACTGGGTCGATATCGACTCCGGCGTGGATGCGATGGTCGAGCGCGGGATCGCGGACCCCGACCGGCTGGCCGTGAGCGGATGGAGCTTCGGAGGACACCACACCTACTGGGGCATCACGCAGACCGACCGCTTCAAGGCGGCGAGCGCGGGGGCCGGCGCGAACGATCTCATCTCCATGTACTCGCAGACGGACATCCCCGAGTTCTACCACACCTACCTGGGTCCGAAACCGTGGGAGGACTGGGATCTTTACGAGGAGCGCTCCGCCTACCGCCATGTTGAAAACGTGACGACACCGCTGTTGATCCAAGTGGGCGAGAGGGACGAGCGGGTTCCCGCCGAACAGAGCATCCAGTTCTTCGAGGCCGTGCGCGCCATCGGCAGGGCTCCGACGACTCTTGTCCTGTATCCGGATCAACCACATGGTGTTAGATCTCCGCGCCTACAGCGGGATCTCATGTCGAGAAACGTGGAGTGGCTCACCCGCTGGGTTTTGGAAGCGGAGGCGCTGGTGCCGTGAGGCCCCGCCGCGCCGCTACGTTGATTAATCGCATGAAGGGACGCCCGCGGAGGAGGAGGATCATGCGACGGCCCCGTCGGAGTCTGTGCGGTCTCGCGCTCGTGGCGAGCGCCCTCGCGGCCACCGGTCGGGCCGCGGCGGCGGCGCAGGAGGAACCCGAGGTCACCGAGGCCGGTCTCGCGCGCGGCGAGATGTTCTATCAGGCCCACTGCGGCCGCTGCCACGGCATGCTCGGCCACGGGGGAGAGGGGCCGAGCCTGGCGCGTCCCACCCTGCCCCGCGCGCCGGACCACGCATCGCTCGTCCGGGTGATCCGGCGCGGGATCCCCGGGACCGGCATGCCCGGAACGAGATCCAACCTCGTGTCGGATCTGGAGGTCGGCCTCGTGGCCGCCTACGTCCGCACGCTGGGACGGGACGCCGTCGTGGAGGTCGCGGGGGACGCGGCGCGCGGGCGGGAGGTGTTCGCCACCGCCGGCGACTGCTACTCCTGTCACGTCGTCAACGGCCGCGGAACGGGGATCGGCCCCGAACTCACGGGCATCGGGCTTCGGCGCGGCGTCGACTACCTCTACGCGTCGCTGCGGACGCCCGACTCGCAGTTGCCGGTCTCCAGGCGGGGCATCCTGCGCGGATTCAGGGGATACCTGCCGATCCGCGCGGTGACGCGCGAGGGCCGCGTCATCACGGGCATGCGGGTGAACGAGGACGACTTCACGATCCAGTTGCGGTCGATCTCCGGCCGCACGGTCTCGCTTCGCAAGGAAGATCTCGTGGAACTCGAGAAACAGTTCGATCATTCTCTGATGCCCGCCGTGGAGGAGATGACGGAGGCGGACATCGACGATCTCGTCGCCTTCCTCGCCGACCTCGGAGGAGGATCATGACCCGACGCATACCTCTCCCCTCGCCGGCCTCGGCCGTGGCGGCCTCCGCGCTCGCGGCGGGGGCCCTCCTGTTCGGCGCCTCCCTCGCGGACGCGGTCGCCCAGGTGTCGTTCGAGCGCCTCGTGAACGCGGAAGACGAGCCGCACAACTGGCTCACGTATTCGGGCAACTACGCCTCCCACCGTTTCTCCGCCCTCGACCAGATTCACCGCGGCAACGTCGGGGATCTCAAAGTGCTGTGGGCCTACCAGATGAGCGGCGGGCTCATCGAGACGACGCCGATCGTGGTGGACGGCGTAATGTACGTGACGGAACCGCCGAGCAACGTGAGCGCGCTCGACGCCCGCTCCGGACGCCGCCTCTGGCACTGGTCCGCCGAGGTCCCGGCCTCGACAAAAAACATCGGATTCCCCCGCGTGAACCGCGGCGTCGCGATCCTCGGCGAAACCGTGTTCGTGGGCACGCTCGACGCCCGCCTCGTGGCGCTCGACGCCCGCTCCGGCGCCGTCCGCTGGGAGGTGGACGTCGCGGACAACGACCTCGGGTTCTCCATCACGCTCGCCCCGCTCGCCCTCGACGGAAGGGTCATCGTGGGCATGTCCGGCGCGGAGGCGGGGGCGAATGGGTTCATCGACGCGTACGACCCCGCGACCGGGGAACGGCTGTGGCGGACCTACACGATTCCGAGCCCGGGCGAGCCGGGCAGCGAGACGTGGGGCGGCGACAGCTGGGAGCACGGCGGCGGTTCCACCTGGCTCACCGGCTCCTACGATCCCGAACTCGACCTCCTGTACTGGCCGACCGGCAATCCGGCCCCCGACTGGAACGGGGACGCGCGACCCGGCGACAACCTTTACACGAACTGCATCCTCGCCCTCGATCCCGACACGGGGGAGATGCGGTGGTGGTTCCAGTACACGCCGCACGACACGCACGACTGGGACGCGACCGAGATCCAGGTGCTCGTCGACGCGGAGTGGGAGGGAGAGCCGCGCAAGCTGCTCGTAACGGCGAACCGGAACGCCTTCTACTACGTGCTCGACCGCGAGACCGGCGAGTTCCTGCGCGGCGTGGAGTACTCGAAGCAGACGTGGGCCGAGGGCCTCGACGAGAGCGGCCGGCCGATCGTAATCCCGGGCACCGAACCCACCGAGGAGGGGAACCTCGTGTGGCCCAGCCTTCAGGGAACCGCGAACTGGTTCAGCCCCTCCTACAGCCCGGACACGGGGCTCTTCTACCAGGCGACCCGAATCATGGGCGCCATCTACTACAAGACCGAGGTCGAATACGAGCCCGGCCAGCCGTTTCTCGGCGGCGGCGAGCAGGCGCTGTCCGGCGACGAGGCGAGCGGCGCCGTGAAGGCGCTCGACGTGCTCACTGGCAAACTACGGTGGGAGTTTCCGCTGCTCTCCCCTCCGTGGGCCGGCGTGATGGCCACGCGAGGCGGCCTCGTCTTCGGCGGAAGCAACGAGGGCAACATCTTCGCCCTCGACGCCGAGACGGGAGAGCCGTTGTGGGACTTCCAAGCCGGTGGCGGCGTCCGCACCAATCCCATGTCGTTCGAGGTGGACGGCGAACAGCGCGTGGCCACCGCCGCGGGCGGAGTCCTGTGGGTGTTCGGGTTACCCCGGATGCACGCCGGGTCGTAAGCCGAGCAGCGCGACGTGAACCCATCCGCGTCCACGGATGCCCCGGACACTGCCATTGCGGATATCTATCGGCAGATCACCGACCAAGTGATTGAGGCCTTGGAGGCGGGCACCCCCCCCTGGGTGAGGCCCTGGAGCACGCCCGGGCCCGCTCGGCGTCACCTCGGCACTGCCTATAGCGGCATCAATCAGCTCGTGCTGTGGCTTAGGGCGACTGGGGTACGGGAGCTGCTATTGGCTGACCAAGAGGCAGGCCGCGACGTACGGCGCGCACGTGCGCGACGGCGAGGAGGGGGTGGAGATCCTCCGCCCCGTCATGGATGGTGTCGATGCGGTTCACTGGCAGCCCTACGTGGTTTTTAATGCGGAACAACTTGACGGCCTCCCCCGACGCTTCCTAGCCGCAGATGTCCGAGATGATCAACCGTCGCCCCACGACAGGGTTCCGGCCGCGGAAGAGCTACTGCTGGCGTCTGGGATAGCGGAGGTGTTCCACGGTGGCGACAGGGCATGCTACAGGCCGCTTGACGATTCTATCGACATGCCGCGCTTCGAGTATTTTCACGACGCGCGGAGCTACTACGGAACACTCGCGCACGAACTCGTTCACTGGACCGGGCACGAGACCCGACTAGGGCGCCTGCGGAGCGGACGGTTCGGCGACGAGAGCTATGCGATGGAGGAACTCGTGGCCGAGGTCGGATCCGCCTTCGTAATGGCGCGCCTCGGCCTTCCCGGAAACATGCGCGAGGATCACGCATCCTACATCGCGTCGTGGTTGCGGAGGCTACGAGAGGACAAGGAGGCGATATTCCGGGCGGCGGCCGCCGCCCGGAAGGCCGCCGACTATATCGTCGTCGCCGCGGCTGGCGACCGGGTCCGCAGACTCGCGGCCCGCCGGTTGGACGACCGGAACTACGTTGTCGTTTACTTGAGCCGCGTAAGGGTCGGGAAGCACGACCTCGCGCTGGCCGTGGGGCTGGAAGAGGGAGGACGCAGGAGGCTGCTGGGCGCGCGATCGGCTGGCGGGAAGCTGCCGGATCGGGAAATTGCGGAGCCCGCCCTGTTGAAGGAGTTGACGGACCGCGGGCTGCGGACCAGCGAACCGCGGCTCTTCGTAATCGGATCGGGCCTGTGGCGGCAGGCCGTGCGGGATACTTTCGGACGCTCATGCCTCCTCCAACAGTGCCGCTCCGAGTTCGTCGACCGGATCCTGGCAATGTTGCCCAACCGCCTGGTGTCGCTGGAGCCCACGTCCTGGTCGCGCCGGTTGCCCGGCTCCGCGTGGAACCCGGCGACAATAGACCATGGTTTGAACCATGGTGCGGAATGGAGGTCTTTCTCGCCTTGGGGGGGATCGGCGGCGATGTCCCGAGGCGAGGTCGTCGCCTTTGAAGAGTTTTTGGGGCCGCGGCACCACGCGAGTCGGTTGGCGTGCCGTTCGGCACAGGATTCGGCAGGCGTTCGAGGGAGGGCGGGGACCCGAGGCGCTGTTGGAGCTGGCGGGTTGGTTGGAGCTGATGCGGCACCGCGAAGCCGCAGGCATCATGCGAAAGAGGCTGAAGGGGCTGTTCGTCGTCGACAAGCTGCAGGTCGACCCGGCGTTGCGGAGGAACATCCTTACGACGAACGTGATCCTGCGGGCAGGCCGCGGCCTGCCCGGACAGATCTGCTCCCCCGGTAGGTGGCGGCAGAGTGCGATGGCCTTGCGGTGGGCGGTGGCCTCTTTCCTCGAGACCGAGAAGAGATCCAGAAGGGTGACCGGGTTTCGGGATCTGCGGACGCTGAGGGATCAGCTTGCGTGCGGTGACTTCCTGGACCTCCCCCGTCGTAGCCGCTTGTGGATGGCGGACGGCGGGTACTCTCTACACGCTTCAAAGGAGTTCGGCGGTGAATGATCGAGGAACGGGCCATGCCCGTGACAAAGATGCGGCGAGTACATCCCGCAGGCGTGTGGCCGTACCGAGCCTCCGCCGCCGTGGGGCATGGGCAGCGGTGATTCCAGGGGCGACCGCCCTGCTCGCGGTGGCGGCCGCGGACGCTCAGATCCCCACCGCGCGGGCTCAGTCGCCGCACCCCTCTCCACCGAGCCTCGAGGAGATCGACGCGTGGGTCGAGGACGCCATGGCGCGCTGGGAAGTACCGGGGCTGGGCGTGGCCATCGTGTACGGTGGCGAGAGCTACCTGTCCACCGGCTACGGCGTGCGCGAACTCGGGCAGCCGGAACGCGTGGACGGCGGGACGCTGTTCAGCATCGGCTCCTGCTCGAAGGCGTTCGGGGCCGCGACGCTGGCTTCCCTCGTCGAGGAGGGGAAGCTGCGCTGGGACGACCGCATCACCGACCACATCCCGTGGTTCCGTCTCCACGACCCATGGACGACGCGCGAGATCCGCGTGCGGGATATCGTCACCCACCGAGTGGGGACCGGGAGCAACCAGCCGCTGCGTCCGCTCGTCACGGACCGGCGCGACTATCTCATGCGCCTCCCCCATACCGAACCGGACCACGCCTTCCGCGACCGGTACGGCTACACGAACGACATGTTCGTTCTCACGGGCCACCTCGTGGAGACCGTCTCCGGAACGGACTGGGACTCCTACGCGAGAGAGAGGCTCTGGACCCCGCTGGGCATGACGACGACGACGGCCCGCATGGGGCCCGCCAACGCAAGCCCGAACCACGCCGAGCCGCATGCGATCATCCAACGGAGGTTCATCGGGAACGCGGCCACCACGGGGATGCCGCTGGAGCCCGTGCCGTGGCAGTACGCCGAGAACGTCACCGTGCCCTCGGGCGGCGTCATCACGTCGGCGGACGAGATCACCGAGTGGATGCGGTTCCACGTCGGCACCCATCCGAATCCACCGCTTTCCCGCTCGTCCGTCGAACTCATGCACCGGCCGCATACCGTGATAGCGAACCCGAGTAGCTGGATGCCGTTCGAGGGGTCGGGCGCGTACGCGATGGGCTGGTCGACGGGGAGGTTCGGGGACGTGACGGCGGTGGGGCACGGAGGGAACGCGCTTGGGTTCAACTGCTCGATCGCGCTGGTGCCGGAAGAGGGATTCGGCGTGTGGGCGACGACGAACCGGAACTCGGAGCTGCCGTGGGTGCTCACGAAGTGGGCGCTGGCGCGTTTCGTGGGCACGGAGGAACTGCGGAGCCGCGATTGGCATGCGGAATTCGAGCGGAGCGTCGCCGAGGGAAACCGGCGGACCTTCGAGGCGGATGAGGCGCGCCGGGCGGCCCGGCTCGACCAGGGCCCCTCGGTGCCGCTGGAGGCCTACGCCGGAACCTACCACAACGGCTACGCCGGAGAGCTGCGCATTCGCCTCACGGATGAGTCGGTCCCGCCTCTCATGCCCGCCGAGGGCCGGTTGGGCCGCTGGGACGGGACTCCGGGGGTGCACGAACGTCCGGCCGCGAGCGCATCGGCGGGCACCGAAGGCAACGGGGCGGGCACGGGGCCGGCGAACGGCACCGGCGAGGCGGCGGGCGAAGTGCGGCTCGTGGCCGAGTTCGATGGCCGGGAACGACCGGTGCGGATGCCGCTCGAGCACTGGCACGTCGACCGCTTCGACATGTGGTTCGGCGACGTAAGGATCGGCGTCTCCTTCGTGCTGGACGCCACCGCCCGCGTGACGGGCGTCGAGATGGACTACTACGGCCGCTTCGACCGCGTGCGCTGACTAACGGGTCAGCGGGCGTACATCCGGTTCGCGTAGCTGTACGCCGTGACCGCCGACACGATATGGCAGATCCAGCCCAGCGCGCCGCCGGTTCCGAGCCACAGGCCGGGGGTCACGAGCAGCCAGAAGAGTCCGCGCAGGAACTTGCCGTTGTACCACTGGCCGACGCCCGGTATGAGCAGGCTCAGCACGGCGGCCATCAAAGGGTTCTTCACGTGAGTCCTCCCCAGCGAAGCGTCCGAGTCTCCAAGCTGGCGGGGTAAACGCCCGCACGGTGACGTTCTACGCGGGGTCGGCGACGGGGGTTTCCGGACTCACGGCCCTCACCCCGCGGCGCAGCCGCCCAGGTGCCGGGTGAAGAACTCCTCCAGCCGCGAATACATGTCGACGCGATTGTCCGGGTTCCGGAAACCGTGCGCCTCGTCCGGGTACGTCTTCACCTCGACGCTCTTGCCGAGCCGCTCGAATTCGGCCACCGCGTTCTCGAAGTTCTGGATCGGCACGCGGCGGTCGAGTTCCCCGTGCATGAGGAGAACGGGAGCCGTGATGTCGGCGATGCGCGACACGACGTTGCTCTTGGCGTACGTGTCGGGGCGTTCGTCGGGTGTTCCGCCGTGGCCGGTGACGGAGAAGATCTTCCCCAGCCGGTCCGTGTACTCGAGCGTGTTCAGCTTCGAGTAGGCGCCGCGCATGGGGACGGCCGCGTCGAACTTGTCCGGGGTCAGGCTGATCGCCGACAGCGACATGCTCCCGCCGTAGCTGCCGCCGTAGATCCCCACCCGCCCGTTCACGTAGGGGAGCGTGCGGAGGAAATCGGCCGCCGCGCCCGCATCCCTCGCCTGGTCCCAGAGCCAGTCCTCGACGGAGAGATCCTGGAACTCGCGCCCGAAACCGGATCCCCCGCGATAGTTGATCGCGAGCACTACGAACCCTTTCGAGGCGAGGTATTGTTCCGTGAGGTTCAGGCCCTGCTGGTAGGAGTTCGTCCCGCCTCCGTGAACTTGGACGAGCGCCGGGCAGGCGGCCCCCTCCTCCCATTGCGGCGGGCGGTACAGGAAGCCCTGGATCCGGAGTCCATCGAAGCTGGGGAAGGCGATCTCCCGGGGTGCCACGGCCGACCGCCAGGACGGTGAGAACGAGGTGAGACGCTCCGCGACGCCGCCCATGAGGTCGAGGGCGTACGCTTCCCCTCCCCGCGTCGGCGACGAGTGGACGAAGGCGAGGGACCGGGCGCCCGCCGTGTGGCTGACGCCGGAGATCGTCCCCTCCATGTGCGTGACTCGGGTGGCCACGCCGCCGGCGGCGGGCACCGTCCAGACGTTCATCGTGCCGCGTTCGAGGTAGGGGAAGTAGACGAACGCGCCGTCCTCCGACCAGGATGGGGCATGCCGCATCGCCGCATCGGTCGCGTAGACCTGCATGTCCACGATGCGCTCCGCCGCCCCGGCTCCCGATTCCGGATGCTCAACACCCGCCGCGGGATGCTCAACACCCGCCGCCTGATCCTCGGTACCGGCCTCCGGATCCTCGGCTCCCGCCTCCAGGTCCTCGATCACGTAGATGTAGGAGAGGTCCTCGTACCAGTATTCGTCCTTCGCGGTGCCGAAAACGGCGATCCGATCGCCCTCCGGCGACCACACGGGGGTGGACATCGCCATCAGCGTGCGGGTGAGCTGCCGGTGGTCTCCGGTCTCGACATCGACGAGCCAGAGGTCGTCGTGCCAGTAATCGGACGCGTTCGACACATAAAGAATCTCGCGGCCATTCGGCCGCCAGGCGGGCGCGAAGCGTGGATCGTCGACCGACATGGCGGCCTCGGTCAGCTGCCGCGGCGGGGCCGAGCCATCGGCCGGCACGAGCCAGATGTCCTGGTGGCCGCTCGCCGTCGAGTAGAACGCGATCGTCTCCCCATCCGGCGAAAAGGCCGGTGCCCGGACACCCTCCATGCGGTCCATCAGGGGACGCGCCTCGACATCGCCGACGTTCGCGACGCGCACCTGGCCGCCGGCCGCGAAGGTGATCCGGTCGCCGCCGGGTGCCCAAGCCGGACCCGAGCCCCGAAGCCAGAAGCGCGGCGCCCCGAAGCCGCCGTTCTCGCGGCGAGCCGCCAGATACAGCCCCGAACCGTCCGGCCCCGAGCCGGAAACCGCGAGGTGCCGTCCATCGGGCGAGATCGAGACGCCGCGCACGCCCGCGTTGTTGCGGTGGATGTTGGCAAGCGTAAGGTCGAGTTCCGCCGGCGCGCCCCCGGGCGCCGCATCTCCCGGCGCCCCGCACGCCGCCCAGACCAAGACCAGAGTGACGACCCAAAAAGCACCAAGAAGCCGATTCGCGTCCGTCACACCGCCCCCTTCTAATCGAATTCGAGTGCGACGCCCAGATCGATGCCGAGCGCCACGGCATGGTCGGTGCTCGACGGCGTGTCGGCCGACATGCGCCGCCACGACAGGCCCGGCCCGATACGCAGGCGGCCGACGCGAAGCCGGAGTCCGGCGGCCGCCTCCAGACCGGCACCCGCCCGCGGGGACTCCCCTTCCGTCCCGACGCGCATCGTGCCGTAGAGGACGCCGACGCGCCCCCACAGCCAGCGTCGCGACAGCTCCGCGCCCAAGGCGGCGTGGTTGCCGGTGACGGTCGGCTCGCTCCCGCGGCAGAATCCCTCCCGGCAGCCGAAGGCGGTCCGGACATACGCCGCGGAGATGGCGATGTGCGGGCGCAGCCGCCGCGCAATCCGGATTTCGTACGACAGGTCGGGAGCCCATTCGAGGCCCGCCGCGGTGGATGTGTGATTCCCCACCGCAAGACCGCTCCGCACCTCCACGGAGGTCTGGGCCGCGGCGGCGCGCCCCGCGACCGGCAGGCCGGCGGCCACCAAGGCGAGGGCAAGGCTGGCGCGGCACCACCGGCCCGTCATTGCCGGGGGCCCGAGATCCCGGCGTGCGGAACCCCGTCGCTGACCATGAAATCCAACCCCTCCGCCCACGGAGGCACCTTCCGCGGGTCGCGCAGGATGCCCCGAAGACGGCGCGTGCCGGGGTCCAGGACCAAAGCCGCCGCGCGACCCCCCGAACGCCCGATCGCGACCACCCCGCCGGGACCGGACAGCCGGACTCGCTCCAGTCCATCGGAACCGGCCCAGCGGCTCTCGTAGGGAATCGTGAAGACGAACTGTCCGCCCCCGTACTCCACTTCGTCCGGAGTGAATGAGAAGGAGAACAGGGACCGGCCCGCCGCGTCGAATCCATCCAGGCGGTACGGACCCTCCCCGGCCGGCGGCTTCGGGGGCGCGTTGATGACGAAGGCGGGTTCCAGCAGAAGATCCGCGGCGCCGGCGTTGCCCCACAGGAGCAGCGTCGGCTCGGGGTCGGACCTCCGCAGGATCAACGATTCGTGCCTCCGCCGGAACTCCATGGCCTTGACGAAATGATAGTCGCTGATCCAACTCGGATCGCAGTACGTCATCAGATCCCGATACTCGGCCGGGTCGACCATTCGCGTGTTCCCGCGCCGGGTCTCGTATCCGAACACTCCGATGGAGCCCTCCTCGTACGGAAAGTCCGGATCGGCGTTCAGCGCCCCGCCGCAGGGAGCATGCCGGAGCCCCATGTTGTGCCCCAGCTCGTGGGCAAACGTGTCGATATCGAGGACTCCCACGCCGACCGGCAGCCCGATGTAGCCCAAGCCCCTGAAGGGGGACCCGGGAGGCTCCGCGAGGGCACCGTAGTAGTAGTCCCGCCGCCGCTCGATGAGCCGGAGCACGCTAATCTCGCGCAGAAGCGCCAGCCAACCCGCCGCGGTCGTGAGGTCCGCCGTCGTGCGGTAGGGCTCGCGTATCCTCAGTTCCAGTTCACCGATCGGGAGTACGGAACGCACGAACTTCATCCTTACGCCCGTCGCCGTCATTCCGTCGGCCCACCTCACGGCCGTCTCCGCGTCGGCGGAGTGCGCCACCGGCACCACCGTCAGACCCATCGGGGGAACCGTCAGCACATCCAGCCTCAGGCGCCCCTGGGCGGGCACGCGCCGGTCGCTTCCCGGGACCGCCGGCACGAGGCCATCCGGATCCAGCTCCACGACGAGTTCGACGCCGGGCTGGAGGACCCACCCCGGCACCATCCCGTTGAATGATCGGTCGAGCCTGCCCTCCTCGGCCTCCAGCGGGATCTGGTCCGATGGCGGATCCAGCCGCAGCGTGTGGACCGGTGCGCCATCGTGATGGAAGGTCGCCGCCGGCCGGGGGCGGAAGAAGCTGGTTCTGTCTCCCGTGACGAAGACGCGAAGGAGTGCGGGGCGGCCCGCGATCAGAGGAACGTCCCCGCCCAGCGTCTGGACCGCCTGCGTCAGATGCACGGCGGAGGCTTCGATCTTCACGCTCGCCGGGTTCACCCTCAGCCAGGCTTCGGCCCGCAGGCTCGCCACCTCGGCGGTGACCCGCGTCACGCGACCCCCCTCTAGGCCGATGACCTCCCCGTCCGCTTGGACTGCGGCGACCGATGGATCGGCTGCGGCCCAGCGCGGAGGCGCCCAGGCCGGGATCGTGCTGAAGGCCGCACCGCCCTCGTCGAGAACCCGCACCCGATACCGGACGGCCTCGCCCTCGAGGACGGTGGCGTCGGCGGGGAGAAGCTCGAGCGTGCGCGGAACCCGCTCGGGCTGCGATGCCAGGTCGCCGCAGCCGGCCACCGCGAGGACCGCGCATAGGAATCGCTTGTTCACGCTGCTCACCTTGTTCCCGGGCCACATCGCAGGCAAGCCGGACCCCCTCGCGGTCAAGCCCCCGCCGTCACGGCTCCGGCGGGCGCACTTGACGCAACCCCGCGGTGATGAGCGTCCACTGCAACATCATCTGGTCGCGCACCGGCATGGGGACCAGCCCGTGTTTCTTCGCCTCGGCGGAGACCGCGGTCGGCGCGGTCCCCTTGGACAGCTCGCTCCCCCAAGCGTCGAGCCGCCCCTTCCAGCGTTCGGCGGCCGGATCCGGAGGGCCTGGACTGTCGCCCACGCCGGGGAGGATGAAAAGCGGCATCTCCGAGACGAGGGTGAGCGTGTCGTGGCCAAGACCGCGCAGCGTTTCCATCGAACTCGGCCAGAAGCGGGACGCGGTCTCGGAGTCCCCCAAGGTTTCGAAGTGGGCGGCCATGCGGCTCGAGTCGGGTCGCGAGGCGAAGCCCCGCTCGAAGCGGAAGAAGCCCTTCTCCCCGTGGCGCTCGGCATCGTGCAGGGCGTAGCCGAGCGCTCGCGCGCGTTGACGGCACGAGGCCTTCAGCGCTTCGCAACGATGCTCCCAAGCGCGATCGATGAGGAAAAAGGGGCCCCCGGCGAACCCCATACCGTGCAGGGAGGCGTGCAGCACGAAGGGTCGATCGCACGTGCGCCACCAATCGTACGCCGCACGGTTCTCGGGCCGCGCTCCGGGGTCGGCGTCGTCGCGCGGGAAGCCGAATTCGATGTCGTCGCCGGGCAGCTCCCGCACCTTGCCCGCCAAGTATCGCCCGAGATCGTACGCGTCCGTACCGGCATCCTGCCACGGGGCGTTCCGGCTCTCCCCATCGGGGTTGATGTGCGGGATGATCCACCACTGATGGCGGGTGAGCATCGGATCCTCCGGGTCGAGTCCCGCCAGGCAGCCGGCGAGCCGACGCAGGAGACGCGGACCCACCGGTTCGTCGGCGTGGCAGCCGCCGAGCAGGCTCACGGCCTCGCGCCCCCGCCCGAAGCGGAAACCCACGACCGGCCGCCCTTCGCGCGACGACCCGAGTACGCGCCCGGAACTCGCGGAAGTGTCCCGGGAGGCCATGATCCGGTCGAACCGTCGTGTCAGCGGGGTTTCGATTCGGAGTCTCCGTTCGGTCGTCGGACTGGGGTTCCGATTCCGGGTCGCGCCGGGGTTGGGCGGTGTTCTCCGTCACCCTACATTGGACTCTCCCTCGCGTCACCTCGTGGCGGGAGTACGCCGGAACCCGGGAGTCCGACCGAATATCATGGATGTCCTGACGCCGATCGTCGTTCTGGGGCTGGTCGTGGCCGCACTCGTGGGTCTTGCGTTCGGCTGGTGGCTCCGCAGCCGACGGATCGCCGGAAGGGAGCTGACGCTCAAGCGTCGATTCGACAACCGCCTGTCCGCCATCGAAGAGGACGCCCGGCGCGTGCTGGAGCGTGCGCGGCTCGATTCCGAGGACGCGCAACGGAAGATCGAGGCCGAGCGGGACAGCCTCTACTCCCGCCTTGCGAAGCTGGATCCCGAGGGGGTTGGGATCGTGACCACGGAGCGGCGGGCCGGCCTCCCGCGGACGCGAGCGGGTCGCGGGCGCAACGCGCGTCCCCGGGCCGTGGAGGGGGCGGGCGCGGGGGCATCGCGCGAGAGCGACGATCTGACGCGCATCAAGGGGATCGGCCCTACCTTCGAGGCGCGGCTGAACGAGATGGGCTACCGCACGTATCTCGATCTGGCCCGGTGGACCTCCGAAGACCTCGATGCGCTCGGCAAGGGGTTCGGCGCCCGCATCCGGCTTGAGGAGTGGTCCGACCGGGCGGCCGAACTCCATCGCCGGAAGTACGGCGCGTAGAACTCGCGTACCGACCTTGTCGGACGAGTGCCTCACGGCTCTCGGCGCTGACGCGGGGTTTCGCGGCGGGCGGCTATAGCGCCAGCACGATCCCTCGGGCCGGTTCTCCGTTGGCCCGTTCGATGGCTTCGACGTAGCAGGCGACCTGCGCCTCGTATTGGGTGCGCGCCGCGGCGGGGCGGCGGTCCGTCTTGTAGTCGACGACCGTCCAGAGGGGGCCGGACCCGGTGACCTCGCGGAAGGCGAGGTCCGCGACGCCCTCGACGATGGCCTCGTCCCTCCCGCCATCCCGCTCCCCAGCCGGTGCCGCGGCCTCACGCACGTGGAATACCGGGACCTCGCGCTGGACCGCGCCGGGCCCGGAGACCAGGGCGGCGCGCGCCCGGTCGAGCACTTCGTGTTCCAGCGCGCGCGCCGCGAGAGCCGCCGCCGCGACGATTTCGGTCTCGGGACTTCCCAGCGTGCGCCCCAGAGTTCCCGCCAGCCCGTCGAGCGCGCCGGAGTTCGCGTCTAGAGGGGCCTCGGCGAGTATGCGATGGACGAGATCGCCGAATCGCTCGCCGCCCGGACGCCCCGCCCCTTCCGCCCCCTCGGCTCCCGGCCGCGGCACGTCGATCCACGCGACATGCGTGTCCCCGTGGGCCGCGGCGTCAGCTTTGTGCGCGTCGTCGAGCTTGGCGGCGTCGTCGGGCTTGGCGGCGTCGTCGGGCTTGGCCGATTCGGCGGCGCGGCGCGCGATCGCCCCCGCCGTCACCACCGACATCGTGCGGCGTCCCCCCGCCTCCAACTTCGCCGCGCGCGACGCCTGCCACTCCCGGTGCGCGCCCATCCCCGCCTCGAAATCCAGAGTGGGTTGTTCCTCCCTCTCGACCTCGAGCAAGCGGCGTTGGCGATCACCCGCCCCGGGGTGCGCGTCGAGATCCAGCGCCGCGGGATCCCACCACACGACGTCCGTTCCCGCTTCGGCGGCATGCAGCCCCGGCGCGACCGAGTCGCGCGGCGCGCGGTGCTGGCCGCCCTTCCCATCCGGACGGTCCAGCACCGACTCCGCGCGGAAGGCCGGGGCTCCCAGGCTCTCGGCGGAGGACGGCTGGCGGCGCGCGCCGCGGGGCGGATACACCGCCGGATTCAGCGACTCGAGCCACCATTCGCGGTCTTCCTGGGAGAATCCGCCGTGGCCATCGCGGCCGTCTCCGAGGGCCGGCACCACGAGCAAATCGCGCGCCCGCGTGGCCGCTACGTACGCGAGCCGGTCCGCCTCGGCCATTTCCCGGCGCCGCTCCGTCTCGGCGTTGTCCAGGATGTCGCGCGGGGTCGCGCCGCAGAGGCGCTGGGCCCATAGGCGCCGCCCCGCATCCATGTGCTGCGACGGCGGCTCGTGCGCCGCCGGGCAGGTCATGTCCGCCAGGATGACGACGGGGAACTCTAGGCCCTTGGCCTTGTGCACCGTCATCATCCTCACGCCTTCGGTCCCCTCCTCGACGATGGGCGCCTCCTCGGACTGCCCGCGTTCGGCTTCGTCCTCGAGGCGGTCCAGGAACGCTCGAAACGAAGGGCTGCCCCGGCGCTCGAAGACGCGCGCCCGGTCGACGAGCCGGAGGACGTTGGCCAGCGCCTGCTCGCCCGTCGGCCAGATCGCGATGCCCGCGTGGGCGCGCGCGGCCGAGAGCAGACGCCGGAGCGTCTCCGGGATCGGACGCCGGTTCCGCTGCCGGTGGAGATCGCCAAGGAGCCCGAGCACGGTCGCCACGTCCCGCAGTTCGGGTTTCAGCGCCGTTACGTCCCTGCGGCCGTTCTCGCCGTTGTCGCCATCCGTCTCCCACCCCGCGAGCGGATGCAGCGGACCCGCGTCAACGCCGAACTCGAACAGCGCCCGGTCGCCGAGCGAAAAGAGCGGACCCCGGAGGGCGGCGTACACCGCCAGCCGGTCGTCCGGCCACTCGATGGCCGTGAGCGCGTTCCGTACGGCAAGCACCTCCTCGCGATCATGGTACGAGCGGCCGCCGACCAGTACATGGGGAACGGCGCGGGCCTCGAGCGCGCGCACATAGGGGCGCGTCACGTCCTCCCCCCACTTCTGAAAGCGCCGGAAGAGGAGGCAGATGTGTCGGGCCTGAACCCGCACCGGACGCTCCGGATGATTCCGTTCCGTGACGACCCAGCCCGACTCGCCGACCAGCCAGCGCACCATCTCCGCGACCGCGGCGGGGAGGGATTCCTCGACCGCGGTTCCCCAGACCCTTCCCAGTCTTCCGTACGGTCTCGGGACCGGCAGGGCGATGATGGCGGGCTGGCTCCCGACATCGCCGCGGAAGCGCGCGAGCGGCACATACTCCGCCTGGCTTCCATCCTCGGCCGCCTTCATCCGCGTCGCGAAGGCCCCGTTCACGGCGGCCTGCAAACGGGGCTGCGACCGGAAGCTCGTGGACAGGTGCAGCACCCGCGCCCGGGCGTCCCTCAGGCGGCGTTTGGTCTTCTCGTACAGCATCACGTCCGCCCGGCGGAAGCGGTAGATCGACTGCTTCGGATCCCCGACGACGAAGAGCTTACCGCTCGCGGGCACGATGTGCTCCGGCCGCGCCTCCTCCGGATCCTCGCCGCACAGGAGGAGGAGGATCTCGACCTGCAGCGGATCGGTGTCCTGGAACTCGTCGACGAAAAAGCGCGTGAAGCGTTGCCGGTAGTGCCTCCGGATCTCCGGAATGTCTCGCAGGAGGTCCCTCGCCCGGATCAGAAGGTCCACGAAGTCGAGGCATCCGTCGCGCCGCTTGACCCGCTCGTACCGCTCCGTCACGGGCCAGAGTTCGTCCCGCAGGTGCGCAGCCAGCTCCGCATCCGCCGTCTGCAGGATCTCCTCGACCTCCTCCCGGACCGCGTCGCGGCGCGCGACGACGTCGGCCTTCGCGAGTCCGCCGCCGAAGTCCCGCGAGCGAAAGCCGCGCCAGAACCAGCCGCGCCAGCGGGCACGCACGAAAGACCGCAGCCAACCCTCGAGATAGTCGTAGTCGCGGCCGCACGTCTTCTCCCTCCGCGCGATCTCGCGCACGCCGCGTTCGATGTGGCGCAGGTTCTGCGTGAGATAGTCGTCCGGGCGGGAAGCCAGCGGGGCGTAGGCGGCAAGCTCCCGCAGGAGGTCGAGAGCGCGGTCGAGTTCGGCCTCGCGGTCCCACTCGGGTCTGGACCACGGCGCGTCGAAGTCGCGCTGGTCCACGAGGCTGCCGGCCGCCGCCCGCAGCGCCGCGCGCGGACCGCCCGAATTCCGCGCATAGCGACGGCGCAGGGCTCTGCTCACACCGGGACCGGGATCCGCCAGCGCGCCCTCGAACCAGATCTCGAAGGCGCCGTCGAGGAGACGGCCGGCTTCGTCCTCCGCGGCGACCCGGAAGGCCGGATCGACGCCGGCCTCGATCGGCCGTTCGCGCAACAAGTCGGCGCAGAAGGCGTGGATCGTGCCGATGTGGGCAAGCTCCAAGTGGCCCAGCGCACGCGAGAGGCGCTCGCGGGCTTCTCCGTGCTCCTCGCCGAGCCGAGCCTCCTCGATCGCCGCCCGCAGCCGGAGTTTCATCTCGCCGGCCGCCTTCTCGGTGAAGGTGACGGCGACGATGTCCTCCAGCGTGCCCAGACCGTGCCGCAGCACCTCGACGATCCGGCCCGTGAGCGCCGTCGTCTTCCCCGTCCCCGCCGCCGCTTCGACGAAGAGCGTGTCCTCGAGATCGTTCCGGATCGCGTCGCGCGCCTCCTGGTCGGCGAGTCTCCCCGGCCGGGTCACGGCGTCTCCCTCAGGCGCCGCAGATCGACCGGCGGAGGCTTACGCCGGGTGCGGAGTTCCTCGTCGGGCCCGCAGAGCTGCCGGTAGTCGCACCAGCCGCAGGCGTCCTCCCGCGGAAGCGCCGGAAAACTCCCGGCCTCGAACGCCCCGCGCAGGATCTCGCTCAGGACCCCCGCCGCTTCGAGCGCCCGATCGTCGAGCGGCACGACGTGGTCCCGAAACTCGCCATCGGCCGTGCAGTAGTACAGCCGCCCCGATTCCACTCGCTGTTCCGGGAACAGCGTCTGGGCGGCGAGCCCGTAGAGGACCGGCTGCAGGATCTCGCCTCCCTGAATCGTCGCTCCCGCCTTCGCCCAATACCGGCCGGTCTTGTGGTCCGTGACCCGCAAGACGCCGGCCGGGGTCCGTTCGATGAGGTCGATGGCGCCGCGGAGCTTCAGTCCGACGTCCAAGTCGACCGGCTCCCTCACGGAGCGCGCGTCGCGGCCGGGATCCCGGGGGAGCCCGAAGGAAAGCTCGAAGCGCCACGGCTCGAAGGGTGACGGGCTGTCGCTCTCGTGCCGCAGCCACTCCCGCAAGTCCTGCCGGATCAACTCGATGCCGTCGTCCCACACCCGGTCGATCGCCGGCACGAGACGGTCGCGGAAGTCCTCCGCCACCCTCTCGAGCACCTCCTCGAGGATCTCGGATACCCGCGCGCCGTTCTCCGGCCCCACCGGAAGGAGGGGACGCTTCTCCGTGCTCTCGGCCTGGAGCCGGGTAAGGAGTTCGAACTGGACTTGATGCACGAGCGAACCGCGCTGCAGCGGGTCGAGCGCCTCGATCCCGGTCGGTTCCTCGCGCGGGCGCAGACCCTGAATCGCCTGGAGATAGAAGCGGTACGGGCACGCCGCGAAGTGCTGCAGCGCCGTAACCGAGTAGGGACGCGCGTCGGGCGATTCCTTCGCCAGCGCCGCCGCCGCCCGCTCGGAGAGCTGAACGAGTCCGTCCGCCCACGTCCAGCGCGGCACCTCCCAGCGGTAGGCGCGGAAACGGAGGGCGCGCGCCAAGTGGGGGTTCGAGTGGAGGAGATGACCCGCCGCCTTCACCGCGCGTCCTCCGCGGACGTCGTGCTTGTCCAGTTCGTCGAGCACCGCAAGGTCGTACTCGGCCTCGTCGATCGCCTGTGCGCGGCGTTTCGGCGCCGGCCAACCGATCCGCGCATCGGAGACCTCCTCCGCCCGCTGTGCAAGTTCCTCGAAGCCGGGCAGCCGGCCCTCCGCAGCGCGTATCGCCTCGAGCGCGTAGAAGGAGGGCACCCGGGGCCGGGTCTTCACGGCGTCGATGCGCGGGTAGGAGAGAACGACCTGCCTCCGCGCCGCTCCGACCGCGAGCCTGAAGGCGAGCCGCTCCCGCCCAACGCGGTCGTGGTTCGTTGCGAGACGGCCGGGAGCCAGCCGCCGCCCCATCTCGTCGAGCAGGATCGGATCTTCCCCGATCTTGGGAGGGAACACGCGCTCGGCCATGCCGGGGACGAATACGACGTCGAAGGCGAGCCCCCGCGCCGCATCGATGGGCCCGATGAACACGCGGCCGTAACGGTTCGCGGGCGGAGGTTCGGGGACCTCGAGGAGTCGCGGCGTGAGAACGCGCAGCACCTCGTCCAGGGCGACCGGACCGAGAGGCCCCATCGGCGCGAGGTCGGACAGGGCGGCGAGCACGCTTGCGGGCCGGCGAAGCGAGTGGGCGGCGAGGGGGGTCAGCGCGGCCAGCCAACTCTCCCAGCGGGCCTCCCGGGGCAACTCGGACAGCTCCGACAGCAACGGGAGTGCGTATTCCCGCAGGGAGTCGAGATTGGCCCGCTTCCGGTCGGTCCACGCGAGGCGCGGGTGTTCGGCATCCTCCGCCTCCAAGGCGGCACGCTTGTACTCGAGTTGCGCGGCCAGACCATCGAGTCGCCGCTCCCAGCGCTCCAGGCCCCCAACGACGGCCGCGTCGACGAGCAGCCCCTCCCAGCGGCGCGGGTTCCGTCCCGGGTTCTCTCCCCCCTCCGGCACCTCCCCAATCGACACGTACTCCGAGAAGCGAAGCGCGGAGTAGTCGTCGGCCCGGCAACGGAGAAGGGCCAGAAAGGCCCGGCCCGCCGGATCCGGACGCCGCGCGCCGTCCGCGAACCAAGGACGGATTCCCGCACGGTTGAGCGCCTCCTCCAGGTATGGCCGATAGTCTTCGGGCTGACGGAGGAGGATCGCGCACCGATCGAAGGGCGTTCCGGCCTCGGCGAGCGAGGCGAGCCTGCGCGCGATCTCCACGGCTTCCCGGCCCTCGCCGGGAGCGGAGAACACGGTGACCGCATCGTCCGCCGCGGATTCCGCCGGCACCGGACCGAAGAGGTGCGCATGGAGGCGCCCGATCGCCCCCCCGGCGGCCCTGGCGGCCCCGGAGGTCGGAGGCGGACCGGAGGGGCGCGCGCCCGCGTCCTCCAGCGCCCGCAGCGTGCGGTCATCCCCCTCGGGCACGGTCGCGAGCAGCCCGCGGCCTCGCTCGATGAGCGCCGCGACGAACCGTCCCTCCATTTCCGTCCAGATGCGGGCGTCCAGAATCAGGAGGCGCCCGTCCTCGACCCCCGGCCGGGCGTCCGGATCGTGGAGCGCCGAGAGCGCGGCCTTGAACACGCCGGCTCGATCCGCCAGTCCGGCCGCCCTCCATTCCGCCTCGACCGCTTCGCAGAGGGCGGCGAGGGCCGCGTCGACGGGAGCGATCTCCGACCGCGTGACGCCCGCCATGCGGAGGGCGTCCACGGCTCCTCCCACGGCGCGAACGAAGCCGGGCGTGTCCGACACCGCCGCCAGGCGGCCGAGCTTCCGCCCTTCGAGCCCCGCCAACGCTCGGGCCACGATAGCGTCGCGAGCCGCCGCACCGCCGATCGCCCTCCCGTCGGAAGCGAGCCGCGAGAGCGCGACCTCGCGAGCCAGGAGGCGCAGCGTGGTGCGGCGCCAGCCCATGGCGGCCCCGGCCCTCCGGGCCCCGCGCAGGAGCAGCTCGTGAGGCCCGGACAGCGTCTCTCCGATGACCGTCACACCCTCCCGGGACGGTCGCTCCGCGAGCCATTCGCGCGCGGCGTCGAAGCGCACGGCGGCGGTTGGGGAGACGATGAGGCGGGCGGAGGGCGCGGGCATGCACACAACCTATCGCCGCGAACGCAACGCGCCATCAACGCCCCCCACCGGCCCGCGGCGAAACCACGCCGCGTTTGGGCGGCGCCGCCTTCGCTTGAACGCTGCCTTCGCCTCAACGCTGCCTTCGCCTCAACGCTGCGCCACGGCCCGCCAAGCGTGCGCCGCTTGACGCCGCCGATGGCCGCGGACGATCCTCAAGAATGACGCTCGCGCACCGCTTCACCTCCGCGTAGCAGCCCGTGGCCGCCGTCGACCGCCGCGACTTCATGCGGGGCGCCGCGCTGGCCGGCGCCGGGCTCGCCCTCGGCTGCGGCGGGGAGGACCGGCGGACGGAACGGGCGGCACCCACCGGCGGCTCCGCCGGGACAGCTCCCCCGGGCGGCTCGGCCGGGCCGCCCCCCCCGCTGCTCATCGACCGGGCCAGCGTCTTCGACGTAAGGGCCGGCACCATGCGCCCGAACACGAGTGTCCTCGTCCAAGCCGGCCGCATCGGAGCGGTCGCCCCCGGCACCGAGCTGAACGCCGATTCCGGCGCCGCCCAAGGCGCGGCGCGCATCGACGGGTCCGGCCTCTTCGTCCTCCCCGGACTCATCGACGCGCACGTACACGTCACCCACATCCTCTACCAGTCGTACATGACCGGCGACGAGGTCCTGCCCTTCTATCTCGGACACGGAGTGACCTCGATCCGGAGCACGGGAGACAACGTCCCGGCCCAGCGCCTCGTCGAGCGCTACGCCGACGAGCGCCCGGAGATCTCTCCCAACGTCTTCCGGTGCAGCTTCCTCATCGACGGCAACCCGCCCTGGCATCCCGACGTGGGCTGGTATCTGGCGACCCCCGCCGATGTGGACCCCTTCGTGGCGGACATGGCGGCGTGGGGCGTGAAGACGCTCAAGATCTACGTCGGCACCGGGCGCGAGGTCGGGCGCCGCGTGATCGAGGCCGGCCACGAGCACGGTCTCGTCGTGAGCGGACACCTCCTCGACTATCATACGGCGGACGCCGTCCGCGACGGGATCGACTGCATCGAGCACATCTATACGGTGTCCAACTTCCTCCTCGACGACCCCAACGACCGCCATTCGATCAACCTCGACTCGGACGAGGCGCGCCGCCTCATCGACATCATCGCCGAGCACGGGGCGCGCGTCGACCCGACGCTCATGGTCTTCTGGGGAACGCTCCTCTTCATGGACCTCCCGGAGGTCTACGGACACCCCGACCACGACGCCATGCCGGCCCGCCTCAAGGCGTTCTGGGACAAGGACCGGGAGAGGCGAATCCTGGACTGGGGCGCGGCGCCCCTCTCGGTGCGCGAGGGCACGTGGGAGAAATATCTGCGGCTCACCGGCATGCTGCGCGAAGCCGGCGTACAGTTGCTCGTCGGGACCGACGCGCCGGAGCCGCAGGTCGCGCCGGGCGCTTCGCTGCACCACGAGATGGAGTTCCTCGCCGAAGCCGGCATGCCGGCCCGAGAAGTCCTCACCGCCGCCACCCTCGAGAACGCGCGGATTCTGAGGGAGGATGGAAATCGCGGCGCCGTCGAGGCCGGGCTGGAGGCCGATCTCGTACTCCTCGAAGCGGACCCTCTCGAGGACATCCGCCACACGAGGCGGATCCGGACCGTCGTGCGCGCCGGACGCGCGCTCGATCCCGCCGACATCCTCTCCGCGGCACCCGCCGGATAATCCCCGCAACCCGGGATTCGGCCCGGCAGCCCGGGGCAAGGCCCCGCCGCGTTCGAGCGCGCCGCGGCTCGCCTGAACGCTGCGCCCGGCACCGCATCTCGACGGGGCGGGCGCGGGGGCCGACATTACACTTCCGGCCGCGCAGGCCGCTCCGGCCGGCGCCGGGCAGGCGAGTGCCGCCATCCAGCCAGGAGTACAGTCAGGAGTTAGGAGGAAGACGATGAAGACACGACCCTGGACCCTCATCCTTCTTCTCGCCACGGGACTCGCGTGCGCGGAGGCGAGTCGGGACGATCCCTCCGCGGGGGCGGTCGAACTGGCGGCGCTCGACGCGGTGTTCGCGGACTACAGCGCCGCGGACGGCCCCGGGTGCGCCTTCGCGGTCTCGCGGGATGGGCAGCAGGTCATGGCCCGCGCCTACGGCTTGGCGAACCTCGAGTGGGACGTGCCGAACACGCCCGAGACCGTGTTCGAGCCGGGCTCGGTCTCGAAGCAGTTCACCGCGGCGGCCACGATCCTGCTCGCGCTGGACGGCCGCATCGACCTCGACGACGACATCCGGGAGTATTTCCCCGAGCTGCCCGACTACGGCGAACCCATCACGGTACGGATGCTCATCCACCACACGAGCGGGCTCCGCGACTGGGGGTCGGTCGCCGGCATCCACGGCTGGGCGCGGACGACCCGCATCCACACGCACAAGCACGCGCTCGACATCGCGAGCCGCCAGCGCGCCCTCAACTACGAACCGGGCCGCTACTACTCGTACACGAACACCGGATACAACCTCCAGGCGATGCTCGTGGAGCGCGTGACCGGACAGACCTTCGACGAGTTCTCGCAGGAGCGCATCTTCGGCCCCCTCGGCATGACGAAGACGCAGTGGCGGGACGATTTCACCGAGATCGTCGAGGAGCGCTCGATCGGATACCGGCGCGGCGACGACGGCGAATGGCACATGCTGATGCCGTTCGAGAACGTGCATGGCAACGGCGGCCTGCTCACGACCGTCGGCGACCTGCTCAGCTTCACCCGCAACCTCGATACCGGCGAGGTCGGCGGGCCCGAGTTCATCCGACTCATGCACGAGCAGGGGGTGCTCGACTCGGGGCGGCAGCTCAGTTACGCGGGCGGTCTCTTCGTCGGCGAATACAAGGGCGTGCGCGAGGTCCAGCACTCCGGAGGCACCGCGGCGTACCGCGGCTTCCTCACGCGCTTCCCCGACCACGGGCTCGCGGTGTCGGTGATGTGCAACGTGGGCGAGGCCAACCCCGGCGGGCTCGCCCGCGCCGTGGCCGAACTCTATCTCGGCGACGTGATCGACGAGGAGGCGCCGGAGGATCCGGCGGGTGCGGAGGTGGACCCGGCCCGCGTCGCCGCCTTCGCCGGCGGATACCGCGACACCCGCACGGGTCAGTTCATGGAGTTGACGGCGGACGGCGCCGCGCTGCGCATGGGCGGAGGGCCGGGCGGGATGTCCCTCGCGGCCGTGAGTGAGACCGAGTTCGCCTCCCCGGCCGGCGTCTCCATCGCCTTCGACGCGGCCGGCGGCGGAGCGAGGCCCGGGGCCACCATGGACACGCCGGTCGCCGATGACGTGAGGATCGAACCCGTGGAGGGGTTCGAGCCCACCGCTTCGGAGCTGGCCGCCTACGTGGGCGCCTACCACAGCGACGAGGCGGAGGTGACGTACTGGGTCGAGGTCGAGGACGGCGGTCTCGTATTGAGGGACCGTTACGGGGACGGGCCGTCGCTGGAGCCGGTCTATCCCGACGCGTTCAGGCAGGGAGGCAGCACGTTCATCTTCCGGCGCGACGAGACCGGCCGCGTCACGCAGGCGAGCCTGAGCCAGGGGCGCGTCTGGGACCTGCGCTTCGAACGGCTGCCGTAGCGCGACCCTCCACCGGACGTCGACGAGGATCCCACCCGTCCGCGCGGCCGCATGGCCGCCGGGAGACGCTCGTGAACGGAGAGCCGCCGTGAGACTCGAGGGCGCCGTCGCGCTCGTGACGGGGGGGGCGCGCCGGCTGGGCCGCGCGCTGTCGCTGGGCCTGGCCGAGGCGGGGTGCGACGTCTTCATCCACTACCGCACTTCGGCGCAGGCGGCCGACCGCGCGGCGAACGAGGTGCGGGCCCTGGGGCGCCGCGCGGCGACAGGCGCGGCGGACCTCTCGCTTCCGGAGGAGATCGACGACCTGTTCGAGGCCTTCGACGCGGCGTTCGGGCGCCTCGACATCCTCGTGAACTCCGCCGCGAGCTTCGAGCGCACCCCCTTCGGCGAGGCGACGGTCGCGGAGTGGGACGCCGCCCAAGCGCTCAACCTGCGCGCTCCCTTCCTCATGACACAGCGGGGCGCCGTCCGCATGCGCGCCGCGGCCGAGCGGCGCGGAAGCCGAGGGGAACCTCTGGCACCCGGCGTCATAATCAACATGTCGGACATGTCGGCGCTCGCCGCCTGGAGGGGGTTCGCGCCGCACGGGGTCAGCAAGGCGGGACTCCTGCACCTGACGGCGCTGACGGCCCGCGAGCTGGGCGCGGAGGTGCGCGCGAACGCGATCGTGCCCGGCCCGATCCTCCCACCTCCCGGCGAGACGGCGGAGGACGCGGCCTGGCGGGCGAAGGGCCGCGGAACCCCGCTCGGGCGCACGGGCGATCCGTGGGACGTGGCGCACGCGGCGCGGTTCCTGGCCGAGAACGACTATGTGACGGGAGCGACGATCCACGTGGACGGCGGCGAACACCTGTTGACGGGGGGGCGGACCTGATGGCGTCCGACACGGTCATCATCCGCGACCTCCTCATCCGGGGGATCATCGGAGTCAATGCTTGGGAACGCGAGAAGAAACAGGACATCGTGATCAACCTCTCCCTTTCCGTGGACGCCCGCGCCGCGGGCGCGTCCGATGACGTCGCCGACGTGTTGAATTACCGGACGCTCACGAAGCGCGTCATCGCGCACGTCGAGACCGCCAAGCCGTATCTCGTGGAAGCCCTCGCGCACCAGATCGCGCGGATCGCGGTCGTCGATTTCGGCGCGGCGCGGGCGAGGGTCCGCGTGGAGAAGCCCGGCGCGCTGCGCTACGCGCGCTCGGTGGGGATCGAAGTCGAACGGACGGCGGCGGACTACGCGTGAACACCTCCGCCCGCACAACTCTCCTCACGCTGGGCTCGAACATCGATCCGGAGCGGCACATCGTCGCGGCCCTCGAGGCGCTCGACGAACTGCTGGGCATCGACGGCGCCTCCCCCATCTACGAGGCGAACCCGGTCGGGAACCCCGGTGCGCCCCGCTTCCTGAACGCGGCCGCGCGCATCACGACCGACCTCTCCCCCGGAGAGCTGAAGTTCAAGGTGATTCGGCCGCTGGAGCGCCGCCTCGGGCGTATCCGGGCCCCGGACCGCAACGCCCCCCGCACGATCGACATCGACATCGCCGCCGTACAGGGTCTGGTCGTCGACGAGGAGGAGTTGCGGCTCCCGGACCCGGACATCCCGACGAGGGCGCATCTGGCGGTGCCGCTCGCGGACGTGGCGCCGGGGTTCCGGCATCCCCACCTCGGCATCACGCTGGGTGAAATCGCGGCGCGATTCCGCGACGAGCCGGGTCTCGCGAGGCGCGACGATGTCCGGTGGCCGTGAACCCCGGGCGAGGGTACGTTCCCGCCCCATGATTCCGTCCGCGGCCCTCCCGGAAAGGGGAACTCGCCCTGCTCCGTTCCGGGGCGCGAACGTCGTCCCGCTCCTGCTGTTCCTGCTGGGGCTCCTCCCGCCCTCCACGGCGCGGGGGCAGGTACCCTCAACCGCGCCGGAGACGGCGGACGGCGCGGGCGCGATCATCGACACCGTCATCATCAGCCGACAGGACGTCTTCCCGGAAGAGGCCGCCGCCGAGAACTTCCTCTACCGGCTCGGCAACGGGTTGCACGGGACGACGCAGCCCTGGGTCATCCGCCGCGAACTGCTCTTGGAACCGGGAGTGCCGTACGACTCCCTCCTCGCCGCCGAGAGCGAACGGAACCTCCGCAGCCTCGGCCTCTTCCGCCGGGTCCGGGTGGATTCGACGCGCGTGGACGGGCGACTCGCGCTGAGCGTGAGATCGCGCGACGCGTGGAGCCTGCAGCCCCGCATCACGGGGCGACTCGCGGCGGACGGCACCCTGACCGGCACCTTCGGGCTCACCGAAGTCAACCTCGCGGGCAGCGGTAACGCCATGCGCGTGTGGTACGTCCGCGAGACCGACCGCGACGGCATGGATCTCCGGCTGACGTCGAATCGAGTGGCCTCCACCCGGCTCGCGGCCAACGCGACGTGGCTCAACCTGTCGGATCGCGACGTCGTCGCGTGGCGCTTGTCGAATCCGTTCCGCTCCCTCTCGGACCGCTCGGCGTTCTATTACGAGGGACGGAACTTCCGGGGGCGGATCCCGCAGTACGTGCGCCACGACCCCGACAGCCTGCAGACGGTCGAGTGGCGGCGCCGGGCCCAGATCCACCGTCTGACCGGGGCGGTGGCGCCGATCGCAAGTCCACGGGAGTTCCTCCGCATCGGAGCGACGTTCGAAGTCCGGCACGAAGAGCACCTGCGGCTCGGACCCGGCGTCGATCCGGACAGCCTCGACGCTGCGGTGCCGGACTCCGTATACGGGCTCATCGGCGTATACGCCGAGTGGCGGCAGGCGCGCTTCGAACGCGTGCAGCGCTTCAACGGGTTTTCGGAGGAGGACCAGGACCTGAGCGACCGCGTGTTCGTGTCCGTCAAGCTCGCCCACGAGAGCCTCGGATACCGGTCGACGGGAATCGGAACGCGCCTTCTCGTGTCGTCCGGAACGCGCTCCGGCGCGGCGATTCTCAAGGGCATGCTCGACGGCGGCGGCCTCTTCAACTCGGCGGGCCTCGACTCCGGCTACGTTTTCGGGACCGGAACGGCCGCGGTGCGCGAGACGGAGCGGAACACGACGTTCCTGCAAGCGTCCGCGGGGGTTCAGGAGTCCCCCCGCCCCGGCTCCGAGCACGACATCGGCTTCCAGCTCCTGCCGCGCCTCTGGGGTCCGCACGCCTTCGTCGGGACCCGCACGGTGCGCGCGACGCTCGAACACCGCTCCTACCTGGTGGACAACTTCCACAACCTGTTCGGGCTCGGCGTGGGCGCGTTCGTGGACTACGGGGGCGCCTGGTACCCGGACCAGGATTCGAGATTGGGCGGGAACATCGGGGTCACCGTGTTCGGAGGGTCTCCCCTCTCCTCCTTCGCGCAGGTGACGAACCTCAACGTCGGCTACCGCTTCGGCGGGGGGATCGGTGACAGCCGGAGATCGAGATGGGCCTTCAGCGCCGGGGGCGGCTTACGATTCTGACCACCCCCGCCGGTCCCCGGACGGACTCGCGAGCTTGGGGGAGACCCCCCGGGGCCGCCGGGAGCTTAGGGGATCCGAGACCGCCGGGAGCTTAGGCGAGATCGCCGGGAGCTTAGGGTAGGAGGATGCCGCCGGCCACGAGGAGTTGCCGTCCCCCCTCGAGTTCGTACCTCGCCTCGACGAAGGGCGTGAACCCGACGAGCGGAAACCGGAAGCCCGCCACGAGGTTCATCCCGAAGAGTCGCTCCGCGGTAACCTCCACTCCGTCCGCCGGGACCGATTCCCACGCCAGGTTCATCCCGCCGCCGATATAGGGGACAAGGTTCGTCACGTCGGGGAAGGAGAGATCCCCGAGCACGTTGAGGTTGAGTTCGCGGTAGTCGTAGTCGCCGCCGGGGTCGCCGAGACCGGAGTCGGGGAAGAAGTAGTCGAAGGAGGCCGCAACGCGGATCCCGCGGCCGATCCAAGGCAGCGACATCTGCGCGCGCGGGCCGATGCCGAAGTCCGCGTCGTCTCCGAAGGTGATCTGCCCCCCGGCCTTGACCTCCTGCGCGGCGAGTGGCGTCCCGAAGAGGACGGCACTGTACAGGACGGCGCCGAACAGGACACCGAGCGATTCCGGCCTGGTTCCACGCATGTGTCTCCTCCCTCTCCCCTCCTCGCCGGCGGTCTCGATCTCCCTCCGCCGTTTGATAGCCCTTCGACAGCCCTTCGACAGCCCTTCGACAGGAGTGGGACGCCGCCGGGGCGCGGACGGTTGCACCCGGCCCGCCGATTCCGAAGTTTCGTCCACCGACCCGCGGACGAGGCCCCATGGAAAGACTCCGGATCCCCAACTTGGCGACGTACCTCCCGGTCGCCCCTTCCGATCTGCTTCTCGCCGCCCCCGTCGCGGCCCGGATTCTGTTCGGGCTGAGTCCGGCGGGGCGGGCGGTGCAGGCGGCGGCGCTCGGCGTGTACGCGGGCAGCGCACTCCTCGATTGGGCGGTCCGGGCAGACGCCCGCCGGGTGGATTTTGAAGCGGCGTTCGGCTTCGAACCGCTCTCTCCGCCCCCGGCATCGGAGAAGGAGCGGAGACGGGATGTCGAAGATCTCGTGGAGCGGCTGAACGCGAACTATGTGCCGATGGGGACGCCGCGGAAGGAATTGGCCAAACAGGTCGACCTGTGCCTCACGGACTTTCTGGCCGACCTCACCGGCCAGCGCTTGGAGACGAGTGCGCAGGTTCGGGAGTTCATGCTCGCGCAGATCGTCTTCCCCTTCGCGCTCGGGGCGGCGGACCCCCTGACGGGAGACGTCGCGATCTTCAAGAGCACGGGCATCTTCGAACCCCATGTGATCGCGCACGAGTTCTGCCACCGGAAGGGATACATGAAGGAAGTCGAGGCGCAGGTGCTTGGCTATCTCGCCCTGGTGGGTTCGGGTGAGCCCATCCTCGAGCAGTCGGCGCACTGCGAGCGCCTGGACCGCCAGCTCTGGGTGCGGGCGGAGCGGGACGCCGCCGCGTACAACAGCCTTCTCGCCGACCTCGGACTCCGCGAAGAGTTGAGGGACGCCTTCGCCGTGCGCCACCCGGCGGAGGGTCCGGTGAGCGGCGTCGTGGGTCCGATGATGAAGAACGCCTACGACGCCCGCATGAAGCTCACGGGGCAGAACGGTCTCTCCGACTACGACGAGGGCTTCACGAACTTCCTCCTCGCGATGGAGCGCGCCGCCGCCTCGTGAACCTCCAGGATCCGGCGCTCACCTTCGCCCTCGCCATCACCGCGGGCGTCGTTGCGCAGTCGCTGGCGCGGCACGCCCGCGTTCCCGGGATCCTCGTCCTGCTCGCGGCCGGCATCCTCCTCGGACCCGGGTTCGCAAACATCGTGCGGCCCGATACGCTGGGCGAGGGTCTAAACCCCATCGTCGGGCTGGCGGTCGCGATCATCCTCTTCGAGGGCGCGCTGCAGCTCAACCTCGACCGGCTGCGGCGCGAGGCGCTGACGATCCGCCGGCTCATCACGCTCGGCGCACTGGTCACGATCGCCGGGGCTGCCGTCACGGCGATGCTCGCCCTGGGCTGGAGCCTCCGCATCGCGTTGCTGTTCGGCGCGCTCGTCTCGGTCACGGGCCCGACGGTGATCAACCCGCTCACGAGGCGGATTCGCCTGCGGAGCAACCTGCGGACGATCCTCGAGGCGGAAGGAGTGCTAATCGATCCGGTCGGCGCGATCCTCGCGGTCGTCGCCTTCGAGTTGGCGCTCGCCTCGACGGCGGGGGATGTTGGGGCCGGCTTCCTCGGCCTCGTCACGCGCCTCGGCCTCGGCACCGTGATCGGCGTGGCGGGAGGGTTCATCATCGGCGGACTGCTGAGGATGCGGCGCGCGATCCCCTCCGATCTCCGGAACATCTTCACGCTCGCAAGCGTCCTCGCACTCTACCAGGGTTCGCACGCCATCCTGCCCGAGAGCGGGATCATGACCGTCGCCCTCGCCGGCCTCGTCGTCGGCAACATGGGTCCCCGGCGCGCGCGCGAACTCGTCGAGTTCAAGGAGCAGCTCACCTTCCTGCTCGTCGGACTCCTCTTCGTGCTCCTGTCGGCGGCCGTGAACCTCGGCGACGTGCGCGCGCTCGGGGCGGGCGGGGTCGTGACCGTGATCGTCCTCGTCGCCATCGTCCGCCCCCTCTGCGTCCTCCTCTGTACCCGGGGCACCGGCCTGAGCCGCAACGAGCAGGCGTTCCTCGCCTGGTTGGCTCCGCGCGGGATCGTCGCTTTCGCCGTCTCGTCGCTGTTCGCGGCGGAACTCGCACACAGCGGGATGGAGGCGGAGGGCAACCAGTTGCGAGCGATGGTCTTCCTCGTCATCGCCGTCACCGTCGTCGTCCTCGGCGGAACGGGCGGGCTCGTCGCGCGTCTGCTGGGGGTGCGGAAGCCGTCCAACCACGGGTTCGCGGTCGTCGGGGCGAATCCCATCGGACGCGCCCTCGCCCGAACGCTGCGCGCCGCCCAAGGTGCGGATGCGCCCATCGTCCTCATCGACACGAACCCGACGGAGGCGGGGGCGGCGGAGAGAGACGGCTTTCGCGTCGTACTCGGCAACGCGAACGAGCCCCGCACGCTCCTGAGAGCCGGGGTCGAATCGCGCCGCGCCCTCGTCGCCCTCACGCCGAACGAGGGCGTGAACCTGCTCATCGCCAAACGGGTCGAGGAGAGCTGCCCCGGCGTGGGCCGCCTCGTGGCCATCGATCCGCTCACACCCGGAGTCGGACCCCAGCAGGTGGACGAAAGCGGCGCCTCCGTGTTGTTCGGGCTCGGGATCGACTACGAGCGCTGGGCGCACCACTTCCGGCGCGACCGCGTGGAGATCGAACCTCTCATCTTCGAGGGCCTCGCCGGGCTGCGCATCTCCCAGCTCGAGGCGCTGGCCGACCGCCGCTTCCCCGCCCTCGCCCTCGTGCATCGCCGCGGCAGACGCGAACAGCCGGCGTCGAGCGGCACGACGCTGAAGCCCGGGGACGTGGTCTGGTTCGGATGGCTGCGCGAGCAGGCGGAATTCGTGGAGCCGCGGCTCGCGCGGGCAGGGCTCCGCCGCCCCGACGCCGACCGCGACGCCCACGTGGCCGACCGCGACGCCCTCGACCCCGAGCGCGACACCCCCGGCGCCGGTGGCACCTCGCGGGCCGACGGGCCAGATTCGGGTCCATGAAGATCCACACCGCCCGGCGCACGCACGGCTTCACGGAATCCGTGATTCGGATGATGACCCGGCTCGCGAGCGAACACGGGGCCATCAACCTCGCACAGGGCTTTCCAGACTTCGAGTCGCCCGACACGCTGAAGATCGGCGCCGCGCGCGCGATTTACGACGACGTGAACCAGTACGCGATCACGTGGGGCGCGAAGCGGTACCGCGACGCGCTCGCCGCGAGCTATCGCGACTGGTACGGGCTCGACGTCGATCCGGAGGCGCACCTCACGATCACCTGCGGGGCGACCGAGGCGATGATGGCGGTGCTCCTCGCGGTCGTGGATCCGGGGGAGGAAGTCATCGTCCTCGAGCCCTTCTACGAGAACTACGGGCCCGACACGACGCTCTGCGACGCGACCCCCGTGTTCGTGCCGCTGACCGCGGAGTGGCGGATCGACTTCGACCGTCTGCGGGCGGCATTCGGCCCCCGGACGCGCGCGATCATCGTGAACACTCCGAACAACCCCACGGGGCGCGTGTTCAGCCGCGACGAACTCGAGAAGATCGCGATCCTGTGCCAGGAGTTCGACGCGTACGCGATCACCGACGAGGTCTACGAGCACATACTCTACAACGGCGCGCGGCACATACCGATGGCGACGCTCCCCGGCATGCGGGACCGGACGATCACGATCAGCGCCGCCTCGAAGACGTTCGCGGTCACGGGCTGGCGGATGGGGACGATCGTGGCGCACCCGGAGCTGTCGGACGCCATCCGCAAGGTGCACGACTTTCTCACCGTGGGAGCCGCCGCGCCCCTCCAGGAAGGGGTCGCCAGCGGCCTCGAGATGCTTCCGCCGTCCTACTATGAGGGGCTGGCCGATGTGTACGGCGCGAAACGGGACCTCTTCTATCCCGCGCTCGTGGAGGCCGGGTTCGACTGCCGCAAGCCGGAGGGCGCGTACTACGTCCTCGCGAACTTCTCGGACCTCTCGAATCTGCCGGATGACGAGTTCGCCTTCTGGCTCACGCGCACCGTGGGCGTGGCCCCCGTCCCCGGATCCAGTTTCTTCCACAACCCGGAGGATGGGCGCAAGCTCGTGCGGTTCGCGTTCTGCAAGACGGAGGCGCTGCTGGAGCAGGCCGCCGAGCGCCTCGTGACGATCAAGGCCCGGGTTTGAAGCTCCCCTCGGTCGAGCGGCTCGCCAGGGCGGCGTGGGTGACGGCGCGGCGCTTCCCCGTCGTTCTGGCCTGCGCGGTCGTCGCCGCCATCGCCGCGATGCGGGCGATCAACGCCGAGACGGCGCTCGAGCTGCGCCTCGTCGCGACGGCCAGTCTCGGCCTGCCGCTGCTTACCGGGCTCACCCTGTTCGCGGAGCGGTGGAAGCTCCCCTGGCCGCGGCACTGGACGCTGCGCGGACTCGGCGTGGCCGTGCTCGCCCTCTACTACTGGCAGTGGCCGAACTGGGGTGAGAACATCGCCGGCCTGCGCCACTTCCACCTGACCGCGACCCTGCATCTGCTCGTCGCCTTCATCCCCTATCTCGGCGTCCGCGAGCCGAACGGTTTCTGGCACTTCAACCGCACCCTCTTCTTTCGCTTCGGCCTCGGGGCGATCTACACGGGCGTCCTCTTCGGCGGACTCTCCATCGCGTTGTTCGGCATCGAGAACCTGTTCAACATCGACATCGCCGATGAGAACTATGGCCGGCTCTTCTTCTTCCTCGGCTTCGTGTTTCAGACGTGGTTCGTGCTCGCGGGCGTGCCGGACGATTTCGAGCACCTGGAACGCCGCGACGACTATCCCGCGGGCCTGCGCGTCTTCGCGCAATACGTGCTCCTCCCGCTCGTCGCCGTATACCTGATCATCCTCACGGCCTACCTCGGGCGCGTCGTCGTGACGACGACGTGGCCCAGCGGCTGGATCGGACTTCTCGTCTCCGCCCTCGCCGCCTTCGGAATCCTGTCGCTCCTCCTCGTGCATCCCCGGCGTGGACGGGAAGGCCACGCTTGGATCGACACCTACGCCCGCATCTTCTGGATTCTCATCATCCCGTCCATTGTCATGCTCCTGCTCGCCATCGGGCAGCGCATCGAACAGTACGGGATCACCGAGCGCCGGTATCTGCTGCTCGTCCTCGGGGTCTGGCTTGCGGGCGCCGCCCTCTTCTACACGGTGACTCGCTCGCGCGAGATCAAGGGGATTCCGCTGACGCTGGCCGTCATCGGCGCCGTCACCTTCATCGGCCCCTGGTCCGCCTACGCCGTGGCCGAACGGAGCCAGGTGGGCCGGCTCGAGGACCTGCTCTCCAGGCACGGAGTCCTGGGGGAGGGCGGGATCTCACCGGCCGCCGCCGAGGTCCCGCCCGAGGACTGGCAACAGATCAACGATGTCCTGCTCTACCTGATCTCGTGGCACGGGACGTCCGCCATCGACGAGTGGTTCGAGGGGGGCGTGGCGACGGCGGATACGATTGGAGTCGGGATGGCCGCCTCGCTGAGGGTCGCGGAGGCCGGACGCCGGGCGACGCTCATCGCGGACCACTTCGGGCTCTCGCCCTCCGAGGGACTGCTCGCGGATCCCTTCGGGTTCGTCGACATCACGCCGCCGGGGGGACGGAACGCGGCCGTCGCCGTGTCCGGCTTCGAGCGGGCCGTCTTCGAGCGAAACATCCTCGGGGGACGCTACCCGTTCGAGGGCGACTCTCTCACCTTCGAGGCCGGCCCGGACAGCCTCGAGACGACGATCCGGCTCGGCGGGGATGAACTGGCCACGGTCTCGTTCGCCGAACTCATTGCGCGCGCGGGACGCTCGGGGACCACGACGGCGCCCGGAAGGGTGCAACTGCCGCCGGAATCCCTTCGACTCGACATCGCCGGGGGGGGGGTGACGGCCCGCATCCAAGTCACGCTGCTGCGCCTCCGCGACAGCGATGGGGAGCTGCGGCCGACCCGCGTGACCGGCACGCTCCTCCTCGCGACCGGCGAGGACGATCCGCCCCAAGAGCCCGGGTAGCCGTGTCGGGCAGCCGGCTTCTGGCCCCGGTCCTCTCCGCGGCGGCCGCGCGCGCTGCGCCGCCGGCCGCGCTATTGGCCGCCGCGTTAGCGGCCGCTGCGGCAAAGACCGCCGGGGCACTGTCCGTCGGGGTACCGGCCGCGGTGCTGGCCGCCGCGCCGCTGGGAGCGCAAGAGCTTGCGCCGCACCGGTACGAGGGCCTGCGGGCGCGCCACATCGGGCCGGTCGGCTTCCGCGTGTCCGCCGTGGCCGGAGTGCCGGGCGACCCCACGACGTACTTCGCCGGGGCCGCGACGGGCGGCATCTGGAAGACCTCCGACGCAGGTCTCCACTGGCGGCCCGTATTCGATGACCAGCCGGTTCACTCGATCGGCGCCCTCGCGGTCGCCCCGAGCGACCCCGCGGTCGTGTGGGCGGGCACCGGCGAGACCCACATTCGCTCGAACATCTCGATCGGAAACGGCGTGTGGAAGTCGAGCGACGGGGGAGAAAGCTGGCGCCACATGGGGCTGGAGGGGACCGGGCGCGTGGGCCGCATCCTCGTCCACCCTCGAGACCCGGACCTCGTGTACGTGGCGGCGCTCGGCCACGCCTACGCGGATTCCGACGCCCGCGGCGTCTACCGGACCGCCGACGGCGGCGCCACGTGGGAGCGAATCCTGTTCGTCGACCCGGGCACCGGAGCGTACGACATGGTCATGGATCCCGCCAACCCGCGGAAGATCTTCGCCACCACGTGGGACATCGAGCTGAAGACGTGGAAGCGCGACAGCGGGGGGCCGGGCAGCGGACTCCACCTCACGACCGACGGCGGCGACACGTGGACCCGGCTCGAGGGGAACGGCCTCCCCACCGGTACGCTCGGCAAGATCGCGGTGTGCATGTCCGCCTCGGACTCCGACCGCGTGTACGCGCTCATCGAGACGAGCGACGGCGTTCCGATGGAGGGCTACGAGACCGACACCGGAGAGTTGTGGCGCAGCGATGACGGCGGACGCGGCTGGCGCCTGATCAACCACAGCCACAACCTCGCCACCCGGCAGGCCTACTACACCCGCTGCGGCGTCGCCTCCGACGACCCGGACGAGGCGTACTTCCTCTCCTCCTCCTTCGCCGTGAGCCGCAACGGGGGCGAGGATTACACGCTGTACCACTTCTTGCGCGGCCCCTACGGCCGCCAGCCGCCGTCGCCCGGCTACGACCACCACGACATTTGGATCGATCCCGAGGACGCGAGCCGCGCCATCATCGGGGGCGACATGGGCGTCCACATCACCGAGAACCGGATGGGGTCCTGGTTCCGCGTCCAGCTTCCGCTCGCCCAGTCGTACCACGTCACGGTGGACAACGCCATCCCCTACAACGTGATGGGGAACCTGCAGGACGGGCCCTCCGTGCACGGGCCGTCGAACACCCGCTACTCGGGGTTCTGGACCACCGGGATCATCCCGCGCGGCGACTGGATCAGCGTGGGCGGGGGCGAGAGCGGCTTCGCCACCCCCGACCCGACGAATCCGGACGTCATCTGGTCCACCGCGTCCGGGTCGGGCGCGCGGGGCGGGATCGTGACGCGGCACGAGCTGTCGCGCGGCCAGTTCCGCGACGTCGAGGTGTGGCCCGAGTCCACCGGCGGGCACCCGGCGGAGGCGTTGCGCTACCGCTTCCAGTGGACCTTCCCCCTCCTCATCTCCCCGCACGACAACGAGACGATCTACGTCACGAGCCAGCACGTGCACCGCACGCGCAACCGCGGCCAGAGCTGGGAGGTCATCAGCCCCGACCTCTCCACGAACGATCGCTCGCGCATGGGCATCTCGGGCGGGCTCACGCCCGACAATATCGGGGTCGAGTACTGCTGCGTGATCTACGCCTTCGACGAGTCGCCGCTCCGGCAGGGCGTGTTCTGGGCCGGGACCAACGACGGGCTCGTGCACGTGAGCCGGGACGACGGGGCGACGTGGACCGATGTGACCGCGAACATTCCGGACCTCCCGCCGGACGGTGTGGTGCGGAGCATCGACGCCTCCCGCTACGACGTCGCCAAGGCCTACATCACGATCGAGCACCACCAGGTCGGCGACTTCGAGGCGCGCGCCTACAAGACGGACGACTTTGGAGAGACGTGGACCCGGATCACGGACGGCGTGGACAACGATCCACTCGACTACACGCGCACCCTGATCGAGGACCCGGTGCGGGCGGGGCTCCTCTACCTTGGCACCGAGTCGAGCCTCTACGTGAGCTTCGACGATGGCGGGCGCTGGCAGCGCTTCATGCCCCATCTGCCGCCGACGCCCTACTACGGGCTCGTCGTTCAGGAGCACTTCAACGACCTCGTGGCCGGAACGTACGGACGCGGCTACTGGATCCTCGACGACCTGAGCCCGCTCCAGCAGCTGACGCCCGAGATCGCCGCTTCCGACGCACACCTCTTCCAGCCTCGCGACGCGTACCGGTTCAACCCGACCGCCGAACCGATGATCATGTTCGCCGACCCCTCCGCGGGAGAGAATCCGCCCGACGGGGCCGCGCTCAACTACTGGCTCGGGGAAACGGAGGAGGTCGGGAGCGCTCGCGGGTCCGACGGTGCCCGCGACGTGAGGCTCCGCGTCGAGGACGCCGGCGGCGAGACCGTGGCCACCCTCGAGGGCACGACGCACGAGGGGATCAACCGGGTATGGTGGGACTTCCGGGGGCCGGGGCCGCGGCCGATCCTGTACCGCACGAAGCCCTTGTACGCGGATTGGTTCCCCCTGCCCGAGGTCGCCCGAACGAGCGGGGGCGGAGCGGGGCCGCGGGAGCCGCCGGGCACGTACACCGTGGTGCTGCTCGTGGACGGGGACGAGGTGGGACGGCAGCCGCTCACGGTGCTCAGGGATCCGAACTCGGCCGGCTCGCTGGAGGACATCCTGGCGCAGCGGGCGCTCTTGGACGAGATCATCGGCGACCGCAACCGGGTGGCCGGTCTCGTGAACCGAATCGAGCTGCTGCGCCGGCAGATCCTCGACCTGCGTTCCGTGCTCGAGGAGGCGGGGGACGCGGAGGACGTGCTCGAGGCGGGAGAAGCGCTCGACGCGGCGCTCATCGAGGTGGAGAGCGAACTCGTCCAACTCAGGAACACCGGGCCCGATGGGGCGCGCTGGCCGTCGATGATCGCCGGCCGGCTGTCGTACCTCCAGGGGACGGTGGAGACGGCCGACTTTCCGCCCACCGACCAGCACGCCGAGGTGGCGCGCATCCTGAGCGGCCGCATCGACGAGGCGGAGGCGCGGCTCGAGGCCGTGTTGGCGGACGAGTTGGCTGCGTTCAACCTGCTGCTGCGGCAAGCGGTGGGCCGCGTCATCACGGCCGCTGAGCCGCGGTCGCGGCGGGGTGTGGTTGGAACCTGACCGCCTGCCGGTGTCCGCCGCGCGTCGCCGTAGTGTCCGGCGGGATCCCCGTCGCGGCGGGGTGTGGTTGGAACCTGACCGCGTGGCGGGGCGTATGTTGGGAGATTGGGGACACTCGACACTTCTCCTGGAGCCGACGTGAAGTTCATTCGAAGAGTCGTCGCCGCCTTCACCCTCTGGGCCGTCGCGATGTGCGTCTGGGCCGCCGTTTCCCACCTAACGAACCTGCCCGGGCCGGCGAAGGCGAGTACGGCGACTCTGGAGCGGGTCGCCAACTTCGTCGAACGGGCGGACGCGCCGGCCTCGCTGCGCGTTCCCGGGTTTGCCGCGGCGCAGCTGCGCCGAACCGCGCACACCGCCGGACGGATCAACGGAGGCATCGAGCGCGCCATTGGAGCGTGGCTGGACCGTCTCGGTCACGGCGCGGCGCACGGTCGGGGCTCCGACATCGAGTCCGTGGTATTGGTCGCCGAACCGGCCGCCGACGTGGCCGACACCGACAAGCGCCGCGTCACGATCCGGGTGGATGCGAGGTCCGGGCGCGCCGACGCGCGACTTCGGAACCTCCGTGCACTAGGCTTGACGATGCCAAGTCCGCCGTCATCGCAACACGCGGGAGTCTGGATCGACCGCACGGTGAAGGCCCCGGACGGGTCGTTCGAGGCGGACCTGCGGCTACACGTCGCGCGACACGGGGAGACGTTCTCCCTCAAGGCCGCGGAGGCGGGATCTTCGCTGAATGAGGCGGTGATCGAGCTGGACGTGGATGCCAGCCTCGACCGCGACAAGCTCAGGGAGCGGCTCGAGAAGCTCCTCGATCTGCTCGAGGATCTGAACAACGTCGAGGGTGGCCGGTAGCTCGCGGATCCCCGGGGCGCGACACCCGAACCCCATGACGCGCCGGCGCGGGCAGGCCGGGACGGCCGGGAGGCTGGCGGCCGGGGTGCTGGTCGCCGGGAGGCTGGCGGCCGGGGTGCTGGTCGCTGGCTCGCTCGCGGGCGTCGTCCCGGCCGTCGTCCCGGCCGTGGGCGCTCAGGAGATGCACGCGCGTCACGCCGCGTCGCCGGAAACCGGCCGACCGACCACCTCGACGGCGAGTATCCGCCTCGTCGATGATCCGGAACGCAGGGAACTCGCGGTCATTCTGGGTCCGATCGACCTCCCCGCCCGTTCATCCCACCACATCGCCCAGCTGCCCGTACAGGAGGGCGTCATCCCCTTCGACCTGACGATCCGCGGCTATCGCACGCACGTCATCGACGGCGACGGCGAGCCCGTCCCGCGCGTCGTCCTGCACCACATGAACCTGCTCGATCCGGGGCGGCGGGAGCTGTTCCTGCCGATCATGCTGCGGGTGCTGGCGGCGAGCCATGAGACGCGGCCCGTGAGCCTTCCGGGATGGCTGTTCGGCATTCCGATGAGGGGGGGTTCGAGATTCCTCGCGCTCACCATGCTGCACAATCCGACGGCGGTGGACTACGCGGGCGTCACCGTCCACCTGACGCTCGAGTACGAGCGCCTCGCTCCCCTCCCCGTCTACTCCCTGGCGCCGTTTCACCTCGACGCGATGTACCCCGAGGTCTCCGCGACGAAGGCGTGGGATCTGCCGCCCGGACATTCCGTCAAGACCTGGGATGCGAGTCCGGCGATCCGCGGGCTCATCATGGGTCTCGGCGGCCATCTGCATGCGCACGCATCCCGGCTTCGTCTCGAGAACCTGTCGACGGGCGAGGTGCTGTACGATATCCGGCCCAAGCTCGCCGAGGATGGGCACGTCGTGGACATCCCGGCGTTTACGCACAGGAGGCGGGGCGTGGGCGCGCTCGTCGTCCCGGAGCACCGCTACCGGATCACCGTCGAGTACCTCAACCCGTTCGACGCGGTGATCGAGGACGGGGGCATGGGTTCTATCGCGGGTGTCTTCATCCCGCTGGAGGATTGGCCCGCGGCGGATCCGCGGGAGGCGTTATTCGCCGCGGACTACGACTGGGTCCTCCGCAGCCAGATCCAACACGGGGCCGTCAGCTCCCCCGGCGGAAGCGGCGAACGGGCCCGGTGCTGACGGAGGCCGAGGCCCGCGACGGCGGCTTAGCTCCGACGGGCGGATCAGCTCCGATGGCGGATCAGCTCCGATGGCGGATCAGCTCCGACGGCGGTACTCCGCGCGGCCGCCGATGATCGTGTAGTCCACGACGGTCTCCAGTATCTCATCGGCGGGGATCGTGAGAATGTCCCGGGACAGGACCGTGATGTCCGCCAGCTTGCCGACTTCAAGCGTCCCCTTGAGGTCTTCCTCGAAGGCGGCGTACGCGTTGGCCCACGTGTACGAACGCAGCGCTTCCTCGCGCGTCATCGCCTGCCCCTCGAAGAAGGTTCCGCCTCCCTCGACCAGGCGCGTGACCGTGCAGTGGAAGCTTGCCAGGGGATCCGCGTCCTCGACCGGAGCGTCCGTTCCGTTCGTCACGATCGCTCCGGCCCGCATGAGGTCCTGCCACACGTAGGCGCCCGAGCGCGCCCGAGCCTCGCCGAGCCGGAGGCCGACCCACGGACCGTCGGAGCAGGCGTGGACTCCCTGCATGGAGGCGATGACCCCGAGTTCGGCGAAGCGCGGAATGTCCGCCGGATCGATGTGTTGCGCGTGCTCGATTCTCCAGCGCAGGTCGCCGACGTCCGGGTGGTCGGCAAAGGTGCGCTCGTAGAGGTCCAGCACCTCGCGGTTCGCCCGGTCCCCGATCGCGTGCGTATTGACCTGATAGCCGCTTTCGATCGCCAGCCGCGCGAGACGCTCGATCTCCTCCGGCGGCGTCGTGGGCAGCCCGGTGGAGGAGGGCATGTCCGCATAGGGCTCGAGCAGCCACGCGCCGTGCGACCCAAGCGCCCCATCCGCAACCTGCTTGATCGACCGCACGGTGAGCCGGTCGCCCCCATACCCGACCATGTAGTATTCGTCCAGCCGCCCTTCGAGCGTAAACACCCCACCCCGCAGCATCACGTAGAGCCGCACGGGGAGCGCGCCCTCGTCCGCGAGCGTCCGGAGGAGATCCACCGTCTCGAAACCGGAACCCGCATCCTGGAAGCTCGTGACTCCCTTTCGAAGCAGATCCTCGTTCGCGAGCCGTACCTGCTCGCGAGACCGTGCCTCCTGCTCGGCCTCGGAGCGGTTCGCCTCCTCTTCGCCGAACGCCCTCCGCGCCAAGCCCTGCGCGGTCTCCCTCAGGACGCCCGTGGGTCGTCCCGTGGCATCATGCACGATCTCACCGCCCGGAGGATTCGGGGTGTCGGCGTCGATCCCGGCCAACTCCAGCGCCTTCGCGTTCACGAAGGAGGCGTGTCCGCTGGCATGCGTCAAAATGACTGGATTGGCGGGGCTCACCGCGCTGAGGCCGTCGTGGACCGGCTGCCCCTCGACCATCGGATCGGGCGGCTCGCTCCACTTTTCCTGATGCCATCCCCTGCCGCTGATCCACGCGCCCGGTTCCGCGCTCGAGGCCGCCTCCCCCACCAGGCTGACGATGTCACCCCAGGTGTCGGCCGTCGTCAGGTCGAGGATCATGCGGGCGTTCCCCAGACCCATGAAGTGACCGTGCCCCTCGATGAACCCGGGGATCGCGAGCCGGCCCCCGAGGTCGATGACCTCTGTGCCTTCCCCGATCCATCCGGCGACGTCGTCGTCCGCCCCGAGCGCCACGATCCGGCCGTCCCTCGACGCGAGGGCGCTCACCACCTCTCCACCCCCGCCCGCGAGGGTCGCGATCTTCCCGTTCGTGAGGACGAGTTCGGCCACGCCCACCGACGGATCCGCGGCCGCCGCGCCGCCCGCCTCCGCCGAATCCCCGGCATCGGTCGCGCAAGCGGCAAGGGCGAGAAGAAGAAACGATCTAACCAACACGGACGGCATTTGGCGGTGTCGAAGCATGGTGTCCCCAACGGTTCATGATCCCGTGGGTTCACCCCGCCGGGCCGAAACGGGGAGTTTCACGGAAACCTCGATGTGAGCGGTTTGGCTCATCATAGCGGGACGCCATCGATGGCGCACAGGACTCGCGCCGGACCCCCGCCCGGCTCGGCTACCCCGCCAGAGCCGGCGCGGGTACGTTCTGCGCGAGTTTCATGGGCATGCCTTGAGAGAGGACCGACGCGATGGGGAGAACGCGTAACGTCGGGAGGTGGGGAGCCGGCCTCGCGCTGGGCTTCGCCTGCGCGCTTCCGACGGCGGGCGAGGCGCAGATCGGCATCCTCGCGGGCTACAACCGCGACACCCTCGCGGAGTTCCTGCCGGAGGACGGATTCGGTCTCACGGAGTTTGCCGATGGGTATCACGTCGGCGTGTTCCTGAACTTCAATCTCGCGGCCTTCTCCATCCGGCCGGCCCTCATCTATCATCGCATGCCGGAACTCGTCGCCATGGCCGGCGAGGAACGGATTCGGTTCGACATCGAGATGGTGGAAATCCCGCTCGATTTCCGTATCCGGCTCCCCCTGCCGGCCGTTCAGCCCTATGTGCTGGCCGGACCCGTCCTCACCTTCCCGTCCAGCACCTTTTCGGGCGTGGACGACCTCCTCACGGCGCGCCCGTTTCGGGCGGAGGTCGGCGCCGGCCTCGAACTCGATCTCGGGTTCCGGCTCTGGCCCGAAGTGCGCTACGGATTCGGGATCGGCTCGCTGATGGGATCCGATGTCGCCGTCGGATCCCAGGTACTCCAGGGCGATGGCGAGCCCCAGCACAACACCCTGACCCTCCGCCTAGGCATCAGCTTCTAGTGCCGCCTGTGGCAATACCCCGCAGCAGGCGCCTCGCGGGCCCCCACCCGCGGGCTTGCGGGAGTTGACTCTCCGACCCTCCACACCCCATTATGGGTCCGCCTACCGAACAAATACCGAAATGGGCCCAGCGGGAGAACGATGCGCGGAGTTTCGGAGAAACGGCGCTCGATTCGGGGACGGGGAAGCGCGCACAACCCGGCGAACCGCTTCCTCCCACTCGCGGTCGAGCGGGAGGCTTGGACACTCGCGTCCGACCCGGATCCGCGGACGGAGATTCTGGAGGACCGCTCCCGTTCGATCATCTCCTACAACCACAGTCCGGACCTCGGATTCGACGCCAGTCTGAACCCCTACCGCGGCTGCGAGACGGGATGCTCGTACTGCTACGCGAGACCCACGCACGAATACCTCGGGCTCTCCGCCGGGCTCGACTTCGAGAGCCGCATCCTCGTGAAACCCGAAGCCCCGACGCTGCTGAGGCGTGAACTGGCCTCGCCGCGGTGGAAGCCGCAGGTGCTCGTGATGAGCGGGGTGACGGACCCGTACCAGCCCTTGGAGCGCCGCCTCGGGATCAGCCGCCGCTGCCTCGAAGTGCTGGCCGAGGCCCGGAACCCGGTCGGGATCGTGACCAAGCACCACCGAGTGACGCGGGACATCGACCTCCTGCGCGAACTCGCGCGTTACGACGCCGTGCAGGTCCAACTCTCCATCACGACGCTCGACCGCTCGCTGCAGCGCAGGCTGGAGCCGCGGGCCTCCACCCCGGAGCGGCGGCTCGACGCGATCGCGCGGCTGGCGGATGCGGACATCCCGGTGGGGGTGAACGTGGCGCCCGTGATTCCCGGACTCACGGACCATGAGATCCCGGCCATCCTGGCGGCGGCGGCGAAGGCGGGGGCGGGGCGGGCGATCTACATCATGCTTCGCCTTCCGTTTGGCGTCGCCGGCCTGTTCGAGGATTGGCTGCTGCGCAATCGCCCGGACCGGGCGCGAAAGGTGCTCAACCGCATGCGGGAGTTGAGGGGCGGGAGCCTCTATGCGTCGACCTTCGGTGAGCGGATGCGGGGTCGTGGACCCTTCGCCGAACAGGTCGCGCGGCTCTTCTCCCTCGCGCGCGCAAAGCACGGAATCGAGCCGCGCGACTACGACTTCTCGACGGAACACTTCCGGCCGCCGCGGGCCGGCCCGCAGCTTGGCCTGTTCGACTGAACCCCGCTCGGCGGCGAGCCAGCAGCCCGTGGCGAAAGCCCACTGCGTTCGAGCGGCGCTGGCGCGGGGTTTCACCAAGGGCTGCTATACGCGGAGGCTGATCCTCGGAAGGTCGATCCTCGGAAGATCGATCCTCGGAAGATCGATCCTCGGAAGGTCGAAATCGAAATCCCAGTCGTAAGCCTCGACCGAGTCCGCTCCGTCATCGAGTTCGTCACCCATCCGCCCCCATCTGAAGGGGGCCTCCGGCTCCCGCAGCTGTACGGTGATCGTCCGCGTCATGCCGTCGTGCACGATGCGGACCGACACCTCCCCCGGTTCCTCGATGTCCGCGAGAGCCCTCCGCAGGTCGCCGGGGTCGTCGATGTCGTCGCCGCCGAGGCCGACGATCACGTCGCCCGCCCGTAGGCCGCCCTCCGCTGCCGGCGTATCCTCGAACACCGAGGTGACGAGGGCGCCGCCCTCCACGCCGAAGTACTCCGCGAGCTGGTCGCCCAGGCTCTGTGTGCTCACTCCGAGTCGCGGGCGCCCCGCTAGGTAGAAGACCTCGGCGGATCGTGCCCGGGCGTCCCGGAGCTGGTCCTCCACAAGTTCGCGCACCCGCTCCCGCGCCTCGCCAGACGGCGCGGCGTAGACTCCCGACACGTCGATCTGCGGGGAGAAGAAGTTCAACGCCCGTCCCCTGGCGAAGCCCGCCCGTTCGGCCAGCTCGACCGACATCTCGCGTTCCGCTCCGGCGCGCAGCACCGTGAGATCCACGACGCGCCCCGCGGGCGTCTCGCCGGCCAGGCGCCGCAACTGCGCGACGCTCTGGAGGCGCTCGCCGTTCCAAGCGACCACGACATCGCCCTCCTCGATGCCGGCTTCGGCCGCCGGATCCCCATCGACGACTTCGACGATGTAGACCCCGTGGGGTCGCGACATCCCGAGTTCCGAGGCGCGTTCCTCGCCGACATCGGTGACCTGCACGCCCAGATACCCGCCGCTCCCCGGAAACGATACCTGCACCCTTGCGCGCCGCTCGTCCTCCTGCTCCTGGGCCGTGGCCGGCGCCAAACCCGCGTAGAACGCGGCGACCAGCACGGCCGCAAGCCCGACGACGAGTGAGTCCCTCCAGTTCCTCATTGTCCTCATGGTTCCTCCCTCCGGGTCATTCCCCCCGAGTGGTGAACTGCGGCCTCCCTCTCCTGCCGCGTCGGACACTCCGGAGGGGGGGCCGGTTGCCTGTTTCGGGGGGGCGATCCGGTGCACGGCGGCGAGTGCCGCTGCTCAGCGGTCGGGCGCGAAGAAGAGGGGGATGCCTCCCTCGGTCGGCGCGATGACCATGTTGTTGGTTCCCTCGCCGATTCGCCCGAGCATCTCCAGGTAGCGCCAGTACAGGTAGCGTTGGCCCGAGATGCCGGCGAGGCTCTCCGCGATGATGTCCTGCGCATCCCGGATGCCCTCGGCCTCGGCGCGCTGCTGGTTCGCCTGCTCGACCACGACCTGGGTCTGGTACTGCTCGGACTGCACCTGCTGCTCGCGCGACAGCTTGGCCTCGATCGCCTGGCGGATCGTCTCGGGCGGCACGACCTCGCGCACGAAGAAATCGGTGATCTCGAGGCCGCGCGGATTGAGGCGGTCCGTCATCAGCGCCTCGATGCGGCCGGAGATGCCCGTCCGGTTGGTGGACAGGATGTCCGAAGCCTCGATCTCCGCGATCGCGTCCCGGATGGCGGAGCGATAAGTGTTGTAGACGAACGAGGCGACCGCGTTCTCGTTCCCCACCGTGAGATAGAGGTGGACGGCGCTGTCCGGGTTGATGCGGTAGCGGTAGGCCGCGTCGACTGCGATCTGGAGCTGGTCCGAGGTGAGAGCGTCCAAGCGCTCGGCCTGTCCGCCGGACGGGTACTGGACTTCCCGCAGCGGATAGTTCGTCCACGAGCGCAGGACGTTGTGATACAGCCCCTGGGTGTAGGGGCGGGGCGCCACGGCGCCGGTGACCGGGTTCCGCTTGACCGCCACCTCGTACTCGTCGATGCGGTTGAAGCCGAACACGAACAGGATGAGTACGAAGAGAATCCCGGCGACGGCGGCCACCGTGCCGATGCGAAGCGATTTCACAGATTGAGCCATTCTCGTCCTCCCAAAGACGGAGACAGTGCCCGCGGGCGGCGAGGCCGCGCGGACGGTATCGTACGTGGGTTCGTTGCAAGATAAGCGCGCGGTCGCCCCCGTCCCACCTCGCGGGCGGACCATACGGCCGCACGTACACTCCGGGCGGGAGGATGATTCGTGTTTCGAAGGATGTTGCGCGCGCTTCTGCCGGCCGCAGCCGCCGCGTGGGCCTGCTCGGCCCCCGCCCCCGGCTACGATGTCGTCATCCGCGGGGGGACGGTCTACGACGGGTCGGGAGAGGCGCCGCGCACGGCGGATGTGGCGATCGCCGGCGACACGATCGCGGGCATCGGCGACTTCGCCTCGGCCTCCGCCGGCACGACAATTGACGCGTCCGGGCTCGCGGTGTCCCCCGGCTTCATCAACATGCTCTCGTGGGCGACCGAATCGCTCCTCGTCGATGGCCGTTCGCTGAGCGACATCCGCCAGGGCGTCACGCTCGAGGTGTTCGGCGAGGGCAACTCCATGGGACCGCTGAGTCCGGAGATGAAGGCGGACATGCTCTCCCGTCAGGGCGACGTGCGCTTCGAGATTCCGTGGACCTCGCTCGGCGAGTACCTAGACCACCTCGTGGAACGCGGCGTCGCGACCAACGTGGCCTCGTACGTCGGGGCGACGACCGTGCGCATACACGAGATCGGCCACGAGGACCGGCCCCCGACACCCGAGGAACTCGGGCGGATGCGGGACCTCGTGCGGCAGGCGATGCGCGAGGGCGCGCTCGGCGTCGGATCGTCGCTCATCTACGCACCGGCCTTCTATGCCGAGACCGATGAACTCATTGCCCTCGCGAGCGCGGCCGGAGAGTTCGGCGGCGGTTACATCTCGCACCTGCGGAGCGAGGGGAACCGGCTTCTCGAGTCCGTGGATGAACTGATCATGATCGCCCGGGAAGCCGGCGTGAGAGCGGAGATCTACCACCTGAAGGCCGCCGGGAGCGAGAACTGGACGAAGCTGGACGAGGTCATCGAGCGCGTGGAGCGGGCCCGCGCGGAGGGACTCGAGATCACGGCCGACATGTACACCTACACGGCGGGCTCGACCGGGCTCGACGCGGCGATGCCGCCGTGGATCCACGAGGGCGGGCACGCGGTGATGATCGAGCGGCTCCGCGACCCCGCAACGCGCGAGCGGATCGCGGCGGAAATGCGGACGCCCACGGACGGGTGGGAGAACCTGCTGCTCGCCGCCGGCTCCCCCGACCGCGCCCTCCTCGTCGGCTTCCGGCAGGATTCCCTCAAGTACCTGACGGGCCGGACGCTCGCCGACGTGGCGGAGTCGCGGGGCGCGGGCATCGAAGAGACCGCGATGGACCTCGTCGTGCAGGACGACAGCCGCGTGGGGACGGTCTACTTCATGATGTCCGAGGAGAACGTGCGGCGTCAGATCGCGATTCCGTGGGTGAGCTTCGGGTCCGATGCGGGGTCGCTCGCCCCGGAGGAACCCTTCGTGCGCTCGAGCACACACCCGCGCGCGTACGGCAACTTCGCGCGGCTTCTGGGCCGGTACGTGCGCGATGAGGGCATCATCCCGCTGGAGGAGGCGGTCCGCAAACTCACCTCGCTGCCGGCCGCCAACCTCAGGCTGGAGGGGCGCGGCCGGCTCGCGCCAGGATACTCTGCCGACGTGGTGATCTTCGACCCCGCCGCGATCGCGGACCACGCGACGTTCGAGGAGCCGCACCAGCTTGCCACGGGCGTGCGCGATGTGTTCGTGAACGGCGTACAGGTGCTTGCGGAGGGCGAGCCGACGGGCGCCACCCCGGGGCGCGTCGTCCGGGGCCCGGGCTGGGAGGGCCCGCCCGCGGCGATCGAGCGGCGGTCCGCCGCCCCGCCGGAACCGATGCCGTGAGCCCTCTCTTCGATGCGCTCATCCTGGCGCACGTCGCGGCCGGCTTCGTCGGCCTCATCGCGTTCTGGATCCCGGTGTTCGCCCGCAAGGGGGGGCGGACGCACGTACGGGCGGGGCGCGTCTACGCCAGGTGCGCCTATGTTGTGACGCTGTCCGCGATCACCGCCTCGGCGTGGCGCATCGCCTCCTATGCGAGCCAGGGGATCGGGGTGGCGGACCGGCCCGACCTCTACGGGTTCGCGCTCTTCCTCGGCTACCTCGGCGTCGTCACGCTCGCGTCCGTCCGCCAGGCGATACGGGCCGTGGCCACGCGACGGACCCCCGCGACGCTGCGGACGCCCCTCCACGAAGCGCTCGCCTGGGCGTCCATCGCCGGCAGCGTCACGGTCATCGCCTTCGCGCTGGGCGTGTGGTCCGGGATCTCGCCGATCCTCCTCGGGCTGAGTCCGATCGGTTTCCTCACGGGCTCGACCATGCTGCGGCTCATGCGCAATCCCGGGCGGGAGCGGATGGGCTGGTTCTACAGCCACATGGCGTCGATGCTTGCGGGTGGCATCGCGTTTCACACCGCGTTCGCCGTTTTCGGCGCGCCGCGCCTGTGGGACTACGACATCGCGGGGCCGCTCGCCCTCGTGCCGTGGCTGCTCCCCACCGCGATCGGGGTTCCGGCGATCGTCGTCTGGACCCGGCGCTACCGGCGGAGATTCGCCTCGGCGTCGTGACGCCGCGCTTTCGCCACCTACGCGGGGATTCGCGAGGGCCCGTCAGTTGCCGCGGGCACCGCCGTCGAAGGCGCGGCTGTCGGAGGCGCCCCAGCGGAGTCCCGCGTCCCAGTCGATGTAGATTCCCATCGCCTGCCCCTGCCCGCCCCGGGTCCGCGTCACGTGTCCCATGCCTTCGTAGAGACGCTTCGTGTCGGGCGAGAAGCCCCACTCCTCGAAGGAGGTCACGTCCGGCAGCCATTGGTGGTGGATGCGGGGCGATTCAATGGCGCGGCCGAAATCCGACCCGGTCATCCCGTGGTCGATGACGTTCAGGACGACCTGCAGCGTGGTGTTGATGATCGTCCGCCCACCCGGACTCCCGATCGCGAGCACCGGCCGCCCGTCGCGCGCGACGATCGTCGGCGTCATGCTGGACAGCGGCTGCTTCTCGGGCGCCACGAGGTTGGGCGGCGTCCCGATCGTACCGCGTGAGTTCGTGCGGCCCGGGATCGCGTTGAAGTCGCCCAGTTCGTTGTTCAGCAGGAACCCCGCGCCGGGGACGACGATGCTGGACCCGTAGCCGAACTCGAGCGTGTACGTGACCGCCACCGCGTTCCCCTCCGAGTCCACGACGGAGTAGTGGGTCGTCTCCTCGCTCGCTTGGACGAAGGCCCCGTTGAAGGCCGCGGAATCGCTCTTGGAGGCCCGCTCCATGTCGATGCTCGCCCGCAGGAGACCGGCGTATCGCTTCGAGGTCAGGCGCTCGATCGGCATGTCGGGATTGAACTTCGGGTCTCCTAGATGGAGCGCCCGGTCCGCGTACGAGCGGCGCATCGATTCGGTGAGCAGGTGCAGGTAGAGGGCCGAGTTGTGTCCGATCTCGGCCAGGTCGTACCCCTCGAGGATGTTGAGCATCTCGACGAGTCCCGTGCCGCCCGAACTCGGCGGCGGCATCGAGTAGACGTCGTAGCCCCGGTACGTCCCGTGGATCGGGGTCAACTCGTCCGCCTCGTAGCGCGCCAAGTCCTCCTCCGTGATCAGCCCTCCGTGTTCGGCCATGAAATCCGCCAGCAGTCGGGCCGTCTTGCCGCGGTAGAAGCCGTCGTGCCCGTCGCTCTGGATGCGGCGCAGCGTCTCGGCGAGGTCCTGCTGCCGGAAGGTCTCCCCCGGCTCGTACAGGCGGACGCCGTCCTTGAGGAAGGCCTCGCGGGTCGCGTCATAGAGCGGTCCGGCCCGGCCGGGCAGAGAGCGCAGCCAATTCTGCATCGCCCACGTGGAGGGCATGCCGTCCTCGGCCAGCCGGATGGCGGGCTCGACGAGATCCGCCCACGGCAGTCGGCCCAGGCGCTGGTGCGCCTTCCACATCCCGGCCACGGTGCCGGGCACGCCGATGGCGAGCAGGCCAATGTGGTTCGAGTTGTCCCGGACTTCTCCGTCGGGGCCCAGGTACATGCGCTCCGTCGCCGCGAGCGCCGCCTTCTCGCGGAAATTGAACGTCGTCACCTCACCGTCCGCCCCGTGATACACGAGGAAACCGCCGCCGCCCACGTTGCCGGCCGAGGGGAGCGTCACGGCCAGGGCGAAGGCGGTGGCCACCGCCGCGTCAACCGCGTTGCCACCCCGGTTCAGGATCTCCCGGCCCGCTTCCGAGGCGAGGTAGTGGCTGCTCACGACCATGCCTCCCCGCGACGGCGCCGCCATGCGCCCCGACTGGGCCGCGAGCGGTGCAAGGGGCGCGAGGACGACCATGGTGCCGGACACGCACAGAGCGAGGGTGCGGACGGCGAAGGCGGACGCGGGGTTTCGCCACGGGCTGCTGGGCATCAGAGGCCTCCTCCAGCGGGTTTCGCGTTCCATGTCGCAGGGCAATGTGGCGCAATGTCGGGTGACGGCGCGCGGCCGGAAAGAGCCGGCGCGGGCGCGGCGGCGGGCCTTGTGCTCTCCGGGTGACGGCGCGCGGTCGGACAGAGTGGTGGTCAATTCGAAGGCGGTACGAGCGCGATCGCGCGCAGGGGGCCACCCGATCCGCCCGAGATCTTCATCGGCAGGGCGATGACGGTCGCGCCGCGGGCCGGAAGGAGGTCGAGGTTGGTGAGATTCTCGAGGCCGGGCGCGTTCGCTGCGGCGACGATCCGATGGACGATGAAATCGGTGGAGGCCCCGTAGTCGATGGAAGCGACATCGGCTCCGAGGGCCGCGGCCCCGCGCTCCTCGACCAGGAGGCGCGCGGCGGCCTCGCCGTAGCTCGGAAAGTGGAGTTGCGACGCATCCCCCGGCGTGTCGTCGCCGAGGTACGAGAGGGCGTCGGGCCAGCGCGCGCTCCATCCCGTTCGGAGGAGAACGAGGCTCCCGGTCTCGATCGGACCGTGCTTCGCCTCGTGCGCCTCGACATCGGCCACGGTCAGCCGATAGTCGGCAGTCTCGGCCGCCTGCGCGGTAATATCGATCACGACCGCCGGGCCGACGAGCCGCCTGAGCGGGATCGACGCGACGTCGGGTCCTCCCTCGAGGAAATGGATGGGGGCATCGATGTGGGTGCCGCCGTGCTCGGCCGTGGCCAGGGAGTAGGCGGAGTAGAAGTAGCCGCCCTCGGTCTCGCCAAAGGCGAGTTCCTCCAGCGAGAACCCCGCGGTGTCCGTCGGCCAGTAGACGGTCTCGTCGCTGAAGGTGTGGCTGAGGTCAACGAGATCGTAGGCCGCCAGATCGAGGGGGCCCGGGGCTTCGCCATCCGAGTCTTCCGAGGTGGCCGGTGCGTCGCCGGGCGTCTCCACCCAGACCGAACAGGCCGCCGCCGCGCACCCGAGGAGGGCGGCCGCCGCCGCGCGTGAAAGCTCCGAGATCGCCATGACTCTTCTCCCTTCCCTCCTCGGCCAGTCCGGGGCGGGCGTGATCGTCGGCCTCCGTGCCGCCCGGACCCTGAAAGCCGCGTCGCCGGCCTCGGCACCGCCCGGACGCTGAAGTGGCGTCGTCGGCCTCGGCACCGCCCGGACCTTGATAGTGGCGACTCGCCGGTGGCGAAGCGAGGTTCGCGGAGCCCCACCGTGACCCTCAAGCCCCTCCAACCTTCCGGACGCAGGGCGCGTCTCAAGATCGTAACGGGAACGCGGACCAGGACGTGATCGAACCGAACGGCAAATCCCGGGAGCACGGGCCGCACGCGCGGGCGGAGGGGCAACTGTCCGCCGGCGTCGGGGCGGACGTGCGGGCGGCGGCGTTCGGGGATGCCGAGGCGTTCGAGCGCATCTACCGCGCCCACGTGTCTCGGGTCCATGGGCTCGCGTGCCGAATGGCCGGGAGCGAACGGGCCGACGAACTCACGCAGGATGTGTTCGTGCGGGCGTGGGAGAAGCTCGGGACGTTCCGCGGCGAGTCGGCCTTCAGTTCGTGGCTGTACCGGTTGGCGGTGAACCTCCTGTGCAGCCGGCTGCGGGCCCTGAAGCTGCAGAGGGAACGGGAGACGGCCAACGAGATTCCCCTGGCCGCGGCCCGGGCGCGGCACGACAGCATCGAGATCCGCCTCGACTTCGAGGTCGCTCTCGAACGGCTCCCGGATGGGGCGCGCGAGGTCTTCGTCCTGCACGACATCGAGGGATACAAGCACCGCGAGATCGCGCAGCGGATGGACATCACGTCCGGCACATCCAAGTCCCAGTTGCACCGGGCGCGGATGATTCTGAGACGGCACTTGGACTGGTAGTTGGGCCGATGACAGATCGAAGACAGCGGAAGGATCGCTTTCGGGACCGTCTTTCGGAGTACCTCGACGGCAACCTCGGCGTCGAGGAGGAGGTCCTGCTCGAGCAGCACCTGGAGCGCTGCGACGACTGCGCCCGGACCCTCGTGGGACTCGAGGCCGTGGTGGAGCGGGCCGCCCGGCTCGGGCCGCGCGAACCGGTCGAGGACCTTTGGCCCGGCATCGCGGCGCGGATCGGCACCCGAACCGCCAGTCTGGCGGGGGTGACGCCCGACACCTCCGACCCGCCGGCCCGGCGTAGGCGACCCGCTCGGCACGGGCCGCCCGCGCGGCGCTCGCCGTCCGCCCGCCGCATCGCGCGTTTCACGCCGCAGCTCGCGGCCGGCATCGCGCTGGTGTGGCTTTCCGCGGCCCTCGTGTGGACGGCCGTGGCGCGGGATGACACGGCCGTGGCGCGGGACGACGTCGAGGGGAGCCCGGGCACGGCGGGCGCCTCCCCCGGGCTCGGCGCTCCGTCGCTCCTGCTGCCGGCCGCGCAAGACGCCTCGACGCTGGAGGGCGGAGGATCGAGCGCCGAGGAATACGCCCGCCTGATCGCCGAACTCGAACGCGTGCTTTTCGACTCGGAGCGGCCGCTGCCGCCGGAGACCGTGGCGCGCGTCCGCCGCGCTCTCGTGACGATCGACCGGGCGATCGAGGACGCGCGCGCGGCGCTGCTCGAGCTGCCCGACGACCCCTACATACGGCAACACATGGAGAACACAATGCGACGCAAGTCGGAGTTTCTCGCCCACGCCGTGCAGCTCGCGGCGGCACGCTGATGGTTCCGGCGACGGTCTTGCTGGCGGCTCTCGGGGCGGCGGGGCCCGGCGCGCGCGATACGACATTCGTCGTACCCGAGGGCGCGCGCATCGAGATCGAACACCGCGAGGGAGATATCCGCGTGATGGGTGCGGGCGGCCGTGAGGCGCGCGTCGTGCTCGACGACGATGACGGCGGGATTCGCGTGCAGTCCTCGGGCGGGACGATTCGGCTCGGCACAAGCCCGAATGGAGACGGCGCGGACTTCCTCATCTGGCTTCCTGAGGACGTCGACGTAAGCGTGGTCGGACACGAGGGCGACGTCACGGTCGCCGGCGCCGTCCGCGGCGCGGTGGCCGTGAGGACGGCCGACGGAGACGTGGAGATCGACGGCGCCGCCAGCGCCAGCGTCGCCACTCTGGACGGCGACGTGACGATATCGAATGCCGGATCCGCGACGGTCAGCGTGACGGACGGCGACGTGTGGCTCGATCAGGTCGCCGGGGGCATGAGCGTCAGCGGCATCGACGCCGACATCGTCGTCACGAACGCCGATACGCGCTCCATCTCGGCCGCCACGGTGGACGGCGACATTTGGTACGACGGTGTCCTTCACGCCGACGGCAGCTACTCGCTCAGCACTCACGACGGCGATGTGACGTTCGCCGTCCCCGAGAACGCCGGCGCCCGCATCTCCGTGTCCACCTTCGACGGAGAACTCGTGCCCTCCTTCCCCGTCCAGTTTCAGGGAGGCAGCCTGCGGGGGGGACAGTTCACCTTGGGCGACGGAGCGGCCAGCGTGACGTTGAAATCCTTCGACGGAGACATCCTCCTCATCCGGCCGGGGGAGCGTACCCCCGACCTCGAATAGCGACGAACCCACAAGACAGATCGGGAGCAGCGTGATGCGGAACACAGCGCGACAACTCGCCGCGGCGGCGGCATGGCTGGTGTGCTTGGGGGCGGCGGAAGCACGGGCCCAGGACTTCGAGTGGCAGGGGTCGGTGGATCGCGGAGACGCGATCACGATCCGGGGCGTGAACGGCTCCGTGGTGGCGAGCGCGGCAAGCGGCAGCCAAGTCCAGGTCCGGGCCACGAAGGAATGGGATGACGACGATCCGGACTCGGTCCGCATCGAGGTGGTCGAGGACTCGCGGGGTGTGCTGGTCTGCGCCGTCTATCCGTCGAGGCCCGGGCGCGACCCGAACCGCTGCGGGCGGGGCGATGACTACGAGATGAGCGTCCGCAACAACGATGTGAAGGTACACTTCACGGTCGAGGTTCCGGCCGGCGTCGAACTCGAGGCCCGGACGGTGAACGGGGAGATCGAGGCGCGGGGGATCGCCGATGAGGTGGAGGCCCGGACCGTGAACGGCGGCATCGCGGTGGAGGGCAACGGTCCGGTGTCCGCGCAGACCGTGAACGGATCGATCGAGGCCCGGCTGGGGGGCGAGATTGCCGAGGACCTTCGCTTCAAGACGGTGAACGGAGGAATCCGGCTGGTGCTCCCGAACGGCACTGACGCCGACGTCGACATTCGGACGGTCAACGGCGCCATCGACACGGAGTTTCCTCTTATCATCCGCGGGCGCTGGGGACCCAAGTCTGCCTCCGGCGAGATCGGCGCGGGCGGACCGGAAATCGAGGTGAGCACCGTGAACGGGAGCATCGCCCTCGTCCGCGCGGGCTGAACCCGGACCTACCAGTCCTCAGCCGAGGGTCGTGGCGAACGTCGGTCTCCTGCGCTGCTGCGTGGCCTGCTCGTAGGCGTAGGCGATCCGCAGCAGCGTGGGCTCCGTCCAGGCCGGGCCGAAGAACGACACCCCCGCCGGAAGTCCGCGCACGAATCCCATCGGCACCGTGATGTCCGGATAGCCGGCGATCGCGGCGGGCGCGGCGGACGATCCCCCGTCGAGCCTGTCGCCCTTGATGTGGTCCGTCGGCCACGGGAGGTCGCGCGTCGGAGCGATGATCGCATCCAGCCCGTGCTCCCGCGCCAGGCGGTCGATCCCATCCTCCCGGTTCGCACGCTGAATGGTGGCGACGGCGTTCAGGTACTCGGGGTCCGTGAGCGGTCCCCTCGCCTGCGAGGCGATCAAGCGCTCCTGGCCGAAGTGCAGCATCTCCCGGTCGGCGTTGCGCTCGTTGAACTCGATGACCTCGGCGAGACTCCTCACGCGCGCGTCCGGACCCAGCCCCGCCAGATAGGCGTTGAGGCCGGCCTTGAACTCGTATTCCAGCAGGACGAGCGACAGCGGATCGTTCCAAGCCGCGGCGTCCATGTTGGCCGGATCGACGATGACGGCGCCTCCGGCCCGCATCGCCTCGATGGCCTCGTCGAAGAGTTCGAGCACGCGCGGGTCGAAGCCGGGGAAGCTGCGCACAACCCCGATGCGCGCGCCGCTCAGGCCGGCCGGGTCGAGGAACCGCGTGTAGTCGGTGTGCGCGCGGCCCTCGCTCGCGGCGGTGGCGGGATCTCGCGGATCCACACCCGCGCAGGCGCCGAGCAGGGCGGCCGCGTCGGCGACGGTCCGGCACATGGGTCCCGCCGTGTCCTGCGAATGGGAGATGGGGATGACGCCGGCCCGGCTCCACAGCCCGACCGTGGGCTTGATCCCCACGATTCCGTTGCTTGACGAGGGACACATGATGGATCCCCCCGTCTCCGTTCCCACCGTGAGCCCGCACAGGTTGGCCGAGGCGGCGACGCCCGACCCCGAACTCGAGCCGCACGGGTTCCGGTCGAGCGCGTAGGGGTTCCGGCACTGGCCGCCGCGCGCGCTCCAGCCGGAGGTCGCGCGCAGGCCCCGGAAGTACGCCCACTCGCTAAGGTTCGCCTTGGCGAGGATGACGGCCCCCGCCTCGCGCAGCCGGGCGGCCACGAACGAGTCCCGCGGCGGGATGGACCCCTCCAGCGCCAGCGAACCCGCCGTCGTCGTCATCCGGTCGTGCGTGTCGATGTTGTCCTTGAGAGCGACCGGAATCCCGTGCAGCGGCCCGCGCACGTTCCCCGCCGCGCGTTCGGCGTCCAGTTCATCGGCGACGGCGAGCGCGTCGGGGTTCGTCTCGATAATCGAACGCAGTTCCGGTCCCTGTCCGTCCAGCGCCTCGATGCGTTCCAAGTACAGCTCCGCGATCGAGCGGGCCGTGCGCTCGCCCGACGCCATGCTCGCCTGGAGTTCGTCGACGGTCACCTCGTCCAGTTCGAACGGCGGCACGGCCGTCGCGCCGCCCGCCTCCCCCGCCCCGGCGCCCGCCAAGTCCTCTTCGGGCGCGCAGCCCGAGGTGGCGGCCACGACGCCGAGTCCACCGGCGACGCCGGCCCCGATGAAGCCGCGACGATCCATCATCTCGATCCCTCCGTTTCCGCGCCGCCTCTAGCCGCCCGCGGCGGAACCCCGCAGCGTTCGAGCGACGCCGCATTCCGCCTGAAAGCTGCGCCGACGCGGGTTCCGCCGCGGACTGCTACGGGGCGTCGTCCGTGATGATGAGCATGCCGAGGCCGCGCAGCGTCTCGTTGAGCGCCGCGACGTCCGTTCGCACCAGCTCCTCGAGTTCGGCCAGGTGCGCCTCGAGCTGCTCGCGGAGCAGCGCCTTCACCTCCACCTGCTGGTCCGTGGGCCGAAAGTCCGCGATCGCCAGCGCGCCGACCAGGTAGCCGAGCTTCTGGAGGAGCCGCGCCTCGAACCGCACGCCGTCCTGGCCCTGGCCCGTGAGCCGCAGGTCGACCATCGTCTCCTGCAACTCGACCAGCTTCTGCCGCAGATCCTCGACCGACGCGGAGAGATCCTCGTCCTCCGCGAACCGCGACAGCGTTCCGAGCTGGACACGCATCGCCTCCACGCGGTGCACGGCCTCGCCGGCCCGCACGACATCCTCCCGCACCTCTCGAATGAACGCGAGCTGCTCGGCGATGTCCGCCTCCGTCCCCCCCGAATGCGGGTCCTTGAGCACGGTCAGCGGCTGTTCGTGCGTCGCCCCATCCACCGTGAGACGCACCGTGTATCCTCCCGGCGGCATCAGAACAGAAATCTGCGCCCCGCCCGGCGCCGGCCGTCCGTCATCCCCGACCTCGATGTGCTCCGCGTACCGGGGCGGCGTGAGCATCCGGATCGGCTCGTTGGGTTCGTCCCGCAAGTCCCAATGGATCCGGTTCACGCCCGCGCGGTTCGGTCCCTCGAGCGTACGCACGACCGTCCCCGACCCGTCGAGGACCTTGATCGTGGGAGTCTCGGAAGCCGCCGCCGCGAGCCAGTAGTTGAGCGAGGCCCCGTACTCCGGATCCTCCCCGATCGTGGGGTCGTCGTACGGAATCGAGGGGGGCGTGATGGGGCGGAAGCGGTAGGCATCGCGCGGCGCGAACAGGTGCGAGGCCGACGCCAGCACGTCCGGCGTCAACTGCTGGAGCGGCGACAGGTCGTCGAAGATCCAGAACCCGCGCCCGTACGTGCCCACGACGAGGTCGCTGAAGTGCTCCTGGACCACGATCCCCGACACCGGGGCCGCGGGCAGGTTGTTCTGCAGCGGCCGCCACTCGTCGCCGCCGTTGAACGAGACGTAGAGGGCGTTCTCCGTCCCCGCGTAGAGGAGGCCCGGCCGTACCGGGTCCTCCACAATGACCTTCGTGTAGCTCAGCATGTTGGGCGGGATCCCGTCGGTGATCTTCTCCCACGAGACGCCGAAATCGCGCGTCCAGTAGAGGTGTGGATCGCGGATGTTGACCTGGTGGCCGTCCGCCGCGATGTAGGCGGTGCCCGCGTCGTAGCGCGAGGGGGCGATGCTGCGCACGGCGATCCACTCCGGCAGCCCGTCGACGTTGCCGGTCACGTCCGTCCAGTTCGCGCCGCCGTCGCGCGTGATGTGGAGTCGGCCGTCGTTCGTGCCCGCCCAGATGAGGCCCGGCTCGATGGGCGACTCCGCGATCCCGAACACGGTGCCCGCGTACTCCACGCCGATGTTGTCGCCCGTGAGTCCGCCCGACAGGCCCATGCGGCTTTGGTCGTTCAGCGTCAGGTCCGGGCTGATGACCTCCCAGCTCTGGCCGCGGTTCCGGGTGCGGTGCACGTGCTGGCTCCCCACGTAGACCGTCTCGTTGTCGTGCGGGGAGATGTGGACCGGCGCGTCCCACACGAAGCGGTAGCGCACGCCCGACGCCGCCCCCCGGCTCTGCTCGGGCCACACCTCGACGGCGCGGTACTGCCGCCGCTCCTCTTCGTAGCGGACGACGATCCCTCCCACCATCCCCGACCCCGAGGCGGAGGACCACACGATGTTCGGATCGGTCGGGTCCGGCGTGGCCCAGCCGCTCTCGCCGCCTCCCACGTGGTGCCACATGCCGCGCGGGATGTGGTTGATGCCTCGCACGCCGAGGATCCGGCTGTTACTGGGGCCGCGGTAGGTCGGCTCATCCTGCTTGTTCCCGAGCACGTTGTAGGGGACCGCGTTGTCCACCGTCACGTGGTACATCTGAGCGTTCGTGAGCCGCTGCCGGAACCACGTCTTCGTGCGGTTGATCGAAATCGAGAGGCCCTGGTCGTGCGCCACGATCATGCGGTCCGGGTTCGTGGGGTCGATCCACATGTCGTGATGGTCGCCGCCGGGCGCGCGCGGGCGCGGCGTCACGTCCAGCGTGCGCCCTCCGTCCGTCGACACCGTGAACGACGCGGTGAGGAAGTAGGCCTCATCCTCGTCGTCGGGCGAGATCACGACGCGCGAGTAGTAGTGCGGCCGCCCCATCGCGTTCCGGTTGCGGGTGATGAGCGTCCACGTGCGGCCCCCATCCTCGGAGCGCCACAACTGGCCGTCCTCCGTGGGCTCGCCGTTCCACGGAATCCCATCTCCCGTCTCCAGCATCGCGTACACGCGCTGCGGGTTCGAGGGCGCGACCGCCACCGCCACCTTGCCGACCGGCTTCTTCGGCAGGCCGATCGCGTTGTCCGGCCCGTTCAGCTTCTCCCACGTGTCCCCGCCGTCGCGCGACACGTGCAGGCCGCCGCCCGGACCGCCGCTCGTGCGCCCCCAGGTGTGGATCTCGAGCTGCCAAGTGCCCGCGAAGAGGACGCGTGGATTCGACGGATCCATTGCGATGTCCGAGCACCCCGTGTCCTCGTCGATGAAGAGGACGTGCTCCCAGCTCTCGCCCCCGTCCATCGTCCGGAACACGCCCCGCTCCGGCTGCGGCCCGTAGGAGTGGCCCAGCGCGCACACGAAGACGATGTTCGGATTCGTGGGATGGATGACGAGGCGCGGGATCCGTCCCGTGGGTTCGAGGCCCATGAGGGTCCACGTCTCCCCCGCGTCCGTCGACTTGTAGACGCCCTGCCCGATGGAGATGTGGCTCCGGATCTTCCCCTCCCCCGTCCCCGTCCAGACGATGTTGGGATCGGTGGGAGAGACGGCGAGCGACCCGATCGACTGCACCGGCTGGTCGTCGAACATCTCGTCCCAGTTCACGCCGCCGTCCGTCGTCTTGTAGATGCCGCCCGAGGCCGCGCCCACGTAGTAGGTGTACGGCTGGCCGGGGATCCCCGCCGCCGCGCTGAAGCGGTTCCCCTCCGGGCCGATGTTTCGCCACCGGAGCGTCTCGTAGACCGTGGGATCGGGCGCTGACTGCGCCGACAGCGGGGCAGCGGCCACGAACGCCGCGAAGGTCGCGACGAACAGGGCGGAACCCGCCGGGAGCGGGCGCAGGGGCGAACGTCGGACGCGGGAAGGCCGGACTTGGGAAGGATGGACTCTGGAACATCGCACGCGGGAAGGTCGCACGCGGGAAGGTCGGACTCGGGAGGGTTGGACTCGGGAAGGTCGGACGCGCATGGGAACCTCGCGGGTTGAGAGGGGACGATCGCGTGCCGCGACCGCGGATTCATGCCGTCGAGCACGGTGCGCCGGAAGAGCCAGCCTGACAAGACCGCCGGCGCGCACCGCAGGAGGCGTTGAAGCCAGGATGATGACGCCCGGCATCTTGGAGTTGGACTTGGAGACGACTCCCGCCCGGAGCTATGATGTGCCCACCATGCCGCTTCCCTCGATCACTTGGCAGGACGTCCAGCAGATGCCGGACGACGGCAATCGCTACGAGGCGATCGAGGGCGACCTCTACATGACCCCCGCCCCGTCGATCCTTCACCACCGCATCACGAGGGCGCTGTACGACGCTCTCAAGCCCCTCTTGCTCGAGCCCGGGCATGGTGAACTCTTCTGGGCCCCCGTCGGGGTTGAGTTCCCCGCGACGGGAGAGGGCGTTCAGCCGGATCTCCTGTTCGTTTCAAACGAGCGTCGGCGGATCATCGGGGAGGCCGGGATCGTCGGGGCGCCGGATCTCGTGGTGGAGATCCTCTCCCCGTCAACCGCGAGTCGCGACCGCGGCATCAAGCTCCGGCTCTACGAGCGGCAGGGCGTGCGGGAGTACTGGATCGTCGACCCGGACGAGAATGCCGTCGACGCGTGGCGGTTCGCGGACGAACCGCGACTCGAACGCTTCACCGAAACCCTGCCGGTCCGGCTCGGCACCGCGCAGGTCGGCTTGATCGACCTTGAAGCTGTCTTCGCGCCGGACCTCTGATCGTCCGATTTGGGTCGGCCGCGCGGCCGGTTCGCCGCGAGCGCGCGTTGATCGGGAGTTGAGAGCCCGGGCGATCTTGGAGTAGGACTTGGAGACGACTCCCGCCCGGAGCTATGATGTGCCGACCATGCCGCTTCCCTCGATCACCTGGCAGGACGTCCAGCAGATGCCGGACGACGGCAATCGCTACGAGGCGATCGAGGGCGACCTCTACACGACCCCCGCGCCGAACACGCGCCACCAGCGTGTGAGCATGCGGCTGCAATACGCCCTGCACCGGATTCTGGAACGGTCCGGGCTGGGCGAGGTCTTCGTCGCCCCCTACGGCGTCGAGTTCCCGGCCACCGGAGAGGGCGTCCAACCGGACATTCTCTTCGTGTCCCGCGACCGCGGAGCCATTGTGGCGGACGCCGGAATCGTCGGCCCTCCCGACCTCGTGGTGGAGATCCTCTCCCCGTCAACCGCGAGTCGCGACCGCGGCATCAAGCTCCGGCTCTACGAGCGGCAGGGGGTGCGGGAGTACTGGATCGTCGACCCGGACGAGAATGCCGTCGACGTCTGGCGGTTCGGGGACGAGACCGTCCACGAACGATGCACTACGACCCTCCCTGTCCACCGCGGAGCCAAACGGGTCGGTGTAATCGATCTGCGTGCCGTCTTCGCCGCCGGTTTCTGATCCGACGCGGTGGCGTTACTCGCTACGGCTCCATCACATGCCGTGGACTGCCGAAGATGTGCTGCACGGTAACGTCGAGACCGGATGCTCCGGCCAGCTTGCCATCGGCCGTCAGCAGTGGCACTGCGTGCGAACGGGCGGTCGCCAGGTAGAACGCGTCGTAGGCGCTCACGTTGTGTCGATACCGCCAAGCTAGGCGAGCCAATGCGCGGTGGGAGACGCGGTCGACAGGCCACCGGCTCAGATCTTTGACCGCAGCGAGCGCCCGAGACTCGTCGAGACGCCCCAACAGCACCGCTTTCCTCAGCGCCGACAGAACCTCGACATCGATGAGTTCGGGAGCGATCAGGTCGGCACCCTCCAGCGTATCGGCCGCGGCGAGGCCCAGCGGCGTGCGCGGGAGGTATTCGACCGCGACCGACGCGTCGACGACGTAGCGGGTCGCCCGGCACCGGGGTCGCGCGTGGAACGTTCCTCCCTGATCAGCGACGCGGCCTCCATACCGAGGTCGGTGGTCGGCTGCCCGCGCAGATGCTCCCGCCACTCGCACCTCGCCAACTCACGCTCAATGGCGGCCAGGACAAGGGCGCTCATGGTGCAGTTGTTCTCCCGCGCCTGCCGACGCAGGCGTTCGTGGAGAGCCTTCGGCATGTTCTTCACCTGTAGATTCGCCATGTCATGACTCTAGCATGCCGTAATCATGACCTCTAGCATGCTGGGGCCGCCCGTCCCGCGCGGGAGGTAAGGAACCGGCCCGGCCATGCGCGCTCAAGCGCTCGCGAGCGCGGCTCTACGAGCGTCAGGGGATGCGGGAGTACTGGATCGTCGACCCGGACGAGAATACCGTCGACGGATGGCGGTTCGGGCGGGATCCCGGGCACGAGCGCTTTATGGGGGCCCTCCCGGTCAGGCTCGGGGCCCAACAGGTCGGGATCGACCTCCACGCCGTGTTCGCAACGGATCTCTGATCGTCCCGGCTGGTTCGCACCCCTCAGATCCAGACGTTCGACTCGGCGGTGAGGTCGCCGCGCTCGTGGCCGGTGTTCACGACGCCGCAGGGTTCGACGAGCATCAGCTTCACTTCCTCCTCGGCGACGGGGCGGTGCTTCACGCCGCGCGGGACCACGTAGAGTTCGCCCGGGCCGATCTCGACCGCGCCATCCGGGAGGTCGATCCGCAGCGTGCCCTCGAGGACGAAGAACGCCTCGTCCGTGTCCGCGTGGTCGTGCCACACGAACTCGCCCTTCACGCGCGCGATCTTGAACTGGTAGTCGTTGAGTTCGGCGACCACGCGCGGCTGCCAGTACTCGGGCAGCCGACCGAACTTCTCCTCCAAGTTGACGGCTTGCTTCAATCTCGAACCCTCCACTCGTAGCTCTCCCCCGTCGTCACCAGTGCCTCCCGGACATCGTGATCTATGAGCCTCCGTTCCATCTCGTCCGCCTCCTCCTTGCTACGAAATGGTTCATGCTGAGTCACGTTATGACTCGCAGATGCGAGCCGTCGAGCCGAGCCTCGCCGGTGTCGGGAGGCGCACGCAGCGACGCGGTGATCGGCATGCGTCGCAATCCTCGCCGGGCAGGCGACCGTGATCGAGCGCTTCGACACGAACGCTCCGCTCTTCCAAAACCTCAAGATCGCGGCCGCTCTTTCACGAGCCCTGCCAAAGAAAGTCTGTTCGAGAGCCTTGTGATGCGCGGCCTCATTGATGATTGATGAAGTCCGCGTCGAACTGTTCGTCAAGAGACCAGGTCCACGGGGGATGCCTCGTTCCGCTGGTGGGGCGCGTGGCCCGGGAGTGAGTGGCCGTGGGTCACTCGTAGCTCGTGCATGAAGACGGCGGAGCAACTCGTTCGATGTCGTCGAATACCCCGCGGGCTCATCGGGGACCGGCCCCGGAGAAGAGTCCCCGCCTCCACAGAGTTCCCATCTTGTCTCCCTCGGCGGAAGGCTGTCCACGCGTCTGCGCCCACACCGCCTCCACCGCCCCCGGCTCGAAGGCCTCTGCCCAGGTGCTGACCCGAGTGTCGGGACGGAGGCACCAGGCTCCTTGGGCGACCACGTGTTCGACCTCGTGCAAGTGCAGTCTTGCGCACGGGCGGGAGAGCCGTCCTAACGTGCCCACCGCGCACGGCAAGATGAATGGGCGGACGCCGATCAGAGCTGCTCGAGAACCCCGGGCGGACGAGGCGGAGTGGGAGGCGATCCGGGAGTCGGCTGACGACAGTCATCGGTCTTCGGGGGGTGGGATCATGCGGGTGAGGTATTCCACGAGTTCCGCGTCGGGGGCTTCGGTGCGCTCCTGCTCCGGGGATGGCGGGTAGGCGGAGAGGGTGCGCGAGGGGAGGGGGACGACGCGGTCGCCGGTGGCGGTGTTTAGGTCGCCGTCCTTTACCCAGCCGTCGGAGTAGATGAGGAAGGTTCGTGTCCATCCGTCCGGTAGCGCCGGGAACGCCTCGGCGTCGAAGCGGAGGGTGATCTCGTCGCCGGCGTTCTGGATTACGTAGCGGTCGTCGCCCTCGGTCACGAGGTCGGTCACGTCGCCGAAGCGGGTGTAGAGGCCGAAGAGGTCGTGCCAGCGGGGCTCGGCGGTGACGGAATCGTAGTCGAACCAATGCGGACCGTAGCGGCCGCCCTTTCGGTATTCGCGCGCGAAGCCGCGGTAGTGGATGTCGGCGTGGCGGGGCGCGGTCGCCGTCACGCGATGCTCGTCCGCCGCCGGATGCGCGGGGCCCGTCGTGAAGAAGGCCTCGTCCCAGTAGACCATGAGGTTCGTGCGAATCCGCACTCGCCGGTCGTCGGTCGGGAAGAGGCCGCGCAGGTCGGCGACGACCGTCTTGTCCTTGCCCGACGGGAAGCCGAGGCCGGGGATCGCGGGCTGCCACTCGCCGCCGGGGCCCATGACATCGAGTTCCGGGAAGTGCGGCTGGAGCGCGTCCGACTGCCCCATGGCCACATTGATGCTCGCGTCCGTGGGAAAGATCCACCCCGTGAGAAAGAGGGTAACGTCGCCCGACGCGGCCTCGGGGCCGAGGTCGAGGATGAGTTCGTGCGGCTCGGCGATCCCCTGGAAGCGGCCGGGGCGGAACGATGAGACGTAGTGGAAGTCGCGCTCGGCGAGCGCCTCCCGGTGGTCCCGCCCCTCCTCGTCCGTGGCCGAAACGGGGGCGTGCCGCTCACCCACGCGCCACAGTTCCAGTTCGATGGGAGCGGGCGGGATGAAGGCCTCGTTCACGTACACGTCGATCGCGGACGGGTGGTCGACGGCGACGAGGTTCACCCCGTCCACGTAGATCGTCTCCCACAACTCCTCGGTGATTTGCATCACGTACTCGCCATCCAGCGGCTGGAGCACGCCGTCGGGGAGGCGGCGGTACTCCTGCGAGGGGAAGGCGGGGGCGTAGGCGCGCTGGCCGCCGCCGAGGATGCCCAACGGCATGCCGAGGGCGCTCTTCCACATCATGTCGCCCACGAACTCGAACCCATTGCCGTTCCACACGTAAAGCATGGGGCAGGAACCCTTGAGCGTCTGCTGCTCGACGAGATCCTGGTCGGTGCCCGGAAAGTAGAGGTCCTGCGGGACGCCGTTCGGCCAGTAGACGCGCACGACATCGGCCTTCAGTCGTCCGTCGAGGCCGATGAGGGTCGTCGGGTCGGTGACGGTGTGGACCTGGAAGAGATCGCCGGCCCGCACCTCGACGCGCGCGCCGATTCCGAAGCGGTTGTTCTTGCGGCTTCCCTCCCCCAGCCCCGCGAGGTCGAGTCTGAAGTAGTGGTTCGCGTTGCCGCCGTCGTTGCGCAGGAGACGCGGGTTCCCGTCCGATCCGAGGACGAGGAGGTCGGCGTCGCCGTCCTCGTTGTAGTCGAACGAACGAACGGTGCGAAGCGCGAACGGGAGATCGGGGAGGAACCCGTCAGCCGATGCCAGCCGCCCCTCCCCTTCGTTGCGGAACAGCCGCAGCCCGGAGCCGGACGCCGTGACGGATTCGGCGTCGGATCCCGCCGCGGACGGGGTGCCGGCTTCCGGGGGCGTACCGGCGACGGCGAGATCCAGCCGACCGTCGTTGTCGAAATCGACGAAGAGCAGGTCGCGGGGGACGAGACCGTTCAGGGGCACCGTGGCGGCGAGCGCGAACGCGGCGGAGGCCGACCCGTGCAGGAGGCGGACGCGGTCCGCGCCGGCGGCCGCGATGTCGAGCCGGCCGTCTCCGTTCACGTCGCCGATCGCCACGGCCAGCGCCTCCTCGCCCGCCGCACGTCCGTCCGCCCCGGCCGCCGCACGTCTGTCGGCGCCCGCCGTCGGGCCTCCGTCGGCGTCCGTCGCCGACTCGACGAGGCGCTCCGTGCGGTCGGCGAAGGTGGCCGCGCGCTCGTTGTCCAGCAGGCGGAGGCCGGCCGCGCCTTCCGCGAGGACAACGTCGAGATCGCGGTCGTTGTCGAGGTCGCCGAAGGCGGCATCCCGCGTGTCGCCGTCCGTTGGGCCCGCGAGTCCGAAGTCGGCCGCCATCTCCGTGAAGGTGAGGTCGCCATTGTTGCGGAAGAGGCGGTTCGCGCCGGTGTGCGGCTCGAACACGTCGAGGTCCCCGTCCTGGTCCAGATCCGCCGCGAAGACGCCGTGGGCCGCGGACATCTCCGCGCCGGCGGCCGCGGACGGCACTGCGCCGGGGGCCGCACCGGCCGGACCTCCCGCGGCAGCCGATGGGAAAGCGATCTCCTGGAAGCCACCGGCCGGGTCGTTGCGGTACGCGCGCGGGGAACTTCCGGCGAACCAGGCGTCGAGGCGGCGGTCGTCGTCGAAGTCGGCCCAGATCGCCGCCGCGGCGTCACCGGCGTCGATGACCCCGACCTCGTCTGAGGCGTCCACGTAGCGGCCGAGGTCCACGCGCAGAGCGCGCCCCTCCCCACCCCGGCTCCACAACAGGTCTTCGTCGCCGTCCCCGTCGAAGTCGCCGATCGCCGCCGCAGCGGCCACCGGGGCCTCCGCCGCAGTCAGCGGGGGCTCCGCCGCAGTCACCGGGGCCTCCGCCGCGGCCCCTCCACCCGACGAGGGCGCGAGCGCCGCGAGCCCGGCCAGATCGGAGGCCTCCGTGTAGCGCAGCGCCGCCAGCACGGCTTCCGGTTCCTGGACGCGGAGCGTGACGAGGAAACTGAAGTCGAGTTGCGCGACGCCCTCGAGGGGGCCGCCCGGCAACCTCAGCTCTTCGAGGCTCGCCTGGTAGGGCGAGGTGACCTCGAAAGCCGCGCGGAAGTCGGCGAATTGGCTGATCGCCGTCGATCCGTCGCCGTCCCGGAGGGCATCTTCGGCGGCATCGAAGGCCGCGCGCGGACGCTCGCGGAAGTCGGGGGCGACTTGGCGCAGGCTCTCCATCGTGCCTAGGGCGGCATCGAGTTCGCCGCGCGCGAGTTGCGCATCGGCGAGCGTGGCGAGAGCGGCCGGGCTGCCCGGCGCGGCCGCCGCCAGGCGCGCGAGAACGTCCGCTCGGGCATCGGAGTCCGGGCCCGCCGCCCGGGCCTCCAGCTCCGCCAGCCCCCACAGGCTGCGCGCGTGGCCCGGGTCGGCCGCCAGCGTCTCGTCCAGCAGCGCCCGCGCCGCCTCGAAATCGCCCGTCTCGGTCCGCAGCGTGGCGAGCGCCAGCGTCAGCTCGGGATCGTCGGGCGCCCGCTCGCGCGCCTCGAGGAGGTTCTCCTCGGCCGCCTCGTAGTCCGCCGCCTTGAGCGCCGTGAGGCCGAGCCCCGCGTACCCCGCGGCCTCCGCCGGCGCCATCTCGACGAGGCGCTGGTAGTCGGCCCGGGCGTCCTCGAGGCGGTCCTGTTGGAGCGCCGCGTCCGCCGTCCCGCGCGTGGCCAAGATCTCCGCCAGCGATGCCTCCGGAACCGGCGCCCCCGCCTCCCCGCACCCGACAAAAAGCGCGACGGCACCCACGACCGCCGTGACCCGTCCGCCTTTCCACCGCGACATTTCGCCCCCCCGGCGGCGCTCCTCCGGTATCCTCACGGTCTCCGCTCTCCGTCTGCTGGATGGTTGGCCGGCTCCGCTGGCTGGCTTGCCCGCTCTGCTGGATGGCTTGCCCGCTCTGCTGGACGGTTTGGGCGCTCTGCTGGACGGTTTGGGCGCTGGCTTGCCGGCTGGGATATCACGAGTTCCTCCCCGGCCGCGACGGAACCCGCCACGGTGCGCTCTCCGCCGGGCCAGGTCACGACGACGCTGTCGGCCCGCGCGGCCCCGCCCAGACCCGCGAGCACGGGGTTCGTCTCGGACTGCGACAGGTACGACGAGGCGGTCGAGACCACGAACCGCTGGGCCACCTCTTCCACGAACACCCGCACGGTCGTCCCGACCGCGCCGGGATTCGGTGCCGCCCCCTCGAGGCGCAACCGCACCCACCCGGGACCGGGCTCGAGGTCGTTGCGGAAGAGCTTCGCCGGCCCGCCGCTCGTCGAGATCACGAGATCCAAGTCCCCGTCGCGGTCGTAGTCGAGCGTGGCCACGCCCCGCGCCACGATCGGCTCGTCGAACCCGCCGCCCGCCGCCGCGCCGGCATCGATGAACCCTCCGCGCCCGTCGTTTCCAAACAGCTGTGGCGGCTGCGCGAAGGTAACGTCCCCCTGGATCGCTTCGATCTCCGGCTCGATGTGGCCGTTCCCGAGCACGAGATCCACGTAGCGGTCGAGATCGAAATCCGCGAAGCGGAGCCCGAAGGTCAGCGGAAGGAGCGTCGATCGCGTGAGCCGCGCCGACCCGGCCAGATCCTGGAACAGCCCCTCCTGAATCTGCGTGAACAGCGACACGGGCTCGTTCGAAAAGTTGCCGATCGCGATCGAGAGCTGCCCGCGGTTGAGGATGTCCCCGACGTCCACGCCCATCCCGGCGCGCGCCCGCCCGAACTCGTCGAAGGCGACCCCGGCGTCAAGCGCCACGTCGGCGAACTTCCCTTCCCCCAGATTCTCGTACAGGAAGTTCTGGTAGGTGTCGTTGGCGATCGCGACGTCGGGCCGGGCGTCGTCGTTGAAATCGTCGATCACGATACCGAGCGACTTCCCCTCGGGGTTGTCGAGACCGGATTCGGCGGTCACGTCCCGGAACCGGCGGGCGAGGGTCGCTTGGCCGCCGGCCCCTGTTCCAGCGCCGGGTTCGTTCCGCAGGAGGCGGCAGGACTCGCCGTTGTATTCCTCGGGGGTCGCGTAGGACTTGTTCACCCCGTCGCGGGTGAAGAAGAGGTCGGTTTCCGGCGTCCAGTCCACGTAGTTGCAGACGAGGAGGTCAAGCCAGCCGTCCCCGTCCGCGTCGAACCACGCCGCCGCCGTCGACCAAGCGGGATCCGCCGCGTCCGGCGCGTTCCCCTCGGTCCCCGTCGCGCGCGTCACGTCCGTGAACCGCCCCCCGTCGTTGCGGTAGAGCCGATTGTCGCCCACCGCCGTCACGTAGAGGTCCGCGTCGCCGTCGCCGTCGTAGTCGGCCGCCGTCACCCCCATGCCGTAGACGCTCACGTCCACCCCGGAGCCGGAGGTGACGTCGGTGAAGGAACCGGCGCCGTCGTTGGCGAAGAGGGCGGAGGTCGGCGGCGGGCCTTCCCCCTCGTGGCCGGGCCACCAGGCGCCGTTCACCAGCAAGGCGTCGTCGTCGCCGTCGCCGTCGAGGTCGTGGAGAGCGCAGCCGGACCCCATCGTCTCGGGCATCCACTTCTGGCCGAAGGCGCCGGTCTCGTGGCGGAAGGCCAGGCCGGCTGCCGCGGCGGTCTCGGTGAAGGTCACCGCCGGCGGGGTCGGTGCGTCTTCGGCGCGGGCGTAGTCCGGGGTGGGCCGCGAGTAGGCCGGCGGCTCCGGGGCGACCTCCGGGGCCTCCTCGGCGCACGCGGCCAGCAGCAGGGCCGCCGGGACCAGCCCCCGCAGGCGGAGACGCCCGGCCATCAGGCCCCGCCCCCTGCGCCGGCCTCTTCGGCCGCCGTGAGCTCGTGCACGTGGATCGCCTGGGCCTCGAGGTTGTCGTGGGGGTGGCTCAGGCGGTACTCGCGGGTCACGGCCTGGGCCGACTCGTCGATCTGGTAGTACTCGTAGGCCTGTTCGGCCGCCTCCGCTTCCGCCTGCCGCCCCAGGCTGCGCAGGCAGAGCATGCGGTGGTAGTGGGCGACCCGGTCCTCGGGGTCGATCCGCAGGGTCTGCTCCAGCGCCTCCAGGGCCTGCTCGAA